>NZ_JBMMMZ010000002.1:335824-399207 GCF_049725035.1 Streptomyces sp. XH2 | reverse complement strand
GGCACCCCGCGCGGCTGCCGCGCGGGGGGCCCGCAGGGGGGCCCGCCGGGGTTGCCCGGGGGGCCGCCGTCATTTCCGGGGCGCGTGCGGCTCTCCTGCCCGGGCTCCTTGCGCGGCGGCCTCTTGTCCGGAGGCCGGTGAGCGGTCCGCCGGACGTGCGGTCGCCGGTCGGCTGCGGGCCGTCCGTGGCTGATCGCGCAGTTTCCCGCGCCCCTCAGGCAGTGGCCCCCGTTGCCTCGGCCTCTTGCCCGGGGCCCGGCGCGGGCCTACAGTCAGCGGATCTGACAGACCGTCAGTCACCTGCCCGCCGGGAGGGCCACCGTGCGGCTCGGACTCGCGCTCGGCTACTGGGGCCGCGGCCCCGACCCCCGCCACCTCGGCCTGGCCCGGGAGGCCGAGCGGCTCGGCTACCACTCGGTGTGGACCGCCGAGGCCTGGGGCTCCGACGCCTTCACCCCCCTCACCTGGATCGCCGCGCACACGACCCGCATCCGGCTCGGCACGGCCGTCGCCCAGATGGCCGCCCGCAGCCCCGCGGCCACCGCGATGCACGCCCTCACCCTCGACCACCTCTCCGGCGGCCGGCTGCTGCTCGGCCTGGGGCTGTCGGGCCCTCAGGTCGTCGAGGGCTGGTACGGGCGGCCGTTCCCGGACAGCCCGCTGACCGCGACGCGCGAGTACGTGGACGTGGTCCGCCAGGTGCTGCGCCGCCGGGCCCCGGTGACGCTGGAGGGCCGCCACCACGCCCTCCCCTACCGCGGCCCCGGCGCGACCGGCCTCGGCAGGCCCCTCCGCCCCATCACCCATCCCCTGCGCCCGGACCTGCCCGTCCTCCTCGGCGCCGAGGGGCCCCGCAACGTCGCCCAGACCGCCCGCATCGCCGACGGCTGGCTGCCCCTCTACTGGTCCCCGCTCCGCACGGACCTGCACGCCGAGGCCCTCGCCGCCGCGCCGCCGGGCTTCCTGGTGGCGCCGCTGGTCCGGGCCCGGGTGTGCGCCGACGTCGCCGAGGGGCTGCTTCCGGTGAAGGCGATGCTCGGCTTCTACATCGGCGGCATGGGGCACGCGCGCCGCAACTTCCACGCCGACCTCATGGCGCGCATGGGGTACGGGGAGGAGGCGGGGCGGGTGCGGGAGCTGTTCCTGGCGGGGCGGCGCGAGGAGGCCGTCGCGGCCGTGCCGGACGCCTTCGCCGACGAGATCTCGCTCGTGGGGCCGCGCGGGCGGATCGCGGAGCGGCTGGAGCTGTGGCGGGCGGGCCCGGTGACGGACCTGCTGGTGACGGCGCCGGACCCGGAGACGCTGCGGGCGCTGGCGGAGCTGGTGTGCCCGTAGGCCCGCCGCGGCGGCCGGCACGGGCGTCACAGCGACCATCACGGCCGGTCCGGCCGCCCCTGCCCGTGGAGCCAGGGGCCGAACACGCCGCCGAGGTTCTTCCCGGTGCGCTGCTGCCAGAACCGCTCGAACTCCGCGGTGTCGACGTTGCCGTACTTGTGCTCGCCCGCCCAGGCCCGGGCCGTGGCGAAGAACGTCTCGTCGCCGACGGCCTGCCGCAGCTTGTGCAGCACCATGGCGCCGCGGCCGTAGACCGGCGGGTCGGAGACCGTGGCCGGGGCGGGGTCGGCGGGCGGGAAGGCCCAGATGCCGTCGCTCAGCGGGTCCTTGCCGGAGTAGTAGTCGTCGAAGATGCGCTGGACGGAGCGGCCGCCGTGCTTCTCCTCCCACAGCCACTCCGCGTACGCGGCGAAGCCCTCGCTGAGCCACATGTCGCGCCAGGTGCGCGGGGTGACGGAGTTTCCGAACCACTGGTGGACGACTTCGTGCACGACCGTCACGTCGTCCGGGGCGGAGTCGAAGTAGGGCTTGGTCTGGGTCTCCAGGGCGTAGTCGACGTACGGGTTGTGGTCGACGACCGCGCCGGCCGAGGAGAACGGGTACGGGCCGAACAGATCGCTGGCCCAGGCGATGGCCTCGGGCAGGAGCTTCTCCAGGCGGGTCCCGGCCCGGGCCTCCTTGGGGTGGGTGGCGATGTAGAGGGGCAGGTCGCCGGCGCGGGCGGTGGTGACCTTGAACGGGGAGACGGCCACGCTCGCCAGATAGCTCGCCATGGGCTCGGCGTTGTGCCAGGCGAACACCGTCCGGTTCCCCTTGTCCTCCTGGCGCCGCAGCTCGCCGTTGGCGACGGCGGTGTAGCCCTTGGGGACGGTCACCTCGATGTCGTAGGCGGCCTTGTCGGAGGGGTGGTGGTTGCCGGGGAACCAGGCCATGGAGCCGGTGGGCTGGCCGAGGCCGACCGCGCCGTCGTCGGTCTCGACCCAGCCCTCCAGGGCGCTGCCGTCCTCGTCGGTGATCTCCTTCGGCGTGCCGTCGTAGACGACGACCGTCTCGAATTCGTGGCCCTTGCCCAGCGTCTCGCGGGGCGTCACGACCAGCTCGGTGCCCTTCCTGGCCGTGCGGGCCGGGCGGCCGTCGACGCGGGCGCTGCGGACCTTCAGCCCCTTGAGGTCGAGGTTGAAGGAGCCGAGGTCCTGCGTCGCACGGGCGGTGATGACGGCCGTGCCCTTGAGGTGGTTGCCCTCCGGTGCGTAGTCGAGGGTGAGGCCGTAGTGCCGGACGTCGTACCCGCCGTTGCCCAGGCGCGGGAAGAGCGGATCCCCCGCGCCGGGCGCGCCGGCGTTGGACGTCCCGGCGTCACCCGAGCTGCAGGCCGCCACGAGCACGAGGGCGGCGGGCAGCACGGCGGCCCGGGCGAGCCTGCAGGTCGCGGAGGATCTGGGCACAACGGTCATACGATGATGCTCTCATCCGGCCCCCGGCCGAGGGGGCCGCACCCGGGCCGACCTGGTCTCACGCGGGCCGAGGCGGCCTGAGCCGACCTGGTCTCACACGGGCCGAGGCGGCCTGGGCCGAGGTGGCCTCAGAAGACGGCCCGCTCCAGCCAGAAGTCGAGCAGCTCGCGGTCGCCGAGGACCTCGATCCGGTCGGTGTCGGCGGGCAGGCGGCGGTAGAGGACGCTCAGCACGTCGGTCATCGGCCCGCGGACGGCCACGGCGGCCTTCTCGTGGGCCCGGCGCCAGGCGACCCCCTCGCCGGTGAGGTCGATGAACCACTCCGCGTTGAGCTCCGCCGGGGTGTCGGTCGCGTGCAGGTGGAGGGTGCGGCCGGGGCCCGGCAGCTCCTTCAGCCGCGGCTTGAAGGCGACGGCGGCGGGGAAGGTGAGTATCTCCAGCCACTCGTCGACGCAGTCCGCCGCGAGCTCGGGATCCGCCGTGAAGGGGACGCCGACGGCGCCCACGGCGTCGGCACGGTGCATCAGGGTCTCGTGCGCCGCGCGGCGGGCCCAGAAGGCGGACCGGGGGTGCTCGGAGAACGTCCACACGGGGCTGTCGGGCCCCGCCTCCCGCAGGACCGCCACCAGCGCCTCGGCGCCCTCGGTGAGCCAGGCGGTGAGGCCGGGCAGGTCATCCACGGAGGGGTCGCCCGGGCCCGGCGTGGGAAGGGTCTGCCCGGCGGTGGACGGCGGCACGAACTCCATGACCCGGTCACGCACGAGCCCGGTGGCCATGCGGTGGGCCCCTCCCACGTGCAGCAGGAGGTGGCCGAGGGTCCACTCCGGGCAGGTGGGCACGGTGACGGACACGTCGGCGTCCTCGCCCAGGGCCGAGCGCAGCAGGCCGGTCTGGTGGAGGATCTCGGAACAGTAGCGCTCGTGACTCAGCATCGTCGTCATGGCCTCACTGTAGGACCGCCCACTGACAACGTCCGGGAGGGGTAGGAAAGTTCAGGGCGAGGTTCCCATGCCGCCAGCATGCGGGGCGGCCGTGGGGCCCGCCACGGGGAGGGGCCCGTTCGGGCGTTCACCAGGATGGCGGCACGGTTTCGCGCCGCAGGTCAAAGACCTGCCCGCCGCGACGGCGGTCCGCCACCGCGGCGAGGGCCCGGCGGAATCCACAAGCCCCGGAACCGGGACTTCCCGAGCCGGAGGCGCTACGCGCAGCAGTCCGGCTCCAGGCCCACCGGGAGCCGTTCCCCGCCGAACACCGCGGTCGTCGCCTCGTCGCCCCCGAGCGCCGCCGCCGCGAGGAGCAGCGAACCCGCCGTCCACGTGGTGCGCTCCTCGGGCCAGACGGCGTCGTCGTCGTACACGTAGCCCGTCCAGTACATGCCGTCCTCGGCGCGCAGGTGCTGGATCCACTGCAGGATCTGCACAGCGCGGTCGGACTCCCCCATCACCCACAGCGCGAGGGCGAGCTCGCAGCTCTCGCCGCCGGTCACCCACGGGTTGGGCAGCACGCAGCGCACGCCCAGGCCCGGGACGACGAAGCGGTCCCAGCCCTCCTCTATGCGCTCCTTGGCGGCCACGCCGGCGACGGCGCCGCCGAGGACAGGGTAGTACCAGTCCATCGAGTAGCGGCTCTTGTCGAGGAACCGCTCGGGGTGCCGGCGTATCGCGTGCGCGAGCAGCCCCGTGGCCAGCTCCCAGTCCGGCTGCGGCTCCTCGCGGTGCTCGGCGATGGCCAGGGCGCAGCGCAGCGCCTGGTGGATGGAGGAGGAGCCGGTCAGCAGCGCGTCGGTGACGGGGGTGCCGTCGTCCTCGCGCTTCCAGCCGATCTGGCCGCCGGGCTGCTGGAGCTGCAGGACGAACTCGACGGCAGCGTAGACGGTCGGCCACATGCTGTCGAGGAAGGCGTCGTCGCCGGTGGCCAGGTAGTGGTGCCAGACGCCCACCGCGACGTAGGCGACGAAGTTGCTCTCGCGGCCGCGGTCGGTGGGCTCGTCGGCGGCGCCGTCGGCGTAGGCGGCGTACCAGGAGCCGTCGGGGTTCTGGTGGCGGGCGAGCCAGCGGTAGGCGGCCTCGGCGCGGCCGTGCTCGCCGGCGGCGTCGAGTGCCATGGCCGCCTCGACGTGGTCCCACGGGTCGAGGTGGTGGCCGCGGAACCAGGGGATGGCGCCGTCCTCGCGCTGGGCGGCGGCGATGCCGGCGACCGTGCCGGTGACCTGTTCCGCCGTCAGGACGCCGGGCAGGACGAGGCGTTCGGTGCGGCCGGAGCCGCGGCTGAAGGTGGTCACGCCGCCACCCCGTCGCCTGCGGAGGGCAGGTGCGGCTTGGTCGCGTACGCGACGAAGCTCTTGCCGATGAGCGGGTTGAGGGCCTGCTCGGCGAGGCGGGTGGCCAGGGGCTTCTTCATGATGTCCCAGACCAGGAGCTTGTGGTAGGCGCGGACGGGCAGCACCTTGTCGTTGTCGACGCCGAAGGCGCACTTGAGCCACCAGTAGGGGCTGTGCAGGCCGTGGGCGTGGTGCGTGCCGTACGGGACGAGGCCGGCCTCGCGCATCCGGTCCAGGAGCTCGTCTCCGCGGTAGATGCGGATGTGGCCGCCCTCGACCTCGTGGTAGGCGTCCGAGAGGGCCCAGCAGATCTTCTCGGGGCCGTAGCGGGGGACGGTGACGGCGATCCGGCCGCCGGGCTTGAGGACGCGCACCATCTCGGCGAGCACGCCCTTGTCGTCCGGGATGTGCTCCATCACCTCGGAGATGATGACGACGTCGAAGCTGTCGTCGGGAAAGGGCAGCGCGAGGGCGTCGCCCTCCATGGCGGTGGCGGAGGCCCCTTCAGGGGCCTCACCCGCCTCCTTCATGGCGGCGAACCACTTGGCGACCTCGCGTATCTCCTCGCCGTTGCGGTCCAGCGCGACGACGCGCGCCCCGCGCCGGTAGCACTCGAATGCGTGCCGTCCCGCGCCGCACCCCAGATCGAGGACGCGGTCGCCTGCGGCGAGCGGGAAGCGGGAGAAATCGACGGTCAGCACGGGTATTTGCCTTCGGCCGGCGGGACGGGGTGGTTGTTCTCGGGTACGTACGGGGTGCAGCGGGCCGGGCACCGCCGGAGTGCGCCGTGGGGGCGTATCGCCGCGGCGGCGGTCTGCGGATGCCGGCGCCGCGCCGCGCCTGCGGGCGTGCGGTGACCGCGGCGTCTCCCCTCCGCCGCAACGGCGAACAAGCGCTGCGGCGGAGTCCGGCGGCGCCGGACGAGGCCGGCCCGGCACCGCCGGGACGCGACGTGGGTGCTGAGCACCGCCGCGGCGGGAAGTCCGTGCCGGCAGCTCGATCCGCCGGGGCTGCGGCTGCCACGGCAACAACCCTCCGCCGCAACGGCGAACAAGCCCCGCGGCGGCGTCCGGCGGCACCGCCGGGACGTGACGTCGGGCCGCACTACGCGGGCCGTCCCGCGCGCCGGGCGCCCGCGTCGGCGCCCGCGAGGGCGATCGCCTCGCGGTAGTGGCGGGCCGTGCCGAGCGCGGCCTCGCGCCAGGTGAAGCGGGAGAGGACGCGTTCGCGGCCCGCGGCGCCGAGGCGGTGGCGGAGGGCGGGGTCGCCGAGGAGCCGCCCCAGGGCGGAGGCGAGGGCTCCGGGGTCGCCGGGCGGGACGGCGAGGCAGGTCTCGCCGTCGGGGCCGGCGACCTCGGGGATGGCACCCCCGGTCGTGGCGGCGAGCGGCGTCCCCGTGGCCATGGCCTCCGCGGCCGGCAGCGAGAAGCCCTCGTACAGCGACGGCACGCACGCGACCTGCGCCGACCGCACGAGGTCGACGAGTTCGGCGTCGGTGATGCCCTTGACGAACTCGACGGCGTTCTCCAGCCCGCAGCGCCGGATCGCGGTGGCGACCGGCCCGTCCTCGGCGCGCTTGCCGACGACGACGAGGTGTGCGGCGGGGTGCTGCCGGCGGACCACGGCCAGGGCCTCGATCAGGTGCACCAGGCCCTTGAGGGGCACGTCCGCGCTGGAGGTGGTGACGATCCGGCCCGGCACCTCGGGCACGGACGGGTCCGGCGAGAACAGGTCCGTGTCGGCGCCGATCGGCACGACGTGCACCCGCTCGGCCCGTACGCCGAGGTGGTCGACGATCTCCTGGCGCGAGGAGCCGGAGACGGTGAGCACGGACGGCAGCCGCCGGGCGACACGTTTCTGCATGCGCGTGAACCCGTACCAGCGCCGTACGGACGCCCGCCGCTTCCAGTCCGCGGCGGCGGCGAGGTCGAGCTGCCGGTCGACGGTGATGGGGTGGTGGATCGTGGTGACGAGCGGAGCGCCGATCGCGGCGGGGCCGCCCAGGAGCCCGTAGCCGAGCGTCTGGTTGTCGTGGACGACGTCGAACCGCCCGCGCTGCGCGGCGAGGTGACGGCGGGCGCGCAGGCTGAAGGTGAGCGGCTCGGGGAAGCCGCCCGTCCACATGGTGGAGACCTCGAGCGCGTCGATCCAGTCGCGGTACTCGTCGCGTCCGGGCGTGCGGAAGGGGTCCGGCTGGCGGTAGAGGTCGAGGCTCGGGAGCTCGGTGAGGGTCACGCCCTCGTCGAGGACGGGGTACGGCTGGGAGCCGATGACTTCGACGCTGTGCCCGAGGCGGGCGAGTTCGCGGGAGAGGTGGCGGACGTACACGCCCTGGCCGCCGCAGAACGGGTTGCCCTTGTAGGTGAGCAGTGCGATGCGCAGGGGGCGGTCGCCGTCCCCGTCCCGGAGGCCGTCGTTCCGTGCGTCCTGCCCCGCGCGCGCCTCACGCGCAGCATGTGCGAGAGCTGCCTCAGTGGCCTCAGCGGTCACTCCCCCGGCCTCCTTCTGGCTGCTGTTCCGGCCGGAGCGTAACCGGTCGCGCTAATCTAGAACAAGTTTCAGACTGGGTTGTCCAGAAGCCTCGAATCTACCGGCCGCAAAGGCAGCCGCCAGGACCGGATCGGGTGATTCGCGCCACGGCCCGGCCCCTGCCATGCTGTGCCGTCCGGGCCGTACAGCTCACCCTGGATGGATCGCCACGGAATGGGACATATGACGACGGAACCCAAGTCGCCGACCGCGCGGGCCGTGCCCGCCGGGCCCAGCCTTCCCCTGACCGAGCGTCAGGCGGCCCGCCGCCGCAGGATCCTGCGGGCCACCGAGGAGCTCGCGAGCCGCGGCGGCTTCGACGCGGTGCAGATGCGGGAGGTCGCCGAGGCGGCGGGCGTCGCGCTCGGCACGCTCTACCGCTACTTCCCCTCCAAGATCCACCTGCTCGTCGCCACCATGCAGGACCAGCTGCAGCGGCTGCACGGCACGCTGCGCAAGCGCCCCCCGACGGACACCGACCCGGCCGCGCGCGTGGCCCAGACGCTGATGCGGGCGTTCCGCGCGATGCAGCGCGAACCGCACCTGGCCGATGCGATGGTGCGCGCCCTCACCTTCGCCGACCGCTCGGTGAGCGCCGAGGTCGACACCGTCTCCCGGCTCACCACGGCGCTCATCCTGGACGCCATGGGGCCGGCGGGGCCGCCCACCCCCGAGCAGCTCTCCGCCGTCCGTGTCATCGAGCACACCTGGCACTCCGCGCTCATCACCTGGCTCTCGGGGCGCGCGTCGATCGCCCAGGTGCGGATAGACATCGAGACCGTCTGCCGGCTCATCCGGCTCACTACCCCACAGCAAGCCTGACGCGCTACCCCCGGCACCCGATTCATGAGGGGCGCTTTCGAGTGAACTTGGGGCGCACGTGGCGTAATTCATGCGCCCTTGCGCCCCCTCCATGTCCTGTATACACGCCCGTCGCGGTGGCACACGCCGGTATGAATGGGCGTCGTGCCCGGCGCAGCGCTCGCCGTGCCGGGCAAGCGGCAAGGGACAGTTCGAGCAAGCAGCAAAGGGAAGCGGTAAGCGGGAAGGCGGGGACCGTGATCCGGGTACTTCTGGTACATGACACCTATCTGCTGCGCACAGCGCTGGCGTTCCTGCTCGGCAGGGAGCCGGACCTGGAGGTCACGTCGGCCTCGTGGCAGCGCGCGGCGGACCTGTCGCGCTCGTTGCGGCCGCACGTGTGCGTGGTGGACATGGACAGCCCGGAGGCCGGCGGGCCGCGCGGGCTGCGGGAGCTGTCCGGGCACGGTGACGCACACGGCGAGGCCCCGGCCGGCGGGGACGGAAGGGCGGCGCTGCTCGCCCTGGTCAGCGCGGGACGGCCGGGGCCCCTGCGCCGGGCGTACGAGGAGAAGGCCCTGGGATACCTGAGCAAAAACGCTTCACCGGACCGGCTGGTCGAGGGGATACGGCATGTGGCGAAGGGCGAGCGGTACATCGACGAGGCGCTCGGCTTCGGCTTCCTGGAGGCCGCGGCGATCCCCCTCACGAGACGAGAGCTGAGCGTGCTCTCACTCGCGGCGGAAGGGGCGTCCATCGGGGAGATCGCCCGCAGTCTGCACCTGTCCAACGGGACCGTGCGCAACTACATGGCCGCCATCACCCGCAAGACCGGGGCGCGGAACCGGGTCGACGCGATCCGCATCTCGCGGGGGGCGGGCTGGGTGTGAGCCGTGCGCCCCGGCCTCCTCGCCCATGAGGTCCCGGTAGAGCGGCGAGCTCGCGAGCAGCTCGTGGTGGTCGCCGCAGGCCGTGTCCGCGCCGTCCATCACCAGGACGCGGCCGGCCCGGCGGGCCGAGGTCGCGCGGTGCGCGATGACGACGAGGGTGCCGCCGGGGCGGCGGGCGAAGGCCCGCTCAGCGCGGGCCTCCGCGGCGGGGTCCAGGTGACAGGTCGCCTCGTCCAGGACGGCGAGGGGGGCGGGCGACAGGTAGGCGCGGGCGAGCGCGATCTGCTGCCGCTCGCCCGCGGACAGCTCCGCCGGGGCGAGCGGCGCCGCGAAGCCGCCCAGGCGGCGGACCAGTTCCGTCATGCCGAGCGCCTCCGTCGCGGCCCGCAGCTCCTCCTCCGGGACGGTGCCGGCGCGCAGATAGCCGAGGTTGGCGGCGAGCGTCCCCGAGAACACGTACGCCTCCTGCGGGATCAGCACCCGCCGGGCGGCCGCCGCGGCCGTGTCCGCCCGGTCCCCGCCGACCGCGACCTCCCCGCTCCCCGGCCGCAGCAGGCCCGCGATCAGCCCGGCCAGCGTCGACTTCCCCACGCCGCTGGGGCCGACCACGGCCAGGTGCGCGCCGTGGGGCAGGGTCAGGTCCAGGTCCCGGACGACGGGGTCGGCGTGGTCGCCGTAGGCGAAGGTGAGGCGGCGGAGGCGGAGAGCGGGGGCCGAAGGGGAGGGTGCGGGTGGGCCCGGGGCCGCCGCGGCCGGCGTACGGGGCGGCGGCGTGAGCCTGCGCGCCACCACGGCGAGGCGCGAACCGCTCGTGCCGAGGCCGTGAACGAGGTTCTGCAGCGCGGGCATCAGCGACTGCGTCAGGTAGGCCAGCGCGCCCACGAGGGCGCCCGCCGTGACGCCGTGGTCCAGCAGCCACGGCGCCGCGGCCAGCAGCAGCACGACCGGCAGCTGGCCCGCCAGGGCCAGGGCCACGACCCGGACGACGGACCAGCGGGCCAGCGCGCGGGACACCCGCAGCGCGGCCTCGGTGAGCGCACCGGCCTCCGCGCGGACGCGCGGCTCGGCGCCCGCCGCCGTGACGTCGCGCAGACCCGCGAAGACCTCGCCGAACCCGGCCGCGAGGGCCTCGTCCGCGGCCAGGTACGCCTCCTGCCGGCGGGCGAGCGGGCGCAGCGTCACCAGGAACAGGGCGAGACCCAGGGCGAGGGGCGGCACGACGACCGCCAGCAGCGGCGGCGCCAGCAGGAACAGACCCGTCAGGGCCCCGGCCGCGGTGAAGACGAACGACCGCGCGACCATGACGAGGCCGGCGAACGCGTCGCGGGCGATCTCGGTCTGGTGCGTGAGGCGGGACACGGCCGCGGAGTCGCCGCGGCGCAGCGCGCGGTCCACGACCGCGGTGACGAGGCGGTCGCGGAACGGCTCCACGAGGCCGGCGACGCCGCCGTACGTCTTCCCCGTGCCGTACGCGCCGGCCACCACGGCCGCGGCGGCCGCACCCAGCCAGGCGAGCCCGGTGCGGGGCTCGCCCGCGAGGAACCCGTCGTCCAGCGCCGCGGCCAGCGCGTACCCCATGGCGAACGTGTGCCCCGCCTCCACGACGGACCACGCGACGAGCCGGGCGACGACGCGTCGCCGCCCCACGAGGAACCGCACCCCTCGCCGCAGGAGCCCGGGCTCAACGGGTGTCACGGTGACCTCCTGGGCACGGCCTGCAGCCGGGGAGGGCACGGCGCCGCCGGATACGGGGGTGGGGGTTGCCCACCGCGGGGGCGGGGGTCAAGAGGCATGGCCTCTCCACGCGCTCCGCTGCCGCGTCGGACGCCCCCGGCGGGTGCGGACAGCCCGAGCCCAGGGCGGGTACGGCACCGCCGGACACCGCCGCGGTGGTTACTCGCCGCTGCGGCGGAAGGGAGAGGCATAGCCTCTCCGCACCCGCTGCCGCCGGCCAAAACAACCCGCCGCAACGGCGCGCAACCCCCACCCACGCCGTCGGCGGTGCCGCACGGCCCGGGCCCACGGCGTGCACGGCGCCGCCGGACACCGCGGGCGGCTTCTCCGCCGGGGAGGCGTGCGGGCTCACGCATGGAAGACCTCGCGATAGGACGGGTCTTGCCAGAGGGTCGCGTGCGGGGCCACCGCGCGCGCTCGGCCCTCGTGGAGCCACAGGACCCGGTCCGCCGTCGCCGCCGTCGCGGGGCGGTGGGCGACGGTCAGCCGCGTGACGGCAGCGGAACCCCGCAGCGCTGCCGAGACGCGCCGCTCCGTCGCCGTGTCGAGGCTCGACGTGGCGTCGTCCAGGATCAGGACGCGCCCGGCGTGGGCGAAGGCGCGGGCGAGCCCGAGGCGTTGGGTCTCGCCGCCCGAGAGGGGCGCGTCCGCGCAGGGCGTGTCGTAGCCGTGCGGGAGGCGGCGTACGAAGTCGTGCGCGCACGCCGCCCGGGACGCGCCCTCCAGCGCCTCGCGCCCCGGGGCGAACGCCCCGAACCCGATGGTGCCGCCGACCGTGCCGCCCAGCAGCGCCGGCCGGGCGAAGGCGTAGCCGATGGCGCGGCGGAGGTCCTCGCGGGGGATCGAAGGGAGCGGGGCGCCGTCCAGGAGGACCGACCCGGTGTCGGGGTCCGTGAGCCGTCCCGCCACTTCCGCCAGCACCGTCTTCCCGCTGCCCGACAGCCCCACGACCGCCAGCGACGTCCCTCCCGGCACCGTCACGCTCACGTCGTCCAGGACCGTCCGCCCGCCCCGCACGACGCTCACTCCCCGCAGTTCCAGCGTGCCGGGCCCGGCCGGCAGCCGCCGCTGCCCGTACGGGACTTGCGGCACGGCGAGCACTTCGGCGACGCGCCCCGCGGCGGCCCGCGCCCGGGCCGCGGCGTTGAGGTGTCCGACGAGCATGCCGACGCCGGTGGCGAGCACGGCGTAGCGGGAGGCGGCGAGGAGGTCGCCGACGGTCAGGAGGCCCTGCGAGAGCCGCAGCCCGGCGACGGCGAGGACGGCGATCTGCAGCAGCGGCACGAGCGTGCCGGCCTGGGCCGTGGAGCGGCCTTGGACGCGCCACATGCGCCGGCCCTGCCGGGAGAGCCGGGGCAGCGGTTCGAGGATGCGGGCGCGCTCCCGCTCCGCGGTGCCGGCGGCGGCGATGGTGCGGGCGCCGCCGAGGGCTTCGACGAGGCGCGCGGCGATCTCGCCCTGGTGCTGCTGGTAGCGGGCGACGCTGTCCGTGGAGGCGCGGGTGAAGGCGCGCAGGAGGGCGGCGAGGAGGGGCGCTCCGGCGAGGAAGGCGACGGCGAGCCAGGGGTCGATGAGCCCGAGGGCGACGATGCCGCCGACGGGTCCGGCGACGGACGCGGCGGCGTGGGCGAGCGTGGCGGGCGCGGTGCCGGTGTCGGCGGCGTTGCCGACGGCGCGGGTGACGAGGTCGCCGGGCGGGAAGCGGCCGGCGGCCCGCGGCCCGGCGGCCAGGACGTGGCCGAGGAGGCGGTGGCGCAGCCGGGCGGTGGCGCGGGCGGCCGTCGTCCCGGTGAGGAGTTCGCCGGCGGCGTCGAGCGCGGCGGGGCCGGCGACGAGGAGGGCGCACAGGGCGGTCCACCGGGCGGCGTCGGGGCCGCGGCGGGCGAGGAGCAGGTCGAGGGTGTGGCCGAGGGCGAGGGGCAGCAGGAGGGCCGCGCCGGTCGAGGCGACGGCGATGAGGGCGAGCACGGCGGCGCGGCCTGCGCTGTGCCGGGCGGTGCCGAGCAGGAGCCGGTCCCCGGCGGAGGCCGAGGCCGAGGCGGAGGCGGAGGCGGAAACGGAAGCGGTGCCGGCAGCGGGAGCAGAGGTGGAGGCAGCGGCTGAGGTGGAGCGGGATGCCTCCGCGGCGCGGGTACGTGCCATGGCAGGGCGGCCCTCCTCTCCGTACCATCCGTGGGTGCAGGACCCGGGCGGGCCCCTTCTGCGACAAGGGGCCCGCCCGGTGCCGGACCGCCGGACCGGCTGGAATCCGGCCTGTCAGCGGCGGATCAGAGACAGATCAGCACGCTGGCCGTGCTGATGCAGGAGAGCAGGCTGACGGTGCTCTGACCGCCGCCGCCACCGTGGGTGTTCTCCTCGGACTCCATGTTCTGCAGGTCGAGAAGCGCCATGGTCGTGCTCCTTTCGTGGATTTCCCGTGGGGACGGGGTTTCCGGATGTGTTTCTTCTTGCTACGGCTCCACAACGGCATGGAGCCGGCTCCGGGGCCCCTGCAGGGGCGGGAGGAACGGCAGCTGCGCGGGCCGGGCCCCGTCGCCGAGGGCGGCGGCGAGGGCCAGCAGGCAGCCGGCGGTTCCGGTGGCGAGGTCCATGGACAGCCGCATCATCTGGCTGCCGGGGTAGGCGAGTTCGCCCTGGTAGGACATGGCGTACCAGGACATGCCGCGCACCTGGCCGGCGAGGTGTCCGGGCCCTGTGCCCGGCGCGGTGGTGCGGGCGAGGTGGAGTACCATCCCGGCCCGGCCCTGGAACAGCCCGGGCTGGGCGTAGAACCGGGAGCGGGCCGCGGTGAGGATGCCGTCGCGGGCCTCGGTGAAGTACGGGTCGGGGTCGGGGTGGTGGGCGAGGAAGTCGTCCAGGACGGTGCCGATGCCGGCGCTGCCGTCACCGAGGTAGGGCATGGTGCGCCAGCCCTCGTCGACTTCGAGCGTGCCGCCCGGCGTGCGGGTGCAGCGGGCGAGGTCGGCGCGCAGGGCCTGCTCGGCGAGGCCGAGGAGGGCGGGGGCGCCGGTGCGCTCGTAGAGCCGGAGGAAGAGCAGGGCGGGGCCGGTGGCGCCGCGCAGGAGGCCGGCGCGGCGGCGCGGGCCGTCCTCACCGGGGCCGGCGGTCTCGGCTGCGAGCCGGTCCGCGAGGAGCTGGGCGGCCTCGACGGCCTGGTCGTGGAGCTGGCGCTCGCCGGTGGTGCGGGCGAGGTGGTCGAGGGCGAGGCCGACGCCGGCGAGGCCCCCGCGCAGGTCGGAGGTGAGCCGCTGCCACTGCTCGCCGAGGAGGACGCCGGACAGGTCGAGGGCGCGCTGCGTGTGGCCGAGGCGGTCGAGGGTGCAGGCGACGCCGGCGAGGCCGTCGTAGAGGCCGAGCGGGGTGCCGGACGGCACGGGGGCGGTGTGGCGCAGGAGCCACTGCTCGCCCTCCTCGTAGCGCTCGGCGCCGGCTTCGGCGAGGGCGTGCAGGACTCCGGCTGCGCCGTGGGCGAGGCCGAGGCCGCCGCCTTCGGAGAACGTGGCGATGTCGCCGGGGAAGAGGCGGTCGTCGCGGCCGGGGGTGGCGGAGGCGAGGAGGGCGCGGATCATCGAGGCGCGGGCGGCGGGCCAGTCCTCGGCGGGGTCGGGGAGCGCCTGCGGCGCGGCGGCGCGGCCGGCGCCGGGGCCGATGGTGCGGTGCGTACGGCGCCGCGGGGGCGCGTCGGAGGCCGGGGCCGTCTCCTGCCGGGCGGCATCCCCCAGGGCGCCGGCTGCGGCGCCCCCCAGGGGCCCGGCTTCGGCATCCGCCGGGGTCCCGGCTGCAGTGTCCACCGGGGAGCCTTCCCCCTCCCCCACGATCTCCACCGAAGTGCCCGCCCCTCCCCACGTGCTCTCCGCCGAAGTGCCCGCCCCCTCCCGCATGATCTCCGCCACCGCCTCGTCCAGGAATTCCCGCGGCACCGGGAACTGTCCTGCGATGACGTCCGCCAGGTGTGCCGCCTTGGCCCGGTCGATGACGAACAGCGTGGTGATGGGCAGGAACAGGGCGAGTCGCAGGCAGGCCAGGGCGTACTTGTCGACGTCCGTGCCGCGTCGGTCCGGCGGGGCGAAGAAGCCGGGGTGGGCGACGACCTGCCGGCCGTGCTCGGAGGCGGGCGCCGCGGCCTCGAAGTCGATGAGGGCGACGGAGCGTTCGTCGGGCGCGACCATGATGTTGAACATGTGGAGGTCGTTGAAGACGAGGCCGCGCGAGTGGACCTTCGCGACGGCTTCCTCGACGGCCCGGAAGATGCGCAGGGCCCATGCCGTGTAGTCGGCCGTGGCGGTGGGCGAGGGGTCCGCGGCGAGCAGCGGGTGGCGGTGGGCGAAGAAGGAGTTGAGGGGTTTGCCCTCGACGAAGTCCATGACGAGGAAGCGGTGGTCGCCGACGGTCAGCCAGTCCCGCGGCTCGGGGGCGACGCCGAGGCCGGAGAGCCGCTCCAGGGCGTCCTTCTCGCGCTCCAGGCGGGCCACGGCGTCGGCCCCGTCGGCGGCGAGCCCGGCGTGCGGGCGGCCTTCCTTGAGGACGACCTTGCGGCCGCCGCGCGTGTCTGTGCCGGCGTAGACGCCGCCGCCGTTGGAGAAGTGCAGGGCCTTCTCGATGCGGTAGGGCAGGTCGGCGACGGTGGTGGCGTTGCGCGCGGCGAGGTGCGGTGCGAGGAAGCCGGGGAGCGTCACCCACGCCGGCACCTGGAAGGCCGGCTTCCGGGAGTCGGGGACGAGGCGGCCCTCGCCGTCCTCGACGGCGGGCACGAGGCTGCCGCGCCCGTCGATGCAGAAGCGGCGGGCGAAGGCGCCGTAGCGGACGTAGAGCGGGCCCTCGTGCCAGCGCAGGTCCGTGAGGATGTACGGGCCGGGCCGGCCGCCGAGGATCCCGTGCAGGCCGGTCAGGGTGGCGTGCAGCTGCTCCTCGCCGTCGGGGTAGACGGTGACGAACTTCCCGCTGTGGCCGCGCTCCGCGTATTTGTTGTTGCGCAGGTGCAGCAGGTGCGGGCCGGGCACGAACTTGAACGGGATGCCGCGGGCGGTGCAGTAGTCCCAGACGTCGGCGGCGGTCTTCTCCGCGGTGTCGGCGGTCGCCGAGACGTGGATCTTCCAGCCCTGGAGGGGCTGCCCGGGGCGCGGGCCGCCCTCCTCGCCGGCGGGGAATCCGCCCATCGGGACCACAGGGAACACATGGAGCCATTCGCCGTGGCGGGAGGTGGCCCAGCCGGCGGGGGCCGGGCGGCGGGCGGTCTCGTACAGACCGCGGTCCTCGCCGCCCGCCCCCGGGACGGACAGGCGGTCCGGGGTCTCGTAGAAGTGCCTGTCGGCCAGGCAGTAGACCTCGTACCGCGCGTCCATCGTCGCCCCCCTCGGCTGCGTTGCCTAGAGATTTCCACGCCGTGAGGGGCCCGGCCAGTCACATGTGTCATCAAGAAAATGTGCGGAACGCATGAGTAACAACGCCCATGCGTACGAAGGGGTTTCACTCGTCGGGAGGAAACACCGTCTCGCCCGTGTCCGGCCTGCTGATCGTGATCGCCTCCACGGGGCAGGTCTCCGCGGCCGCGAGCACTTCCTCGGACGGGTCCGTCTCCTCCGCGAGGGGCCGGGAGCGGCGGCCCGCGTCGAGCGCGAACGCCCCGGGCGCGCTCCCGGCGCACATTCCCGAGCCCACGCACAGCCCCCGGTCGACCCGCACGTGCCAGCGCTCGGCGGCAGTCATTCCGTCAGCCCTCCTCGTAGTCCGCGGGCAGGTGGATCGTCTTGTGCTCCAGGTACTCGGCGAAGCCCTCCGGTCCGAACTCCCGCCCCAGGCCGGAGTTCTTGTAGCCGCCGAAGGGGCCGAACATGTCGAGGCCGAAGGTGTTGACCGAGTACGTGCCGGTGCGCACCCGGCGGGCGACCTCGATGCCGCGTTCGGCGTCGCGGGTCCAGACGCTGCCGGAGAGCCCGTAGTCGGAGTCGTCGGCGATGCGCACGGCCTCCTCCTCCGTGTCGTAGGGCAGCAGGCAGATGACGGGGCCGAAGATCTCCTCGCGGGCGATGCGCATGTCGTTGGAGACGTCGCCGAAGAGGGTGGGCTCGACGTACCAGCCCTTGTCGCGGCCGGCCGGGCGGCCGCCGCCGGCCAGCACCTTGGCGCCCTCGCGCTGCCCGAGCGCGATGTACTCCAGGGACCTGCGGCGCTGCCGTTCGGCGACGAGCGGCCCGACCTGGGTGGCGGGGTCGAGGGGGTCGCCGACGACGAGGGCGGAGGCGGCGGCCGTGAAGCGCTCGGCCAGTTCGGCGTAGTGGGCGCGGGGGGCGAGGATGCGCGTCTGGGCCACGCACGACTGGCCGTTGTTCATCCAGGCCGCGGGGACGATGCCGGCGACGGCCGCCTCCAGGTCGGCGTCCGGCAGGACGATCGCCGCGGACTTGCCGCCGAGCTCCAGAGTGACGCGGGTCAGCCGGCGCGCCGCGACCTCCATGACGCGCTTGCCCGCCGCGACCGAGCCGGTGAAGGCCACCTTGTCGACGCCGGGGTGCCCGACGAGGTACTCGCTGACCTCGCGTTCCGCGGGCAGGATCGACAGGACGCCCTCCGGCAGGCCCGCCTCCGTGACGATCTCCGCCAGGAGGTACGAGTCCAGCGGCGTTTCCGGCGAGGGCTTGAGCACCACCGAGCAGCCCGTCAGCAGCGCGGGCGCGAGCTTGGCCGCCGTCACGAGCTGCGGGACGTTCCACGGCACGACGGCAGCGACGACGCCGACCGGCTCGCGCCGCACGAGCAGCGGCCCGAGGGCGCCGGCCCGCCGCTCCTCGTAGGGCAGGCCGCGGGCGACGGCGATGGCGCAGTCCCACACCATCATCGCGCCGAGGGCCTGGGCGAGGACGCTCCAGGAGTACGGGGAGCCGTTCTGGGCGGAGACGATCCGGGCGATCTCCTCGTGCCGGGCGGCGACGCCGTCCTTGATGCGGGTGACGACGTCGATGCGCTCGGCGAGGGGCCGGTCGGCCCAGACGCCGGAGTCGAAGGCCGTGCGGGCCGCGGCGACGGCCCTGTCGACGTCCTCGCGCGAGGCGTGCGGGACGCGGCCGATCACCTCCTCGGTGTGCGGCGACACGACGTCGATGACGGCGCGGCCGGCCGGGTCGGCCATGGCGCCGCCGATGAAGAGCTGTCCGTGCTCGACGACCGGTCCGTTCGCATGCTGGTTCATGATCCGGATGCCTCCCGCGCGTCTGCGGAGCCCTGCGCGCCGTAACGAAAAACTGACGCAGCATCAGACACTTAGCAGCCCGCCCGGCAGCGGGCAACAGGTCGCCGGACCGTTGATCTTCAGGCCGTCCGGTTAAAGTGTCCGTGACAACTTCATCCCGCCTCGGAACGGGGGAAGCCGGTGCAAATCCGGCGCTGACCCGCAACCGTGACTACGGTCCGCCGCCCGGCGGCCGTACGAGCCGGACCACCCGGTCCAGGCGGCAGGCTTCCGGAACCGGTCGTGCCGCCTGGCGGTGCCGTCCGGTCCACCGGCACCGCCGAGGTATGCGGAGCCGAGCCCGGTGCCACCGCGCGCAGCGCGCGGGGAGGCGGCCGTGCGCGGCCGCGGACCCCGTCAGCCGGCCCTGCCCCCGCCCCCGCAGTGACACCCCACCGAGAGGCTCGACCCCATGGCCCCCTCCCTCGCCGTCCACGCGCGCCGCGGCGCCGCGGCCCTGGCCACCGCCGCCGTCCTGGGCGCGGCCGCGGCCCCCGCCGCCTTCGCCGACGGCTCACCGTCCCCGGCGCCGGGGCTGTACGGCACGGCCGACCCCAAGTTCGACGGTGTCTTCCGGCAGTCGCTGGCCTTCGTGGCGCAGAACGCCACGGGCGTCACCCCGGCCAAGCCGGGGGTCGACTGGCTCGCGGGCCAGCAGTGCGAGGACGGCGGCTTCCCCGGCTACCGCGCGGACACGAGCAAGGCGTGCGACCCGAAGAAGGACGAGTTCACGGACGCCACCGCCGCGGCCGTGCAGGGCCTCGCGGCCGCCGGCGGGCGCGCGGACGCGGTCAGGAAGGGCCTGGACTGGCTCAAGGCCCACCAGAACGACGACGGCGGCTGGGGCTACCAGGCCGGCAGCCCCACCGACGCCAACTCCACCTCCATCGCCCTCGGCGCGTTCGCGGCGGCCGGCCAGGACCCGGCCAAGGACGCCGTCAAGAACGGCAAGAACCCCGTGGAGACGCTGCTGGCCTTCCAGCTCGGCTGCGACGCGAAGGAGGGCGAGCGCGGCGCGTTCGCGTACCTGAAGGACGACAAGGGGCTGCGCGCCGACAACCTGGCCAGCGCCGCCGCCGCGCTCGCCACGCTCGGCAAGGGCTTCCTCGCCGAGCCCCCGAAGAAGGACGCCGACCGGCCCGTCAAGGCGCTGGAGTGCGCGGGCGAGGACAAGGCCGGTCCCAAGGACGCCGCCGCGGCCGCCGAGGCCGTGGACGGCTACCTCGTGGCCGCCATGGACAAGAACGGTGGCTACCTGCTGCCGTCCATGCCCGGCGCCCCCGCCAAGCCCGACCAGGGCAACACGGCCGACGCCGCCCTCGCCCTCGCCGCGGGCGGTCACCGCGCCGCCGCCGAGAAGCCCCTGAAGTGGCTGCGGTCCAAGGAGAGCGGCACCGCCGAGTGGGCCAAGGGCCAGCCCGGCCGGCTCGCCAAGCTGATCCTCGCCACGCGCGCCGCGGGCGGCGACCCGCGCGACTTCGCGGGCACGGACCTCGTGGCGCAGCTGAACGCCACGGGGCCGGCGCCGGAGCGGGCCACGGGCTCCGACGAGTCGAAGAAGGACGAGGACAAGGACGAGAAGGACGGCGGCGTCACCGTCAACGTCTGGTGGATCGTCGGCGTCGGCCTGGCCTTCGGCGCCGGCATCGGCTTCCTGATCAGCGGCCGCAAGAAGAAGCAGCAGCTGTGACGCGAGCTGCCGGAATGCGCCCTGCCGGGGTGCGAGCCGCCGGGATGCGCGGCGGTGCGGTCGCCGCGCTGGTCGCCGTGCTCCTCGTACTGCTCGGCACCGCCCCCGCCCAGGCCGCCGGCTACCGGTACTGGTCGTTCTGGCAGGGCTCCGGCGGCCAGTGGGCGTACGCGACGCAGGGGCCGGGCACGGCGCGGCCCGGCGACGGGGACGTGATCGGGTTCCGGTTCGCGGTCAGCGCGGACTCCTCCGACGCCGCGAAACCGCGCGCCGCCGCCGGCTTCGAAGCGGTCTGCGACAGCACGCCCGCCAAGGACGGGGCGAAGCGCGTCGCCGTCGTCCTCGACTTCGGCACGCCCGCCGACGCCCCCGACGGCGAGACGCCGCCCGCGGCCCGCTCGGCCTGCGCCCAGGTGGGCGAGGACACGACCGCGGGCGAGGCGCTGGCCGCGGTCGCGAAGCCGCTGCGCTACGACTCCTCCGCCCTGCTGTGCGCCATCGCGGGCTACCCGCGGACGGGCTGCGGCGAGCAGGTGAGCGGCGCGAAGAAGGGTGCGGAGAGCGCGCGGCCGAGTGCCGCGGACAAGAGCGGCGGGAGCGACGGAAACGACGGGGGCAGCGGTGACGGCGTCCCGTCGGCCGGCCTGATCGGCGGCGTCGCCGCCGTGGTCGTCCTCGGCGCCGCGGCCTTCTGGCAGGCCCGCCGACGCCGCGGATGAGCGACAGGAAGAAGCCGCAGCGCGCTCGGGGCGAGGCGGCGGGGGCCGGAGGCGCGCCGGGGGGCGGAGCCGCGCCGCTCACTGCACGCGCCTCCGCCCTGCACGCGGGCGCCTGGTGGGTGTGGGCGCTGGGCCTGGCCACGGCCGCCTCGCGGACCACGAACGTCCTGCTGCTCGGCCTGCTCGTCGCCGTCGCCGGCTACGTCGTGGCCGCGCGGCGCACGGACGCCCCGTGGGCCCGCTCGTACGGGGCGTTCCTCAAGCTCGGCCTGGCCGTGATCGGCATCCGGCTCCTCTTCGCGGTCGTGCTGGGCTCACCCATCCCGGGCACCCACACCCTCGTCACCCTGCCGGAAGTCCCGCTCCCGGACTGGGCGCGGGGGGTGCGGATCGGCGGCCGCGTGACGGCCGAGGCGCTGGTCTTCGCCCTCGCCGACGGCATGAAGCTGGCCACGCTGCTGGTGTGCGTGGGCGCGGCGAACGCGCTCGCCAACCCGGCGCGGCTGCTGAAGTCCCTGCCGGGCGCGCTGTACGAGGCGGGGGTCGCGGTCGTCGTCGCCATGACGTTCGCGCCGAACCTCGTCGCCGACGTCCAGCGGCTGCGCGCGGCCCGCCGCCTGCGCGGCCGCCCCGACCGCGGCTTCGCGGCCCTGCTCCAGGTGGGACTGCCGGTGCTGGAGGGCGCCTTGGAGCGTTCCGTCGCGCTGGCCGCCTCGATGGACGCGCGCGGCTACGGCCGTACGGCCGAGGTCCCGCGGGCGGTCCGCCGCACGACGGGCTCGCTGACACTGGGCGGCCTGATGGGCGTCTGCGCCGGCACGTACGGGCTGCTCGCCGACCAGGGCGCGGGGTACGGGCTGCCCGTGCTCCTCACCGGCCTGGCCGCGGCCCTGGCGGGACTGTGGCTGGGCGGCCGCCGCTCCGTGCGCACGCGCTACCGGCCCGACCGGTGGGGCGTGCGCGCGTGGCTCGTTTCGGGCGCCGGCGTGGCCGTCGCGGCCCTGATGATCTGGGCGAACACGTACGCGCCGGGCGTGCTGCACCCGCCGGCGGTGCCTCTGACGGCGCCGGAACTGCCGGTGTGGCCGGCGGCGTCGATCCTGGTGGGCCTGCTGCCGGCGTTCGTCGCGCCGGACGCCTCCGGGGGCGGTCCGGGGAACGCCTCCGGGCCCGGGCCGGCCGGGCACCGCCGGACCGGCCGGTGGGGGCCGGGCGGCGGTGCGGCGGAAGAGGTCCCCCGGCCCCGCCCCTTCCCGGAGCAGGGGCGGCCGAGCCACCGGCTCCCCGGAGGCCGGACGGGCACAGCCTCCGCCATCCCGTCCCCCGGTGCCCGGGGCGCAGCCACCCGCTCCCCCGAGGCCCGGGGCGCGGCCACCACCCACTCCCCCAGGGTCCGGGACGCAGCCCCGGGAAACGGTGAAGGGGCGGCGGGACCGGGGCCTCTTCACCCGCCGCAACGGCGAGGAACCCCCACCCGCCGGCCCGGCGGTGCCGGACCCGCCCACACCCCCCACTCCCAGGAGCCCCAGTGATCCGCTTCGAAAACGTGTCCGTCACGTACGACGACACGGAGGCGCCCTCACTCCGAGGCGTGGACCTCACCGTCCCCGAAGGCGAACTCTGCCTCCTCGTAGGCCCGTCCGGCGTCGGCAAGTCCACCCTCCTCGGCACCGTCAGCGGCCTCGTCCCGCACTTCACCGGCGGCACGCTGCGCGGCCGCGTCACCGTGGCCGGCCGCGACACCCGCACCCACAAGCCGCGCGAACTCGCGGACGTCGTCGGCACCGTGGGCCAGGACCCGCTCGCGCACTTCGTCACCGACACCGTCGAGGACGAGCTCGCGTACGGCATGGAGTCCCTCGGCGTCCCCCCGCACACGATGCGGCGCCGCGTCGAGGAGACCCTGGACCTGCTGGGCCTGGCCGGCCTGCGCGACCGCCCGATCGCCACGCTCTCCGGCGGGCAGCAGCAGCGCGTGGCGATCGGCTCGGTGCTGACCACGCACCCCGCGGTGCTGGTCCTCGACGAGCCGACGTCCGCCCTGGACCCGGGCGCGGCCGAGGAGGTGCTCGCGGTCCTGCAGCGGCTGGTCCACGACCTGGGCACGACGGTCCTGATGGCCGAGCACCGGCTGGAGCGGGTCGTGCAGTACGCGGACCGCGTCATCCTGCTGCCCGGCCCCGGGGAGCCTCCCGTCATCGGCGAGCCGGCCGAGGTCATGGCGGTGTCGCCGGTCCACCCGCCCGTGGTCGAGCTGGGGCGCCTGGCCGGCTGGTCGCCGGTGCCGCTGACCGTGCGGGACGCCCGCCGCCGGGCGGCACCGCTGCGGGAGCGGCTGGCGCCGCCGGCCCCGCCCGCCGCGCCGGAGGCGCGGGAGGCGCCCGAAGGGCCCCCGCGCCGCACCGGCTTCCTGCGCCTGCGCAAGGCCGCCCGCCGCACGACGGAGAGTGAGCCGGCTCCCGCGGCCGCCGTGACCAGCCTCGCCGTCCGTCACGAACGCCTGGTCGCGCTGCGCGACGTGAACCTCTCGGTGCGCCCCGGCGAGACGGTCGCCCTGATGGGCCGCAACGGCGCCGGCAAGTCGACCCTCCTGCGCACGCTCGTCGGCATGCACAAGCCCGCCGCGGGCACCGTCCGCGTCGGCGGCACCGCCCCGCACCACACGTCCCCGGCGGAACTGCTGCGCCACGTCGGCCTCGTACCGCAGGAGCCGCGCGACCTGCTGTACGCGGACACGGTCGCGGCCGAGTGCACGGCGGCCGACGGCGACGCGGGCGCCGCGCCGGGCACCTGCCGCGCGCTGGTCTCCGGGCTCCTGCCGGACGTTCCCGGCACGACGCACCCGCGCGACCTGTCGGAGGGCCAGCGCCTCGCGCTCGCCCTCGCGGTGGTGCTGACGGCGCGCCCGCCGCTGATCCTCCTCGACGAGCCGACCCGCGGCCTCGACTACGCGGCCAAGCACCGCCTGGTGGAGATCCTGCGCGGTCTCGCCGCCGAGGGGCACGCGATCGTGCTGGCCACGCACGACGTGGAACTCGCCGCCGAGCTGGCCCACCGGGTCGTCGTCATCGCCGACGGCGAGGTCGTCGCGGACGGCCCGACGGCGGAAGTGGTCGTCTCGTCCCCGGCCTTCGCCCCCCAGGTGGCCAAGGTGCTGGCGCCGCAGCCGTGGCTCACGGTGGGGCAGGTGCGGGAGGCGCTGGAGGCGGGCTCGTGAAGGCCACTGCCACCGGCCGCAAGGGCACCCTCCCCGACCGCCAGGCGCGGGCGATCCGCCTGGGCCGCCGTTCGATCGCGGCCCTGCTCCTCGTCTCCGCCGTCGGCGTGATGGCCTTCGGCTGGCCCCTGCTCGCCGCCTCCACCTCCGGTCTCGCGCACTCCCAGGACGCTCCGTGGCTGTTCGCGGCGCTGCTGCCGCTGCTGCTGGCGGTCGTCGTGGCGGCCATCGCCGACGCGGGCCTGGACGCGAAGGCCATCGCGATGCTCGGCGTCCTGGCGGCGGCGGGCGCGGCCCTGCGGCCGCTGGGCGCGGGCACGGCCGGCATCGAGCCGATGTTCTTCCTGATGGTCCTGTCGGGCCGGGTCCTCGGGCCGGGCTTCGGCTTCGTGCTCGGCTCGGTGTCGATGTTCGCGTCGGCGCTGCTGACGGGCGGCGTCGGCCCCTGGATGCCGTTCCAGATGCTGGCGATGGGGTGGGTGTCCATGGGCGCGGGCCTGCTGCCCGGCCCGGACCGGCTGCGGGGCGCCCGCGAGGTGCTGATGCTCGCGGGCTACGGGGCGGTGGCGTCCCTCTTCTACGGGACGGTGATGAACCTCCAGGGCTGGCCCTACATCGGCGCGCTCGCCACGGGCGTCTCCTTCGTCCCCGGCGACCCGCTGTCCGAGAACCTCGCCCGCTTCGTCGCGTACTGCCTGGCCACGTCCCTGGGCTGGGACGTCCCGCGCGCGATCGTGACCGTCACCGCGACGCTCGCCCTCGGGCCGACGGTCCTGAAGGCGCTGCGGCGCGCCACGCGCAGGGCGGCGTTCGACGCGCCGGTGTCCTTCGGAGGGCCGGTGACGTCCGGAGAGCCGGTGACGTCCGGAGAGCCGGTGGTTCACAGGGAGCCGCCTGCCTTCAGGGAGCCGCCGGCCGGCTAGCGCGCCGTGCCCGGGAGCTCCTTGCCCATCCACACCTCGGCGTAGGGGTTGTCCTCGACGGTGTTGTAGCGGGGGATCGGGGCGAACCCGTGCCGGGCGTACAGAGCCCTCGCCTCCACCAGGTCCTTGCGCGTGTCCAGCACGATCCGCGCGGCGCCCCACGCGCGGGCGACGTCCTCGGCCGCGGCCAGCAGTGCGGGCGCGGCGCCCAGCCCGCGCGCGGCGGGGCGCACGAACATCCGCTTCAACTCGGCGGTGCCGCGCCCCCGGTCGAACCACCGCAGCCCCAGGCACCCCATCGGCACCCCGCCCTGCCGGGCGACCAGCAGCACGCCCCTGGGCGGGTCGAGGTCGTCGTGCGCCTCCTCGGCGACGTACCCCTCGACCTCGTCCGGCGTCGTGGTGCGGTCCTCGTGGAGCAGGAACCAGCGGTCGGCGACCTCGGTCATGTACTCCCGCATCAGCGTCACGGCCTCGGGAGAGCGGACGGGCTGCGGGGCGATCGTCCAGGACGTGGGGAGAGGGGTACTGCCGGCGCTCATGACGGCATCCTCGCACGCGGCCTTCGCCCGGCGCGCCCGATTATCGGCGCGGTCCGACGGGCTCGCCCCTGCCCCGTCCACCAGGTAAAACGCGCCGCTCGCCGAGCATTTACGGGCAGTCTGACGCTCTCCGACGCCACTACTTGACTTGCGAGTAACTTTCGGATGATCTTACTCGCAACCCACGCGGACAGCCGTCAGCGCGCGACCGGACAGGTCGCCGCGCCGGTGCCGGCTGCCCGCCCTACGCACGAGGTCCTGATGTCCGGAATCCGCAAAACCTTACGCCTTGCCTGCTCCTTATTATCCGCTCTTGCCCTGATGTTGGCCGTCGGCTCCACCGCCTCGGCGGCCTCGGCAGCCGACCGCCCCTCAGCGGTCAGCAGCGGCTGGAACGACTACAGCTGCAAGCCCTCCGCCGCCCACCCGCGCCCGGTCGTCCTGGTCCACGGCACGCTCGGCAACGCCGTCGACAACTGGCTCGTGATGGCGCCCTATCTGGTCAAGCGCGGCTACTGCGTCTTCTCCCTCGACTACGGCAAGCTGCCCGGCGTGCCGGTCCTCTACGGCCTCGGCCCCATCGCCGCGTCGGCCGAAGAGCTCTCCGTGTTCGTCGACAAGGTGCGCGCGGCTACCGGCGTCGACAAGGTCGACATGGTCGGTCACTCGCAGGGCGGCATGATGCCGCGCTACTACATCAACTTCCTCGGCGGCGCGGACAAGGTGAACCACCTCATCGGTCTCGCCCCGTCCAGCCACGGCACGACCATGATGGGTCTGACCAAGCTGATGGACAGCGTCCCGGGCGCCCGGAAGGCGCTCGGGGGCATGACCCCGGGCCTCACCGACCAGGCCCTCGGCTCCGCCTTCCTCAACCGCCTGAACTCCAGCCCCGACACCATGCCCGGCGTCGAGTACTCGGTCATCGCCACCAAGTACGACCAGGTCGTCACGCCGCACGGCACGAACTACCTGTCGGGCCCGAACGTCCGCAACATCCTGCTCCAGGACCTCTGCCCGCTCGACTTCTCCGAGCACATCTCGATCGGCAGTGTCGACCGCATCGTCGTCCACAAGGTCGCGGGCCTCCTCGACCCGGCCAACGCCGAGCCCACCACCTGCGCGTCGGTCCTGAGCTGACACGACGCGGCGCCCCGGCAAGCGGCACGCGCCCGGCCGGGGCGTCACGCCCCGGCCGCACCGGCCCCTGCGGGCGCGTCCCCTCGGACAAGGCCCGGCCCGGCCCCGTGGACGGCCGCCGTCAGCGGAGGTGGCCCCGTTCGTCGATGTGCCGGGTGGGGGTTCCCAGGAACACGTCGCGTGCGTGCGGGCCGTAGGCGATGTTGATGGTGTTCTGTTCGTAGAACCAGTCGGCCATGCCCGCGGCGCTGCTGCTGCGGTGGTTGAGCCGCCAGCGGAGCCACTCGCCCGGAGCGAGCCGGACCGCCGGCGGCCGGCTGCGTCTCGGGGGCATGGCCCGGAGGAGCGAGATGGCGGGCGGGCGGACGAGCAGGCGGCCGCGCCGGGGGTGTTGCCGGGAGGACGCTACGGAACGACCGCGCCCGTGTCGCGCGGATTTCGCGGCAGGGAGGCCCCCGGTGCCGGCCGTCCGATCGCCGGTCGGCCGGCCGGGAGAGCAGCCGGCGTCACAGCCGCTGGATGATCGTCCCCGTCGCCTGCGCCCCGCCCGCGCACATCGTGATCAGCGCGAACTCCTTGTCGGCCCGCTCCAGTTCGTGCAGCGCGGTCGTGATCAGCCGGGCCCCGGTCGCGCCCACCGGGTGGCCGAGGGCTATCGCGCCGCCGTTGACGTTGACCTTCTGCAGGTCCTGTTCGAAGACCTGGGCCCAGGACAGGACGACCGACGCGAACGCCTCGTTGATCTCGACCAGGTCGATGTCGTTCAGCGACATGCCGGCCTTCCCGAGGACGGCCCGCGTCGCGTCGATCGTCCCGTCGAGGTGGAAGTGCGGGTCGGCCCCGACGAGCGCCTGCGCGACGACGCGGGCCCGGGGACGCAGCTTCAGGGCGCGGGCCATCCGCTTGGACGCCCACATCAGGGCGCAGGCGCCGTCGGAGATCTGGGAGGCGTTGCCGGCGGTGTGGACGGCGCTCGGCATCACGGGCTTGAGCCCGCCGAGGGCTTCGGCGCTCGTGTCGCGTAACCCTTCGTCGCGGTCGACGAGCCGCCACATGCCCTGCCCGGCGTTCTGCTCGTCCTCCGTCGTGGGCACCTGGACGGCGAACGTCTCCCGCTTGAAGCGCTCCTCGGACCAGGCGCGGGCGGCGCGCCGCTGGGAGAGGAGGCCGAGCTCGTCCACCTGCTCACGGGTCAGGCCTCGCTTGCGGGCGATGCGCTCGGCGGCCTCGAACTGGTTGGGCAGGTCGACGCTCCACTCGTCGGGGAACGGCTTGCCCGGCCCGTGTTTGGAGGCGCTGCCGAGCGGCACCCGGGACATCGCCTCCACGCCGCACGCGATGCCGATGTCGATGACACCGCCCGCGATCATGTTGGCGACGAGGTGGTTGGCCTGCTGCGAGGAGCCGCACTGGCAGTCGACGGTGGTGGCCGCGGTCTCGTAGGGCAGGCCCATGGCCAGCCAGGCGGTGCGCGCGGGGTTCATCGACTGCTCGCCGGCGTGGGTGACCGTGCCGCTGACGATCTGCTCCACGCAGTCCGGCTGGATTCCGGTACGGTCCAGGACCTCGCGGTAGGTCTCGCCCAGCAGGTAGGCGGGGTGGAGGTTGGCGAGCGTGCCTCCGCGCTTGCCGATGGGGGTCCGTACGGCTTCGACGATGACGGGTTCCGCGGCCATGGTTCGTCCTCTCGTGGCATCCGCTGGGCGTCCCGGCGCCCCCGGCAAACAAGAACACGTTCTTGTTCCGCTCTTCCGTTCGCAGTCTTATGAGCGCTACCCCCGGTACGCAAGGGTCGCGCACGTGCCGGGCGCGCGACAGATGGCCCCGCACCCTCTCTTGCCGCCCGCCGGGCCCGTCACTACCGTCGGGGCATGCGTATCTGATGGACCGTCAGGCATGTGCCCTGGTCAGGCATGCGTCCGTCAGGCGCGTGCCCCGTCAGGCGCGTGTCCGTCAGGCACGGCCTCCGCGCCGCCGACGCCCCATGGAGGACCGATGTCCGCTCCCGCGCTCCCCGAAGGCTTCGACCTCACCGACCCCGCCGTCTACCACCGCCGCGTCCCCCTCCCGGAGTTCGCGGCGCTGCGCCGCACCGCGCCCGTGTGGTGGGTCGCCCAGCCCCACGGCATCGCGGGCTTCGACGACGACGGCTACTGGGCGGTCACCCGGCACGCGGACGTGAAGGAGGTCTCCACCCGGCCCGACCTCTACTCCGCCTCCCGCAACACCGCGATCATCCGCTTCAACGAGCACATCTCCCGCGAACAGATCGACGTCCAGCGGCTCATCATGCTCAACATGGACCCGCCCGAGCACACCCGCGTCCGCCGGATCGTGCAGCGCGGCTTCACCCCGCGCGCGATACGGGCCCTGGAGGAGGCCCTGCGCGAGCGCGCCACCGCGATCGTGGCGGCGGCCCGGGAGCGCGGCAGCGGCGACTTCGTCACCGACATCGCCTGCGAGCTGCCCCTGCAGGCGATCGCCGAGCTCATCGGCGTCCCGCAGGAGGACCGGGCCCGCATCTTCGACTGGTCCAACAAGATGATCGCCTACGACGACCCCGAGCTGGCCATCACCGAGGAGGTCGGCGCGCACTCCGCGACGGAGCTCATCTCGTACGCGATGAACCTGGCCGCCGCGCGCAAGGAGTGCCCGGCGAAGGACATCGTCAGCCGGCTGGTCGCCGCCGAGGACGAGGGCAACCTGGCCTCCGACGAGTTCGGCTTCTTCGTGCTGCTGCTGGCCGTCGCCGGCAACGAGACCACGCGCAACGCCATCAGCCACGGCATGCACGCCTTCCTCACCCACCCCGGGCAGTGGGAGCTCTACAAGCGCGAGCGTCCCGTGACCGCCGCGGAGGAGATCGTCCGCTGGGCGACGCCCGTCGTCTCCTTCCAGCGCACGGCCACGCGCGACACCGAGCTCGGCGGCGCCCGCATCCGCGCCGGTCAGCGCGTGGGGCTCTTCTACGCCTCCGCCAACCACGACCCGGAGGTCTTCGACGCCCCCGAGGTCTTCGACATCACCCGCGACCCCAATCCGCACCTCGGCTTCGGCGGCGGGGGGCCGCACTTCTGTCTCGGCCGTTCGCTGGCCGCGCTGGAGATCGACCTCATCTTCCACGCGGTGGCCGACGCCCTCCCGGGCATCCGGCTCGCCGGGGAGCCGCGGCGGCTGAGGTCGGCGTGGCTGAACGGGATCAAGGAGATGCGGGTGCGGTACGCCTAGCCGCCGCCCTTCGGCCCATGGCTGATCGATGTGGTGATGGTGCGTCAAGTTCCTTTGCCCGTACGGGAATAGTCCGTACCGGGACCTTGTCCGCCGACAGCCGCGGACTTACTCTCGGGTACACCTTCCGGGCAGGCCCGTCACGCCGTACGCCCGTGACATCACCGGCCCCGTGCCGCACGGAGGCCGCCCGTCCGGCAGCGCTCATCCGAGGCTCTCCGAGGGGACGATCAGCATGAACGACGCGCAAGGCAGACCGGTCACGGGACGGGTCAGGTGGCGCAGGTTCGCCGTCCTGGCCGTGCCCGGCTTCGCGGCGACGGCGGCGCTGGCCGTGGCGCTGGCCGAAGGGGCCCTCGCGGCCTCGTTCGCCGTGTCGGGGCAGGAGTTCAAGGTCTCGGCCGACAGCCTGGAGGGCAACGGTTTCGCGCAGTACGGCAGCGTGGACACCAACGCCCGCGGCGACCTGCTGCCCGTCGCGGTCACCGCGATCAAGGAGGCCGAGCTGAAGAAGCTCTGCCAGTCCGTGGTCACCCACCTGCCCGTCATCGGGGACATCTCGCTCAACCTGACGGCGGGCGGCAACGGCACCCCGGTCCGGGCCAGCAACCTCTTCCTCGACGCCACCCAGATGGGCGGCGACGCCGAGTTCAAGAACGTCGAGATCGGCCGCGACGCCTCCACCCTCGACAAGGGCCCGGACGGCGCCCAGGGCCTGCAGGACCTCTTCGCCCAGCAGGCCGACCACGTCAGCGTGAAGAAGCTCCGGCAGGTCGCGTGGGCGACCAACGCGGGAACGTTCAAGCTGGCCGGGCTGCGGCTGAACATCGCCAAGGGCAAGCAGGAGTGCTTCTGACGTGGCGGACGGCACCGCAGGCACAGGGCCCGCCGCCGTCCGTCCCCGTCCCCGGCGCCACCCGTGGGCCGCGTGGCGCCGGTGGCGCAAGGCGCGGCCCTTCTGGGGCGGCCTCGCCACCGTGCTCGCCGGGGCGGAGATCTCCGTCATCCCCCTCGCCCCGCTGAAGATCATGCTCCACCAGGGCATCGCGGGCATCCCCTCGGTCCTGATGGGCCTGATCATGGTGCTGATGGGGCTGAGCGCGTGGTTCGCGCCGCAGTACCGGGCCCTCGCCGGGGTGGTGACGGTCATGATCGCGGCCGCGGCGCTGGTGATGTCGAACCTCGGCGGGTTCCTCTTCGGCACGATCCTCGGCGTGATCGGCGGGGGCATGGTCTTCGCGTGGCAGCCGGTGGCGCCGGTGCCAGTGCCGGCGCCGGAGGACGGGGGCACGGTGCCGCTCTCCGGCACGGGAAGCGCACCGGGCGGCGGAGACGCGCCCGGACGACCCGACGCCCCTCCCGCGCACCGCGACGCGGCGCCCCCCGCACCTCACGACGCTCCCCCCGCGCACCACCCACACCTCCCACCCAAGGAGACCCGATGACCACCCCGCGCAGACTCCGTCCCCGTGCCGCCCTCGCCTGCGGCGCCGGGCTGGCCGTCGCCGCCGCCCTCACGCTGACCGGCGCGGCGGGCGCCCAGACGGGCCCGGCGGCCGCGACGGCCGTGGCGGGCTCCACCACCGTCACCCCGGCCGGCCACTCCTTCGCCGCCACGCTCAACGGCAAGGCCACCTTCAAGGCCGGCTCCGTGACCGCCACGTGTACGGCCTCCAGCTCCACCCCGTCGGACGACTCCGCCGGCAACCGGATCCCGGACGCGCCCGGCAACCAGAACCCCTCGGGCCCGGTCACCAGCCCCATCAACGCGCCCACGTACACCGGCTGCACCGCCAGCATCCCCGGGGTGACCACCACCGTCGTCACGTCCGGCGCGTGGCAGGTGTCCATGCAGAACGGGTCGCCGATCGCCGCGACCCTCACCATCCCGACCGGCGGCTTCGTCCTGAAGTCCACGGGCCTGGCCAACTGCACCATCACCGCGGCCCCGACCGCGGCCGCGGACATCGTCGCGACCTACACCAACGGCTCCCCGGCCAAGCTCACCGTCAGCAACGCCAGTGTCCCGGTGAAGGTCGAGGGCGGCTTCGGCTGCCCGACCAGTGCGACGACGTCCGTCTTCAACGCCGTCTACGACATCACGGACACGACCGACCCGGGCTCCCAGATCACCGTGAGCGACTGACCCGGTCCCGGCCGGGACCGGGGCCGCCGGTCAGCCCTTCGCCGCGGGCGTGGACGCCGTCCCCGTGACCCCCGCGGACCCCGCCGACCCCATGGCCCCCGCGGGCAGCGGATCGCTCTCGCCGCGCGCCGCCGGCACCTTCCCGAACACCAGCCTGCCGGGACCGCTCAGCACGTACTGGATCGCGAAACCGGCCAGGACGACCAGGGCACCGCCGACCGCGTCGAGCACGTAGTGGTTGGCGGTGCCGACGATCACCGCGAACGTCAGCAGCGGATAGAGCATGCCGAGCCACTTCGACCACGGCCTCGACGCGACGACGGCGATCACGATGCCGCACCACAGCGACCAGCCGATGTGCAGCGACGGCATGGCCGCGTACTGGTTCGACAGCTCCGTCAGCGCCCCGAAGTCCGGGTGGTCCAGGTCCTGCGGCCCGTTGACCGTGTCGATGAAACCGAGGCCCGGCATCAGCCGCGGCGGCGCCAGCGGGTAGGCCCAGAAGCCGGCGAGCGCGAGCAGGGTCGCCAGGGACAGCGCGGTGCGGGCCCAGCGGTACGTGCCGGGCCGGCGCACGTAGAGGTAGACCAGCAGGGAGACCGGCACCAGGAAGTGGAAGGTGCCGTAGTAGTAGTTCATGCCGCCGGTGAGCCAGCCGATGCCCGCCACGAAGTGGTTGAAGCCGTGCTCGGCGTCGACGTGCAGGAACTCCTCCATGCCGAGGATCTGCCGGCCGTGCGCCTCCGCGAGCGAGCGCTCGTCCGGGGCCTGGGCGCGGATGAACTGGTAGCACCAGTAGCCGACCCGTATCAGCATCAGCTCCAGCAGGACGTTCGGCCGGGTCAGCGGCCGCCGCCAGAAGCGGAACAGCGGCACCCAGGAGAACCGGCCCGGCTGCGGCTCGGCCGCCGGCGTCGGCACCGGCCGCTCCCAGCCCTCCGCGGTGCGGGACAGGAACGGCACCACGCAGGCCGCCAGCAGCGCGGCCAGCAGCGGGGCGTTGTCGCCGAGGGGGCGCAGCAGCGGGTTGTCCGGCATCAGCACGGTGCTCGGGAGCGTCGTGACGAGCACGACGAGCACGGGCCACACCAGGCGGTCGGCGCGGCGCCTGCCCACGCGGCCGACGACCGCGAGCAGGATCCACAACTGCTGGTGCTGCCACGCCGTCGGCGAGACGGCGACCGCGGTGCAGCCCGCGACGGCCGTCGCGAGGAGCGCCTGCCCGCCGAGGGCGTAGCGGGCGGCCCGGCGCAGGCCGAGCACGGTGACCGCGGCGGCCAGCACGCCGTACAGCGCAAGTTCGGCCGGGCCGTGCAGGCCGGTGCGGAGCAGCAGGCCGTGCAGGGACTGGTTGGCGAGCCCGTCCGGGGCGTGGCCGAGACCTCTGCCTGCAACGTGGTGGATCCAGTACGTCCACGAGTCGTCCGGCATGAAGACCCACGTCAGCGTCGTACAGGCCGCGAAGGTGACGCCGGTGGCGGCGGCCGCGCGGCGGCGGCCCGTCAGCCACTGCAGGACGGCGAACAGCAGCACCGCGGGCTGCAGGGCCGCGGCGACGCCGATGAGCAGGCCGCTCACCCGGCCGGAGCCCTTCACGAGGCGGGGCGGGCAGCAGCCGAGGAGCACCAGCAGGACGGGGATGATGCTCGTCTGCCCCAGCGTGAACGTGTTCCGCACGGGCAGCGACAGCACCGCGAGGATCACCGCCACGGGGGCGGCGAGCAGCGCCGTGCGGCGCGGGACGGGACCGGGCAGGGAACGGGCGGCGACGAGCGCCAGGGCGACCACCAGCAGGAGCGTGCCGAACGTCCAGAAGATGCCGAGGCTCTGCTCGGCGGCCTTCGTCAGCGGCTTGAGGACGAGTCCCGCGAAAGGAGTACCGGTGAACTCGTCCGTGTCGTAGAGCGAGCCCCTGACGTGGAGGACACCGCCGTCACCGATCCACCGCTCCAGGTCGGTGAACCGCCGCCCGGGAGGCAGCCGCAGCACGGCAACGGCCTGACGGACGGCCAGCAGTCCGGCGAGCAGCCACAACGCGCCCAGGACGAGGCCGGTCCCCGGCCCCTCCCGCGCCGGACTCCCGAGCCCACTCCGCTCCGCATTCGCCACGCCCCGCAGCTCCTCCAGTCGCCCGGTTCGGCTTGCCCTCGAAAGACTCGTTGAGACCTTACTGAGTCCCGGAGAAGAGACGCAGGTCACTCTCGGGTCACCTGACGACTTCCTTCATTTCGTCTGGATGGCTTGATTCCGACGGGGTGCCCGTAAAGCCGTCGACCGCCCCGACGCGGCGGATCTGCTGCTGGACGACTGGTGGCGGCAGGCCGTCGTGGACACCGCCGGAGGCGACGAGGCCGCCCGGGCGGTGCTGGAGGATGCCGTGGCTCTTCACCTCATCGAGGTGGCGCGCGAGGAGTCCGGCGGCCGCACCATGACCCACGACGAGGCCATGGCCGTGAACAGCGGGGCGAAGGCGTCGCGTCGTACGCCTGATCCGGGCCGACAACACGGCTCGCAAGATGCGTGCCCTGCGTCAGAGGGGCGGGCGCCCGCCCTCACGCACCCCCCGGACCCCCCGCGCCGCCCTTCCCCCGGTCCCGCCGCGCCTCGTGGTCCCGCCGGGGCAGACCCTCCCGGTCGTGCGGCTGTTCCGCGTCCGAGCCGCACAGTTCCGTGTTGAGTTCGCGGACGAGGGCGTCGAGGTCCGTGGGGCGGTCGGGGGTCCACCAGTCGCCGAGGAGGTCGGCGAGGGAGGCTTCGCGGGCCTGGAAGAGGAGTCCGGCGACGCGGCGGCCCTCGTCCGTGAGGATGAGCGGGAGGCCTTCGCGGCGGGCCAGGCCGCGGACCTCCAGCTGGATGGCGGCCTCGGTGACGGCGCGCAGGGGGACGTCGGCGCGCTCGGCGAGCAGGGAGGGTTCCACGGAGCCGTAGCGGTTCATGCGCAGGAGCATCCAGCTGGCCGCGGGCCGCAGGTCGAGCCCGGCCCGTTCCGTGATCACCTCGTAGATCTTCTTGCGGCCCTCGCGGCTGCCGAGGAGGGAGAGCGCGCGGGCGACCTCCTCGTGGGAGGAGCGCTCGACGGGGTTGCTGGAGACGACCTCGCTCGCGTCGGGGGCGGTGACGCTGCCGCGCAGGGGTTCCTCCCTGAGGAACCAGGCGAGGACGAAGGCGGCGAGGGCGGCGGGGACCGCGTAGATGAAGACGTCGGTGATGGAGTCGGAGTAGGCGGCGAGGACGCGCGCCCGCTCCCCCGGCGGCAGGGTGGAGACGGCGCGCGGGTCGGCCTGGAGCCGGCCCGCGCTGACGCCGGGCGGCAGCTTCGCTCCGGCGAGGGCGTCGGCGATGCGCGGCCCGAGCGCGTTGGCGAAGATCGTGCCGAAGATGGAGACGCCGAAGGAGGCGCCGATGGAGCGGAAGAAGGTGGCTCCGGAGGTGGCGACACCGAGGTCGCGGTAGGCGACGGCGTTCTGCACGATCAGGACGAGGACCTGCATGACGAGGCCGAGCCCGAAGCCGAAGACGAAGAAGTAGCCGCTCATCTCGGCGGTGCTGCTGGCGGGGTCGAGCTGGTGGAGCAGGAGCAGGCCGATGGTCATGATGCCGGTGCCGGCGATGGGGAAGGCCTTGTAGTGGCCGGTGCGGCTGACGATCTGGCCGGAGGCGGTCGAGGCGATGAGCAGCCCGGCCACCATCGGCAGCATGTGCACGCCGGACAGCGTCGGCGAGACGCCCTGCACGACCTGCAGGAACGTCGGCAGGTACGTCATGGACCCGAACATCGCGAAGCCGACGACGAAGCCGATCACCGAGCAGAGGGAGAAGGTGTGGATGCGGAAGAGGCTGAGCGGCAGCACGGGCTCCGCGGCCCGCCGCTCCACGGCCACGAACGGCACGAGCAGCAGCACGCCCAGCACCCCGAGGCCGGTGATCTGCCAGGACGTCCAGGGGTAGGTGACGCCGCCGAGCGAGGTCATCAGCACGAGGCAGGTGGCGACGGCGGCGATGAGGAACGTGCCGAGGTAGTCGATGCGGTGCGGGGTGCGGCGGACCGGGATGTGCAGGACGGCGGCGATGGTGAAGAGGGCGACGACGCCGATGGGGAGGTTGATGTAGAAGACCCAGCGCCAGCTGAGGTGGTCCACGAACAGGCCGCCGAGCAGCGGGCCGAGGACGCTCGTACCGCCGAAGACCGCGCCGAAGAGGCCCTGGTAGCGGCCGCGGTCGCGGGGCGGGACGATGTCGCCGACGATCGCCATCGACAGCACCATGAGCCCGCCGCCGCCGAGGCCCTGGAGGGCGCGGAAGGCGATGAGCTCGCCCATGTTCTGGGCGATGCCGCACAGCACGGAGCCGAGCAGGAAGATGACGATGGCCGTCTGGAAGAGCTTCTTGCGCCCGTACTGGTCGCCGAGCTTGCCCCAGAGCGGGGTCGCGGCGGTGGAGGCGAGCATGTACGCGGTGACGACCCAGGAGAGGTGTTCGAGGCCGCCCAGATCGCTGACGATCGTGGGCAGGGCGGTGGAGACGATCGTCTGGTCCAGGGCGGCGAGCAGCATGCCGAGCAGCAGTGCGCCGATCGCCACGAGGACGGTGCGCCGGGGCTGTCCCTCGCCGGGTACGGAGGCGGGCTCCGGCGCTGCGGCCACGGAGGGGCCAGGGGTGTCGTCCGCCATGGGCGCTCCCGGGTCTCCTGGGGTCTCGCGGGGCCCCGCCGGGTCTCCTGGACGGCGGGGCCCTTCCATCGTGGTCCCGATCGGCGCGTCCGGCCCGCCGGGGTAGGCCATTGGCAGCGTCCGGGGGGCGGCCGGAAGGGGCCTGCGGGGAGCCGCCGGGCCCGCCGGGGGCGGTGCGCCCGCTCCCGCCCGCAGGCACGGGTTGGCATGAAAGGCCCGACTTTTTGTATCGTGGGGAAACAAAGTGGTTCCGCCCGTATTCCCTGACCGGCGGGCGGGACCGCTTGTCTCCCTCCCGCGCGCCCTGGAGTCCGCCGATGCAGGCCAACGCCCCCGCCGCCACGACCACGCTGACCGCCCGCGCCCTGCTCCTGGACATGGACGGGACCATCGTCAACTCCGACGCCGTCGTGGAGCGCTGCTGGCGCGGCTGGGCCGCCGAGCAGGGGCTCGACGGCGACGCGGTGATGAAGGTCGTCCACGGCCGCCAGGGCTACGCCACGATGGCCGTGCTGCTCCCGGACCGCCCGATGGAGCAGAACCACGCCGACAACCGCCGGATGCTCGCGGCCGAGACCGCCGACGTCGACGGCGTCGTGCCGGTCGCCGGCGCCCCCGCCTTCATGGCGGCCCTCGCCGCCCTCCCCCACGCCCTGGTCACCTCCGCGGACCGCGCCCTGGCCGGGGCCCGCATGGGCGCGGCGGGCCTGCCCATGCCGGAGGTCCGCGTGACCGCGGAGTCCGTCGGCGCGAGCAAGCCGGACCCGGAGGGCTTCCTCAAGGGCGCCGCCGCGCTCGGCTTCGAGCCCGCCGACTGCATCGTCTTCGAGGACTCGGAGGCGGGCATCGCCGCCGGCCGGGCGGCGGGCATGCGCGTCGTCGGCGTCGGCCCGCGCGCGGCCGCCCACGGCCCGGACGTGGCCGTGGCGGACCTGACGCAGGTACGGGTCGAGGCGGCGGCGGACGGCGCGATCACGCTGCGCATAGCCGGCCGCTGAGCCGGGCCGGCTCCCGCCGGCCCGCCCCCACCGGGGTGCCGGACGCCCGCCCGGCCACCGCGACCGGCGACCCGGCCACCGCGACCGGCGAAAAGGACCCGCCGCTACGGCGCGACACCGCTACGGCGAGGGTCCGGCGGAATGAACGGGCACCGCGGCTGCCGCGGCCCTGCGCCCCCGGCGATCAGCCGGACACCGCCTCGTACAGGCTGAAGCCCGCCAGCCCCAGCATCACCACCGCCGCCACCCTGGTGACGATCGCCAGCGGTACGTACTTCATCAGCGTGCGCCCGCCGACGATGCCCAGGCCCGCGACGGCCCACAGGGCCAGTACCGCGCCGAGGCCCACCGAGAGCGGGTCGTCGTAGCGGGCGGCGAGGTTGGCGGTCATGATCTGGGTGAGGTCGCCGAACTCGGCGACGAGGATCAGCATGAAGCCCGCCCCGGAGACCTTCCAGAAGGACTGGTCGGCGGGCTTCCGGATCTCCTCGTCGTCCTCGTCCTTCTTGAAGAGGAGCATGGCCGCGCCGGCGAGGAAGAGCAGGCCGACGACGCACTGCACGAGGCGGTGCGGCAGCAGCGACAGGACGCTGCCGGCGGCGACGGCGAGCGCGACGTGCACGGCGAAGGCGGCGGCGACACCGGCGAAGACGTAGCCCGCGCGGTAGCGGGTGCCGAGCATGAGGCCGGCCAGGGCGGTCTTGTCGGGCAGTTCGGCGAGGAAGACGACGCCGAAGGCCAGGGCGGCGACGGTGAAGCTGAACACGTGGTGGATCCCTCAGTCGGTCGGGTGCCGCCGCACCGAGGGGACCTGCACGCTTCCGTACGTTTCAGGGGTCGCTTCGGCACGGCAGCGTCATGGACACTGCGGCCGAAGGTCTCGCTGGCCGGCCCGTACGGGACGGGCGGCCTCCGGGCGCCGGCCGAGGCGAGCTCGGCAGTATGTCGACGGTCCGGCGAAGAGCTACTCCCCTTCTGCTCCCCTCAGGGTACGCGACGACCGCCGCTTCCTTCCCCCGCCCGCGTCCGCCCGGTGCAGCCGCCCCCGCGCCACCAGCTCCAGCACCACCGCGACGGCCACCACCTGCACCGCCATCAGCGCGACCAGCACGAACAGCTGCACCGCGGCGGCCGGCAGCGGCGACGCCCCGCCCAGCAGCATGCCGACGAACGCCCCCGGAAGTGTGACGAGCCCCACCGTGCGCGTCTGGTCGAGCCCCGGCAGGAGGGCGTCGGACGCGGCCGGGCGGGCGATCTCCAGCCGGGCGTCGCGGTCGGGCATGCCGAGCGCCAGGCCGGCCTCCACCTCGCCGCGGCGCGTGTGGAGCTCGTCCAGGGCGCGCCGGCCGGCCAGGACCGTCGCGGTCAGGCCGCCGCCGATGAGGATGCCCGCGACGGGCACGAGCGCGATGCCGTCGACCGGCACGAGGCCGGTGAGCACCAGCAGCACGAGGACCGGCAGCACGGCCGCCCCGATGGGCAGGGCCGCCCACCACCATGTGCGGTTGCCGGTGATCCGGCGCCCGGCGGTCCGTACGGCCACGGCGTACATCAGGGCGACGAAGCACAGCAGCAGCGGCAGGGCCCGCACCACCCAGCCGATCAGCGCCGAGACCGCGGCGAGTTGGGCGGCGGCGCGCACCCCGGCGACCGCGACGGGGCGCGCCCAGCCACGGCCGCGCGCGTCGGCGAGGCGGGCGGCCGCGGCGATCGCCACGGCGGCGGCGAGGAGGACGGCGAGCACCACGGCGAGGGTGGCGTTGACGGGCAGCAGCACTGCGGCGGCGAGCACGCGGACCACCCTAGGCGGACCGAACGGCCGGTTACCGGCGGTCGCATGGCGGCGTGTCAGGAAATGCCGGAACGCTGCGCCGATCGGGTTCAACGTCACGTGAATTGACTCTTGCCTTGTCATGATCGCGTCGTCACCCTGTTACCTGGCGACCACCCCCCGGAAACCGGACGCCGCGATCCTGGCCGTTCCCGACGGCCCAAGACCCCCCACTCCACAGGGAGTTCCCATGCCCGCACTGCGCACCCGTCCCGCCGCGCGCCGTCTCTACGCGCGTCGCACCGCCGCGGCGAGCGGCCTCGCGGCCCTCGTCGGCTCGCTCGTCCTGGGCGGCGGCACGGCCCACGCCGCCCCGCCCACCCCGCCGGACGCCGCCACCGTCCGCGGCTACCTCACGGAGCTGCAGGTCAGCCCCGAGGGCTCCATGGACGGCTACAGCCGGGCGAAGTTCCCGCACTGGGCCACCCAGTCCGGGGAGTGCAACACCCGCGAGGTCGTCCTCAAGCGCGACGGCGAGAACGTGCAGCAGGACGCCAAGTGCGCCGCGGTCTCCGGCACCTGGGTCTCCCCCTACGACGGCGCCACCTGGCACGACGCCCAGGACATCGACATCGACCACATAGTGCCGCTGGCCCAGGCCTGGCGCTCGGGAGCCAACGCCTGGACCACCGAGCAGCGGAAGGCGTTCGCCAACGACCTCACCCGGCCGCAGCTGATCGCCGTGACCGACCGCGTCAACCAGGCGAAGGGCGACAAGGACCCGGCGCAGTGGATGCCGCCGCTGAACTCCTACGCGTGCACGTACGCGCGCATGTGGGTCACGGTCAAGCACTACTACAAGCTGACCGTCGACTCCGCGGAGAAGGACAAGCTCACGGCCGTCCTGAAGGGCTGCTGAGCCGGGACGGCGTAGCAGCATGAACAGAGCGCCAGGGGCGGGCCGGACGCACATCCGGCCCGCCCCTGGCGCATGCGCAGCGGGTGCGGCGCGGCGGTGGCCGTCCGTTCCCGGCTGCTCCCGGATTTCCGCCTGTTCCCGGATTTCCGGCATGTGACAAAGTCGGTCGATCGGTCCTTGAACTTGCAAGTATCGATTAGGGGTACCTAACCTGGGGGACCTCATCGTTCCTGTCCCCGATACGAGGAGCCCCTCATGCCCCCCACGCCCACCACCGCCTCCCCCTCGGCCCCCGCGAGAACCGGCGCCGCCGCGGCCCCCGCCCTCACGGAGCGCCTGGACGCGGCCCGTCCGTACGCCCTCTCCGCCTTCCGGGTCGTGATCGGCCTGCTCTTCGCCTGCCACGGCATCGCCTCGCTCTTCGGCGTGCTCGGCGGCGCGGCCGGCACCAACGGCGGCACCGTCGCGACCGGCCTCTGGCCGTTCTGGTACGCGGCCGTCATCCAGGCCGTCGCCGGCATCCTCGTGCTGCTCGGCGTGGGCACCCGCAGCGCGTCCCTGATCGCGTCCGGCTCCATGGCGTACGCGTACTTCGACATGCACCAGAGCGGGGCGCTGTGGCCGATCCAGAACGGCGGCGAACTGCCCGTCGTCTTCTGCTGGGGCTTCCTGCTGCTCGTCTTCACCGGCCCGGGCGCGCTGTCCCTGGACCGGCTCTTCTCCCGCCGCGGGTGATCTGCGCCATTTTCGCCTCCCCCGCTCACACGTCACACGCGCCCCAGGCGTACGCTGTGCGGTTGTGAAGGCCGCCCCTGCCGCTCCCCTGCGACGTCGCGGCGGGGGACCGTACCGGGAGATCAGGACGTGCTGGAGCAGTTGGGGGCGTTGGCCGACACCCCATGGATCTACGTGATCGTCAGCATCTCCGTACTCCTGGACGTCTTCCTCCCCGTGCTCCCCAGCGGGGTCCTGGTGATCACCGCGGCGACCGCCGCCGCGGGCACCGCGGCCGACGCGGTCGGTGACGCGGCCCGCGGCCACGCCGGCTTCCCCCAGATGCTCGCGCTGGTCATGTGCGCCGCGACGGCATCCGTCCTCGGCGACATGGTCGCCTACCGGCTCGCCTGGCGCGGCGGCGACCGCTTCGACCGGGCCATCGCCCGCTCGCGGCGGCTGACCGCCGCCCAGGAGAAGCTCGGCACGGCGCTGCTGCGCGGCGGCGGCCCCCTGGTGGTCGTCGCCCGCTTCGCACCGGCCGGGCGCTCGGTGGTCAGCCTCGGCGCGGGCGTGATGCACCGCCGGGTGGCCGAATTCCTCCCCTGGTCCGCCCTGGCCGGCCTGACCTGGGCCGCGTACAGCGTGAGCCTGGGCTACTTCGGCGGCCAGTGGCTGGGCGCCGGCTGGATCGGCACGGCCGTCTCCTTCCTCGCCCTGTTCGCGGCGGGGGCGGGCGCGGCGTACGTCGTGAAGCGGCCGCGAGAGGTGTAGCGCCGCCCCGGGAGGCCGGCGGCTCCGTTCCAAAAGCCCGGTGGGAAACACCACCGCAGCCCCACGAGCCGCACTTCCCCGTATGAACCGCTACTACAACGACCGTACGTCCGGTCGGTGACCGGCGGGCCCCCTCGTCCCGCACCCGCACGGGCTTTGGTACGGACCAACGTGCCGCCCGGCTACGCGCCCGCCCGGGCGACCTCCGCCCGCAGCACCCGCGCGCAGTGCCGCGCGTACCTCCGCTGGAAGGCCGGCACCAAGGGCCCGGCGGCCCGCGTGAACCAGCGCGCCGGCCGGCTGAACGCCGTCACGGCCAGGCGTACGTCCTCCGCCCCGTCGAGGGTGACGACGAAGGACTCCTCCCCGCACTCGGGATGGCCCGGCAGCGTGCCGTAGGCGAAGCCCGCGCGGCGCTCCTCCCGTACGGTCCAGACGACCGCGCACGTCCCGGCCGCGCGCAGCGGGCCGAGGCCGAGGGAGACGTCCACGGTGACGCCGGGGGCGGCGGGGAGGGTGCCGGCGGGCACGCGGATGCCGGCGGCGCGGTGCAGGCGCCAGGAGAGGACCGCGTCGGCCGCCGCCTCGAAGACGGGCCGGCCGCGGCCGACGTACCCGGCCTCGTGGAGATGGTGGTAGCCGGCGGGCAGCGGGAAGCGGGCGGTGGCGCCGGCCTCCGGATAGGTGAGGCCAGGGGGCACGTGTGTCATCCGTTCCAGTATGCGGCCGCGCGGCGCGAGGGGCGTGGAGACGGGCGGCGGCCCGGCTCCGCGAGGGAACCGGGCCGCCGGAGAAGCGGGCCTGCTCAGCAGGCCGGCAGGCTCATCGAACCGTGGTGAACACTCCCTTGTCGTCCTTCTTGAAGGCCGACAGGCCGTTGGCCCACAGCTGGTTGACCCTGTTGATCTCGGTGCTGTTGGGGCGCGTGTTCTGGCAGGACGTGCCGGGGCCGCCGCCGGACATCAGCTCGCTGCACGGACCCGAGTAGTGGTCCGGCAGGCCGAGCACGTGACCGGTCTCGTGCGCGGTGACGCGGGTGGAGTTGTACTGCTGGTTCTGCCGGTAGTCGAGGAAGACGTAGCCGCGCCCGTGGCCGTCGGTGCTCGCGTAGGAGCCGCGGGAGTCGTTGCCCTCGTAGTAGCTGAAGTCGGCGTTGCTGCCCGCACGCAGCTGGACGTTGCGCACGGAGCTGTTCCAGATCTGCGCGCTGGCGGCTATCTGGGAGGCGAAGCTGGGCGCTCTGCTGGCGTCGTAGGTGACCGTGACGGCCCGCAGGCCCGGCGACTTCGCGGCCTTCGCCTGCGCCGACTTCATCACGGCGTCGAAGAACGCCTTGTTGTCGGCCTCTTCGGCCGCCGAGCCGGCGTACGACGACCGCACGGTCTGCGATCCGGTGGCCGCCGGGGCCGCGGCCGAGGCGGGAACCGCCGTCACGGCCGCCGTGAGCCCGAGGCCGATCGCAGCCGACAGCACCATCGTGGAGCGTTTCATGTGGGGGACTCCATTCGTGCCGAGGACGTCCGGGCCGGCCGGTGGGTGTGCCTGCCGGATGTCCGTCGGGTGAACTGCTGGTCCCCGAGAGTCTGTGACGAGTTATCAGCGATACGGATGATGCCAACTGGCCATAACACCAGCCAATCACCTACCCTGCCCCGACATGTGCCTGGTGTGACGTGCGGGGCGCAGTTATGCTCCCCCCGTGGAGCTCGAGGTCAGGCACCTCCGCGCGCTTTGCGCCATTGCGGATGCGGGAAGTGTGCGGAAGGCCGCGCTGCAGCTCGGCATGACCCAGCCCTCGCTCACCACGCAGCTCCGCCGCATCGAAGGAGCCGTCGGCGGGCTGCTGTTCACCCGCGGCCAGACCGGCAGCCGCCCCACGCCGCTGGGCCATTCCGTGCTCTCCCGGGCCCGGCCCATCATCGCCGAGATGAGCGCGCTGATGGCGGCCGCCCGGGACGCCGCGGCGGGCGCGGGCGGGGCCCGGCTGCGCGTCGGCAGCCTCGGCGGACGCGTCGTCACGGGCTGGCTGCGCCGCCTCCACGCCCGGCTGCCCGACACGGACGTCGCCATCCACATAGAGGTATCCGCAGGCACGTTGCTGCAACTGCTCGCGACCAACCAGCTCGACGCCGCCTTCGTCCACGAGACCGAGGGCTTCCCCCTGCACATGCCGCCGGGCGTCGAACAGCGCGTCCTCATGACCCGCGAGCCGCGGTTCGTCGCCCTGTCCGTCACGCACCCGGCGGCCGCCCACCCCGTGGTCGGGATCGCCGAACTCGCCGACGACGCCTGGATCGTGGACCCGGCGGCCGACCACGAGTGGTCGGCCCTGCAGCGGGCCTTCACCACCGCCGGGATCGACCCGCGCCTGGTGCACGTCCGCGACACCACCACGGCCGCGGACCTCGTCGCCTCGGGCGAGGCCGTACGGGCCTGCCAGCCCACCGCGGAAGCCGGCCCGGGAACGGTCCTCCGCCCCCTCTACGGCGACCCCCTCACCGTCGAACTCTCCCTGGCCACACGCCCGGGAGCGCTCTCCGTCCCGGAAACCGACGCCCTCTTCCGCGACTTGGCCGACGCCTACCGCTCCCTCGCCTACGCCAACCCGACGTACCGGTCGTGGCTCCACAGGAACGGCGGCATGCTGCCCCTGCCGTGACGGGACCCTCCGGGCGCCCCCGGCCCCGGCCCCGGACGGAAACGCAGGAGCCCCGCACCGGTCCCGGTGCGGGGCTCCTGCTGATCCTGTGGGCACAGACGGATTCGAACCGCCGACATCTGCTTTGTAAGTTCGCCTCGCGGTCCGTCCGGCGCCTGTTCACCGGCTACTGCTTGCGGTCGCCTTGGCCGTGCCGAGTCGCCGTTGTGCGCTGGCATCCGTGCTCGTTGATGTCAGGTGTGGATGTCAGCCCGAGCCTGCCCGCGCGGGTGGTGGGGAGAGAGTTTGAGGGCTGGTGATCTGCGGGGCGAGAGCATGAAAGGGGGCCATTACACTTGTACCAATGGAGAGGGCTGGATGCCCTCACCGCACGAAGTGGGCACTCGGCCCCCTTTCTTGCTCTCGGAGGGGCCCCGCTGATCAGCAGGCCTTAAAGTCTCTCCACGCCGCCCGCCCCAGTCACCCACTTGCCGAAGAAGTGAAGGGCCGGGTCTCTGACCTGCGGCTGTGCGATCGATCAACGCTGTGACCTGTGACTTAGCCGTCGGTGGTTGTCAGCATTGGTCGTCGTTGAGTACCCCCCGACGGCCCTGAGACGGCCCCGCGGGCCTCCATAAGAACGTGATCCGGCTTCCGGAGTGCGTCCGTGGCAGCCTGACCGAACCACGCCTAATGTGATGATTGTGGTGATTGGTGTGGTGCTGAGGCTGAAGACCTGGTGGGGGGTACGCACTGTGCTCCCGCCGGTATCCGCGCTCTGCGCTGCGCTCTTCGGTGCGGTGCGTGAGCATCACCCATGGTGGGCATGGTCTCTGCTTGTAGTGGCGGTTCTTGCCCAGCTGATCCTTGGGCTCATTCAGGCGGCCGACTTGACCGAGCCGCCTACGGCGTTGCGCAAGCTGGCCGCAGCTGCTGCCGGTCTCTTTCCGGCTGTGAAAAAGATCTATAGGGCACCAAATGCATCCAAGCCAGCTGAGAGGCGTGGAGCCTGGGACATTTTGCTGAGTGCGCTGCGGTCTCAAATCGTGCCGGAGGGGAAGCAGCAAGTGTTGCGGGCGTGCTTTTACCAGTACGACCCTGAGGCCGACACGCTGACGAGAGTCTGGGTCAAGGAGCGGGGAGATGCTAGGCAGCAAGCTCCTTTGCAGCTGAACTCGGACGACGGTGCGGTCTTCACCGAGCTGAAAAGGATGATGAACTTGCATCGTCCCGAATACATCCGCACCAGGTGGTACTGGTGGAAGCCGCAGCTATGCCAACGTTTAGGGGCTGGTGTAGTAGCTGTGGGGCCAGCCCTCCAGCGGGTGAAGGACGACAATCAGGTTCCAGTGGGACTGATCATGGTTGATGCCGCCTCTCACCGCACCTTCGGTAAGCACCCTGCTGCGGGCTGCGTAGCTGCCGTAGGGCTGCTGCTTGCCGCAGAACCTGTTCATGAAAAGGCTCACAGCCCGTAGGTGGGGCACACTAGATGTGGCGACTATGTCGATGGCTAGGCGTGCATCTATCCCTCGGAGAGTGCCATGGCCGCGAAGACACAGATCAACATCTCGCCCCCGCTGGAAGAAGAGTACGGTCTGGACGATGTCATTCTTGAGAACCCGGAGGCGTTCTTCGATCAGGTTGGAGCGGAAGTTTTGCGCGAGCAGGGGCCTGTGGCGAGGTTCGCCCGACGCCTGCTGACCTGCTCCATGAGTGGAGAATCCAGCTGATCTGCTGACGCTGCCTGAAGCCGTGGAGCCGACCGCCCCAGCCACGACGGGGTTCTCCCACGGTATGGCCGCGTCCGCCGTCCGGGTGGTGGCCCGATGCAGGAGCGGCGGGCCGTACGAATGCCCGCGTATCAGGCAGCGTCCGTTGTGCCCTCGGGCAGGTTCGAACTGCCGACACCCGCTTTAGGAGCGAGGTTGGGCGATCGCCTTTGTGACCTGGCGCTTCGGAGTCCTGCGCGGGTCTCTCGCCGTTCTTCCCCTCGATACCGTGGTTCCCCGTGACTCCCCGCTTGTTCTGGCACGAGAGTGGCACGGTCGAGCGATGTCTCAACGAATGTAAGGGTCGATCAGAGCTCCGGGCAGTCCAGTCACTACCTTGCTGTCTTCCAACTCTGCGCGGCCATCGCCGCTGACAATGTTGTAGTTGAGGCGGACGACCGATGCCAGTGGTAGTTGTCCCTGTCGAAGCACTTCGCGCTCTCCCACATCGTTGCCCTCTCCGAGTGTGAAGCCACTGACTGTGGCTTGGTGTAGTACCTCGTCCTTGATCCAAGCGGCGTCGATATGCACGGCGGGGAGGCCTCGTTCAGGATCGGGCGTGAACTTGAGCCATGCGTCGTCCGGTACCTCGATCGGAAAGAGCGCTACGAAGTCAAGATCGATGTTAGCGGGAAGCCACTTACCCAAACCTGGGAGTTCATTGCCTGTCGCAGAGGTCATCGCCTCAGACTGCCACAGCCCCAACCTTCTCGATGCGAACTACGGACGTTGCGGTCGCTGAGGACTCCCGTAGTCAGCGCAACGATGAAGGCCGTTAATGGTCACCTGTGGTCGGTGCGGTTGCTGTACTTCGCTGCTGTACCGCAACGCTGGCTGTCCTCTCCGACAGGAACCACAAACTTCCCCAGCTCCCATCCCGTCCGCCGTCGACCCACACACCGTGGAGCGGGCGTGGTCCATGGCGTCCAGGTGGAGCGCGCCACTGTACGAACGACCTGGACGCCATGGACCACGTCTGCTCGGCTCTGCCTGGGTCGACGGTGGACGGGATGGGAGCTTCCTGCGCTCGCCACGACGCGCCGGCACTCGCGAACGGCGCCCCCGTCCATCCCGGAGTCGGAGCGCCCCCGCCGGAGGCATGTCTTTGACCGCGGCTGCCGGGTGATCGCCTTATAGCTTCCGGCCCTATCCGCGTGTGGGCGTGCGTCGGCGCAGCGCGGGCGGAGCGGGCCAGAGGCAGGAGCGGCGCCCGCAGCGGAGCCGGAGCGCGCCCGGCGGCGCGGAGCCGCCGGGGGTGCCTTGATGAGGTAGAGAAACCTGTAACAGGTCTCTGGATGCTGCGCGCTCTTGTGGCCGTGTCGCTCCTGCTGCTGCCATGGCGGCATTGTCACTGCGGGAGCGGAGGGGGCTCGTGGAGAAGCTGAAGGTCACGCGCTGGAAGCGGTACGGCCATGATCGCCTGTATGTGAACCTGCCGGACGGCACTGCTGTCGGTTGGGCTGACTGCAAGACTGGCGAGATCACGGTCTTATGCTCCGAGTACCGAGATGCCGTCATTACAACGCTGGCGCAGCACCTACCAAGCGTTGCCGATCCGACTTCGCCAACCGAAGCAACGGCGGCTGGCGGGCCTCCTCTACTGCCGCCCCTGACACCGGATGACGATCTCGCCCCCAACCCTCCGGGAACGGCCCTGCGAGACTTGCTCGCCAATTCTGGCCCTAGCCTGCGGCAACGGGCAGTTGCATGGGTCTTGCGGCGTCCCACCGAATGGGACTCCTGGCGCAAGGGGCTGGCCGGAGAGCGGCGGGTGGGAGATGAGCTGAACCGGCTGGGGCGCCAGGGCTGGCGCGTCCTGCACTCCATCCCGCTGCCTCGTGAGGTGGACATCGATCACCTGTTGATCGGTCCCGGCGGTGTGTTCAGTATCAACACCAAGCACCATCACAAGAAGGCGGTATGGGTCGGCGATGATGCCGTGAAGGTCAATCACGGCAAACCGGAGCCATACGTCCGTAAGAGCCGGGCTGAGGCTCGACGAGTGGAACGGGTGCTTGAGCGCCACTGCGGTTTTGCAGTGCCGGTGGAGCCAGTGCTTGTCTTCGTCGGCGTCACAGATCTGAAGGTGGTCGTCACACAGCTCAAGGTGCGGGTCTACCAGGAACGCGAAGTCGCGGCGCTGGCCCCGCTCTCAGGGGTGCTGACCGCTGATCAGGTCGAGCAGGTCTATAGCGTCGCCCGTCATCGCCAAGCTTGGCAGGCGGCCTGAGCCGATCGGTCAGCGAGAATGAATGAGCTGGCGGCCATCATGGCTCCGGACGTGAGGGCCGTCTTCGTCCAAGGCGTCCAGCAAACGCACGGCGTAGACCTCTGACATGCGCTCTGCGACCTCCTCGGGCGTGAGCCAGTCGACTGCCGTGGACTCGACAGATGTGCGCTCGATGCCGCCAGAGGGCTTGCAGCGGAAGACCAGGGCGACAATGCCGTGCGCCATGTTCTTGTAGATGCCGGTGAGCTGGTCGACCTCGACATGGACGCCAGTCTCTTCCCAGACTTCGCGGGTGACGCCGTCCTCGGGTGTTTCGTCCAGCTCCAGAACTCCGCCTGGCAGTTCCCAGGTGCCGTTGTCCGCTCGGCGGATCGCCAGAAGCCTCCCGTCCCCGCGCACTACGACTCCGGCCACGGACACGGAGTGCAGTGGCGTCGACCTGCTGTCCTGCGATTTACTCATGCACAGGAGCTTAGGAGAGTGAGAAGGACTATGGGAACCACCGTAGGAGGTGAGAGGGCCGTACCTCGGTACGTGCAGATCGCTGACGAGATCGTCCAGCAGATCCGGGCGGGTGTCCTCAAGCCCGGAGACATGGTGCCGAGTGAGTCTGAGCTGGTGAACCGCTACAGCGTCTCGGGCGGCACAATCCGCAAAGCCATGGTCGAGGTGAGGGCAAGCGGCCTGGTGGAGACACGCCACGGTAAGGGCTCGATGGTGAAGGCTCGGCCGCCCGTGCGGCAGCGCTCGTCTGACCGCTTCCGCCGGTCACACCGTCAGGGCGGCAAGGCTGCGTACCTCGCTGAGTCGGAGCAGGCTGGGGCCACGGCCAGGGTGAGCGTTCTCTACGTCGGCCCCATGGAGGCTCCGAAAGACATTGCTGATCGGCTGGGCGTGGAGGATGGCGCTCAGGTGCTCGCCCGGCGGCGGCTGTACTTCCGGAACGGAACGCCGGTCGAGACGGCCATCTCGTATCTGCCCTGGGACGTCGTCAAGGACATCCCCGAGTTGTTCGCTGAGAACCCCGGCGGTGGCGGCATCTACGCCCGGCTCGAAGACCACGGACACGAGTTCGCCGAGTTCATCGAGACGCTTCAGGCTCGTCCAGCATCCAAGGCTGAGGCATCGGAACTGGCGCTGAGTCCTGGCACACCTGTCATTCATCTCATTCGCGATGCGGTGACTGATAAGGGTCGTGTCGTGGAGGTGTGTGACACGCTCATGGCCGCTGACCAGTTCACCTTCCAGTACCGCATCCCTGCGACTGACTGACGCACCCTCAACTTCCCGCAGCCCGCCGCGATTCCTTGCTCGCGGCGGGTTGACTCATGCACAGGAGTCAGGCACTCTTCTAACTATCACTCATGTACATGAGTGGAGGAGTTCAACTCTTCTGGAGGAGCTGCGATGCCGTCCTTCAAGATCGACCTTTCGACCGCCGTGGTGTTCGTGGCAACGCCGCCCGTGCCGAAGATGGCCAACAAGCAGACCGGTGAGCGGGCCATGGACAGGGAGACCGGTGCGGGCCTCTCCACGGTGGGTCTGCTCATCTCGGATGAGGGTGAGGGGAACCTGTATCAGGTGACCGTGCCGGAGACCGGGATCCCGAACGGACTCAACCCGGGCACCCCGGTGTCGGTCGTCGGGCTCAAGGCCCGGGACTGGGAGAACGAGTTCAACGGCCAGAAGCGCCACGGGATCTCGTTCCGCGCAGTCGCGATCACGGCTGGGGCCTGACCATGCCGGACCTGGCCACGATCCTGGAAGCTTCCGGCGCCTTATCCGGTGCTGCTGGGCTGGGCTACGCGAAGGTGCGTGCTCCTCGCGTGTACTGGTCGCTGATCGGCTTACCCGTGACCTGGGGGCGTTTCGCCACGACCTACCGGTCCACGATGGAAGCGTGCGGGCTGACGGTCCGGCCTTCCCGGATACGGGCCTTCGTCGGGCGGCATGGTGGACGCCGGGAGGTGTTGCCGGAGCTGCCGAAGGTCCGCAGGGTCAGGGGCACCGCGACCGGGATGCGCGTCCGACTCCGGCTCCCCGCCGGCCTGGAGCCCACGGACGTGGCTGCTGCATCAGAGCGGCTGCGCCACGCGTGGGGCGTCCACTCGGTACGGGTCATCGTGATCAGGCCGGGTGTGATCGAACTGCGAATGACCGGCTACGACGTACTGCACCGTGTGCGCATGCCGCGCCAGGTGCCGACTGGGCCGATGGTGGTTCCGGTCGCGCTGCGGGACGACGGAACAGTGTTCGTGCGCGACTACCGGCGTGTGCCTCACGCACTGACCTTGGGCGCCAATCAGTCAGGTAAGTCGATGTACCAGCGCAATCTGATCAAGGGGCTGGCGAAGCTGCCGGTCGGTTTGATCGGCATCGACTGCAAGCGCGGCGTGGAACAGAGCGCCTACATGCCCCGGCTCTCCGCGCTCGCGACCACTCCGGCTGAGGCAGCCGAAGTGCTGGAAGCTCTCGTACGCGAGATGGAATCCCGTTTCGATCTCCTGAGCAAGCATGGCGTCTCAGAGCTGTGGGAGCTGCCGGAGGAGGTCCGGCCCGTGCCGCTGGTGGTTCTGGTGGACGAGGTGGCAGAGCTCTTCCTTGTCGCTGCGAAGCAGGATGAAGAGCGCCGGGATCGCATGGTGATGCAGATGATCCGTCTCGGGCAGTTGGCCCGTGCGGTCGGTGTCTTTCTGGAGATCTGCGGGCAGCGCTTCGGATCCGAACTGGGCAGGGGCGCGACCACGCTTCGCGCGCAGCTCACCGGGCGGGTCGTGCACCGGGTCAACGACAAGCAGACCGCGGAGATGGGGCTGGGTGACATCGCGCCTGAGGCCGTTCCCTCCGCGACGACGATCCCCCCGGACCTCCCCGGGGTAGCGGTGGCCGGCGACTCCTCCGGTGGCTGGTCCCGGATCCGCACTCCCAAGACGACGCTCGATGAGGCTGCCGCGGTCTGCCGGGAGTACGCGCACCTCACGCCCGACCTGCCGTTCCTGGCTCCGTTCCGGCCGACGAGGCTCATCGATCTCCTCACGGCTCATGAGTCGCTGATGGCCCCGGGCCAGACCTCGGCCGACTGACATCTGCCCCACCCGGTCGGCGTGACCGTCTTCGCGCCAAGCCCCTACCCCGTCATGCCCGAAACCGGGCGCATCGATGAAGGAGAGGAAGCAATGTCCCGACGCACCGACGATTTCGACCGCAGTGCCCGCCTCACGCGTGATGTCTGCGAGTACGCGGAGAGCGACGGCGCGGACCTGGAGTTCGCCAACACCGTGCTGGGTTCGATGCTGGAGCAGGCAAGCCGTGAGCGCCAGGGTGACTACCCGCCGGAGGGGCACGACTACCCCGGTCAGAGCAGGTGACGACTCGATGGACGCCCACGAGGACCTCGAACGCACCGTGAACCTGATCACTGCGCTCGTCTTCTACGCCTACCTGCCTGACCACGACAAAGAGTTCGTGGCCGTGGTGGGACCGGCGCTGGCTGCATCCCTGCCCTGCGACCACCTCCCGCCCGGTTGGGCAGACGGCGACGGCCCCGACTACCCCGAAGCGGGGTGGTGACCATGGCCACTCGCAGGGCCGCCGCAGGCAAGCCGCGGGTGAAGAAATGCACGGACTGCAAGGGCGACGGCGCGGTTACGACCCCGGTCCTGGTCGGTCGGCGTGGCCACAAGCGCGAAGTGGCTCAGCAGAACGGCCTGTGCCTGACATGTCTCGGCTCCGGCGAAGCGCCCGCCACCTGACCAGCAGTCGGCATCGGGCGGCTGATCCCGTGCCGCCCGGTGCCAACCGCCGCCTCGGAGGAGGTGACTGATCATGCCCCGTGCACTCCGCTGTGATGCGGTCCTGGTCCAAGCCGTGATCGCTGGTGCGCTGTCCTTCGCCCACCTGCACGACCTTGCTGCCGCAGCCGGTCAAGACGGTTGGAAGGGCTGGGCCTATCCCATCTCGGTAGATCTGCTCCTGGTCGCTGCCTGGCGCCGACTGCGCACCTCGGGACCGTCCCGGCTTGCGTGGTGCTGGTTCCTCATCGCGCTCATCGCCTCGCTGGGCGCCAACGTCGCTACCGCCGGATTCCTCGATCTAGCTCACCCGCCCGCCTGGCTGCGCTTCGGCATCGCCGGATGGCCCGCCCTGGCCTTCCTCGGCGGAACCCTCCTCGCCCACACCCCGGCCGCACCGCGGACCGAAGGGGCTCCGCACTCGGGAGCAGAGGAGGTACAGCCTGAACCGGTTGTCGCCGAGAGCTCCCCTGCGCCGGATCCCGCGCCAGAGCTGGCGCCTGCTGCGGATCCACTGCCCGCTGTCGAGACTGCCCCGGTCGTACCGGCTGCGCTCCTCGATCACGCCCGAAAGATCGCCACCGAGTACCGCTCACGTACCGGTACCGAGATCGACACCACCACCCTGCGTGCCCGTCTCGGAGTCCCGCCGCAGCTCGCCGACGCCATCGCCGCCCAACTCGACTGACACGAGGAGAACACGCCATGGCACGCCCGAACCGCTTCTACGACGTGATCCGCATCGGCCCCATCCAGATCGGCTCCTACACCGATGCTCACGGCCGGGCCAAGCACGCCGCCGCGTGCACGGCCCCCGGCTGCGACTTCTCGGCCGACTACCTGAGCCGGGCCGCCGCCGAACTCGCCGCCCGCACCCACCGGTGCCTGTTCTAGGAGATCGCCGTGAACGTCCCGCTCTGGCTCGCCCTGATCGTCGTCTGCGCCCTCGGCATCAAGCTCGTCCGCCCGCCCTGGTGGCTCGTGGCCGTGCTCCTGCTCGGCGGCTACGCCACCGCCAATAGCTTCCTCGCCCCCGCCATCGACGCCGCACTCAAGTGACCCACCACGAAAGGACAACGCCCGTGTTCACCCCGAAGTACCCCGCGCCGCACACCGCACCGCCCCCAGCCGTCGCCCCGGCTGTCAAAGGCTCTTCGGTCGACCATGCGCCCGCGCCGGTCCAGGTGGAGCCGCGCACGAACCGGCCCACGGTCCAACTGACCCCCGGCAGTGCGCTCGCCCTCGCGGCCGGCGGCGGCGCCGTGGTCCTCGTCGTCGGCGCGGTCTTGGTCTCGATGCTTCTCGCGGTCGCCATCACCGGCGTCTCCGTCGCCGTGCTCGCGGTCGTCCTGCGCCTGCTCATCAAGGACCTGAACAAGCACTGAACGGCCCCGGGGCGGCTCTCTCGCCAAAGATCCACCGCCCCGGCGCCTGCACCCCTTCCTGATCCAACGGACCCGAAAGGGAAGCCCCATCATGCCTCAGCGCGCTCTGAACACGCCCGTCTGCCGCGACTGCGACGGCTTCGCCACCGCCGCCATCACCACCGGTCCCCGCCACACCGACGGCACCCGCGCCACGTTCCGCATCCCCTGCCCGGCCTGCAAGGGCACCGGCCACGCCCTCCCCGCCGCCTACGCCAGTGCCGGGAGGTGACCGCCGTGGCCCTCCTCGACTGGCGATCGCCTGAGCACTTCGACCACACCGGCGACAAGCCGTGCGTGTGCTGCGGTAGGCCGACCCCCTTGCGCTCCGACCGGGGCAAGCCCGTCCACAAGGTCTGTGCCGAAGCCTGGCTCGACGCCCACCCCGGCCGGCAGGAGGACGCGAAGTGAGCCTCTTTCGCCGCAACGACAGCGACAACGACCCGTTGTTCGAAGATGAGGCCATAGCGCGGGCCAAGCGCGAGGGATCCGAGCTGCTGGCAAGGCGTGCCGCGCACGATCAGTTCGACGCCCACCGCCCCACGCCAACCACGAGCACGGGCGAGACGGTTGGGCCGTCCTGCGACAAGGCAAGCACCCCCCGAACAGGGCGGCGCTGGTGACTGATGCCGCCGCCCTGGCGGGCCTGGACCCGGCCACCCTGGGGGATCTCCTCCGGGTGGCCGGGGCACCGGGCTTCGACCGCTGGCACGAGCAGATCCGCCGCACGGGCGGTTGCGCCGACCCGATTCACCTCGTCGGCTACACCAAGACCCTGGACCTGACCACGGGCACGGTCCTTCACGCTTACACCACCGACCGTGAACCTGGCGGGCGGCTGCGGATCGCCTGCGGCAACCGGCGGGCCTCCCGGTGCCCCTCCTGCGCCTGGACCTACGCCGGAGACACCTATCACCTGATCCGCGCCGGGCTGACCGGCGACCCGGCCAAGGGCACCCCGCACACCGTCCGCGGACACCCCCGCGTCTTCGTCACCCTGACCGCCCCCAGTTTCGGGCCCGTCCACAACCGGCCCGGCACCCACCCGTGCCGGTGCGGCATCAGCCACGCCGAAGGGGACGCAGTACTCGGGACCCCGCTCAACCCCCGCGAGTACGACTATGCGGCTGCCGTGATGTGGAACAACCACGCCGGAGACTTGTGGCGCTACTTCACGATCTACCTCCGCCGTGAGATCGCCCGCCGCGCCGGGCTCACCCAACGCGAGGCGCGCGAGCAGGCGCGGGTGTCTTTCGGCAAGGTCGCCGAGTACCAGAAACGCGGTGCCGTCCACTTCCATGCCGTGATCCGCTTCGACGGTCCCGCCGGGCCGCACACCTCACCCCCGCCCTGGGCAACCCTCGCCCTGCTCACCAGAGCCATCCGCGCCGCCGCGACACGCGTGGAAGTACGCGTCCCCGGCAACGAGGACGCCGGTTATGTCGGCTGGACCCTGCGTTGGGGCACACAGCTCGACGTGCAACCCATCGGCGCATTCGGCAATGGGGAAGACCTCACCGAACAGGCCGTAGCCTCCTACGTCGCCAAGTACGCCACCAAGGCAGCCGAGACAACCGGGGTCGTGGACCGCCGGATCGGCGAACTCGCAGAACTCGACAAGCTCCCCGACCTGCCCGAGCACACCCGGCGGCTCATCCGGGCCTGCTGGGACCTGGACGAGCACTACCTCGGCCGCCGCCTGTGGGCCTGGGCACACATGCTCGGCTTCCGCGGCCACTTCTCCACCAAGTCGCGGACCTACTCCACCACCCTGGGCGCCCTGCGCCAGGTCCGCGCTGACTATCGCGCACGCCAGGAACGCGAACGCCTCGGCCTGCCCGACCCTGACGAAGCACCCGAAGCCAGCACGCGGGTCCTCGCCCACTGGACCTACGCCGGCCACGGCCACACCCCCGGTGAGTCCTGGCTCGCCGCCACGATTGCCCGCGACATCGCCGCCTCTCGCGAAGCGGCCCGTCTCGCTCTAGCCGATCTGCAAGATCTGGAAGGAGACCAGCCATGACCACTGCCACTGAGGAGCTGCTGACGGTGCCGGAGGTCATGGCGCTGCTCAAGCTCGGGCGTTCCAAGGTCTACGACCTCATCCGCTCCCGTCGCCTGCCGTCGATCACCATCGACCGGTCCCGACGCATCCCTGCTCTTGCCGTACGCAGCTTCATCGCCGACCGGATCGAGGAGGCCGCCTGATGGCGAGTGAGCGCAAGCGCAACCCCAACGGCGCCGGCACCATAACCAAGCGCAAGGACGGCCGTTACCAAGCCGCCGTCTACGTGCTCCAGCCGGACGGCACCCGCGCCCGTAAGTTCGCCTACGGCAAGACCTGGACGGAGTGCGACACCAAGCGCCGCGATCTGCTCGCCAAGGTCGACAGCGGCACCCCCGTTCCCACCCGGTCGGCAAAGCTCGCGGAGTGGCTGCCCTACTGGCTGGAGCACATCGTCAAGCCGCGCAGGAAGCCCACCACGCACGCCAAGTACGAAACGCACGTCCGGCTCTACCTGATCCCCCGACTCGGCAAGAAGACGTTGGAGAAGCTGAGCGTGCGGGACGTTCGAACGGCTCTGACACAGATCACGAACGCCACCACCCATGCGACCGCCAAGGAGTCGCACCGGGTTCTGCGCTCTGCGCTGACGGCGGCCTGCCGGGAAGAGCTGATCACACGCAACGTGGTCAAGCTGGTCGAGGCGCCGAAGGTAGACAGCTATGAGGGCCAATTGTGGACGCTGGACGAGACCTTAGCGTTCATCCTCACTGCCCGACGTGATCCGCTGTACGCGGCCTTCATGCTGGCGGTCGGGCTGGGCCTGCGTCGCGGCGAACTCGTCGGCTTACGCTGGCAAGACATCGATTTCGACGGCCGTACGGTGCGGGTACGCAAGCAGCGTCAGCGCGTCGGCGGGGTGAATTACGAAGACGACACCAAGAATCGGCGCAAGCGGACGCTGCCCCTGCCGGTGCTGTGCATCGCTCCCCTGCGGTGGCAGCGGATGCGGCAGCAAGCCATGCGCGGCAAGGCGGGCGAGAACTGGCATGAGACCGACCTGGTGTTCACCACCCGCACCGGTCGGCCGATCGAGGGCAGCAACGTCCTCCGGTCCTTCCACCGGCTGACAGCCAAGGCAGGACTCCCCCGCATCCGCGTCCACGATGCACGGCACGGTGCCGCCACCCTGCTTGCCGCAGGGAACGTGCATCCACGCACGGCTATGGAGCTCCTCGGCCACAGCAAGATCAGCGTAACGATGGACGTCTACACCCACGTACCGGATGCACTGAAGCGGGAAGCCATCGCCCACATGGATCGGATGCTCGGCCGACGCCGACGTTGATGTCATCCATGGATGTCAAAGACCCCCAGTCGTGATCGACTGGGGGTCTTCGCGCTGGTGGGCACAGACGGATTCGAACCGCCGACATCTGCTTTGTAAGAGCAGCGCTCTACCGCTGAGCTATGCGCCCTGGCACGAGGTGACAGCCTACATCGACCTGCCGGGGTCCCCGCAAACGCAGGGCCGGGGCGCCCGTGCGGGGGTTATCCCCACCCCCGGTCCGGTAGCAGGCTTCACCCCCCTTTCGGTAGCGGGCTTCATCGCGCCCCATCATGATCCACTCCTACGCTGGTCCCCTACGCAGCGCCTTTGCCGCACCTCGCCGATCTGCCCCACCGGAGACCCGATGAAGCCCCGCACCCGTTCCGCCGCCGTCCGTATCCCGCTCGTCACGGTCGGTGTGCTGATCGCCGGAGCCGTGCTGGCCGGGTGCGGGAGCGCCGACGCCGACGAGGCCACCCCGGAGCACAAGGCGTTCGCCTTGGCCGGGAAGGAGCTCACCGTCGAGTCCGACAACTCCGCGCTGGAGCTCGTGCCCGCCGACGTCAAGGACGTCAAGGTCACGCGGTGGTTCTCCGGATGGACCCTGGGCGGGACGGCGAAGGTCACCTGGGAGATGGACGGCTCCGTCCTCAAGCTCAAGGAGCAGTGCTCCGGGCTGAGCGCCGACTGCGAGGCCCGGCACAAGATCGAGGTGCCGCGCGGCGTGCAGGTCACCGTCAAGAACGACAACGGCGAGGTCAAGGCCCGCGGCTTCGACACCGGCCTCGACGTCCGCTCCAGCAACGGCGCCGTCCGCGTCGAGGACAGCAGCGGCCCCCTGCGCCTGCACAGCTCCAACGGCACCCTGACCACCACCGGCGTCACCTCCCGCCAGGTCAAGGCCGACACGGACAACGGGGCCGTGCGGCTCGCCTTCGGCCGGGTCCCGGACCGCGTCGAGGCCGGGAGCGACAACGGCGCCGTCACCGTCGACCTGCCCCGTGCCCCGTACAAGGCCGAGGGGCGCAGCAACAACGGCAAGGTGCGCGTGGACGTGCCGCGCGACGACAGCAGCGCGCACGTCGTCACCGCCCACAGCAACAACGGCGAGGTGAAGATCCGCCTCGCGGACTGACCGGCAACTGACCGTCCCGTGTGTTCGTCCTTACCGGGTGGGAGAATGGCATCCGGCCAGGGGCGATCCATCGGGAGAGGGCAAGTGACGGCGACCTTCGCACAGTCCGCACGACCGGCGCACCGCCGTTTCCGGGCTGCGGGGGCCCGAGCCGCCGCCGCCCGCGACGCCCTCGCCCTCGTCCTCCTGCCGCTCCCCCTGCTCGCCGCGGCCCTCGCCGCCGCGCCCGCGGCCTTCGCCGGCGGCGGCACGCGCCGCTGGGGCTGGGGCCGCGGCGAGGGCCAGCGGGCGGACGCCCAAGCCGCGAAGGACGCCGCCGCGGCCGCCTTCTACGAGCTCGACACCGCCCAGCGCGAGCTGCGGATCTCCATCGAGACGATCACCGCGGTGGACTCCTCCCCCGCCGCCCGCAAGGCCGCCGCCGACTTCGCGGCCTTCGGGCAGCGCATCGACGAGGTCTCGCACGCCTACATCACCGCCGTCGACTCCCACGACCTCGACCGCGAGGACCTCGACGCCGGCGCCGCCGCCCGCGCCCGCACCGACCTCACCAAGGCCAAGGACGAGCTGCTGCGCGCCAAGGCCGACCTGGAGCGGTTCGGGCAGGGCCTCGGCCCGCTCCTGAGCACCGCCGAGGAACAGCTCTCCCGGCTCGCGCCCGCCGTGGAGCGCGCCCGCCAGGGCCTCCTCGCCGCCACCGTCGCGCTCGACGCCGTGCGCGACGCGGGCCTGCGGGCCGACGGCCTCGCCGCGCGGCTCGCGGCGCTCGCCCCCGAGCTCACCAAGCTCAACCAGGGCGCCGGACAGCACGGCGTGCCGGACACGCTCCGGCGCGCGGAAAGAGTCCTGCAGGAGGCCGGGGCCGTACGAGCCGAGGCGGAGGGCCTGCCGGCCAAGGCCGCGGAGATCGACAAGCGGCTGGTGTCCCTGCGGACGCGGGCCCAGGCCCTGACCACCCGCGCCGCGGGCGTCGAGCCCGTCCTGAGCGAGCTGCGCCGCCGCTACAGCGCCGCCTGCTGGCAGGACCTCCAGCAGGTGCCCGGCGAAGCGCAGCGGGCCGTCGCCCAGGCCGAGGAGAAGCTCGCCGAGGCGCGGCGGGCGCGCGACGAGCAGCGGTGGCCCGACGCCCAGGCCCTGCTGTCGACCGTACGGGCCGTGCTGAGCACGACCGACGAATCCGTCTCCGCCGCGGCGGACCGGCTGCGGCGGCTGGACGAGGTGTCCTTCGACCACCAGCAGGAGGTCGAGCGCACGCGCTTCGCGATCCGCGACGCGCAGCGGCTGGCCATGGCGGGCCGCAGCACGCCCGACCCCCGGCATGCGGGGCCGCTGGACGCGGCGGTGGAACGGCTGGACCGTGCGGTGGCCGGGCTGGAGGGGCGGCATCCGGACTGGTGGCACTTCCTCATGGAGACGGAGGCTGTGCGGGGGTCTGTTTCCCGGGTCGTCCAGGAGATCCGGGCGGCTGCGGCGGGGTGAGCCGCCGGCGGGTGCGGGTGCGTCTCGGGTGCCGGGGGGGGGGGGGGGGGGGGGGGGGGGGGGGGGGGGGGGGGGGGGGGGGGGGGGGGGGGGGGGGGGGGGGGGGGGGCGGGGGGGGGGGGGGGGGGGCGGGCCGCGGCCGCGGGGGGTGCCCGGGTATGGGGCCCAAACATACCCGTCCGCCCCCCGCCCCCCCACCCCTGCGCCCCCGCCCCCTCCCGCCGTCGCCGACAGCCGCGCCGTCGTAGGCCCCGCCGCCTCCCGCCGTCGTCCGCTGCCTGCCCGACGGCAGTCTGACTATGCTGCCCGCATGCCTCGTTACGAATACCGTTGCCGTGCTTGTGGGGACACCTTCGAGCTGAGCCGGCCCATGGCCGAGTCGTCCGCCCCCGCGTCCTGCCCCGCGGGGCACGAGGACACGGTGAAGCTGCTGTCCGCCGTCGCCGTCACGGGCGGGTCCTCCGCCGCGCCCGCACCGCAGGGCGGGGGCGGCGGAGGCTGCTGCGGGGGCGGCTGCTGCTCCTAGCCGGCCCTGCGCGCCAGGGTCAGGCCGTCCGCCACCGTGAGCATCACCGACTCCATGCGCTTGTCGGCCGCCACGTGCGTGTTGAACTCCCGTACGTGGGCGCCCGCGGGGTGGTTCTCCGGGTCCAGGACCGACCCCATCATCAGGGTGTTGTCGGCGACGATCAGCCCGCCGGGGCGCAGCCGCGGGACGAGCTCTTCCCAGTAGTTGACGTAGTTGTCCTTGTCGGCGTCGAGGAACGCCAGGTCGATGTGGGGTTCGGCGGGCATGGCCCGCAGGGACTCCAGAGCGGGCGCGATCCGCAGGTCGATGCGGCCGTCGACGCCGGCCCGCTCCCAGGCCTGCCGGGCGTAGGCGGTCCACTCCTCGGAGATGTCCAGGGCGACGAGTCTGCCGCCCTCGGGCAGCGCCTGCGCCATGGCGAGCGCGGACAGGCCGGTGAACGTGCCGACCTCCACGACGTGCCGGGCCCCGGTCAGCCGTACGAGGAACGCCAGCAGCGGCACCTGCTCCTCGGCGATCTGCTTGACGGCGTGCGCGGGGAGGGCCCGCTGGGTGGTCTCGACCAGGCCGCGCTGCACGGGGTCGAGGGGAGGGTTGTGGGCGAGGACGTACGCGTACAACTCGGGGGTGAGCGCGGTGCCTTTGAACTCGGTCACGGGTTCCTCCTCGACGACGTGCAAGGCCGCGAACGAGCCTACGCCGCCGCGTCCGCGAAAGCCCGCAGGATCTCCTCGCCCGCGGCCACGCCCCGTGTCTCCAGGGCGGTGACGTGCGGGGCGGACCAGCCGGTGTCGGCGAGCTCGCCGTGGCCGGGCCGCCAGCCGCGCCCGGCGGCCAGCAGCAGGTCGGCGTCGAGGAGCGAGTCGCCGGCGGCGAGCACCTCGGAGACGCCGGCGCGCCGCACGACCTCCGCGACCGCCGCGCTCTTGGTGAGCGGGCGCGGCACGGCGTAGAGCTTGCGGCCCTGCAGGGACACGCTCCAGCCGCGGGCGCCGGCCCACTCGGCGAGCTCCGCGACCCAGCCGCCGGGCAGCTTCGCCCGCTCCACGACGAGGTAGGCGAAGAGGTCCTCCGCGGTGCGCTCCTTGAGCAGCCATGACGGGTCGGAGGACCGCACGAGGTGCTCGCGCACCTCGGCGAGCGGCGCGCACCCGGCGGCGATCCGCCGCTCCACGCCGGCCCGCCAGGAGCGGTCGGACTCGCCGTCCACGAGGAGCTCGCCGCCGTTGGCGCAGATCGCGTACGCGGGCGGGGGGCCGGGCAGCCGGATCCGCTGGTACTGCTCGCGCGTCCGGGTGGTCGTGGGCACGACGGGCACGGCGGCGGCCAGGCCGGTGAAGGTGGCGGCCGCCGTCTCGGTCATGTACGAGAGCGGCTTGCGGTCGTAGACCTCGACGCACAGCAGCCGCGGGGCCTGCGCGTCGGGCCCCGCGAGGTCGAGCGCCGCGGCCGAGTAGATGAGGGTGCGGTCGAGGTCGCTGGCGACGAGGAGGGTCACTTGGCGACCGCCTTGCCGTCGGCGCCGGTCGCGCCACGGGTGTACCGGGGGTGGATCAGGCCGACGCAGCTGTACGGCAGGCCGTCCACCTCCTCGACGGGCACCCCGCGCTGCCCGGCCAGCAGGCGTACGTGGTCCAGGTCCGCTCCGGCCCCGCGCTGGGCGAGGATCTTCCACGGGACGCGGCGCAGCAGCACGCGGGTGGTCTCCCCCACCCCGGGCTTGACGAGGTTCACGTCGTGGATGCCGTACTCCTCGCTGATCCGCTCGACGGCGGCCCAGCCGGCCCAGGTCGGCGCGCGGTCGGCGCCGGCGAGCTCCTTGGCGTCCCGCCGCACGTCCGCCGCCACCTCGCCGAAGCGTGCGGTGACGGCGTCGATGAAGGCGCGGGACACGTCGGCACCGGCCAGCTCGCGGTAGAACTTGGCGCCGTGGAAGTCGTCCGGTCCGACGAGGTCGGAGCGCAGCACGGTCCGGGAAACGAGCCCCGAGACGGTGGAGTTGAGGCAGGCGGACGGGATGAGGAAGTCGTCCCGGGTGCCGAAGGTCTCCACGCAGTGGCCGGGATCGGCCAGCACGGCGATGCGCGGGTCGAAGCCCGGGAACTCCTCCAGTGCCGCGGCCAGTTCACGGGTGATCGCGCCCTTGCCCGTCCAGCCGTCGACGAAAACGACGTCGGCGGGGTCGTGGTGCGCGGCGAGCCAGCGCAGGGCGACGGGGTCGATGCCGCGGCCCCGGACGATGGAGACGGCGTAGTGCGGCAGGTCCAGCCCGTGCGCGTACCGGGCCCAGCGGCGCATCAGCACGCCCACGGGCGTCCCGGCCCGGGCCAGCGAGACGATGACGGGGCGGGGGGACCGCTCGGCGAGCACGGTCTCGGTGACGGCACCGACGGCGCGGGCGATCCGGTCCGCCGAGGCGTCGAGGGCGGCCGTGTAGAGGGCCTGGTACTGCTCGCTGGGCTGGTACTCGACGGGCAGCGACTCGGCGTAGTGCGCGCCGCCGCTCTGGATCGCCTCCTCGCGCTCCTCGGTGGGCGCCTCCAGTTCGACGCCGGACAGGTCCTGGAGGAGCCAGCCGACGTCCTCGGGGTCGTAGGAGGAGAAGGCGGGACCGCGGAGGGGTTGGGGCATGGGGCTCTCAGGTGCGTAGGAGGGGACGACGGCGAGCAGGACGTCTTCGGCGTGAGCGCCGAGCACGTCCAGCAGGCCGCCGGGGGCGTGGAGTTCGGCGGTGTCACCCGCGGAGTCCACGACCACGATGATCGTGTCGAAGCCGGCGCCGGCAACGTTGTACGCGTAGCGGTCGCCGGGACCGTCGTCAGGGGCGTCGTGCGCCGGGAAGGTGATCCGCGACCGGATCGCGTAGCCGGGGTCGTCGACGGGCAGCACGGGGGACCGGGTGGTCGTCGAGAAACGGACGGAGGCCGTATCCCCCAGGGTTTCTTCCAGTGCCTGGGCGATGCGCAGGGGCGCGTACATGAGCTCCTCGCTCCCGAGGACGAGGACGCGCCGCGGGGTGCGATCGCCGTTGTCGCCTGCGGGTGCGGTTGTGCCCACCTGTGCCGCCCCTGCGGCACGATGGCCCACAACCTGGGCGATGCTGGGCAGAGCCGCCTCCAACCTCGCCCGGTGCTCCGGCGTGAAGCCGTGCCGGCCGCCGTCGGGGAGGCCGGGCGGCCACGGGAGGTCCACGCGGGTCGCGCGCGGCGCTTGGTCCGTACGGGAGGGGGCGGGGGCGCAGGGGTGGGGGTCCGGGGCGCTGACGGGTATGTGTGGGCCCAATAACGGGGCACCCGCGGCGTCCGCGGCAA
>NZ_JBMMMZ010000002.1:120881-335814 GCF_049725035.1 Streptomyces sp. XH2 | reverse complement strand
CCGTACATATACGGCCCCGGACCCCCACCCCGGAGCCCCCGCCCCCGGACCCCGGACGCGCCCGCACCCGCCGACGCCTCCCGCTCCGCAAGCCGCTCCCGCTCCCGCTCCGCAACCAGCTCCTGCCCCCGCTCCAGCACGCCCTCCGGCAGCCGCACCGTCCCCGAAGCCAGCGCGACGAGGTCCACCCGCGCCCCCAGCTCCGCCGCGAACCGCTCCAAGCGGGCCCGGTCCTCCTCCGACCGCATGTCGACCAGCGCAACGACCACGTACCGCGACCGCGGAAACCCCGCGTGCAGCGCCGCGATCGTGTTCAGAACCGTCCGCCCCGTGGAGAACTCGTCGTCCACCAGCACCAGCGGCCCGTCCCCGGCGAAGAACTCCGGGTCCTCCGGCAGCAGCAGGTGCGACGTCGCGTGGCTGTGCTCCTCCTCGAAGCCCCCGACCGTCGCGACCCCGGCCACGGCCCGCCGCGTCGAGTGCAGGTACGGGGCGAGCCCGAGCCCGTCGGCGACGGCGTGCCCCAGTCCCGTGGCCGTCTCGGCGTACCCGAGGACGACAGCCCGCGCCGCCTCCGCGTCGCCGAGCAGCTCGCGGACCCGGCGCCCGAGCCCGAAACCGGACCCGTACACGACCGCCGGAGACGCCGGCACGTGCTTGCCCAGCACGTTGGACACCAGCAGGTGCGCCCGCTTGGGATTGCGCCGCAGCGCCAGCCCGAGCAGTTCGGGAAGCCGCGCGTCACCGTCCAGCGAGACGCCCAGCCGGTCCGCGACCCACCGCCCGGACCACACCCCGCTCACACGCCCGCCCGAACGCTCGCCGCCAGCAGTTCCACAAAGCTCACGTCCTCCCGCGCGACGCCGAACACCTCGGCGCGCAGCATGATCCGCTGGGCCCAGGCCCGGTGCGGCTTCACTTCGTTCATCTTGTTCGTGTAGGCGGACCGCAGCACTCCGCCGCCGTCCCGCTCGGGCCGCAGGATGTCCTGCGCGTCGCTGAACTCTTCGTGGCTGACGACGGACAGGGCATGAACGGGCGCGACGTGCGAAGGATGAATGCAGGTCTTGCCCTGGAGCCCGTTCGCCCGGTCGAGCTGGATCTCCCGCAGCAGGCCGTCCATGTCGTGCTCGATGAGAGCCGTGCGCAGCTCTTCCGCGGGCCCGGCGAAGGGCGTCCGCCGCAGCTGCGGCTTGAACATCCGCTCGTGCTGTCTGAAGTACTCCCACACGGGGCCGGTGACCGTGAAGCCGCTGCCGTCCGCCCGCCCGAGCACGTTCACCACATCGGCGATCACGGACCCGACGATCTGCACGTCGTACGCGGTCATGTCGGGCGCGCGCCGCAGCCCGTACGCGGAGCAGAAGTCGGTGACGCCGAGTCTCAGCGCGAGCACCCGCTCGCGGTACTTGTCGACGGTGCGGGAGATCCCGGCGAGGGTCTCGCGCCGCGTCTCCAGGTGGAGCAGTTCGGGCGACTCCAGCACCGGCATGGCGAACAGCCGCTGCCCGCACTCCGCTTCGGCCTCGGTGAGGGCCTCCAGGAACGGCACTCCGCGGTCCTCGGTGAACTTCGGCAGGACGAAGCCGGAGAGCAGCCGTACGGCGGGCCCGAGCCGCCGTACGAGGTCGGTGATCTGTGCGGGCTCGCGCACGCGGATGAAGAGCAGCGGGGCCCGGGCGCCGGCCCGGTCCAGCTCGCTGAACTGCCGGACGAGGTTCTCCTCGGCGGCGACGACGTCGTGGTCGCCTATGGAGTCCTCCAGGCAGAGGACCATGGACACGACCCCCCGCTCGGTCTGCTTGACGACGTCCGCCGCGAGGGACGGCCGCGTGCCGGGGGCGTAGAGCGTGGCGCCGAGGGCGACGGAGAGCGTACGGGCCGGGGAACCGGCGTCGAAGGCGACCGGCTCCTGATGGAACAGCCCATTCCGCACTGAGGGCGCAAGGTGTTCGAAATGCCTCATTACTCTCCCCGTGACCACACCCGCGCGCAGGCTCGTCCAGGCGCAGAGGTGGCCGATTATCGTACGTCCGGCGACGGGTCAAGAGTTCCCCAAGTGCATGAAAATCTGGGACCCCGTATGAGTCGCCGGGATGTCGGAGCGGGGAGCCCACGGGTGCGTCATGTGCCGGTTTCGTGATCGTCGGCACCGTCTCCGACCCCTGCGTTGTCCCCCGGAGCCGCGGGAGGGCAGGATTGCGGACATGACGCACGCCATGCTGAAGGGGTCGAACATCCCGCTGGACGCCCGCGCCGTGCGGGCCGTACTGCGCTGGACCCCCGGCCCGGGCGTCCCGGACGTGGATGCCTCCGCCCTGCTCGTGGGCGAGAACGGCCGCGTCCGCTCGGACGAGGACTTCGTCTTCTACAACCAGCCGCGGCACCCCTCCGGCGCGGTCCGCCACCTGCCGAAGAAGCGACTGGTCGAAGGCTTGACCGACGCGATCGAGACCGACCTGGGCACGCTGGAGCCGTCCGTGCACCGCGTCGTGCTGGCCGCCTCCGCGGACGGGGGCGACTTCGGCCGCGTGCGGGACCTGTGCGTGCTGCTCTACGACGCCGCGGCGGTCCCCGCGGGGCAGAGCGGCGAGCCGCTCGCGCTGTTCGAGGTCCAGCCGGAGACCGGCTCGGAAACCGCCATGATCTGCGGCGAGCTCTACCGCCGCGGGGAGGGCTGGAAGTTCCGGGCCCTGGGCCAGGGCTACGCGTCGGGGCTGGTCGGCCTGGCCACGGAGTTCGGCATCTCGGTGGACGAGTCCGAGGAGACGGCCGGCGCCGGAGGCACCGGGGATGCGATCACGCAGGCCGCGGCGCCGGTGCCGGCACCGGCACCCACCCAGGCGCCCGAAGAGGCGCCTGCCGCCGCACCCACGGGCGCGCAGGTGCCCGGCCCGGCGCCCGAGCCCACCCCGGCGCCGCAGCCGCAGCCGCAGCCGGGTTACGGCTATCCTCCGCCGCCTCCCGTGCCGCCCACGGTGCCGCCGGCTACGTCGCAGCCGCAGCCCGCGTACGGATACCCGCATCAGCCCGCGCCCACGGGCGCGCCCGCCTACGGGTATCCGCAGTACCGGCCCGTGCCGGACCCGTCGTTCCGGCTGCCGCCGCAGGGCCCGCAGTTCCTGCCGAACCGCTGACCGCAGCACCGCCCCGGGGCTCCGCCCCGGACCCCGGCCCTCAAACACCGGACGGCTGAAGAAGGAGAAGGAGCCCCGGCCCTCAAACGCCAGGCAGGCTGACTTTCGACAGGCTCAGACCTTCGTCTTGTACCCCCTCCCCCACTGCAACCCCCACCCGTACAGCCGGTCCAGCTCCGCCTGGAACCCGTACACGTACCGCATCTCGCGCCGCAGCACGATCTCGCCCTTGACGTTCTCCAGCATCACCACGGCGCACGACCGCGCCTCCGGCGCGCGCTCGTCGAGCGCGATCTCGATCCGGGGGCCGTTGCCCGGGTAGAGCGTCACGAGGGCGTGCGTACGGTCGAACGCCGGGGTGCCGTCATAGATGTAGACGAAGATCAGCAGCCGTTTGAAGTCGGCGCGGTGGTCCATGTTGATGTAGATCGTCTCGCCCGACCCCGACCCGAAGCGGTCGTCGCCGCTCAGCTGGACGTACGGCGGGGCGTTGATGCTGCCCAGTATGTTGCCGAGGGGCTGCACCACGCCTTTGGAGCCGTCCTGGAGCTCGTACAGACAGGCGAGGTCGAGGTCCACGTTGACCATGGCCGGGCCCTGCGCCTGCACCATCTCCGGCCGGAATTTCCGCATGGGGTGCCGCAGCCCCTGGCCGAGCCCCGCCCTGTCGCCGAAGTCCGAGGTGCGCATCCGCCAGGAGAGGTTGACGCGCAGGTTTCCGGTGACCGCTCCCTGTTTGGTGAGGGAGAACGAGGGATGACGCTTGGTCAGCTCGACGGCGCCGTTGACCCCGCCGAAGTCGAGCTGTTGCGCGGCCGCGCGCCCCCAGTTGCTGAAGAACCTGTCCCAGACCGCCATGACCGACGAACCCCCCACCTTTTCCTCGCACATTTCCCGCTCAACTGCCGCGGGGCGGCCGTGAGGTGAGCCTCACGACCGCCCCGCTGAGAGCGTTCCTCAAATGTGCCAGGGTCACACCCCGGAAGGGACTTCCGCCTTCGCGCCGGACCCGTCTCCGGACTCCGCCTCCTTGCGGTTGCGCAGCACGGAGGAGAAGAAGGACAGCCCGATGAGGGCCACGCCGATGAGGCCCGTGACGACCTCGGGGATCTCGTACTTGATGCTGATCATCAGGATGACGGCGAGGGCACCGATGGCGTAGTGCGCGCCGTGCTCGAGATAGACGTAGTCGTCCAGGGTCCCCTTGCGGACGAGGAAGACCGTCAGGGACCGGATGTACATGGCGCCGATGCCGAGGCCGAGGGCCATCACGAAGATGTCGTTGGTGATGGCGAAGGCGCCGATGACACCGTCGAAGGAGAAGGACGCGTCGATGACCTCCAGGTAGAGGAACATGAAGAAGGCGGCCTTGCCGGCGAGGCCGACGACCGAGGTGCCGCCCTTCTTCGCGCCGGCGGGCACCGCGTCCTCCACGGCCCCGTCCTCGTCGTCCTCGTCCTCCTCGGCCTCTTCGAGGCGGTTCTCGAAGAAGTCGGAGATTCCGCCGACGATCAGGTACGTGATGAGACCGCCGATTCCGGCGAGCAGGACGGTGGTGGCCTTGTCGATCGTGCCCTCACCGTCGTGCACCGGAACGGCGGTGGCGAAGGTGGTGGCGGCGATGACCAGCACCACCAGGGAGACGACGACGGAGAGGGTGTCCAGCTTGCCGAGCTTGGCGAGCGGCTTCTCCAGCCAGGCGAGCCACTTGATGTCCCGGTCCTCGAAGATGAAGTCCAGGAAGATCATGAGCAGGAACATGCCGCCGAAGGCGGCGATGGCCGGGTGGGCGCTGGTGACGAGGGCTTCGTAGCGATCGTGGTCCTGAATCGCGACCCTGACCGCCTCGAACGGACCCAGCTTCGCCGTGATGGCGACGATGACGACCGGGAAGACGAGCCTCATGCCGAAGACGGCGATGAGGATGCCCACGGTCAGGAACATCTTCTGCCAGAACGGGTTCATCTTCCGGAGGATTCCGGCATTGATGACCGCGTTGTCGAACGAGAGCGAGATCTCGAGGACGGACAGTATCGCGACGATCGCGAGCCCCTGCCACCCCCAGAGGACACCGGCCAGGGCCAGTCCGGCCGCCGTGATGGCGAACGACCAACCAAAGGTTTTCAGGAGCACTGGCTACCCAATCCTTCGTTATGGGGTTTCCCCCGCGCCGTGCGCGGCTTTACGAAACGTTGACCCCGAAGTCTAGGGCGATGCCGCGCAGGCCTGATGCGTACCCCTGTCCGACGGCGCGGAACTTCCACTCGCCCCCGTAGCGGTACACCTCACCGAAGATCATCGCCGTCTCGCTGGAGGCGTCCTCGCTGAGGTCGTAGCGGGCGAGCTCGGAGCCGTCGGCCTGGTTCACGACGCGGATGTAGGCGTTGCTGACCTGGCCGAAGCTCTGGCCGCGGACGTCGGCGTCATGGATGCTCACCGGGAAGACGATCTTGTCGCAGGCGGCGGGGACCTTGGTCAGGTCGACCAGGATCGTCTCGTCGTCGCCGTCGCCCTCACCGGTGAGGTTGTCGCCGGTGTGTTCGACGGAGCCCTCGGGGCTCTTGAGGTTGTTGTAGAAGACGAAGTACTCGTCGCCGAGCACGCGGCCCGTGGCGCACAGCAGGGCGCTGGCGTCGAGGTCGAAGGGGGCTCCGGTGGTGGAGCGCGCGTCCCAGCCGAGACCGACGGTCACGTTGGTGAGGTTGGGTGCGGCCTTGGAGAGGGAGACGTTGCCTCCCTTGGCGAGCGTGACGCCCATGATCTTGTTTCCTCCCCGAGTCGAGATCCGGCGCCCCGGACTTGCCGCGGGGCGCCGGTGCGCGTCCGGCGCCGGACCCCCCCCGGGGGCGGGGGTCCGGCGCCGGGCGCGGCCGGCGGGGCTGGTCGGACGTCGACGGTCAGACGTCGACGATCAGACGTTGACGCCGAAGTCCTGGGCGATGCCGCGCAGGCCCGAGGCGTAGCCCTGGCCGATGGCGCGGAACTTCCACTCGGCGCCGTGGCGGTAGAGCTCGCCGAAGACCATGGCGGTCTCGGTCGAGGCGTCCTCGCTGAGGTCGTAGCGGGCGAGCTCGGTGTTGTCGGCCTGGTTCACGACGCGGATGTAGGCGTTGCGCACCTGGCCGAAGCTCTGCTGCCGCGACTCGGCCTCGTAGATCGAGACCGGGAAGACGATCTTGGCGACGTCGGCGGGCACGCCGGCCAGGTTGACCTTGATGACCTCGTCGTCGCCCTCGCCCTCACCGGTGAGGTTGTCACCCTGGTGCTCGACGGAGCCGTCGGGGCTCTTGAGGTTGTTGAAGAAGACGAAGTTCTGGTCGTTGGCGACCTTGCCCTGGTCGTTCGTCAGCAGCGCGCTGGCGTCCAGGTCGAAGTCCGTACCGGTGGTGGTACGGGCGTCCCAGCCGAGACCGACGATGACCGCGGTCAGGTTCGGGGCCGCCTTGGTCAGCGAGACGTTGCCGCCCTTGCTGAGACTGACTCCCACGAGTCCTCCATTGGTTTTCGAGGGGCCAGGAGTCTCACCTGCGCCCCCGTTGTGCGATGGCAACCGGTCAACGTCTGGATCCTAGTGACCGGTTCCCGGCGATGGCATGGTTCTCGGCGCGGATGGCTCCGCACCCGGCTCGGCGCGGCCGGCTCAGAGAGCGGCGAGCGCCTTGGTGTACTCGTCCAGGTCGCGCGCGTCGGGCAGGCCGTTGACGACCGTCCAGCGCACGACGCCTTCCTTGTCGATGATGAAGGTGCCGCGCACCGCGCAGCCCTTCTCCTCGTCGAAGACGCCGTAGTCGCGGCTGACGTTGCCGTGCGGCCAGAAGTCGGAGAGCAGCGGGTAGGTGAGGCCCTCCTGCTCGGCGAAGACGCGCAGCGAGAACGGGGCGTCGTTGGAGACGGCCAGCAGCTGCACGTCGTCGTTGACGAACTTCGGCAGCTCGTCGCGCAGGGCGCACAGCTCGCCGGTGCACACGCCGGTGAAGGCGAAGGGGTAGAAGAGCAGGACGACGTTCTTCTCGCCGCGGAAGTCGGAGAGCCGGACGGTCTCGCCGTGCTGGTTCCGCAGCTCGAAGTCCGGAGCCTTGGTGCCGACCTCGATCGCCATGTTCGAAATCCTTCTTCTCGGCAGGGCCGGTCCGCGAGGCCTGCCCGGCCCCGACCACCGGCGGGTAGGCCGCCAGTGTGTCACTGCGCGCCCCGGGGGACGCACGGAGCCCCCCGGGCAGCGGGCTGCCGGGGGGCTCGGTGCGGGTGTCGGTGCGCCTGCCCGGGGGCTAGCGCTTGGGGGCGGCCAGGCGGGTGCCGCTCCAGTCCTTGGCCACGCTGATGCTCTTGGTCTGGGAGAGACCGGCGGTCTGCGAGGCGTCCTGGATGTCGCTCGGCTCGATGTAGCCGTCGCGGCCCGTCTTGGGCGTCAGCAGCCAGATGTTGCCGCCGTCCTCAAGCAGGCCGATGGCGTCCACCAGCGCGTCCGTGAGGTCTCCGTCCTCATCCCGGAACCACAGCAGGACGACGTCGGCCACGTCGTCATAATCCTCGTCGACGAGGTCCTGGCCGATGAGGGACTCAATACCTTCACGGAGATCATGATCGACGTCGTCGTCGTAGCCGATCTCCTGGACCACCTGTCCGGGCTCGAAACCCAGCCTTCCGGCCGGATTGGTCCGCTCCTCCGCGTGGTCCGCGGTCGCGCTCACGGATTTCCTCCTGTCATCCTTCGAGACGTTGCATTCGGCTCGCGCGTACGCGAAACGATGGGCGTAGTCCACACGTGACGGACGGATCGCGCAAGTACCCGGCCATCGAGACCGCCGAAACGTTGACGGACGCGGACGTCCTGTGGCAACTCCAACCCTGGGGCTGGAGGGGCGAGTGATTCACCACACAGAACTTTGCCCCTTTTGCGAAGTTACTCCATGTGATTCCACGGAGCGACCCCGAACAGCCGTACACGGGGAACCCCCTTTGGGGGCGTAAGGTTGCGATTTGGCCGCCCCGGGCGACCAACAAACGCTGCTTCGTCTCACCCGTGGTGGTTACCGCCCAGTAGAGATGACGTTTCCGCCGCCGCGGTCCACGATGGGAGCCGGCGCCAGATAAGCAGCCCCATATTTGACCGCGTGCGCAGCAACACCGCGTGCAGAGCACGACCACGACCGACAGCGAAGGAACAGCGTGGCTTCCGGATCCGATCGCAACCCGATCATCATTGGCGGCCTTCCCAGCCAGGTCCCGGACTTCGATCCCGAAGAGACCCAGGAGTGGCTCGACTCGCTCGACGCAGCCGTCGACGAGCGAGGCCGGGAACGTGCCCGCTACCTCATGCTTCGCCTGATCGAGCGGGCTCGCGAGAAGCGCGTCGCCGTGCCCGAGATGCGCAGCACGGACTACGTCAACACCATCGCGACCAAGGACGAGCCGTTCTTCCCCGGCAACGAGGAGATCGAGCGCAAGATCCTCAACGCGACCCGCTGGAACGCGGCCGTGATGGTTTCCCGGGCGCAGCGCCCGGGCATCGGCGTCGGCGGCCACATCGCCACCTTCGCCTCCTCCGCCTCGCTGTACGACGTGGGCTTCAACCACTTCTTCCGCGGCAAGGACGAGGGCGACGGCGGCGACCAGATCTTCTTCCAGGGCCACGCCTCCCCGGGCATCTACGCCCGCGCGTTCCTGCTGGACCGGCTCTCCGAGCAGAACCTGGACTCGTTCCGCCAGGAGAAGTCCAAGGCCCCCTACGGCCTGTCCAGCTACCCGCACCCGCGCCTCATGCCGGACTTCTGGGAGTTCCCGACCGTCTCGATGGGCCTCGGCCCCCTCGGCGCGATCTACCAGGCCCGCATGAACCGCTACATGGAGGCGCGCGGCATCGCCGACACCTCCAAGTCGCACGTGTGGGCGTTCCTCGGCGACGGCGAGATGGACGAGCCGGAGTCGCTCGGCCAGCTGTCCATCGCCGCCCGTGAGGGCCTGGACAACCTGACCTTCGTCGTCAACTGCAACCTGCAGCGCCTCGACGGCCCGGTCCGCGGCAACGGCAAGGTCATGCAGGAGCTGGAGTCGCAGTTCCGCGGCGCCGGCTGGAACGTGATCAAGCTGGTCTGGGACCGCTCCTGGGACCCGCTGCTGGCCCAGGACCGCGACGGCATCCTGGTCAACAAACTCAACAGCACCCCGGACGGCCAGTTCCAGACGTACGCCACCGAGACCGGTGCGTACATCCGCGACCACTTCTTCGGCGACGACCACCGTCTCCGCAAGATGGTCGAGAACATGACCGACGACCAGATCCTGCACCTGGGCCGCGGCGGTCACGACCACAAGAAGATCTACGCGGCGTACGCGGCGGCCAAGGCCCACAAGGGCCAGCCGACCGTGATCCTCGCGCAGACCGTCAAGGGCTGGACCCTGGGTCCGAACTTCGAGGGCCGCAACGCGACCCACCAGATGAAGAAGCTCACGGTCGAGGACCTCAAGCGCTTCCGCGACCGCCTCCACATCCCGATCGCCGACAAGGAGCTGGAGTCCGGCCTGCCGCCGTACTACCACCCGGGTCGCGACTCGGAGGAGATCCAGTACATGCACGACCGCCGCAACGCGCTCGGCGGCTACGTGCCGAGCCGCGTCGACCGGTCGAAGCCGCTGGCCCTCCCGGACGACAAGGTCTACGCGGGCGCCAAGAAGGGCTCGGGCCAGCAGTCGATCGCCACCACCATGGCGTTCGTCCGCATCCTGAAGGACCTCATGCGGGACAAGGAGATCGGCAAGCGCTTCGTGCTGATCGCCCCCGACGAGTACCGCACCTTCGGCATGGACGCGTTCTTCCCGTCGGCCAAGATCTACAACCCGCTCGGCCAGCAGTACGAGTCCGTGGACCGCGAGCTGCTCCTCGCGTACAAGGAGTCGCCGACCGGCCAGATGCTGCACGACGGCATCTCCGAGGCGGGCTGCACGGCCTCGCTGATCGCGGCGGGCTCCGCCTACGCGACGCACGGCGAGCCGCTGATCCCGGTCTACGTCTTCTACTCGATGTTCGGCTTCCAGCGCACGGGTGACCAGTTCTGGCAGATGGCCGACCAGCTGTCGCGCGGCTTCGTGCTCGGCGCCACCGCGGGCCGCACCACCCTGACGGGTGAGGGCCTGCAGCACGCCGACGGCCACTCGCAGCTGCTGGCGTCCACCAACCCGGGCGTCGTCTCGTACGACCCCGCGTTCGGCTTCGAGATGGCGCACATCGTCAAGGACGGTCTGCGCCGGATGTACGGCGAGAACGCCGAGGACGTCTTCTACTACCTGACCGTCTACAACGAGCCGATCCAGCACCCGGCCGAGCCGGCGGACGTGGACGCCGAGGGCATCCTCAAGGGTCTGTACCGCTTCTCGCAGGGCGAGAAGGGCGCGATCCCGGCCCAGATCCTCGCCTCGGGCGTGGCGGTGCCGTGGGCGATCGAGGCCCAGAAGATCCTCGCCGAGGAGTGGGACGTCAAGGCGGACGTCTGGTCGGCCACCTCCTGGAACGAGCTCCGCAAGGACGCCATCGAGGTCGAGGAGCACAACCTGCTCCACCCGGAGGAGGAGCTCCGCGTCCCGTACGTGACGCAGAAGCTCCAGGGCGCCGAGGGTCCGTTCGTGGCCGTCTCCGACTGGATGCGTGCCGTGCCGGACCAGATCTCGCGCTGGGTGCCGGGTGCGTACCAGTCGCTGGGTGCGGACGGCTTCGGCTTCGCCGACACGCGTGGCGCTGCCCGTCGCTTCTTCCACATCGACGCCCAGTCGATCGTCCTGGCCGTGCTCACCGAGCTCGCCAAGCAGGGCAAGGTCGACCGCTCGCTGCTGAAGCAGGCGGTGGACCGCTACCAGCTGCTGGACGTCACGGCGGCCGACCCGGGCGCGGCCGGCGGCGACGCGTAGTCGCTCCGCCTCACCCCTACTGCCGCCGCCCCCGGCCAGCTCTGCTGGCCGGGGGCGGCGGCAGTTTTCGGTGAGCTAGTGCTCCCAGACCTTGTACGCCCGGACCACGTACGGACTCTCCGGGACCCACGTCCCCGACGGGTACGTCGAGAACTCACCCGTCTCCGCGCACGTAGCGCTCTGATACGTAGTGACAGGGCGCCCCGTGCGGTTGGCGAGGGACGTCGCGCTGCCGCCGGCCGGTAAGGTCACGCAGTCCTCGATGCCGATGTCCGCGAGCTCGCTCGTGCTGCGCGTCCCGCGGAAGCCGGTCTTCGTCCACAGGCACAGTTGCCCGGCGGCGCAGGGGCCGAGCCGCTCCCTGCCCGTCGCGGCCGCCGCGCCCGCCGTGGGCGCGCAGAGCAGGGCCAGCGCGGCGGACGCGGTGACGGCGGCGGCGACGGTGCGGATCGTACGCATGAGCATCACTCCCTGTGTCGGTGTTGTCGCACACCGCATCCTGACGGGAGTGGCGGACGCTGCCAAGAGGGCCCCGCGGTGCGGGGCCCTGATAGGGGAAGGCGTGCGTCCGGGTCAGAGGTGGGCCGCGCCGGCCGCCGCCTCGGGGTTCGCTCCGCGCTTGGTGAACAGCGCGACCAGGGCGGCGCAGGCCGCGACGACGCCCGCGACGGTGAACGACAGGTTCATCCCTGACACGAAAGTGTCATGCGCGATGTCCGTGATCTTCCCCGCCAGCTCCGGCGGCGCGCCCGGCGGCACCGGTGCGACGCCGACGGCGACGGCGTCGGCCGCCCCGGCCGCCTGCTGCGGCGTGCCGGCGGGCAGCCCCGCCTCCGCCCACCTGCCGGGGAGGGTGTCGTCGACGCGGGCGGCCATGACGGCGCCGAGGACGGCCGTCCCGAGCGAACCGCCCACCTGCATGGCGGCCTGCTGCAGACCGCCCGCGACGCCGGCGTGCTCCAGCGGGGCGTTGCCGACGATGACTTCGGTGGCGCCGACCATGACCGGGGCGAGGCCGAGGCCGAAGAGGGCGAACCAGACCGACATCACGCCCGTGCCGGAGCCGGCTTCGAGGCGGGCCATGCCGAAGCAGGCGACGGTGGTCAGCAGCATGCCCGCGACCAGCGGGATCCGCGGGCCCACGCGGGTGATGAGCGCGCCCGCGGCGGGCGAGCCGACGATCATCATGCCGGTGAGCGGCAGCAGGTGCAGGCCCGAGTCGACGGGGCTCATGCCGTGCACGTTCTGCAGGTAGAAGGTGACGAAGAACAGGCCGCCGATGAAGGCGAACGCCATCAGCAGCATCAGGACGGTGCCGGCGGTCAGCGGTACGGAGCGGAAGAGCCGCAGCGGCAGCAGCGGTTCGCGGGCCCTGGTCTCCCAGAAGGCGAAGAGGAGCAGGGCGAGGGCCGCGCCCGCCAGGAACAGCAGGGTCTTCGCGTCCCCCCAGCCCCAGTCGCGCGCTTTGATCAGCGCCCAGACCAGGCAGAACATCCCGGCCGAGAGCAGGCCGATGCCGGGGAGGTCGAAGGAGCGCGGGGCGTGGGCGGCCCGGTGGTCCTTGAGGATGGTGAGGCCGAGGACGAGGGCGACGACACCGACCGGCACGTTGATGAAGAACACCGACTGCCAGTTGACGTGTTCGACGAGGACGCCGCCGAGGATGGGGCCGCCGGCGGTGGAGGCGCCGATCACCATGCCCCAGATGCCGACGGCCATGTTGAGCTTGCCGGCCGGGAAGGTGGCGCGCAGCAGGCCGAGCGCGGCCGGCATCAGCAGCGCGCCGCAGAGGCCCTGGAGGACCCGGAAGACGACGACGGCCGACACGCTGCCGGAGAGCGCGATGGCTCCGGAGGCGACGGCGAAGCCGGTGGTACCTATGAGGAAGGTCAGCCGGTGGCCGAACCGGTCACCCAGCTTGCCCGCGGTGATGAGCGCGACCGCGAGGGCGAGGAGGTAGCTGTTGGTTATCCACTGGACATCGGCGAGCGAGGCGTGGAGGTCATCCCGGATGACGGGATTCGCGACGGCGACGATCGTGCCGTCGAGCGCGACCATCATCACGCCTATCGCCACGGTAACGAGGGTCAGCCAGGGGTGGCCGCGGAACCCCTTGGGGGAACCGAGCTCCGGCTGCGCCTCGGCGACAGCGGTCTGAGACGTCATGCCGAGAATTATGTCAGTGCCTGCCAATTGGCTGCCGACCGCATGCGCTGGTGTCTGCCATATTCGGGGATGGCTATCCTGAGCAGCACAAACGTGGCGGAGGAGAGACGATCCATGCACGCGATCGAGGGTGCGGCGGCCCGCCCGGCGGCGCCGTCCGGGCTGCGCGAGCGGAAGAAGCGGCGCACGCGGGACACCCTGATCCGGTCCGCCCTGGAGCTGTTCGCCCGCAAGGGCTACGAGCGCACCACCGTCGACGAGATCGCCGAGTCCGCGGAGGTCTCCCAGCGCACCTTCTTCCGCTACTTCGCGAACAAGGAGGAGGTCGCGCTGGCGATGCAGACCGCCGTCGACGCCCTCTTCCTCGCCACGCTGCGCTCCCGGCCCGCCGCCGAGGCCCCGCTGGCCGCCCTGCGCGGGGCCGTCCTCGACACGTGGGACGGCGCGCGCGCCGTCATCGAGGCGGTCGTGCCGCTGGAGGTGCACATGGGCACGTACCAGCTGATCGAGTCGACGCCCCAGCTGCTGGCGGCGCGGCTGCGCACGCTCTCGGCGGTGGAGGAGCGGCTGGCCGTGGAGATCGCCCGGCGCGAGGGGCTGGATCCGCAGGCCGACCCCCGGCCGCACGTCCTGGTGGCCGCGTTCGGCGGGGTGATGCGCGTCACGACGCGGGCCTGGGGCGAGCGCGGGGAGGGCGGCCTGGACGATCTCCGGGAGCTCACCGTCGCCTATCTGGACCAGCTGGGTCCGGCATTGGCGGAAAACTGGCGCGCTTGATCGAGAAAACCACGCTTGTGCCCAATTGCCTCCACTCAAACGTGAGATAGCTCACGGACTCCGCAGTCACCGCCGGGTTTCTCCTAGGGTGTTTCGCGGTGACTTCCTTCCCGGAGCTCGGCTCCCCCTCCTCCGTACCGTGGACGACCACGGCCACCGTGTGGCGTGCGCTGCTCGCCCTGGCCGTGGTCTTCGTGATGCTCGGCACGACCGGCTGGACCGCCGTCAGAAGCCACAAGGCGGCCGGGGACGCCCGTACGGTCTCGCTCAGCGCCTGGCTGCACGGCTCCATAGCGGGCCGCCCGCTGCCGGCCCCCGGGACGGCCTCCGACACCGTGGCCCGCTTCTTCGCCACCCTCACCGGCCCCCAGCGCACCCAGCTCGCCGACGAGTACCCCCTCGTCGTCGGCAACCTCAACGGCGCCCCGCCCACCCTGCGCTACCGCGCCAACCGCGCCGCCCTCGACCAGGCCCGCGTCGTCGAGAAGCGCCGCAGCCGCGAGAGCGGCCTGAGTCCCGTCGGCCGCCAGGAGGCGCTGCGGCGGATGCACCGCTTCGAGTCCCTGCAGCAGGACGGGCGGCAGATCCTCGCCTTCGACCCCACCGGCGACGGCCGGGTCGCGGAGGTCATCGGCGACCTCGACCGGGCCCAGCGGGTCTCCGTCGTCGTCCCCGGCGTCGACACCAACCTCCTCACCTTCGAGAAGTCCCAGCGCGCCTACAGCGCCCCCGTCGGCATGGCCCGCTCCCTCTACGCCGCCGAGCGCAAGGCCGCCCCCGGCACCCGTACCGCCGTCATCGCCTGGGCCGACTACACCTCGCCCGCCGGCGTCGGCATGGACGCCGCCACCGGCAAGCTCGCCGCCGAGGGCGCGCTGCGGCTGCGCGCCGCGGTCCGCGCGCTGCCCGGCGACTCCCGGGTCGCCCTCGTCTGCCACAGCTACGGCTCGGTGGTGTGCGGCGTCGCCGCCCGCGAGCTGTCCCCGCGCGTCACCGACGTCGCCGTCGCCGGCAGCCCCGGGCTGCGCGCCGACCACGTCTCCGAGCTGCGGACCAGCGCCCGGATATGGGCCATGCGCGACCCGGACGACTGGATCCAGGGCGTGCCCCACCTGGAGCTCGGCGGCCTCGGCCACGGCGCCGACCCCGTCTCGCAGGGCTTCGGGGCGCGCGTGCTCTCCGCCCGCGGCGCGGAGGGCCACGCCGGCTACTTCGAGCCCGGCACGACGAGCCTCGCCAACTTCGCGGGCATCGGCGTCGGCGCGCCGGGATCCGTCAGCTGCGCCGAGGCGGACTCCGCCTGCGCCGAAGGCGCGTAGCCATACGTCTCGGCTCCGGTGGCTCCGCTTGCCGCCGGACCCTCACCGTGGGGGCTCGGCGCCGTGGCGGCGGACACGTTTTCCGCTGTGCAGGCGAAATCCTTCCGCCGCAACGGCACGGCGCCGCAACGGCGCGACCCGGCGGTGCCGAGCCGAGCTCAGCCGTGCGCAGGGCAACGCGCGTAGCCGGGACGCTCCCCGCGGGGGGACGCGCGGGCGGGCGCCGCATACGATGACGGGCATGGGTGATGTGCTGACGGGTTTCCACACCGTCTGGGAGTTCGACACCGACTCCGTGCTCATCCGCTTCGAACGGGGGATCCGCACGCCGAAGCTGCTCCAGGCGCTCGGTGAGCGACGCATCCCCTACGAGGCGCTCGCGGCCGTCGAACTGGCCCCGGGAAAGCGCGGGACGGTGGTGCTGCGCGCGGTGCCGAGACCGGGCGCCGATCCGCTGATGGACGTCGCCGACGGCCAGCTCAAGGAGAGCACCGACCCGTACCGGCTGGTGCTGCCCGAGCAGCGCGACGCCCTCGCCGAGTACTACGCCGACGAGATACGGGCCGCCCTCGGCCCGGACGCGGCCGATCCCGCCCTGCGCCCGCTGGTCGCGGCGCCCGCTCCCCCGCCGTCCTTCAAGGCCTACGACGGCAAGGCCTCCTTCGACGGCCGGTCCGTGGCCTTCCGCTGGTTCTGGACGGGAGCCTCGTCCGCCAAGTGGAAGGCCGGCGACCAGCGGTTCGCCGTCGAGGACCTCTCGGGCGTCGAGTGGCGCTCCCCCGAGATCGCCGGCGGCTATCTGCGGCTCGTGCCGCGCGGCGGCGAGGACGAGCGGCCCGGCCAGGCCGACCAGGATCCGGCGGCCGTCGTCTTCGGCATGGGCTACGGCCTGCTGCACGAGTCGCTGCCCTTCGGCGCGGCCGTCCTCGAAGCGGTCCGCGCCGCGGCCCCCAGCGCGCCGGCCGCGCGCGTGCCGGCCGCCCGCCCGGACCCGGGCGGCATCGCCGACCGCATCCGCCACCTGGGCGCGCTGCACGACGCGGGGCTCCTGACCGACGACGAGTTCAGCGCGAAGAAGGCCCAGCTCCTGGCCGAGCTGTGACCGGGCCCCGCCACGGTGCCCTGCTACCAGTGCTACCCCGGTATGACCCGCAAGCCCCCACCAGGGTGTGACGCCCGCGCACGGGCCGCGGCCTAGGGTGAAGGGGTCATGCCCCAGTCACTCCCCGCCCCCCTCGCCCTGGCGCGCGCCTACCTGATCGACGTCTGCACGCCCGCCGGGCCGCCCGTGCCGCTGGGCGGCCGGTCGCGCCGCCGCTGGGTGCGGAAGCTGCCCTACGTGGTCGCCGGCCTGTTCACCGCCCTGCTGCTGCCGCTGACCGGCACCGTGCTGGCGAACGAGTACGGCCTGGGCTTCGGCCTCGCGCTGTCCCTCGCCGTCGCCCAGGCCGTGCCGCTGCTCGTCGCCGTCCGCAGGCCCCTCCTCGCCTGGGCGATCGCCTTCGCGGCGAGTGTCGCCACGGCGGTGGTCCTGCTGTCCGAGCCGGTGAACCACGACTGGACCTGGCCGTGGCCGCCCCCGACCACCATCGGCCTGCTGCTGTTGCTGCTCGCGGTCGGCATGCGGGAGCGGCGCCCGACGCTCGTCGCCGTCTGGCTGGCCACCGGCGTCGCGGGCGCGGTCCTGCGGGGCGTGTCGCCCGAGCGCAGCTCCACCAACGTCTGGATCACACTGTTCGTGGTCGGCGGCATGCTGATGCTGCTCGCCGGGGCGCTGCGCGAGCGCGGGGACGCGCGGCGCGCGCTCGCCGAGCAGGAGACGATCAGCGAGGCCGAGCGGGCCCGGCGCACCCTGCTGGAGGAGCGCACGCGCATCGCCCGCGAGCTGCACGACGTCGTCGCCCACCACATGTCGGTGATCACCGTGCAGGCGGACAGCGCCCCGTACCGGCTCGCGGGCCTGCCAAAGGAGGCGCGCGAGGAGTTCGGGACGATCGCCGCGACGGCGCGGGAGTCGCTGACCGAGATGCGGCGGCTGCTGGGGGTGCTGCGCAGCGAGGACGCCTCCGGCGCGGGCGCCGGCGGCGAGCGGGCGCCGCAGCCGGGCGTGGCCCGGATCCCGCAGCTGGTCGAGGGGACCGTGCGGTCCGGGCTGCCGGTGGAGCTGGCCATGCCGGATCCGCTGCCGGAGGCGGTGCCGCAGACCGTGGACCTCTCCGCGTACCGGATCGTGCAGGAGGCCCTGGCCAATGTGGTCCGGCACGCGCCGGGCGCGGCCACGCGGGTTTCGGTGTCGGCCGGCGACGCGGGCACGAGCCTTATGGTGCTGGTCGTCAACGCCGCCGCGGCCGACCGGGACGCCCGGCCGGTGGAGACCGGCGGCACGGGCCACGGCCTGGTCGGCATGCGGGAGCGGGTCCGGCTGGTCGGCGGCACGCTCGACACCGGCCCGCTGCCGGACGGCGGCTTCCGCGTCGCAGCCCGGCTCCCGTTCACGACAGCACCGGACGAAGAGGAACAGGACCCCGTTTCGCCATGACCATCAAGGTGATCATCGTCGACGACCAGGCCATGGTGCGGGCGGGCTTCGCCGCGCTGCTGGCCGCCCAGCCCGACATCGACGTCGTCGGCGACGCGGCGGACGGGAAACAGGGCGTGGACGTCAGCCGCCGCACCCACCCGGACGTCGTGCTGATGGACGTCCGGATGCCGGAGATGGACGGGCTGGAGGCGGCGCGGCGGCTCCTCTCCCCGCCGCCCGGCGTGACGCACCGTCCGAAGGTCCTGATGCTGACGACCTTCGACGTCGACGACTACGTCTACGAGGCGCTGCGCGCGGGCGCGTCCGGCTTCCTGCTGAAGGACGCGCCGCCCGCGGACCTGATCTCGGCCGTGCGGGTCGTGGCCGCCGGGGAGGCCCTGCTGGCCCCGTCCGTGACGCGCCGTCTGATCGCGGACTTCGCCAAGCAGCGCCCGGCGCCGCGCAAGGGCGGCCCGGCGCTGCGGCTGAACGGGCTCACCCCGCGCGAGACCGAGGTCCTGGAGCTCATCGCCCGCGGGCTGTCCAACCAGGAGATCGCGGCCACCCTGGTGCTGGCCGAGCAGACCGTCAAGACGCACATCGGCAGGGTCCTGGCCAAGCTGGACCTGCGCGACCGCGCCCAGGCGGTGATCTTCGCCTACGAGTCGGGGCTGGTGGCCCCGGGCGGGCGGTGACAGGACGTCACCGCCCGCCCCGGCCCCGGGCCCGCGGCGCGCGCTACTCGCGGCCGGCCGAGGTGAACGACATGTCGGCGTAGCGGCCGCCCGCGACCTTGTCCGCGATCGGCTCCAGGGCCGCGAGCTCGTCCGCCGTGAGGGTGATGCGGGTCGCGCCCGCGTTCTCCTCCAGGCGGGAGCGGCGGCGCGTGCCCGGGATCGGAACGACCGTCAGGCCGTGCGCCTGCGCCTGCTGCTGCAGCCAGGCCAGGGCCACCTGGCCCAGGGAGGCGCCGCGCTCCCGCGCGATCTCCCGGACCGGCTCCAGCAGCGCCGCGTTCGCCGCCGCGTTGCCGCCCGTGAAGCGCGGCATGGTGCGGCGGAAGTCGTCGCCCGACAGCTCCTCGGCCTGCACGAAGGAGCCGGTCAGGAAGCCCCGGCCGAGCGGGGAGTAGGGCACGAGGGCGACGCCCAGCTCCCGCGCCGCCGGCACCACGTGGGTCTCGATGTCGCGGCTGAACAGCGACCACTCCGACTGCACGGCGGCGATGGGGTGCACGGCCTGCGCGGCGCGCAGCTCGCCGCCGGTGACCTCGCTGAGGCCCAGGTGCTTGACCTTGCCCTCGGCCACGAGCTCGGCCATGGCGCCGACCGTCTCCTCGATGGGGACGTTCACGTCGCGCCGGTGCATGTAGTAGAGGTCGATCTCGTCGACGCCGAGCCGCCGCAGGCTGGCCTCGACGGCCCGGCGGATGTACGGGCGGTCGTTGCGGATCGTCCGGACCTGCGGGTTCTCCGGGTCGATCGAAAGGGCGAACTTGGTGGCCAGGACGACCTGGTCGCGGTGGGCCCGGACGAAGGGCGCGATGAACTTCTCGTTCTCGCCGGCGCCGTAGACGTCGGCCGTGTCGAAGAGGGTGACGCCCAGTTCGAGCGCCCGCTCCAGCGTCGCTCTCGCCTCCCCCTCGTCGGTGGTCGGGCCGTAGGCGAAGCTCATGCCCATGCAGCCGAGCCCCTGCACGCCCACCTCGGGGCCGCCGGTGCCGAGCGTGGCGGTGGCTATCTTGTCGTTGCTGTTGCTCATCAGTGCTTCAGGGCCCCTTCGGCGGCCTCGGCCCGGCGCCGGGCGTCGGCATAGACGTCGATCTTGTAGTCGAGCACTTCGAGGGTGCTCCGCAGCTCCGCGATGCGTTTCCGGACGTCCTCGCGGTGCGCGGTCAGCAGCTCTTCCCGCTCCGCCATGGTGTGTTCGCCCTCGCGGACGAGCCGCGCGTAGCGGACCATGTCCGCCACCGGCATGCCGGTCAGCCGGAGCCGTCCCACCAGGTCCAGCCAGTCCAGGTCCCGGTCGGTGTAGCGGCGCTGGCCGGTGTGCGAGCGGTCCACGTGCGGCATCAGCCCGATCCGCTCGTACCAGCGCAGCGTGTGGACCGACAGGCCCGTGCAGCCCGCCACTTCGCTGATCGTGTACCGGTCGCGCCCCACCGGGCGGCCGTGCCGCTGCTGTTCGAGCACGGTGCACACGATGTCCGGCGGTGTCGTCGTCCCTACGGGCGCACTGTCCAAGACGGTCATGGAGCCTTCCCCCTGTTCGCGGGCGTTCGCAGTCGTTGCCCTTGCGATCACCCCAACGCTAGAGAGCTGGAGCGCACTCCAGGCAAGCGAAGACTTGGGGGAATCTTGGCCGGGGCGGGCCGGCACCGGCCCCGGGATAGGCTCGGATCCATGGAGAGCCTGCGGATGATCGAGAACTGGCCGGTGGACACCGCTGCGGCGGCGGTCGTACGGGCCGACGGCACGACGGTGGGCACGCACGGGCCGGCCGGGCATCGCTTCCCGCTGGCCTCCGTCACCAAACCGCTCGCCGCCTACGCCGTGCTCGTCGCCGTCGAGGAGGGCGCGGTCGAGCTGGACGAGCCGGCCGGGCCCGCGGGGTCGACGGTCCGCCACCTCCTCGCCCACACCTCCGGGCTGGCCTTCGACGAGCACCGGGCGATGGCCGAACCGGGCACGCGGCGGCTCTACTCCAACGCCGGCTTCGAGGCCCTCGGCGACCACGTCGCCAAGGCCACGGACATCCCCTTCGCGGACTACCTGCGGGAGGCGGTGCTGGAGCCGCTCGGGATGACGGCGACGGACCTTCCGGGCTCGCCCGCCAAGGACGGCGTCTCGACCGTCTCCGACCTGGTGCGGTTCGCCGCGGAGCTGCAGGCGCCGCGGCTGCTCTCGCCGGAGACCGTGGCGGAGGCCACGTCGGTGGCCTTCCCCGGCCTGACGGGCGTCCTCCCGGGCTACGGGCACCAGCGGCCCAACGACTGGGGCCTCGGCTTCGAGATCCGCGACGGCAAGTCCCCACACTGGACGGGCGCGTCGTCCTCGCCCCGCACGTACGGGCACTTCGGGCAGTCGGGCACGTTCCTGTGGGTGGACCCCGCCGCGGGCGCGGCGTGCGTCGCCCTGACGGACCGGGCGTTCGGGCCGTGGGCGATCGAGGTGTGGCCGGCGCTCACGGACGCGGTCCTGGCGGAGCTCACCACCGATTAGCGCGTCCGGGCTCACACCCCCACAGCCCGTCCGGCGTTTGAGGGCCGGGGTCCGGGGCGGAGCCCCGGGAGCTCAGCCGAAGTGCGGCTCGGCGTGCATCTCCCAGGCCAGCAGCTCCACGGCGTGGCCGAGCGCCTCGACCTCGACGCCGGAGGCGTCCAGCAGCCGCGCGGCGTCCCCCGGGCGCAGGACATCGCCGTCCACCCGGACATCACCGCGTACCACGTGCACGTACACCCACGGCGCCCCCGGCAGGGAACCCCGCTCTCCGGCCGCGAGCCGCCGCACGTGCAGCACCGCCTCCACGCCCGGCAACGCGTACGACACGTCGTCGCCGACGCCCCGCACCACCTCGTACGAGGGCTCGTCCCCGTACTCCGACGGCGTCAGCCACATCTGCAGGAAGCGGAGCGGCTCCGCGCCCTCGTTGCGCTCGGAGTGCCGGACGCCGGACCCCGCGCTGAGCCGCTGCACGTCACCGGGCCGCACGACCACGACGTGCCCCGTGGAGTCCTCGTGGGTGAGCTCCCCCTCGATCACCCACGTGACGATCTCGACGTCGCGGTGGGGGTGCTCCGCGAATCCCGCCCCGGGCGCGAGCCGCTCCTCGTTGCAGGCCGCGAGCGGCCCGAAGCGCACGTTGTCGGGGTCGTAGAAGCCGGAGAAGGAGAAGGCGTGCCGGGTCTCGATGCCGGCGTCCGGGTCCCCGCCGAGGAAGCGTTCACCGGCTCGCTGGACGGACCGCTGTACGTGCGTCATCGGGCTACGGTAGCCCGGCGACCCCGCACCGGACCCGAATAAGGCAGGCTTGTCCCCGTGCCTGAACCCGCCGCTAACACCCCGCATCCGCACAGCGCCACCCTCCGCCGCCTGGAAAAGTCCTCCGGCACGCTGGCCGCAGCCGCCATCGCCAGGATGGACGCCCAGCTGCCGTGGTACCGGGCGATGCCCCCGGAGAACCGCTCCTGGATCGGCCTGGTCGCCCAGGCCGGCATCGCGGCCTTCACGGAGTGGTTCCGGCATCCGGAGACTCCGCAGGCCATCAGCACGGACGTGTTCGGCACGGCCCCGCGCGAGCTGACGCGGGCGATCACCCTGCGCCAGACGGTGGAGATGGTCCGCACGACCATCGAGGTCATGGAGTCGGCGATCGACGACGTGGCGGCGCCCGGCGACGAGGGCATTCTGCGGGAGGCCCTGCTGGTCTACGCCCGCGAGATCGCGTTCGCGACCGCGCAGGTCTACGCGCAGGCCGCCGAGGCGCGCGGCGCGTGGGACGCCCGGCTGGAGTCGCTGGTGGTCAACGCGGTGCTGTCGGGCGAGGCCGACGAGGGCGCCCTGTCCCGGGCCGCGGCCCTGGGCTGGAGCGCCCCGGCGAACGTCAGCGTGGTGCTGGGCACCGCCCCGAACGGGGACAGCGAGCTGACGGTGGAGGCGATCCGGCGGGCGGCGCGGCACGCGAAGGTGCAGGTGCTGACGGGGGTGCTCGGCGACCGGCTGGTGGTGATCTCGGGCGGCTCCGACCAGCCGCTGCAGACGGCCAAGGCGCTGATCGGGCCGTTCGCGGCGGGCCCGGTGGTGGCCGGCCCGGTGGTGCCGGACCTGCTGTCGGCGACGCGCTCGGCAGCGGCGGCCACGGCCGGTCTGAAGGCCTGCGCGGCCTGGCCGGACGCCCCCCGTCCGGTCCTTGCGGACGATCTCCTGCCGGAGCGCGCGATGGCGGGTGACACCACAGCCCGTGATCAGCTGGTGGAGGAGATCTACAGACCGCTACAGGAAGCGGGCTCGGCGCTGCTGGAAACGCTGAGTGTCTACCTGGAACAGGCGAGTAGCTTGGAAGGGGCGGCACGGATGCTGTTCGTCCACCCCAACACCGTGAGATACCGCCTCCGACGTGTGACGGACGTCACCGGCTGGTCACCCTCCGATGTCCGCTCGGCGTTCACGCTGCGAATCGCGCTCATCCTGGGGCGTCTGGCCGACACGGAGACGGCCCTTTAGCCTTTTGTCGAACGTCAACAATTCCCCTGACGGTTCTTGGTCCCCATCCCCACGGGTGGCCGGTGCCGTCCACGAGAGAGAGTGTGAGGGTGCTCGTACTCGTCGCTCCCGGCCAGGGCGCTCAGACGCCCGGCTTCCTGACCCCCTGGCTCGACCTCCCCGGTGTCGAAGACCGCCTTCGTGAGTGGTCGGCCGCCATCGGCCTGGACCTCGTCCACTACGGCACGAACGCCGACGCGGACGAGATCCGCGACACCGCCGTCGCCCAGCCGCTGCTCGTGGCGTCGGCGCTGGTCTCGGCCCGGCAGCTGTTCCCCACGGCGGACGACTTCGCCCGTCTGGTGGGCGCGGCCGCGGGCCACAGCGTGGGCGAGCTGGCGGCGTCGGCGCTGACCGGCGTCCTGTCCGAGCAGGAGGCCATGGAGCTGGTCCGCAAGCGCGGCCTGGCCATGGCCGAGGCCGCGGCGGTCACCGAGACGGGCATGGCCGCCCTCCTCGGCGGCGACCCCGAGGTCGTCGTCCCGCACCTGGAGAAGCTCGGCCTGACCCCCGCGAACGTCAACGGCGCGGGCCAGATCGTGGCCGCCGGCACCGCCGGGCAGCTCGCCGCGCTGGCCGAGGACAAGCCCGAGGGCACCCGCAAGGTCGTGGCGCTGAAGGTCGCGGGCGCGTTCCACACGCACCACATGGCCCCCGCCGTGTCGGCCCTGGAGGCCGCCGTGCAGGAGCTGTCCCCGGCCGAGCCGCACACCCGGTACGTCTCGAACAAGGACGGCGCCGTCGTGGCCTCCGGCGCGGAGGTCGTGCGGCGGCTGGTCGGCCAGGTGGCCAACCCGGTGCGCTGGGACCTGTGCATGGAGACGTTCAAGGAGCTCGGCGTGACGGCCCTGCTCGAAGTGGCCCCCGGCGGTACGCTCACCGGCCTGGCCAAGCGCGCCCTGCCCGGCGTGAAGACCCTGGCCCTGAAGTCGCCGGACGACCTCGACGCGGCCCGTGAGCTGATCGCCGAGTACGCCGCACCCGCCGGTTCCCCGGCCGAATAAGGAGCCTCAGAGCATGACCGCGAAGATCAAGCCGAGCAAGGGTGCCCCGTACGCGCGCATCCTCGGCGTGGGCGGCTACCGCCCCACCCGGGTGGTGCCGAACGAGGAGATCCTTAAGTACATCGACTCCTCGGACGAGTGGATCCGCTCCCGCTCCGGCATCGCGACCCGGCACTGGGCCGGCCCGGAGGAGACGGTCTCCGCGATGTCGGTCGAGGCGTCCGGCAAGGCCATCGCCGCCGCGGGCATCACCCCGGAGCAGATCGGCGCCGTGATCGTCTCGACGGTCTCGCACTTCCACCAGACCCCGGCGATCGCCACCGAGATCGCGCACAAGATCGGCGCGGGCAAGCCGGCCGCGTTCGACATCTCGGCCGGCTGCGCGGGCTTCGGCTACGGGCTGACGCTCGCCAAGGGCCTGGTCGTCGAGGGCTCCGCGGAGTACGTCCTGGTGATCGGCGTCGAGCGGCTGTCCGACCTCACCGACCTGGAGGACCGCGCGACGGCCTTCCTGTTCGGCGACGGCGCGGGCGCCGTGGTCGTCGGCCCCTCGGCCGAGCCGGCCATCGGCCCGTCCGTGTGGGGCTCCGAGGGCGACAAGTCGCACACCATCAAGCAGACCCGGGGCTGGGACGAGTACCGCACCACCCCGGTCCCCGGCGGAAACGGTCCGGAGGCCCGCACGCCCCTGGACGAGATCCGCTACCCGGCCATCACGCAGGAGGGCCAGGCGGTGTTCCGCTGGGCCGTCTTCGAGATGGCGAAGGTCGCCCAGCAGGCGCTGGACGACGCCGGGGTCAGCGCGGAGGACCTGGACGTCTTCATCCCGCACCAGGCCAACATGCGGATCATCGACTCGATGGTCAAGACCCTCAAACTGCCGGAGAGCGTCACGGTCGCCCGTGACGTGGAGACCACGGGCAACACGTCCGCGGCCTCCATCCCGCTGGCCATGGAGCGGCTCCTGGCCACCGGCGCCGCGAAGAGCGGGGACACCGCGCTCGTCATCGGTTTCGGGGCGGGTCTCGTCTACGCCGCCACGGTCGTTACCCTCCCCTAGGCGAGATCGTCGCAGCCCGGCCTCACCGCCGTACTGCGCGGAGCTCGCCGCACCGCAGTTCCTTACCACGCAGTTCCACCGCACAGATAGAAGGAGCGCCGCACATGGCCGCCACCCAGGAAGAGATCCTCAAGGGCCTCGCCGAGATCGTCAACGAGATCGCCGGCATCCCGGTCGAGGACGTCAAGCTGGACAAGTCCTTCACCGACGACCTGGACGTCGACTCGCTGTCCATGGTCGAGGTCGTCGTCGCCGCCGAGGAGCGCTTCGACGTCAAGATCCCGGACGAGGACGTCAAGAACCTCAAGACCGTCGGCGACGCCGCGGACTACATCCTGAAGCACCAGGACTGACCTGAGCGTTCGTCGCCACCCCGGCGGTGGCGGTTCACCAGCACCTCTACACGTGGAGACAATTCCTGTGAGCTCGACCAATCGCACCGTGGTCGTCACCGGTATCGGCGCAACCACACCGCTGGGTGGCGACAGCGCGACGACCTGGGAGGCTCTGCTCGCCGGCCGGTCCGGCGTGGGGCCCCTCGAAGGTGAGCGCTACGCCGACCTTCCGGTCCGGATCGCCGCCGCCGCCGCGGTCGACCCCGAAGACGTCCTGCCCCGCCCCCTCGCCCGCAAGCTGGACCGCTCGGCGCAGTTCGCGCTGATCGCGGCCCGCGAGGCGTGGGCCGACGCGGGCTACACCGCCAAGGCCGGCGAGGACTCCTCCATCGCCCCCGAGCGCCTCGGCACCGTCATCGCCTCCGGCATCGGCGGCGTGACCACCCTGCTCGACCAGTACGACGTGCTCAAGGAGAAGGGCGTCCGCCGCGTCTCCCCGCACACCGTGCCCATGCTCATGCCGAACAGCCCCTCGGCCAACGTCGGCCTGGAGGTGAACGCCCAGGCGGGCGTGCACACCCCGGTCAGCGCCTGCGCCTCCGGCGCCGAGGCCATCGGCTACGCCGTCGAGATGATCCGCACCGGCCGTGCCGACGTGGTCGTCGCCGGCGGCACCGAGGCGGCGATCCACCCGCTGCCCATCACCGCCTTCGCCAACATGATGGCGATGTCCAAGAACAACGAGGAGCCCGAGAAGGCCTCCCGCCCGTACGACAAGGCCCGTGACGGCTTCGTCCTCGGCGAGGGCGCCGGCGTCGTGATCCTGGAGTCGGCCGAGCACGCCGCCCGGCGCGGCGCGCGGGTCTACTGCGAGGTCCTGGGCCAGGGCCTGTCCGCGGACAGCCACCACATCGCCCAGCCCGAGCCGACCGGCCGCGGCATCGCCGCCGCCCTGCAGAGCCTGCTCGACAACACCGACCTCAAGCCGTCCGAGGTCGTGCACCTCAACGCGCACGCCACGTCCACCCCGCAGGGTGACGCGGCCGAGATCAAGGCGCTGCGCAAGGTCCTCGGCGACGACCTCGACCACGTCGCGGTCTCCGCGACCAAGTCGATGACCGGTCACCTCCTGGGCGGTGCGGGCGGCATCGAGACGGTCATGACCGTCCTCGCCCTCCACACCCGTACGGCCCCGCCGACCATCAACGTCGACGACCTGGACGAGGACATCGACGCGGACATCGTCCGCGACGTGCCGCGCGCCCTGCCCGCCGAGGGCACGATCGCCGCGATCAACAACTCGTTCGGCTTCGGCGGCCACAACGTGGTGCTGGCCCTGCGCTCGGTCTGACGCCGGCTTCCAGCCTGTACGGCCCGCCCCGGGATCTCCCGGGGCGGGCCGTTCGCGTGGTGCGTTCAAGCTCCGGGGGGGGGCTCGCCCAGACCCGGGTTCCCTCAGTGGCGGGGCCGCTCTTGCTGATGCCCCAGGTGCCGTCGCATTCGTGCACGACTGCGGCGAGGAGGAGCAGGGTGCGCTTGCGCTGCGCTGTGCAGTGGGCGGCTTGGTGGGCGTCGGAGTGGGCGTGGTGGGCGTCCCAGTTGACGATGCGGAGTGCTCCGTCGCACCAGCGGAGGGAGTGGTAGATGTCCTGTCCGTACAGATCGACAGCACGCACGGCCCGGAATTCCTCTACGGAGAGGCACAGTTGTCCAAGTACCGCGCGCACCTCGACTGGATGGAGCGCCTCGCACTGGACCCGGGCAGCTCACGTGAGTTCATCCGGGACGTTGCGAAGCAGCTATGAGGAGCCACCCCATGACCAACATCACCTGGGAAGAGCCTTACTGCGGCGAGGGAAGCGCTTGCTTCCGCATAGGCACGGACAGTGCAGGCAACGCCTACATAGCCGTATCCGGCGCCGAGGACCACTACGTCACCGACTCCCGCGAAGCGTTGCGCGCTCTGATCCGCGACATCAAGGCCGGCAAGGCCGATCACCTGCTCTGACGGCGTCAGGACGGCTCCTGGGCGGCATGCACGAGCAGGTCGAGGCCGAGTGGCGTGCAGCAGTGCCACACCGCCTTGCCCTCCCGCCGGGAGTGGACCAGCCCGGCGTACCGGAGGGCCTTGGTCTGCGTGGAGGCGGTGCTGAGGCTCATCGTGAGCTGCCGTGCCAGGTCCGTCGTCGTGCGGCGGTGGACCAGGAGGCTCAGGATGTGGGCCCGTGTGCTGCCCAGCAGGGTGACGAGGGGGTCGCCGGCCGGTCCGAGGGGGTGGAGGCTCAGCGGGGTGACGGCCGGGTAGACGAGGAGGACGCGGCCGTCGGGCTGCGGGGCCGCCAGGAGGTGGCGGGTCCAGGAGAAGGTCGGCAGCAGGACGATGCCCTGCCCGTGCAGGGTGATCTCGGCGTCCCGCGGGAGGTCCGCTTCCAGGGTGGTCCCGCGCCACCGGGTGCCCGGGGCCAGCGAGGTGATCGCGGCCTGGAGTCCCTGCTGGGCGATGACGCGGGCGCGCCAGGCGGTCTCGGCGCGGAAGCCGGACGCGAGCCTGGTCCAGTCCCGGCGGATGACGTGCCGGTGGCCCGCGCGCAGGGCGAGTTCGAGTTCGTGCCACGCGGAGCGGTCGTGGTCCGCGACGGAGCGGAGCCACGGGGTGGCCGGCAGCCCCGTGGCGCACACCCGCCGGAGTTCGGCCCGCACCCGTGCGCGGGGTGTGGCCAGAACCGACTCCAGGCCCTCTTCGAACCCCTCGCTGGGCGGGTCCAGGAAGAGCGGGCCCACGCCCTGCGGCGTGACCAGCCGGAACAGCGGGTGCGCGGCGCGCGGCAGGCCCCTCAGGGCGCGTCTGCGCCACCGGGCCTGCTCCGGCGGAACGTCGTGGCGCTGCAGTGCCGCGAAGGCCAGGCAGAGTTCGAGGAGCGGCGCGGGGTGATCCGCGACGGTGACGTTGAGCAGGTCCTGAGGGGTGCAGTGGATGCGCAGCATGACGACCTCCTGCCCGGCGCGACGGCGCGACCTTTCAGCGGGAGCCGAAAGGATGGCGGCCGCCGCGCGGGGCCGGGAAGGCTGTTCCGAGTCAAACCGCTCGCCCGTTCGCCGAACGTCCGGCGCGGGGCGTGCACCGCACTCGACGGGGAGAAACCATGAACAAGGTCCAGAAGGCCGGGCTCGCGCTGGCCGCAGGCGTGGCCGGGCTCACCATGGCCGTGGCACCGGCGGGCGTCGCCGCCGCCGACAGCGGCGGGGCCGGCATCCTCAGCGCGACCGGCTGCCACGGCACGACCTGCATCTACGTCAACGGCAAGGGCCTGACGGTCTCCTACGCGGTGGTGACCAACAAGAAGGGCAGCACGGTCGGCCGCGGAATGATCTCCAGCAACTGGGACGGCGCCACGCACACGGGCCCCCGGCTCAAGAAGGGCCAGTCCTGGCGGTTCGACTACAACCGGCAGATGAACAACGGCAACAAGGTGTGCGGCTCGATCGAGGGCATCGACGTCGCCTGCGTGACGATCCACAAGTAGCCGTACGGTCTCGCGCGACCCGGCCGGGCCGGACTACCGGCCCGGCCCGACCCACATCCGGTCCGGGCGGTCGTTGTTCGCGCCGGTCTCCACCTGGAGCTCCTTCGCGCCGTCCGGGCGGACCGAGTACGTGAACGTGGTCTCCGCGCGCTTGCCGGGCAGCAGCTTGCCCGTGAAGGGCTTCGTCGCGCCGCGGCCGTCGAAGATCTCCGAGGCCCTCTTGCCGGTGGCGTCGCGCACGTACGGGACGTGGGCGAGGAGGTCGATCGGCTCCTTGCCGTCGTTGGCGACGGTGACCTTGAACCGGAGCGCCAGGTCCCCGTCCTCGTGCCCGAAGGCGATCCGGTCCAGTTCGTACGGCTCGGGCTTGTCGACGGTGATGGCGACGCCGTCCTGGTACGTGTGCGTCTCGCCGAACTTCAGCGGCTTCGGTGCCGTGGAGGGCGAGGCCGAGGGCTCGGGCGCCGCGGCCGCCGGCGGGCGGTCCTCGTACGGGTCGTCGTTCTCCTCGTCGGCCTTGTCGACGAGGAAGAGGGTGAACAGGAGGCCGCCGACGGCCATGAGCAGGGCCACCCCGCCCAGGATCGTGCCGGTCAGGGCCATGCCCTTGTTCGTGGCCTGTCCCCTGCGGACGAGGACCAGGCCGACGGTGCCCAGGCCGAGGGCGACCAGGGCGAGCGGGCCCGAGAGGAAGAAGAGGAACGGGACGAGCCCGATGACCGCGCCGCAGATGCCGACGATCATCGCCGCGGTGCCCATGCCGTTGCGGGGGTGCGCGGGCGGGTAGGGCGGGTAGTACGCCCCGGGGTGGCCGTGGGGATACCCGGGCATGGTCATGCGTGCGTCGTCCTTCGGAAGCCGGATGGGGTGATGAATCACCCTATCCAGCCCTTGATCGGACCTTCACACCGCATCGAAGGACGCGTAGTAGGAAGCCGCCATGTCCTCCTGGGCGTGCCCCTGCTCGGCGGCCCGCCGGAACCGCTCGGCGCCCGCGGCCGCCACGTCCATCCGTACGCCCGCCCGCTCGCCCGCCGCGACGATCAGCCGGGCGTCCTTCTCCGCCGTGGCGGTGGTGAAGCTGGGGGTGAGGTCTCCGCCGAGGATCAGGCCGGCCTTGGCGCGCAGGTAGCCCATGTCCAGGGGGCCGCCGGCGACGGCGTCCAGGAATCCGGCCGGGTCGACGCCGAGGCCCTTGGCGAGGGCGAGCGCTTCGGCCGTGCCGTGGGTGACGGTCAGCACCCAGCTGTTGATGACGAGCTTGAGCCGGGTGGCCGTGCCGCCCGCGGCGTCGTCGCCGAGCCACATCGTGCGGCTGCCGACGGCGGCGAAGACCGGCTCCAGGGCCTGCCGCGCCTCCTGCGGCCCGGCGGCCAGCACGGTCAGCTTCCCCTCCTCCGCGGGCTGCTTGGTGCCGAGGACGGGCGCGTCGACGAGGGTGAGGCCGTGCTCGCGGGCGAGGGCGGCGAGGCCTTCGAAGCCCTCCAGGCCGACGGTGCCCGACTGGGCCCAGACCGTGCCGGGCCGCAGGGCGGGGGCGGCGGCGCGCAGCGCGTCGAGGGTGGCCGGGCCGTCGCGCAGCATGGTCAGGACGACGTCGGCGGTGCGGACGGCGTCGGCGGGGGTGTCCGCGATGCGCACGCCGTCGGCGGCGAGGGGCTCGGCCTTCGCCCGGCTGCGGTTCCAGACGGTGACGGGGAGGCCCGCGCGCGCGAGGTTGCGGGCCATGGCGGCGCCCATGATGCCGGTGCCGAGGACGGTGACGGCCGGTGCCGGGCTTGCGCTGGTGTCGGTCATGGCCCCGACGCTAGGGGCTGGAGTCCGCTCCAGGGCAAGCGCGGGCGTCCGTTCGGACGACCATCCGTTCAGCCCACCATCGGTTCAGACGACCTGGTGCAGCCAGCGGACCGGGGCGCCCTCTCCCGCGTACCGGAAGGGCTCCAGTTCGTCGTCCCACGGCTTGCCCAGGAGCTTGGCGACCTCCGCCTCCAGCTCCGTCTCGCCGCGGGCGGCGCGGGCGAGGGCGGCGCGCAGCCGGTCCTCGGGGACGAGGATGTCGCCGTGGATGCCGGTGACGGCGTGGAAGATGCCGAGGTCGGGGGTGGAGCTGTAGCGCTCGCCCTCGGCCGTGGCGCACGGCTCGGCGGTCACTTCGAAGCGCAGGAGGTGCCAGCCGCGCAGCGCGGAGGCGAGCTTGGAGGCGGTGCCGACCTGCCCCTGCCAGGAGAATTCGGCGCGCCAGGTGCCGGGCGAGGCGGGTTGTCGGATCCAGTCGAGGGTGACCCGCACGCCGAGCACGCCCGCGACTGCCCATTCGACGTGCGGGCACAGCGCGCGCGGCGCGGAGTGCACGTAAAGAACTCCACGTGTCGTCACCGGGACCTCCAGTGCGGTTCGAGGTTCGCCTTCCCCAGCGGCCTCGCACCCGTACCGGTCCCGCCCGGGACAGCATGCAAGATTCTGCCCCAATGGCCACTCCCGCACCAGCTCGCGAGGTTACCAACAGTAAACACCATCGGGAGCATTTCTCCTGAAAGGGACAGGATGTGACGTGTCGTATTTCAGTTGTGCCGGAAGTGCGAAGCCGCCCCGGGGCACGGCACGACCGCCCCGGGGAAAAGCTACCGTGCGAACGGACCCCCGCGGTGACGTACCGTCGGACCCGAACAGATATCACCCGGCCGGAGGGGAAGAGCGATGCACCGCAGCACGGGACGGAAGGCGCGCGGGGCCGCCAGGGCCGCCGTCGCAGCGGTCACCGCCTTTTCGGCGGCCCTCCTCGTCACGGGGTGCGACTCCGGCAAGGAGGACGCCTCCGCCGGAAAGCCGAGCGCCCGCCCCGCCGCCGCCCCCGCCTGGAACACCCGCCCCGCGTCGATCGCCTCACTGGGTGACTCCATCACCCGCGGATTCGACGCCTGCTCGGTCTTCAAGGACTGCCCGGAGGTCTCCTGGGCCACCGGCACCCAGGTCGACAGCCTCGCCCGCAGGCTGCTGGCCTCACCGCAGACCAGCAGCTGGAACTACGCGCGGACCGGCGCGCGGATGACCGACCTCCCGGGTCAGATGCAGTCCGCCGTCGCGCAGAAGCCGCAGCTGGTGACCGTGCTCCTGGGCGCCAACGACGCCTGCCGCGACAAGGTGGCCGACATGACGCCGGTGAGCGCGTTCCGCGCGGACTTCGAGGCCTCGGTGAAGGAGCTGCGCACGGCGCTCCCGAAGTCCCAGCTCTACGTCGCCGGCGTGCCCGACCTGCAGCGCCTGTGGTCCCAGGGGCGCACGAACGGCTACGCCAAGACCGTCTGGAACCTGGGCATCTGCCCCTCCATGCTCAAGGACTCCGGGTCGGCCGACCCGGCGGCGGAGGAGCGGCGCGCCCAGGTCGTGAAGCGGGTCGGCGAGTACAACGCGGCCCTGAAGGACGTCTGCCGCCGCGATGCGCTGTGCCGCTTCGACGGGTCGGTCAGCGCCTACGAGTTCACGGGCGAGGCGCTGAGCAAGTGGGACTGGTTCCATCCGAGCAAGCAGGGCCAGGGCGAGCTCGCGGCGCTGGCCTACCGGACCGTCACGGCCGAGAAGCACCCCTCCTAACGGGGGGGAGCACTGGTGGGGCGGGGCCTGTCAGGTGGCCCCGCCCCGGTCAGACACGGGCCGTGCGGGCCGCGCGCGGCGCGAACGTACGTACCCTCGCTCCGGACGTCCGGCACCGCGCGCACGCACACGGAGGCGTCCGTGCCTGCTCTTCCGCACGGTATCCGATGAACAGACCTTACTCATAAGCAAGTTCACCCCTGGGCGGGTCAACTTGCGCACGACGGGGGTGAAGGCGGGGCGCGGGCTGCCACGCGGACGTCGGGCAAGCTTTACCTATCGTCATCCCGGAGGGGGCTCGCAGGCCGCCCGCGGCCCGTGCCCGACCGGTACGGTCTGGCCATGACGGAAATCGACCCGCGGACCACCGCCCTCGTCCTCATCGACCTGATGGAGCGCGTCGTCGCGCTCCCCCTCGCCCCGCGCAGCGGGGACGAAGTGGTCCGTACGGCGGAGGAGCTGGCGCGGTCGTTCCGGAAGTCGGGCGGCACGGTGGCCGTGGTGCGCACCGAGCGGCCCGGGCCTGCGGAGCAGCCGCCCGGGGGCGGGCTGCTCGCGGGGGTCGCCGAGGAGGGCGACGTCGAGGTGGTGAAGCGGTCGCCGGGAGCGTTCCACGGCACGGACCTGGACGAGCGGCTGCGGGAGCGGGGCGTGCGGACGCTTGTCCTCGGCGGGATCGTCACCAACCTGGGCGTGGAGTCGACGGCCAGGGCGGCGGCCGACCACGGCTACGGGCTGGTCTTCGTGGAGGACGCGATGAGCGCGCTGACGGCGGAGGAGCACCGGGGTTCCGTGACGCTGAACATGCCGCGTCTGGGCACGGTGGTGCGGGCGGGGGACTTGCGGTTCCCCGCGTGAGGGGCCTGACGGCCCCGGGTTCCGGGGCGTCCCGGGGCGTCCCGTTGGGCCGGGGCCCGGCGCCTCTCCTCCGCCGCGACGGCGGGCCACCACAGCGGGGCTGACCGGCGGTGCCGGACCGACCCCATGCCCCTCGGCGGATGCCCGCCCGAGCTCGTGTGCGGTCGGCCGACTGCAGGTCGTCCGTGGCTGGTCGCGCCGTTCCCCGCGCCCCTTACGGGGCATAGCCGCCTCGCCTCCGCCGCAACGGCGGGGCTGACCGGCGGTGCCGGACCGGATCGCACCCCTAACGGGGCGCACCCGCGCCCGGTTCCAGGACCCGACGCAGCAGGTCCCGCAGGGACGTCCGTTCTCCGGCCGAGAGGCCGGCCAGCGGCTCGCGGGCGAAGTCCAGTGACTCGCTCAGGCGGTCGGCGGTCTCCAGGCCCGCCGGGGTGGCCGCGGCGAGCTTGACGCGGCGGTCGTCCGGATCGGGGCCGCGCTCCACGAGGCCGCGGGCCTCCAGGCGGTCGACGATGCCGGTGACGTTGGACGGCTCGCACTTCAGGAGCTGGGCGATCCGCCGCATCGGCATGGGCTCGCTCGCGAGCAGGCGGAGCACCTTGGCCTGGGCGCCGGTGAGCGCGTGCTTGGCCGCCGCCTCCTCGTACTCCTCGTGATAGCGGGCCACGACGGCCGCGATGAGGTCGACGACCTCACGGGTCAGGGCATCGGTTCGGGGGGCCATGACACCCAGGCTACCGCGTTGCTTGACAACATGAAATATCGAGGCGCATGGTTGTTTCAGTTACTGAACCATTTAGGAGGCCGGGTTCCATGTCCGCAACGCCCACCACCAGCCGTGAATGGCACCTCGTCGCCCGCCCGCACGGCTGGCCGAAGCCGGAGGACTTCGCGCTGCGCGAGGCCGCCGTGGCCGAGCCCGGTGAGGGGCAGGTCCTGGTGCGCAACATCCACATGTCCGTGGACCCGTACATGCGCGGCCGGATGAACGACGTCCGCTCCTACGTCCCGCCCTTCGAGCTGGACCAGCCGATGCAGGGCGGTGCGGTCGGCGAGGTCGTCGCCTCGCGCAGCGACGCGTTCAAGCCGGGCGACCACGTCCTGCACCCCTTCGGCTGGCGCGAGTACGCCCTGGTCGGCGCGGAGCACGCGGTGAAGGTCGACCCGGAGCTCGCGCCCCTGTCCGCCTACCTCGGCGTGCTCGGCATGCCGGGTCTGACCGCCTACGCGGGCCTGCTGGAGGTCGCCTCCTTCAAGGAGGGCGACGCCGTCTTCGTCTCCGGCGCCGCGGGCGCGGTCGGCCTGCAGGTCGGCCAGATCGCCCGGCTCAAGGGCGCCTCGCGCGTCATCGGCAGCGCGGGCACGGACGAGAAGGTCAAGGCGCTGGTCGAGGAGTACGGCTTCGACGCCGCCTTCAACTACAAGAAGGGCCCGGTCGCCCAGCAGCTGAAGGAGGCCGCGCCCGAGGGCATCGACGTCTACTTCGACAACGTCGGCGGCGACCACCTGGAGGCCGCGATCGGCGCGCTGAAGCTGCACGGCCGTGCCACGCTCTGCGGCGCGATCGCCGGTTACAACGACACCGAGCCGCAGCCGGGGCCGCGCAACATGGTCGCGATCATCGGCAAGCGCCTGCGCCTGCAGGGCATGATCGTCCGGGACCACCAGGCGCTGCAGCCGCAGTTCGTGGAGGAGGTCGGCGGCTGGGTGCGCTCCGGCGAGCTCAAGTACCGCGAGACGGTCGTGAACGGCGTGGAGAACGCGGTGGACGCGTTCCTGGGCATGCTGCGGGGCGAGAACACCGGAAAGATGATCGTCACGTTCTGAGGCCGGCGGCCCTCCGGATAGCCTTCCCGCCATGCGAGATCTCATGGCGGGAATGACGTACCTCGGCAAGGGCCAGCGCTGGGTGGCCCGGAACCGCCGGCAGTGGGGGTTCGGGCTGCTGCCCGGGCTCGTCACGCTCGTCGGCTACGCGGTCGCGGTCGTCTGCCTGGCCCTGTACGCGGACGACGCCGTCGCCTGGGCCACGCCCTTCGCCGACGACTGGGCCTCCCCCTGGGCCGGCCTGTTCCGGGGCGCGCTGACGGGGATCCTCTTCGGCGGCGGCCTGCTGCTCGCCGTCGTCTCCTTCACCGCCGTGACCCTGCTGGTCGGACAGCCCTTCTACGAGGAGCTGTCCGCGCGGGTCGACCGCTCGGTGGGCGGCGAGGCGCCCGAGTCCGGGCTGCCGCTCTGGCGGGAGCTGTGGATCTCCGCACGCGAGAGCCTCGCGGTGCTCGTGCGCGCCGCCGCCTGGGGCGTGCTGTTCTTCGCCCTCGGGTTCGTGCCGTTCGTCGGGCAGACCGTGGTCCCCGCGATCGCCCTCTGCTTCTCGGCCTTCTTCCTCGCCGAGGAGCTCACGGCGGTGGCCCTGCAGCGCCGCGGGGTGCCGCTGCGCGAGCGGCTGCGGCTGCTGCGCTCCCGCAAGCTGCTCACGCTGGGCTTCGGCGTGCCGCTGGCGCTCCTCTTCCTCGTGCCGGTCGTCGCGGTGTTCGTGATGCCGGGCGCGGTGGCGGGCGCGACCCTGCTCGTGCGGGACCTCATGGGCGAGGAGGGCCCGGCCGGAGCCGAGCCCGAAGCGGCGGGCGAAGGCGCCCTCAGCTGAGAGACGCCTCGGATGAGGGACGCCTCAGCTGAGGGACAGCTCCGCCGTCACCAGCCCCTCCCCCGCGTCCGGGCCCTCCGCGAGGACGCCGCCGTCCGGCGCCCACACCGCGCTGAGGCCGCAGGCGTCGTAGGGGCCCGAGGGGCCGTAGTGGTTGGCCAGCAGCACGTGGAGGCCGTTGTCCTTCGCGAGCGCCGGGAAGATCTCCATCCGCTCCCGCGCACCGCCGCCCCGCCCGTACAGCGAGCTGGCGAGCAGCACGCCGCACCCGTCCTCGGCGGCACGGGCCGCGCACTCCGGGAAGTGGGCGTCGTAGCAGATGACGTGCCCGAAGCCGACGCCGTCCAGCGTGAACCGGCCCTCCCCCGTCCCCGGCACGAAGCCCGCGGCGCGCTCCGTGTCCGTCACGTGCACCTTGTCGTAGCGGGTGAGCAGCGCCCCGTCCGGACCGTAGACGAAGCTGCTGATGGTGGGGCCTCCGGCGGCGGCCCGCCCGGGGGCGTTGACGACGGCGGCGACGCCCGCGGTCCGGCACGCGTCCCGTACGGGGGCGAGCCGCGGGTCGTCGGGGTCCAGGAGCAGCCGGTCCCCGCCCGCGACGATCGCGTCCAGTTCGTAGCCGGTGACGGCGAGTTCGGCGAAGACCACGAGCGCGGCGCCGCGCTCCCCCGCCTCGGTGACGAAGGCGGCCATCCGGGCGGCGTTCGCCCCGACGTCGCACGGCCGGGCGGTGAACTGTGCTGCTGCGATGATCATCCGCCCATCATGGCGTCCGGGCGTGCGCGAGGGCCACGACTGTGAGCGACCGCACCTGGTCGGTGATCGCGAGCCGGTTCCGTACGAACTCGGGGTCGGTGACCGTGCCGGTCGCGGGATCGGTGTTGCCCGGGCCGAACCGCAGCACCGGGGTGTGCAGGTGCCCGCCGGGGACGGGCAGGCGCACGGCGTCGCGCAGCAGGGTCGCCCGGTAGGCGATCTCGTTGGAGAGGTAGTCGCCCCCGCCGCCCGCGCGGGCGGTCGAGCCCGGGGTCGGGCCGTCCGGCCGGTCGACCGGTTCGGTGGCGCCCGCGGGTATCTCGGTGACCTCGGTGTTGTCGTGCACGGGGAACGGCCCCGTCGTGGCGGCCGTCATCGCGGCGTACGGGAGGCTCGTCGACGTCCACTGCGGCTGCGGGCGGACGGTCGGCACGTCAGGCGGTACGGGCACGGTCTCCGTGCGGGAGGCGTTCGCGTTGTCGGGGGAGCCGCCGCGCCAGGCCCCGTTGGTGCGTTCGACGTCGAAGCGGCCGGGCCGGCCCTGGCTGATCGTGGTGAAGAGGTCCACGCGGCGGGGGCCCGGCCGGAAGTGCGGCAGCAGCGTGCGCTCCACCGTGCCGTCGGCGAAGTCCGCCCAGCGCACGGGGAAGACGGCGGCCTCGATGCGCGCCGGGCCGGCCGGGGTGTCGACGGTCGTGCCGTCCAGGGCGAGGGCGCCCGCGCCGGAGGGGTTGGAGCGGCGGGGGTCCGCGTCGAGCTGGAAGGGGTCGAAGCCGGTGACGATGACGCGCTTGACCTGAGTGCCCGCCGGGAGGTCGAGGGAGTCCTGGCCGCGCGAGGAGCGTTCGACGCGGCCGGTGAGCTCGGCGCGCTGCGCCCCGGACAGCCGGAAGGCGGGCTTCCATTCCTGCAGGGCGCGGGTCATGCCGAGCCGCGCCCAGTACAGCGGGCGGTCGTCGTCGCGGCTCAGGTCCCCGGCGCGCTCCGGGCCCGGCCCGCGGCCCTGCGCCCGGTCCACGGCGCGCCGCCACAGCCGCCGGCCCTCGGCCGTCGCGAGGCTCTGCGCCTGCGGGAGCGTGCGGGTGCGGCCCAGGGCGGCGGCGAAGCCCGGAGCCGCGTCGGCGAAGCCGCCGCGCCGCAGGATCTCCTGCGGTACGGGGCCGCCGAGCCGCTGCTCCTCGGCGGTGAGGGACGGCCGGGGCGCGGGGGCGGCAGCGGCGGCCGTGGGAGCGGAGGCGCCGGCGGCGAGGAGGGCGGCAGCGAGGGCTGTTCCGCCGAGTCTGGAGGGATGCATGAGGCGGAAGCTATCCACTGCGTCCCGCCGCGCGATAGAGGGGTCGTCAACTCCCTTTTACGACAGTCGAGTTCAAGCCACAATGACGCAATGAACATAGCTCAGCACTTAGCGGCCCCTCTCTTCGATCCCGGCAGCGGTCAAGGCGTGCGGCAGTTCACCGAGCTGGGCCTCGCCCTGCTGCTCTCCTCGCTCATCGGCCTGGAGCGCGAGCTGCAGCAGAAGAGCGCCGGACTGCGCACCCACACCCTCGTCGGGGTGGGCAGCGCCCTGTTCATGGAGGTCTCGATCCACGGGTTCGGCGCGGTGTCCGCGCTCGTCGGCGCCCGGCAGGACCCCTCGCGGGTGGCGGCCCAGATCGTCTCCGGCATCGGCTTCATCGGCGGCGGCCTGATCTTCGTGCGCCGCGACGCGGTGCGCGGCCTGACGACGGCGGCCACGATCTGGCTGACCTGCGCCCTGGGCATGGCCTGCGGCGGCGGCCTGCCGCTGCTCGGCGCCGCCGCGACCCTGGTGCACTTCCTGGTGGTGCGCGGCTACCCCGTGATCACCCGGCGCATGGCGCTCGTGCCCGGCGACCGGGTCGAGCTGCACCTGTCGTACCGCACCCGCAGGGGGCTCCTGGGGCGCGTGCTGGAGCTGTGCACGAAGCGCGGCTTCCGGGTCACGGACGTGCACATCGAGCCGGAGCAGGCGGCGGCGGACGGGCGGGAGAAGGGCAAGGCCAAGGAGGCGGGGGTGGTGCTGAGCCTGGAGGGGAAGGGGCCGGCGTTCCCGCTCGTGGAGGAACTGACGGACTGGGAGGGGATCCTGGGGGTCGGGCTGCGGGCGCAGCAGGAGAGCGGGGACTGAGGGGCGCGCGGCGAGCGGGCCGGGGGGACGCGCCCCGGACCTGCCCCTACGGGCGATTGTCAGTGCCGGGTGTCAGGCTGGCTTCGCAGAGGATCCGCGAAGGGAGATCGCTTCCATGATCACCACTGACTCCGTCCCCGGCTCCCCCTCCTGGCTCGACCTCGGTGCGCCCGACACCGCGGCCGCCGCGCGCTTCTACGGCTCGGTGTTCGGCTGGGAGTTCCAGCCCCACGGCCCCGAGACCGGCGGCTACGGCATCTTCCAGCTGGACGGCAAGACCGTGGCCGGGATGGGTCCGCTCACCGAGGAGGGCGCCCGGTCCGCCTGGATGATCTACTTCAGGACCGCGGACGCGGACGCGACGGCCGCGTCCGTGCAGCGCGCGGGCGGCACGGTGCGGGTCCCGCCGATGGGCCCCGGCTCGGGCGAGGGCCGGGCGGCCCAGTTCACCGACCCCCAGGGCGGTCAGTTCGCCGTCTTCCAGCCCGGGACGTACAAGGGCCTGGAGACGGCCGACCGGGCGGGCACCCTGTCCTGGACCGAGCTCTACACCACCGACGCGGCGGCGGCGAAGCAGTTCTACGGCACGGTCTTCGGCTGGGCCACGGAGGACGTTCCCCTGCCGGGCGGCGGAGGCACGTACTCCCTGATCACACCGGCGGGCCGGGGCAAGGAGCGGACGCAGGGCGGCCTCATGGAGCTCCCGGCCGAACACCTCGCCCTGAACCGCGGCCGCCCCTACTGGCACCCGGTCTTCGGCTCCGACGACTGCGACGCGACGGTCGCGAAGGTCACCGAGGGAGGCGGCACGGTCCGGATGGGCCCGGAAACCGCACAGGGCGTCGGCCGCCTGGCGGTCTGCCTGGACCTCGCGGGGGCGGACTTCGTCGTCCTCCAGCCGGAAGAGGGGTCGCCCGGCTGACGGCCGTGGCGCCGGCGAGGGCGGGGCGGCCGGGGAAAGGGCTCGCGCGGCCGTACGGACACCGGCATGATCGCGGAATGACATGGACAGCACCGGGGGTCACCCGGGCCGGCGGATCACTCGCGGCCGGCGAACGCACCCTGCTCACCGGCCTCCTCGCCTGGCACCGCAGCACCCTGCTGCACAAGTGCGCGGGGCTGACCGGTGAGCAGCTGGCCGAGCGGTCCGTGCCGCCGTCGGACCTGTCGCTGCTGGGCCTGATCCGGCACATGGCGAAGGTCGAGCGCATCTGGTTCCGCGAGCGGTTCGCCGGCCAGGACGTGCCCCGGCTGCACGGCACGGAGGGGAACGGGGACGCCGACTTCGGGGAGGCGGATCCGGCCCGCGCCGCCGAGGACTACGCGTGCCTGCTGGAGGAGCAGCGCCTGGCCGACGCGGTGGTGGCGGAGGCGTCCCTGGACGACACGTTCACGACCGGCGGCGAGACGTGCTCGCTGCGCTTCGTCCTCCTCCACCTCATCGGCGAGTACGCGCGCCACAACGGGCACGCGGACCTGGTGCGGGAGCGGGTGGACGGCGTCACGGGGGCGTGACGGCGCCCCGTCCCGGCCGTGCGGGCCGGGACGGGGCGCCTTTCGGGTCGCCCGGTCTACAGGGCGCCGTCGAAGAGGGCCACCGTGAGCCCATTGTTGATGTTGTAGTGGTGGGCGTGGTTGACCGACTGGGTCCCGCGTCCGAACTCCTCCTCGTTGGAGGGGTGGAAGAGTCCGCTGATGCTGTCGCCCGTCCCGGCTTCACGCACCCTGTTCCCCAGGGTCGGCACGAACTCCCGGACCTCCGTCAGGTTGGTCACTTCGCCCGTGTTCCAGGTGATCTTGTCGGTGGTCGTGGTCGTCACCAGAGTGTCGCTGATGGTGCCCAGGCCCGACATGGTGATGACGCCCGAGGTCAGCCCCGGGTGCCCGGGGGCGCTGCAGTCGGTGAGCGTGCCGAGGCCGGTCGCCGCGTCGTTGACGTCCATGGTGAAGCTGCCGCCGGTGCAGCGGACGAGTGCCGGAAGCTGCTGGGCCGACGCGGCCGTGCTGCCGAACGTGCCGAGCCCGAGCGCGAGCGCTCCGGCGAGTGCGGCCGCGCCGGCCGTCAGTCGGCGGGGGGTGGTGGGAAACATGCGGTCCTCCTTCGCTGTGCAGGCGTCCCGGCAGAAGGGCAGCCGGGGGCCGGGTGGAGGGCGCGCGCCGTCCTGTGCCGAGAGTGTGCTCGCGTCAACCCCCAGACGGAATCACTCGTTCAGGTGAATGCGCCCGTGCTCGCGAGCCGGGCGTGACCAGCGCGAAGAGCGTCAACTCCCGGGCCGTACGAGCCGGTCGGCGGACCGTGCGGCGAAGAACAGCAGTCCGGTCGTCAGCACCGCCGCCGCACCGGCCGCAACGCCCACGGCACCCGCATCCGGCACCGCACGCCGCAGCACCCCGTGGAGGACGATCCCGAGCCCGCCCACCGACACCAGCGGCCCCGCCGCATACCAGGCGAAGAAGCGGAACACCCCGGGGTCGCCCATCGGCGAGCTCACACCGGAGAACAACATGTCCGTACGGGCCGGTCCGCGGCTCGCCGAGAAGACCGCCGCCGCGGCGAACGGCACCGCGCACACCGGCATCAGCACCAGCGCCCACGGCGCCCCCGCCACCGCGAAGGGCACCGCCGCGAGCAGCGCCAGCAGGGCGCCCAGCACCGCCGGCACCACCGCGTGCTGGAGCATGAGCGTACGGAAGCGGAAGGGGGACCAGGCCGCGCGCCGCACGTCGTCCGTCTCCAGCCGGGCCGGCTCGGCGAGGACGCCCACGGCGAAGTAGCCGAGCAGCAGGGCGGCGGCGAGGCCGGTGAAGCGGGCGCCGCCGTCGAACTGCAGGCCCAGGGCGGCCACCGCCGTGGCGCAGGCCAGCCACATCAGGGCCTTCCCCACGCGGGCGGGCGTCCGCAGCAGGGACAGCAGGTCCCGCCAGACCACCACGAGGTACTTGCTGCGCGGGCGCGGCAGCCGGACGCCGCGCACGCGGCCGGCGCCGGGGCCGGCGGCGGCCGCGTCCATCAGGGCGAGCTTGGCGGCCCGCAGCTCCGCCGAGTACATCACCGACGACACGGTCTGCGCGGTCGCCGCCCGCCGCCGCAGCTGCGCCGTGGGCACGAGCGCGGCGTCCCGGTGCCCCTGTACCAGGCCGGCGGCCGTCAGGAGCACCAGCAGGACGACCGCGGCCGGCCAGCCGGCGGCGTGGCCTCCGGTGACGGAGACGACGGGCTGGGCGGCCCAGCCCCAGGGCCCGGACCACAGCTCCACCTGCTCCAGCACCGCGCTCCGGTGCCCGGACGCGGCGGCCGCGGTCTGCCCGGCGAGCAGCATCAGCACGACCACGGCCAGGGGCGAGAAGCGGCGGACGAGGTGCGCGAGCCCGGCCCGGTGCTCCACCGCCATGCCCGCCGCGACGGCCAGCAGCGGCAGGCACACCGCCGCCGGGAGCAGCGCGAGCAGGGCGCCGCCCGGCGAGGCCAGGCCCAGGACGCGCAGGACGACGGCCGCGGCGACCGCGGCCACCAGGGCGGTGGCGACCGACACCCCGGCCGACAGCCAGAACCAGGGGCGCAGGACGACGGCCCTGCGCACGGGCTGCGCGAGCAGCCAGCCGACCGAGGGGGCGGGGACGACGACGGGGCCGCGCCACAGGGCGTCGCGCGCGGCGAGCAGGACCAGGGCGGCGGTCAGGAGCGTGAAGAAGGCCGGCAGCACGGCCTGGACGTGCGCGCCGACGTCGCTGTAGTCCGCGCCGAGCCGGAGCCGGCGCAGGAAGTAGACGGCGTACCCGCCGCCGTAGCCTGCGCCGAGGAGCACGACGGAGTAGACGTAGACCGCGATGTCGCGGCCCTTCTGGCGGCGGTGGCCCTTGCGCTTCTCCCGCAGCCAGCGCAGCGTCTCGGCGGTGCGGTCGTCCTCCTCCTCGCTCCATGCGGGCTCGTCCGGCACCGGCTCGCCGGGCCCGCCCCGCACCTGTTCGCCGAGCTCGTCCCGTACGGACTCGTCGTGGCTCATCCGCGCAGCCCCAGCTCGCCCAGGACCTCCGCCGGCGGGCCCTCGGCGATCACCCGGCCGTCCTCCAGGGCGATCATCCGGTCCGCCACGGTCTCCGCGAGTTCGGCCTGGTGCGTCGCCAGCAGGACGGCCACGCCGTCGCGCTTCTCGCCGTTCAGCAGCTCCGCGAGGCGGACCCGGGCGTCCGGGTCGAGCCGCTGCTCGGGCTCGTCGAGGACGAGCAGGTCGCGGGGGCGCACGAGGGCGGCGGCCAGCAGCAGGGACTGGAGCTGGCCGGAGGAGAGCGAGCCGGGCAGCGCCTGCGCGTGGCCGGACAGCCGGCGGTCGGCGAGCACCTCGTCGATCCAGGCGTCGGCGTCCTCCACGGCATGGGCGACGGTGACGAGTTCGAGGTGCTCGCGCACGGTCAGGTCCGGGTAGGTCGCGACGGTGTCGCCGACGACCGCGACCCTGGCCCGTACCTCCGGATCGTCCTCCGAGATCTTGCGGCCCGCGAACCGCGCGGTGCCGCTCGTCGGCTCGTCCCGGCCGCACGCGATCCGCAGCAGTGTGGACTTGCCGGAGCCGTTGTGGCCGAAAAGGGCGGTGCAGGTGCCGGGTTGCAGGTCCAGGTCGAGCGGGAGCAGCGCCTTCCGGTCCCCGTAGGTGCGGCTGACCCCGCGCAGCCGCAGCAGCGGGGCGGGGGCGCCTTGCTGCGCCGTCGAGCCGGTCATGAGAAGCCTCCGTACGCGGGTGATCACTCAGCCAGACCCTAGCCAGTGAACGGGCGACGCCCGGCGCCGCCCGCCCCCCGTGCGCGACGATGGCCCCCATGAACCCAGCGCGCGACTCCGCATCCGAGCCCGCCCCCTCGTCCGGCGCCTCCGGCACCGCCGGCACCGGTGGCGCCTTCGGTCCGCTCGGCTTCCAGCTCGTCCTGCTGCGGCGGATGGCCGACCACCAGCCCGGTCTCGTCGAGGACGCCCTGCACGAGCTCGGCGTCGGCAGGGCGGAGATGCGGGAGGCCAACCGGCGCTGGCAGGCCATGTTGCGGGCCCCGGGGCGGCGCGGGGCCGGCCCGCGCTACCGCTCGGTGCTCGGCCCGCCCGACGCCACCGGCGAGCGCCGCGTCGGCGACCTGTCCTTCGAGGCGTCGGCGTGGCGGCTGCCGCTCTGGCCGGACCTGCGGTTCGAGGTGCTGGCGGCGCCCGGCGGGGCCGTGTGGAACGAGTGGCTGGTCCGCGCGCCCGGCGCGCCCGGCCCCGAGCTGCGCACGGTGGAGGACCTGCGGCCCTGGTCGTGCACGGTGGACGAGGTGGCGCGCGCCTTCGCCCCCGCCCGCCCCCTGGAGGGCACCGCCCCCACCCGCTGGCGCCTCGCCTTCACCGCGCCGGACGCCACCGGGAAGCGGGGAAAGTACGTGGTCGAGTTCACTTGGGGGCTTCTGCAGCGGTTCGTCTGAGGCTGCGGTTCGTGTGAGGCAGCGGTTCGTCTGAGACGGACAGGGCGCACGGTCTGCGGAAGACAGTGCTTCAAACCCGAAGCATCCTCATCCTTTGGAGGGATACAGAACTGGCCGTTCACCCGAGGCCCCGGGCACCGGCCGGTCCCTAGCGTGAACGGGTACCACGACCGGATCCCCCACACCGGACGGACAGCCCATGCCCCGCAGGACCTTCTCCGTACCCGCCCTCGCGGCGGCCCTGATCCTGCCCGCCGCGCTCACCTCCGTCCTGCTCACCGCCTGCTCGTCCGGCACGGCCGGCAGCACGGCGGCCAGCGGCACCCCGGCCTCGCCCGAGGAGCCCGCCCGCCTCTCGATCCCCTCCATCGGCGTGGACAGCGCGCTGCTGCGCCTCGGCAGGAACGGCGACGGCACCGTGCAGGTGCCGCCGCCGGAGAAGGGCATGACGGCCGGCTGGTACACGGGCGGGGCCGTGCCCGGCGAGCCCGGCGCCGCCGTCGTCATCGGCCGCGACGACACCCGCGAGGGCAGCGCCGTCTTCCACGACCTGGAGAAGGTGGACGAGGGGACGGCCGTCGACGTCCGGCGCGGGGACGGCAAGCTGCTGCGCTTCTCCGTCACCGGCAAGGAGACGGCCGAGGGGTCCGCCTTCCCCGCGCGGAAGGTCTACGGGCCGACGAAGGAGCGCGTGCTGCGGCTGGTCACCTGTGCGGGCGGCCCGGACGCGGACGGCCACCCGGCGAAGCACCTCATCGTCTACGCGGCCCTGACGCCGTGACGCCGGGGCCGCGCAGCGCGAACGAGGCGGATGTCAGGCCAGCTCGGCCGACAGCGTGATCGTCGTCCCGGTGAGGGCCTGGCTGACGGGGCAGTTCTTCTTGGCGTCCTCGGCGGCGGCCGCGAAGCCCTCCTCGTCGAGGCCGGGCACCTCTCCGCGAACCCACAGGTGGATGCCGGTGATGCCCTCGCCCGGCTGGAACGTGACGTCGGCCTTGGTCTCCAGGCGGGTGGGCGGGTTGCCCGCGCCCGTCAGGCCGTGCGAGAGGGCCATGGAGAAGCAGCTGGAGTGCGCGGCCGCGATCAGCTCCTCCGGGCTCGTCTTGCCGTTGGCCTGCTCGGCGCGCGACGGCCACGACACCGGCTGCGAGCCGATGCCGGACGAGTCGAAACTGACGGTGCCGCTGCCCTTGAGCAGCTCGCCTTCCCAGACGGTGTGCGCGGTGCGGGTGGTAGCCACGGATACGTCCTCCAGTCACTGCTCGGTTACGAGGATCAAAGCTTATGGGCCTGCAGCGGGCGCAGGCCCCGTGTCACGCCGACCGGACGTTCCAGGCCACGAGCGCGGGACGCCCGTGCTCGGTGCCGATCCGGCTGACGGTCGCGGTGTCGAGCCGGAAGAGCGCGCCCGCGGCGGGCGGCAGGCCGAGCCTGCGGGCGGTCAGCACGCGCAGGAAGTGCCCGTGCGCCACGAGGACCACGTCCCCGCCACCGGCCTCCAGCAGGGGGACGACGCGGGCCAGCACCCGGTCGGCGCGGGCGCCGACCTGCGCGGGCGTCTCACCCGGGTGCTCCGGCGGCCCGGGAACCACGCCGTCGTCCCACAGGCACCATCCGGGGCGGGTGCGGCGGATCTCCTCGGTGGTGACGCCCTCGTAGCCGCCGTAGTCCCACTCGTGGAGGTCCGGGTCGGTCTCCGTGCTCTGCGGGCTCTCCAGCCCGGCGAGCTCGGCCGTCCGCAGGGCCCGCTTCATCGGGCTGACCAGGACCTTCGCGGGCGTGCTGCCGGCGAGCAGCGGGCGCAGGGCCTCCGCCTGCCGCTCGCCGCGGTCGGTCAGGGACACGTCCGTGAAGCCGGTGTGGCGGCCGTCGCGGCTCCACTCCGTCTCGCCGTGCCGGATCAGCAGCAGCTCACTCACCGGAGGGCTGCCCCTCGCCCTGCATCGTCGGCTGCCCGGCCTTGGCCTGCTCCTCGGCGACGGAGGCGCGCACCTCGTCCATGTCGAGCGCGCGGGCCTGCCGGATGACGTCCTCCAGCGCGGCCTCCGGCAGCGCGCCCGGCTGCGCGAACACCGCGATGTTGTCCCGCACGATCATCAGCGTGGGGATCGACCGGATGTCGAAGGCGGCCGCCAGCTCGGGCTGGGCCTCGGTGTCGACCTTGGCGAAGACCAGGTCGCCGTGGCGCTCGGAGGCCGCCTCGTACACCGGTGCGAACTGCCGGCAGGGGCCGCACCACGACGCCCAGAAGTCGATGAGCACGAATCCGCTGCCGGAGACGATCTCGTCGAAGTTGTCCTTGGTGAGCTCCACCGTGCTGCTGCTCATGCGTCGCTACCTGCTTCCGCTGTGGCGTCGGGTGACCGTCGGACCGGCCCAGCAGCGCCAACAGGATGACGCCGGGCCGTATTCCGCCGCATACCCGGGCGGGGACGGGGCAGACGGTCCGCATGGCACGACGTGGCCGAAGTCATGCGGTCCCGGGCCCCGCACAGCAGCAAGCCCCGCCGGGGCCGAGCGGGAGCCGGGCCGGGCGGGGCTTCGTAGACGCAGGTCGCATCGTTTCTGCAGCGACATCGCGCGAGTGGGGCGGGTGGGACTCGAACCCACGGCCGACGGATTATGAGTCCGCTGCTCTAACCGGCTGAGCTACCGCCCCGTTCACGGCGCGTCGCGCACATCTGTGCGCGCCGTCTGCCGCAGCATAGCCGCTCATACGATCTGCTGCCCCTGAGGGGGCGTATTGCGTGACCTACCTGACCATGAGGACTTCGATCACGGCGGGACGGTTCCCTCCGGAAGCACATCCGGACACGAAAAAGGACCCCCGAAGGGGTCCTCGATCGTTTGCTCCTCCGACTGGACTCGAACCAGTAACCTGCCGGTTAACAGCCGGCTGCTCTGCCAATTGAGCTACAGAGGATCGCGCTCCCCCGACTGGACTCGAACCAGTAACCTGCCGGTTAACAGCCGGCTGCTCTGCCAATTGAGCTACAGGGGACTGCTGCGTTTGCTTCGAATGCCCTTCCGACCGGTCTTCCGGGCGGCGGGCGCTCGCTGCGAGACATACATTAGCGCAAGCAGGGGGGTGCTCCGCCAATCGGTATCCCGGGAGTGACCTTCGCACCCGGCGGGTAGGCGGCGACCACGGTGCGACGACGGTGTCCGAGGGATCCGAGGAAGGGTGGAGCGGGATGCGCTACCGGCTGACGTTCATGTTGGGAGCAGCCGTCGGATACGTCCTGGGGGCGCGGGCCGGCCGGGAACGGTACGAACAGCTGCGCAAGGGGGCCCGGCAGATCGCGCAGAACCCCGCCGTCCGGAACACCGTCGAGTCCGCCGCGCAGAACGGCCGGGCGCTGGCTTCCCAGGCCCTCGCCAAGGCGGGCGACCGGATGCCGGAGTCCGTGGCCGGGCGCGTGCGGTCCCTGCGTGAGCGGGGCCAGGGCTCCGAGGACGACTGGGGCACCAGCAACACCTGACCCGGCCGTCCCGCCCCGCCCCCTCCGCGGTCACCCCCGTCCCGGCGGTTCACTCCTGACCCGGGCCGGCGGGCGGGCGGCTAACACCCCTCCGGCGCACGGAGCATGCCCCGGGGTTTGGCATCATCTCGGCATGGGCATAGTCGCGGGCTTGGACAGTTCCACCGAGAGCACACGGATCGTCGTCTGCGATACGGACACGGGTGCCGTGCTCCGGCAGGGGTACGCCCCCCATCCGCACACCGACGGCGACCCCCAGGCCTGGCTGATCTCCCTGGGCGAGGCCGCCGCCGGCGGGCTCCTGGAGGGCGTCCAGGCCATCGGGGTGTCCGCGCAGCAGAACGGCCTGCTCGCGCTGGACGCGGGCGGGGTGCTCGTACGGCCCGCGATGCTCGGCAACGACAAGCGGATGCAGCCTTCCGCCGCCGACCTGACCGACGCGCTCGGCGGCCGGGCCGCGTGGGCGCAGGCGGTCGGTTCCGTGCCGCAGCCCGGCCACATGGTCGCCAAGCTGCGCTGGCTCGCCCGCAACGAGCCCGAGTCCGCCCAGCGCATCGCCGCCCTGCTGCAGCCCCACGACTGGCTCGTGTGGCAGCTCCTGGGCCGCCCGCTGCGGCGCACGACCGACCGCGGCGACGCCTCCGGCACCGGTCTGTGGTCGGCCGCGACCGGCTCCTGGCGGCCGGACCTGGTGGAACTCGCCCTGGGCCGCCCGGCGGTGCTCCCCGACGTGCTCGCGCCCGCCGAGCCCGCCGGGCACACCCCCGAGGGGCTGCTGATCTCCGCGGGCACGGGCGAGACCATGGCCGCCGCCTTCGGGCTGGGCGTGGGGCCGGGTGACGCGGTGATCTCGCTCGGGGCCTCGGGCTCGGTGTTCGCCGTGCACCACGAGGCGCTCGTCGACGACACCGGGACGATCACCTCCCTCGCCGACGCGACCGGCATGCACCTGCCCGTGGTGCACACCCTCAACGCCGTACGGGTGCTGCGCGGCACGGCCGAGCTGCTGGGCACGGACCTCCCCGGCCTGTCCGAGCTGGCCCTGCAGTCCTCCCCCGGCTCGTACGGGCTCGTGATGCTGCCGTACCTGGAGGGCGAGCGGACCCCGCACCTGCCGCACACGGCGGGCAGCCTCGCGGGGCTGCGGCGCGAGAGCATGAAGCGCGAACACCTGGCGCGGGCCGCGTTCGAAGGCATGCTGTGCGGGCTGACGGACGCCCTCGACGTGCTGCGCACGCGCGGGGTGCAGGTGCGGCGGGTGTTCCTGCTGGGGCCCGCGGCGGAGCTGCCCGCCGTGCAGGTGATCGCGCCGGCGCTGTTCGGCACGCAGGTCGTCGTGCCGCAGCCCGCGGACTACGCGGCCCTGGGCGCGGCCCGGCAGGCGGCCTGGGCGCTGGGCGTCCAGCACGGGGGGCTGGCGCCCCACGAACCGCCCCTGTGGCCCGCCGCCGCCGGTCAGGCGTACGACCCCGGGGAGGATCTCGCCGTGGGGCAGGCGGTGCGGCAGCAGTACGCCGCCGTGCGCGATCAGACGCACCCGGAAGCGTTCCAGGCCGGCTAGGCGGGGCCGCGCCCCCGGCCCGGTCCCCCGGCCCGGCCCGCCGGGTCAGTCGAGGTAGCCGCGCAGCTGGTCGGCGAACGCGTGGTCGCGGAGCTTGTTGAGGGTCTTGGACTCGATCTGGCGGATCCGCTCGCGGGTCACGCCGAAGATGCGGCCGATCTCCTCCAGGGTGCGGGGACGGCCGTCGGCCAGCCCGTAGCGCAGCTGCACGACCTTGCGCTCGCGCTCGCCGAGCGTCGACAGGACGGCCTCCAGGTGCTCGCGCAGCAGCAGGAACGCGGCCGACTCCACGGGGGAGGCCGCGTCGCCGTCCTCGATCAGGTCGCCGAGGGCGACGTCGTCCTCCTCGCCGACGGGCGCGTGCAGCGAGACCGGCTCCTGGGCCAGCCGCAGCACCTCGCTGACCCGTTCCTGGGTGAGGTCGAGGTGGGCGGCCACCTCGTCGGCCGTGGGCTCGTAGCCGCGCTCCTGGAGCATGCGGCGCTGGACGCGCACGACGCGGTTGATCAGTTCGACGACGTGCACGGGGACGCGGATCGTGCGGGCCTGGTCCGCGAGGGCCCGCGACATGGCCTGGCGGATCCACCACGTCGCGTACGTGGAGAACTTGTAGCCGCGGGCGTAGTCGAACTTCTCCACGGCCCGGATCAGGCCCAGGTTGCCCTCCTGGACGAGGTCCAGCATGGTCAGGCCGCGGCCGATGTAGCGCTTGGCGACGGAGACGACGAGGCGCAGGTTGGCCTCGATGAGGCGCCGTTTGGCCATCCGGCCGAGCACGACCAGGCGGTCCAGGTCGAGGGCGAGCTGGGAGTCCAGGTCCGGGGCGCCGGCGAGCTTCTCCTCGGCGAACAGGCCGGCCTCCACGCAGCGGGCCAGCTCGACCTCCTCGGCGGCGGAGAGCAGCGGGATGCGGCCGATCTCGCGCAGGTACTGGCGGAAGAGGTCGGAGGAGGGGCCGCCGCCGGTGTCGGGGCGTACGGAGTCGGCCCGGGGGGCCTCGGATTCGGCCTCGGGTTCGGCCTCGGCGGCGGCTTCGGCGGCCTCGGACGCGGCTTCGGTCTCGGCCTCGTTCTCGTTCTCGGCTTCGGATTCCGCTGCCCGGCTCGCGGCCGGATCCGGCAGGAGCGGCTCGTCGGGGAGGCTCTCGGCCTGCGGTGCGGCGGGCTGCCGGGGCACGCCCTGGGCCGGGGCGGCGGCCGGGGGCCGGGGCTGGGGCCTGGTCGGGGTCCGGGTCTGCACGGGGGCGACCTCCAAGGTGATCGCTGCCGGTTTCGGGGCGGCATGCGCCGGAGGGGCGGCAGCGGCCTGGCCGCCGGCCGTCCCGGGGATCAGGAGCGGCTTCGCGAAGGGTTCCGAGTTCCGGGTCCGAGCGGCCGGGCCTGCCGCGTCCGAGGACTCAGGCACCGCCCACCAGTGTGGGGTACGACGCGGGCCCGCCACGAGGGGCCTGCGGGCACTTTCTGAGTCCGTTCCGTGACCGGGGGTTACGACCTCCGCTTCCGCGGCGGTGGGCCGACAGGGCCGGGCCCGTTGCTCCCGGAGCACCGCTCCCTCGGATCCGCCGCCGCGGCGATCAGCCGGTACGGCGCGGACCGGCGGTGCCAGGCGAAGCTGCTGGGCGGCTTGGCACCGCCGGACCGCTCGGTGGGGGTCACTCGCCGTCGCGGCGGAGTTGAAGGGCGTTCACCCGCCGGTTCCCGGCACCGGGCCCGGGCCCCCTCGGGGCGGGCGCTACAGCGCCGCCGCCCCGCGGTCCTTCAGGGAACGGGCGTACTGCTCCAGGACCCACAGTTCGTTCTGCACGGCGGCCAGGTGCTCCGGATCCGGCCGGCTGCCCAGGCGGATCAGGCTGCCCTGGACCTCCTGGATGCGGCGCTCCACGGCGCGCAGCCGGACCTGGACGAGCTGTATCCCCGCGTAGACCTCGTCCACGTTCTTGTGCCGGATCGCCTCGACGGCCAGCTCCGTGATCATCGCCCGGACGGTGTCGTCGGGGGCGGCCTCGCGGACGCGGGTGAGGTAGTCGGCGGGGGCGGCGGTGACACCGCCGGCCTCCTCGATGGCGCGGCGCACGGCCACGTAGGGCGCGGCGGTGAACTCGTCCTCGCCGTACGCGTCGAAGGCGGGGGCGACGAGCTCGGGCCGCTGCAGGGCGAGCTTGAGCAGCTCGCGCTCGGTGAGCGCGACGGGGCTGCGCAGGTTGAGCGCGGGCCCGCGGGCCTGCGGCCCGCCGGTCCGGTGGGCGAGCCCCGGCGCGGGCCCGGTGGGGCTCGCGGCGGGCCCGGGGGCCGGCGCGCCGGCCCGGCCGGCGGAGCGCTGCTGGGGGCCGCCGCGCTCCCCGCGCTCGCGCGCCCAGCGAGCCAGCTGCCCGACGCGCATGACGACGAACTGGGTGTCGAGGATGCCCAGCAGGCCGGCGAGCCGGACGGCGTACTGGTGCCGGATGGAGCCGTCCTTGATGTTCGCCACGATGGGCGCGGCCTCCTCCAGGGCGGCGGCCTGGCCCTCGGGGTCCTCGACGGTGTGCCGGGCGACCACGGAACGGATCGCGAACTCGAAGAGGGGGGTACTCTCCTCGACCAGTCGCCGTACGGCGTCGTCGCCGTCGGCGAGGCGGAGCTCGCACGGATCCATCCCGCCGGGACTGATGGCGATCTTGGTGCTCGCCGCGAACTTCTGGTCGTCCTCGAAGGCCCGCAGGGCCGCGCGCTGCCCGGCGGCGTCACCGTCGAAGGTGAAGATCACCTTCGCGCCGGAGTTGTCCATCAGCAGCCGGCGGAGGATCTTGATGTGGTCGCCGGCGAAGGCCGTGCCGCAGGTGGCGATGGCGGTGGTGACGCCGGCCAGGTGGCAGGCCATGACGTCGGTGTAGCCCTCGACGACGACGGCGCGGCTGGTCTTGGCGATGTCCTTCTTCGCGAGGTCGATGCCGTAGAGGACGTGCGACTTGCGGTAGAGGGGCGTCTCGGGGGTGTTGAGGTACTTGGGGCCGTTGTCGTCGTCGCGGAGCTTGCGCGCGCCGAAGCCGACGACCTCGCCGGTGATGTCGCGGATGGGCCACATCAGGCGGCCGCGGAAGCGGTCGATGGGGCGGCCGCCGCGGCTCTCCTGGGCGAGGCCGGAGAGGATCAGCTCCTTGTCGCTGAAGCCCTTGCCGCGCAGGAAGCGGGTGAGGTGGTCCCAGCCGGCGGGGCTGTAGCCGACGCCGAAGTGCTCGGCGGCGTCCTGGCCGAAGCCGCGGCTCGCGAGGAACTGCCGGCCGATCTCCGCCTCGGGGCTGCCGAGCTGCTCGGCGTAGAACTTCGCGGCGTGCTTGTGCGCCTCGACGAGGCGGATGCGCTCGCCCTGCTGGCGGCCCGGGGTGTAGCCGCCCTCCTCGTAGCGCAGGGTGATGCCGGCCTGGGCGGCCAGCCGCTCGATCGTTTCGGCGAAGGAGAGGTGGTCGATCTTCATGACGAAGTCGACGGTGTCCCCGCCCTCCTGGCAGCCGAAGCAGTAGAAGAGCCCCTTGGCCGGGCTGACCTGGAAGGACGGAGACTTCTCGTCGTGGAAGGGGCACAGGCCCTTGAGGTTGCCGCCGCCCGCGTTGCGCAGCTGGAGGTACTCGGACACGACGGCGTCGATCGGGACCGCGTCCCGTACCGCCTTCACGTCGTCATCGTTGATCCGTCCTGCCACGCGTGAATTCTACGGGCGGGGGGCGGCGGAGCGGACCGGTCAGGACTGTGCCGGGCTGGGCAGCAGGGCGTCGAGGGGGACGGCGGGGTCGGCGAGGGCCTCGGGGTCCAGGGGGGCGCCGGAGCGGATGAGCTTCTGGATGCTCTCCGTGACATCCCACACATTGACGTTCATCCCGGCGAGGAGGCGGCCCTCGGCGAGCCAGAAGGCGATGAACTCGCGCTTGCCGACGTCGCCGCGGCAGACGACCTGGTCGTAGGAGCCGGGCGGGGCGTAGCCGGAGTACTCCAGGCCGACGTCGTACTGGTCGGAGAAGAAGTACGGCACGCGGTCGTACGTGACTTCCTGGCCGAGCATGGCGCGGGCGGCGGCGGGGCCGGTGTGGAGGGCGTTGGCCCAGTGCTCGACGCGGAGGCGGGTGCCCAGCGAAGGGTGCTCGGCGGCGGCGACGTCGCCGGCGGCGTAGATCTCGGGGTCGGAGGTGCGCAGGGAGGCGTCGACGGCGATGCCGCCGCCGTCGGCGCGGTCGACGAGGGCGAGGCCCGCGGCCTCGGCGAGGGCGGTGCGGGGGGCGGCGCCGATGGCGGCGAGGACGGCGTGGGCGGGGTGCTCCTCGCCGTCGTCGGTGCGGGCGGCGAGGACCATGCCGTCCTGGCCGGCGATCTCGGTGAGGCGGGCGCCGAAGTGGAAGCGGACGCCGTGCTCGCTGTGCAGGTCGGTGAAGAGCTGGCCGAGCTCGGGGCCGAGGACGGGGTGCAGCGGGGTGGGCTCGGGCTCGACGACGGTCACCTCGGCACCGTAGGAACGGGCGGCGGCGGCCACTTCGAGGCCGATCCAGCCCGCGCCGGCGATGACGAGGTGGCCGTTGTCGCGGCCGAGGGAGGCGAGGACGCCGCGCAGCCGCTCGGCGTGGGCGAGGCGGCGCAGGTGGTGGACGCCGGCGAGGCCGGTGCCGGGGATGTCGAGGCGGCGGGGCTCGGCGCCGGTGGCGAGCAGCAGCTTGTCGTAGTGGACGCGGGTGCCGTCGCCGAGGCGGACGGAGCGGGCCGCCCGGTCGAGGTGGACGGCGGGCTGGCCGAGGTGCAGCTCGATGTCGGCCTGGGCGTACCAGGCGGGCTCGTGGACGAAGACGCTGTCGCGGTCCTCCTTGCCCGTGAGGTAGCCCTTGGAGAGCGGCGGGCGCTCGTAGGGGTGTTCACGCTCGTCGCAGATGAGGATCACCCGGCCGGTGAAGCCTTCCGCGCGGAGGGTCTCCGCGGCCTTCGCCCCGGCCAGGCCCCCTCCGACGATGACGAACGTCTGGTTCGCGTCGACCACTTGCTGCCTCCTCGCTGCCACGCGCTGCGTCTGCAGCGCGTCTGCGGTGAACCGCCCCCGGCCGGAATCGGCCCGTGCAGAGGTTGCCGCACGGGGCCCGCCGCCGGAAGAGGGACTACCCCGGACGGGTCAGTACCCGCAAGGTGTGGGGGAAGTCCTCGGATTCTGTGGACATTCGGTCACCCTTCTGACACACCACGCCCTTCGGTGAGGCGGGCGAGCAGGGAGCGCGCGGAGACGTCGGTCAGGGCGGCGATCTGGTCGACGACGGCGCGCTGGCGGCCGGCGTCGTCCGTGGCGGCGGCGTAGAGGGTGCGGAACTGCGGGTCGAGGCCGTCGGGGGCGCGGGCGGTGAGGGCCGCGGCGAGCTCGGCGATGACGACGCGCTGCTCGGCGCGGAGCTTCTCCTGGTCCTCGCGCTGCATCACGTAGCGGTCGGCGACGGCCTTCAAGACCGCGCATTCGAGGCGGGTTTCGCGGGGGACGACGAGCTCGGCCCCGTAGCGGGTGAGCCGGCCGGGGCCCCACGCGGCGCGGGTGGCGGTCTCGGCGGCCAGGCAGAAGCGGCCGATGAGCTGGCTGGTGGCGTCCTTGAGGCGGGCCTGGGCCACGGCCGAGCCGTCGTAGCCGTGCGGCCACCACTCCTGTTCCAGGAGCCGGTCGAGGGCCTCGGCGAGCTCGCCGGGCGCGGCGCCGGGGGCGTAGCGGCCGGCGGCGACGGCGAAGACGTCCTGCCGCTCGGGGGCGGCGAGCAGCACGTTGGGGTCGAGGTGGCCGGCGTGCAGGCCGTCCTCGACGTCGTGCACGGAGTAGGCGACGTCGTCGGCCCAGTCCATGACCTGGGCCTCGAAGCTCTGCCGGCCCGCGGGGGCGCCCTGCCGCAGCCAGCTGAAGACGGGCACGTCGTCCGCGTAGACGCCGAACTTGCGGGAGGCCGGGTCGGTGGGGTGGCCGCCGCGCGGCCAGGGGTACTTGGTGGCGGCGTCGAGGGCGGCCCGGGTGAGGTTGAGGCCGACGCTGACGAGCTCGCCGGTGCGCTCGCTGGGGACGAACCGCTTGGGCTCCAGGCGGGTGAGGAGGCGCAGCGACTGGGCGTTGCCCTCGAACCCGCCGCACGGGCCCGCGACTTCGTTGAGCGCCTCCTCGCCGTTGTGGCCGAACGGGGGGTGGCCGAGGTCGTGCGCGAGGCAGGCGGCCTCGACGAGGTCGGGGTCGCAGCCGAGGGCCGCGCCGAGCTCCCGGCCGACCTGGGCGCACTCCAGGGAGTGGGTGAGGCGGGTGCGGGGGCTGGCGTCCCAGGCCTGGGAGCTGACGCCGGGTGTGACGACCTGGGTCTTGCCGGCGAGGCGGCGCAGGGCGGCGGAGTGCAGCACGCGGGCCCGGTCGCGCTGGAAGGCGGTGCGCCCCGGGCGTTTGTCGGGCTCGGGGGCCCAGCGCTCCAGGTCCTGCTCGTCGTATCCGGCGATGGGGGGCCGCTCGCCCTCGGTGCGTGCCGTTCCGTTCATACTCCTGACGGTAACCGCCGGGTCTGACAGCAGCGACGGCGCGGGCGGCCGCGGGCCACGGTTCCGGACGTGGCGCAGGGGGCACGGCCCTGACCTGCGGGAGCCGGGAACCGGCCGGGTGTCCGGCGCGTCCTTACCGGTCGACGGGGAGAGTGATCGACATGATGCGGGGCCGCGTGCTGCGGATGCGGATACGGCTGCCGCGGACGCGCCGGGAGCGGCGGCGGCTGCTGTGGGCCGCCGTGGCCGGCTGCGTGCTCGGTCTGCTGCCGGCGACGTGGGTGTACGCGGCGGCGGAGCCGCGGGTGCGGACCGTTGCCGACGTGCCGGCCGCCCCGGTCGCCATGGTCTTCGGCGCGGGCCTGTGGGACGGCAAGCCGTCCCCGTACCTGGCGCACCGCCTCGACGCGGCGGTCGAGCTGTACCGGGCGGGCAAGGTCCGGGTGGTGCTGGTCACCGGCGACAACAGCCGCGAGGAGTACGACGAGCCGGACGCGATGCGGGCGTACCTGACGGAGCGCGGGGTGCCGGCGGACCGCATCGTGAGCGACTTCGCGGGCTTCGACACGTGGGACTCGTGCACGCGCGCCGTGCGTGTCTTCGGCGTGAAGAAGGCGGTGCTCATCACCCAGGGCTTCCACGTCCGGCGGGCGCTGGCGCTGTGCGGGGCGGCGGGGATCGACTCGTACGGGGTCGGGGTGGCCGCCAAGCACGACGTGACCTGGTACGCGGGGGGTGCGCGGGAGGTCTTCGCGTCGGGCAAGGCGGCGCTGGACGCGATCGTGCGGCCCGGGCCGCGGTTCCTGGGGCCGCACGAGCCCGGGGTCGAGCAGGCGCTGGCGGACGAACCCGCGCGCTAGCCGCGCTCGGGCTCCCGGTCGTTTATGGCGTCCAGGTACAGCTTGAAGATCTCGTCGTCGTTGACCGGGCTGTACGAGATCCGGGCGCTGTCGTCGCCGTCCGGCCCGCCGCCGTTGAGGCCGCCCAGCACGCCCACGAGGTCGCCGGTGCGCGTGCGCTCGTCGAAGTGTGTGAGCCACGGGCTGCCGGAGGTGCCCGAGACGAAGCCGTCGCAGCGCATCCGCAGCTGGTTGCGGTCTTCGAGGCGGGTGGTCATGGCGGTGCAGCGGACGGCCTTGTCGGCGGGGTCGTCGTCCGCGTCGGGATAGCCGATGACGGTGACCCGGTTGACGTAGCCGGGCGTGCGGACCAGCCGGTTGGCGCCGGTGACGCGCTCGATCTGGCGGCCGCGGCCGTCGGCCCTGACGGTGGCGAAGGCGAAGTCCAGGTCGGAGCCCGCGCCCGTGTCGCTGCGGCGGGGGTCGGCGTAGACGTGGTCCACCGGCCACACCCCGTACGGCTGCTTGCCGGCCCCGGCCCGGTAGTCGGGGACGAACGCCGCGTCGTCGCCGATGGAGCAGTGCCCGGCCGTGACGATCAGATTGCCCTTGGGGCTGTGCACCACGCTGGCCGTGCAGTGGTGGTCGCGCATGTCCTCGCCGACGGAGAAGAGCATGCCCACGGACGGCACCCCGTCGAAGTGGCGGGCGCTGCCGGTGATGCGCTGCGCGTCGGGCACGGCGTCGCCGTTCTCGCCGTCGGCGCCGTCCTGCGCCGACTGCTCCATCCGCGTCGGGCCCCAGAACCGCCGGGCCTCTTCGCTGGACCAGCTGCCCTCCCGGCCGTGGCCACCGGCCCCGCGCGGCACGGCCGCCGCGAGGGCGACGACATAGAGCCCCGCGAGCACGGCCCGGACCCACCGGGCCCGGCCCCACCGGGAGAAACGCACGAGAACCCCCACCACGTCAGGAAGGTAGTGGTCAGGCTAGCCCCATTCACGGGCGCACCGGATCGCGCCGGGCCTATTTAAGGGATTTCTTATGCAAGTGCCAGCCGTTCGGTGCAGCCGGGCGCCTTTGCGCAGCTCAGACGGCCCCGGCGGCGTGGGCGGGTCAGCCGCCCCACTGGTCGTATCCCAGCTTGCACACCAGCGACAGGACCACCACGACGAGCACCACCCGGACGAAGCCGCTGCCCCGCTTGAGGGCCATGCGGGCGCCCACCGCGCCGCCGGTGAGGTTGAACAGCGCCATGGGCGCGGCGATCTGCCAGATCACGGCGTGCTGGAAGGAGAAGGTGACGAGCGCGCCCACGTTGGTGCACACATTGACGATCTTGGAGGTGCCGGAGGCCGTCACCAGGTCCATGTGCAGGATCGCGGCGAGGGCGAGCACGAGGAACGTGCCGGTGCCGGGGCCCATGAGCCCGTCGTAGAACCCGATGCCGAGGCCCGCGACGACGATCGCGGCGAGGACGCGGCGACGCGACACCGGCCCGGCCTCCGGGAGCGCGCCCGTGCCGAAGGAGGGGCGCAGCAGCACGAAGGCCAGCACGGCCACCAGGATCGCCATGATCAGCGGGCGCAGGACGGCGCTGCTGATGGCGGAGGCGAAGAAGGCCCCCGCGAAGGAGCCGCCCAGCGCGGCGAGGCCGATGCGCAGCGCGGTGCGCCCGTTCACCGGTGCGCGGCGGGTGTAGGTGACGGCGGCCGCCGCGGTGCCGCAGATGGCGACGGCCTTGTTGGTGCCGATGGCGTGCGGGACCGGTACGTGCGGCAGGGCCACCATCAGCGCGGGGAGCTGCAGGAGGCCGCCGCCGCCCACCACGGCGTCCACCCACCCCGCCGCGGCCGCGGCGAGGCAGAGCACGAGCAGCGTCGTCAGCGATATGTCGGTGGTCACCCCGGCGATCGTACGGGTTCCGCCCAACTCGCCTGCGGAAGACGGCGGCAGGCCGCGCCGGAGCCGGACACACAGCCGTCACACCTGTGGTGAAAACGTGTGCCACGGTGGCGACAGACGGCGGCGGCTGTGCCACAGTGCTGGGCGCTCCGCAGCCCGGCCCGCTCCCCCACCGTCCCTGCCCGCTCTCCCGAAGGGACCTCCCGCGATGACCGTCGCTCCCGAGCAGCTCCCGCCCGCGCCCGCCTCCGCGCCCGTCTCCGCAACTGTCTGCGCACCCGGCTCCGTACGCGCCTCCGTACGCGTCGAGGCGCTCCTCGGGCGCCGCTGGCACGCCCTCTGCGAGCTGGGCGATCTGACGCCCGGCCGCGGGGTGGCGGTCCTGCTGCCGGACGGCCAGCAGGCCGCCGTCTTCGTCGACCGGGCGGGGCGCGCGTACGCCATAGGCAACCAGGACCCGTTCAGCGGGGCGTACGTCCTCGCGCACGGCCCGCTGGGCTCCGCGGGCGGGCGGCCCTACGTCACCTCACCGCCGGCCGGGCGGCGGTTCGACCTGACGGACGGCCGGTGCCTGGACGACGCCGCCGTGTCGGTCCCGGCGTATACGGTCCGGCTGCGCTGAGCGGGGGCGCCCCGCGGGCGGGCCACCGTATCGGGCGAATGCCCGCCCTGCACCCGCACCCCCTCGCCTACGCTGGGACCGACGAGGGCTACTGACGCGTATGTGCCGGGTGCGGACCGCAGAGGAGCGCAGCAGACGTGACTGGATGGAACGCGAGCGAGATCCCCGATCAGAGCGGCCGCACGGCGGTGGTCACGGGCGCCAACAGCGGCCTCGGCTTCGTCACGGCCCGCGAGCTGGCGCGGCGCGGCGCGCGGGTCGTCCTCGCCTGCCGCGACGCGACGCGCGGCAAGGCCGCCGAGGAGCGGGTCCGCGCGGCGGCGCCCGGTGCCGACGTGCAGTTCGCCCCGCTCGACCTCGCGGACCTGTCCTCGGTGCGGGCCTTCGCCGCGGACCTGCCCGGCGACCGGCTGGACCTGCTGATCAACAACGCCGGGGTGATGGCGCTGCCGCAGCGCCGCACGGTCGACGGGTTCGAGATGCAGTTCGGCACGAACCATCTCGGCCATTTCGCGCTGACCGGGCTGCTGCTGCCGCGGCTGCGGGAGGCCGGGCACGGCGCGCGGGTCGTCACCGTCGCCAGCGGGCTGCACGTCCTGGGCACGGTCGACCCGCACGACCTCAACATGGAGCACCGCTACCGCCGCTGGATCGCCTACGGCCGCTCCAAGAGCGCCAACCTGCTGTTCACGCACGAACTGGCGCAGCGGCTGACGGCGGAGGGCTCGCGCGTCATCGCCGTCGCCGCGCACCCCGGCTACGCGGCAACGAACCTGCAGACGGCCGGGGCGCGGATGGAGGGCCGGGAGGCGGCCGAGCGCCTCGCCGAGCTGGCCAACCGGCTCTTCGCCCAGAGCGCGGAGCAGGGGGCGCTGCCCACCCTGTACGCGGCGACGGCGCAGGACGTCCGGCAGGACGACTACTTCGGGCCGCGCTTCGAGTTCCGCAGTGCGGGGACGCCCACGCGGCGGGCGGTGCGGGCGTGGTGGACGCGGAACGATCGTGCGAGTGCGGGGCTCTGGGCGGCGTCGGAGCGGCTGACGGGCGTGACGTACGACTGGCTGTGACCCGGACCTGACCCTGGTCATTGTCCTCAATCGCCGGACAGGCTCTTGTGGGTGAGCGCATCCAGCAGCCGCCGCGCCCCCTCCCCGTCGATCCGTTCCGCCAGTTCCGTCAGCGGTGCCCCGCCCTCCCGCAGCAGGCCGCTCTCGCGGGCGCGCCGCACCCCGGTGTCCAGCCAGTGCCAGAGCAGCGGGTTGGCGACGAGCACTTCCGGGTCGAACTCCACGCGGTTGCCCCCGGCGTCCCGCAGCACGAGCCGCGGTGTCATGCCGTCCGCGCGGCGCACCTGCGTGAGCAGGTCCGTGCGGACGCGCTTCTCGCCCAGCAGGCCGCGCACGGCGAGCCAGCCGTCGCCGGCGGTGACCTTCTGCGGCAGCAGGACGGCCAGCAGGAGCGCGCCGAGGCCGGTCCAGCAGGCGGCGCGCGGCCAGTCGAGCCCGCCGCGGGCGAAGTCGGCGAGGACGAGGACGCCCGCGAGGGCGGAGCCGCAGTACCAGGCGGCCCGCGCCTCGCGCCGCCAGCCCCGGTCGTGGGCGAGGACCGCGCCGCCGGGCGGCCGGGCCTTGGTCCGTGCGGTCTGCGCGACGGGTCCGCCCGCCCGCGCCTTCGAGAGCTGTCGCCGTCCCATGCCCGAGACGCTAGGCCCGTACCAAGGGCGGAACGCCCGGTGTTGACGGGGTACTGACGCCACTTGGGCCAACCCTTACGCCTCGCTGACGTAACCGGAGCCTGCCCGTCAAGAACACGTGAAGATCCCTCCGGAACGCGCCAAGAGCCCGCCAAGGATGTGCGCGGGCGCGCGGGGCCGGTTGCACGCTGGGCGTCCCACTCACGGAGGTACGAACAGAATGTCCCTGCTCGCGCACGCGAACCAGCGGCCCGAAGGGGCCGGCGAGGAACCCCCTGATACCGGCGCCGCGCAGCCGTCCGCCGAGGACCGGCACCGGCTGACCGCCCCTCAGGGGCTCGCGGCCCTCTCGCTGGACGCGATGGCGTCGGTGGCCTACGGGCCCGAGTCGATCGTCCTGGTGCTGGCCGCGGCGGGCGCGTACGGGCTGGGCTTCACGCTCCCCGTCACCTTCGCGATCGCCGCGCTGCTGGCGGTCCTCGTCGCCTCCTACCGGCAGGTCATCGCGGCGTTCCCGGACGGCGGCGGCTCCTACGCGGTCGCCAAGCGGCACCTGGACCGGCGCACCGCCCTGGTGACCGCGGCCTCCCTGGTGCTGGACTACGTGCTGAACGTGGCGGTGTCGGTCACCGCCGGCGTCGCCGCCCTGACCTCCGCCTTCCCCTCCCTCTACGGCGACCGGCTGTGGATCTGCCTGGCCGTGCTGGCCCTGGTGACCGGGGTGAACCTGCGCGGCATCGTGGAATCCGCGAAGTGGTTCATGGTGCCGACGGCCGTGTTCGTCGGCTCGGTCCTCACGATGATCGTGGCCGGGCTGCTGCGGGACGCCCCCGCGAGCACCGAGGCCGCCACCGGGCACGCCTCCGTGCTCGCCGGGAACGCCACGTCCGTGGGCGCCCTGCTGCTCCTGAAGGCCTTCGCCGCCGGCTGCTCCGCCCTCACCGGCGTGGAGGCCGTGGCCAACGCCGTGCCGGCCTTCCGCGCGCCGGCGCAGCGGCGGGCCCAGCGCACGGAGGTCGCGCTGGGCGCCCTGCTGGGCGTCATGCTGATCGGCCTGGCGGTGCTCATCGGCCGCTTCCACCTGCAGCCGGTGGCGGGCGTCACCGTCCTCGCGCAGCTCGCCGACGCCTCGCTCGGCCACAACTGGGCGTTCTACGTGGTGCAGTTCGCCACGGTCCTGCTGCTGGCGCTGGCGGCGAACACGTCCTTCGGCGGGCTGCCCGTCCTGATGGCCCTGCTGGCCCGGGACAACTACCTGCCGCACGTCTTCGGCCTCAAGGCGGACCGGCAGGTGCACCGGCACGGCGTGCTGGCCCTGGCGGCGGTCTCCGCGCTGCTGCTGGTCTTCTCCGGGGGCGACGTCAACACGCTCGTGCCGCTGTTCGCGATCGGGGTGTTCGTGGGCTTCACGATCTGCCAGGTCGGCATGGTGCGGCACTGGCGGCAGGAGCGCTCGGCGGGCTGGCGCGGCAAGGCGCTCCTCAACGGCTCCGGCGCGCTGCTGACGGGTGTGTCGGCGGTCGTGGTCACGGCCACGAAGTTCGAGGAGGGCGCCTGGCTGATCGCCCTGGCGCTGCCGCTGATGGTCCTGGTCTTCGAGGCCGTGCACCGTTCGTACGGGCGAATCGGCGAGCGGCTGGGGCTGGGCCGGGTGCCGGAGGCGCCGCGCCGCTGCCACAGCGTGGTCGTCGTGCCCGTCTCCTCCCTCTCCCGGCTGACCAGCAAGGCCCTGACCGCGGCCGTGTCGCTGGGCGACGAGGTGATCGCGGTGACCGCCGTGCAGCCCGACGCGGAGGGGGCGCGGGCCGCCGAGACCCTGCGGCGCGACTGGGAGCTGTGGAACCCGGGCGTCGACCTCGTCGAACTGCCCGCGCCCACGCGGGCCCTGGGCCGGCCCATCGTCGCCTACGTCCACGAGCTCACCGACCGGCACCCCGACAACCGCGTCACGGTCCTGATCCCCGAGGTCGAGCCCGCCCGCATCTGGCAGCGGCTGCTGCAGAACCAGCGCGGCGCGGTCGTGGCCCACGCGGTGCGGCGGGACACGGACGCGGTGATCTGCCGCCTCCGCTTCCGCATCGGCGCGGAACCGGCCCGGCCGGCCGACACGCGGCGGTAATCACCCTGTCGTAATCCTCCCCCATCGTTGATCGTTGGTCCGTACGGTCCCGACCGCGAGGGGGAGAACCGACATGCCGATCAGCCGCAGACTGCTCTTGGCCGGGGGTGCGGGCATCGCACTGACCGGGTGCGGGTCCAACACGGGGCGCGGCGGGGAGGGTTCGGGCCGGCCGCGGCTCTCCCACTGGTACCACCAGTACGGCGAGGCGGGCACGCGGCAGGCGGTGGGCCGGTACGCCGCCGCGTACGAGGACGCCGACGTGCGGATCGAGTGGCGGCCCGGGAACTACGACCAGCAGACCGCCGCAGCCCTGCTGACGGACTCCGGGCCGGACGTCTTCGAGGTCAACGGCCCGACCCTGGACCAGATCCGCGGCGGGCAGGTCGCCGACCTCACCGGCCTGCTGGAGGGCGTCAAGGACGACTTCGACCGGACCGTCCTCGCGCCGAAGACGTGGGACGGCCGCGTGTGGGCGGTCCCCCAGGTCGTCGACACCCAGCTGCTCTACTACCGCCGCAGCCTGCTGGAGCGGGCCGGGGTGCGGCCGCCGCGCACCCTGGACGAGCTGGTCGACGCCGCGCGCAGCCTCACCCGCGGCACGGTCAAGGGCCTCTTCCTCGGCAACGACGGCGGTGCGGGCGTCCTCGGCGGCACGCCCCTGTACGCGGCGGGCCTCTCGCTCGTCACCGCCGACGGCAGGCCGGGGTTCGACGACCCGGCCGCCGCCCGCACCCTCGGCAAGCTGCACCGGCTGTACGCCGACAAGTCGCTGCTGCTGGGCGCGCCCGCCGACTGGTCCGACCCGTCGGCCCTCGTCCAGGGGCTGACCGCGATGCAGTGGTCCGGGCTGTGGGCGCTGCCGCAGGTGAAGAAGGCGCTCGGCGGCGACTTCGGGGTGCTGCCCTTCCCCGCCGACGGGCCCGCGGGCAAGCCGGCCCTGCCCGTCGGCGCGTACGGCGCGGCCGTCAGCACGCGCGGCAAGCGGCAGGAGGCGGCGAAGGCGTACGTGAAGTGGCTGTGGGTCGACCGCAGCGACTACCAGGAGGACTTCGCGCTGTCGTACGGCTTCCACATCCCGGCCCGCAAGTCGCTGGCGGCCAGGGCCGGCAAGCTGAGGGAGGGTGCGGCGGCCGAGGCCGTACGGTTCGCCGCCGACCACGGCTACGCCCAGCCGCTGCTGTGGACGGTCGCCGCGCAGAGCGCCTACCAGGACGGGCTCAGCCGGATCATCAAGGAGGGCGCCGATCCGGAGCGCGAGGTGCGGGCGGCGGTGGGGCGGGCCGCGGAGGAGCTGAAGCGCGCCGGGAAGAAGGCCTGACGTGGCGGCGTACGGTGCGGTGCGCCGGCGTCGGCAGGCCCTGTGGTTCTGGGTGTTCACCGGCCCCTTCGTGCTGGGTCTCGTCCTCTTCACGTACGTGCCGCTGGGCTGGAGCGTGTGGCTCAGCTTCTTCGACGCGCACAACACCGTCTCCCCCACGGACTTCACCGGTCTGGACAACTACCGGCAGGTGCTCGGGGACCCCGCGTTCCGCTCCTCGCTGGGCACGTTCGTGCTGTTCACGGCCTTCATCGTGCCCGCCACGTACGCCCTGTCGCTGGGGCTCGCGCTGGCCGTGGGCCGGCTGCGGCGGGCGCGGGCGTTCTTCCGGTCGGTGTTCTTCCTGCCGACGGCGTGCAGCTACGTGGTCGCCGCGCTGGTGTGGAAGCTGTCGGTGTTCAACGGCGTGCGGTTCGGGCTGGCCAACACCGTGCTGGGCTGGTTCGGCGCCGAACCGGTGGCGTGGCTGTCGACCACCGACCCGCCCTGGTACTGGCTGGTCGTGGTGACCGTCCGGCTGTGGCTCCAGGCGGGCTTCTACATGGTGCTGTTCCTCGCCGGGCTGCAGCGGATCCCGCCGCAGCTGTACGAGGCGGCGGCCGTCGACGGGGCGCGGCCGGGGTGGCAGACGTTCCGGCACATCACCTTCCCGGCGCTGCGGGCGACGTCGGTGGCGGTGGTGCTGCTGCTCGTCATCAACGCCTTCCAGGCGTTCGACGAGTTCTACAACCTGCTGGCGGACGCGCGCGGCTATCCGCCGTACGCCCGGCCGCCGCTCGTGTACCTCTACTACACAGCGCTCGGGCAGGGGCAGAACCTCGGGGTGGGCAGCGCGGGAGCGGTGGTGCTGGCGCTGGTGATCGCGGTGGTGACGGTGGTGCAGTCGCGCTGGTCGGGGCTGGGCAGGAGGGAGGCATGAGGCGGACGGACGGAAGCATGAGGCGGACGGACGACGCCCTCGTACGGGCCGGGCGGGCGCTGCGGCTGGTGCTGCTGGTCGCGCTCGCCGGGCTGTTCCTGATCCCCTTCTACCTGCTCGTGCGGAACGGGCTCGCCGCCGAGGCGGACATCACCTCGCCGGAGTGGACGTTCTTCCCGTCCGAGGTGCACTGGTCGAACGTGCGGGAGCTGTTCGCCGACCCGGACGTGCCGATGGCGCACGCCCTGCTGAACTCGGCGCTGATCGCGGTGGCGACGACGCTCGGCACGCTGCTGCTCGCCTCGCTCGCGGGCTACGGCCTGGCCCGGATCCCCTACCGGTGCTCCGGCGCCGTCCTGGCCGCGGTCCTGGGCACGCTGCTGGTGCCGGCGGCGGTCACCTTCGTGCCGTCGTTCGTGCTGGTGTCGTCGCTGGGCTGGGTCTCCAGCCTGCGCGGGCTGATCGTGCCGACGCTGTTCAGCGCCTTCGCATGCTTCGTCTTCCGCCAGTACTTCCTGGGGTTCCCGCGGGAGCTGGAGGACGCGGCGCAGGTGGACGGCCTCGGGCCGTGGCGGACGTACTGGCTCGTGGTCGTGCCGAACACGCGGCCGGTGTTCGCCGCGGTCGGCACGATCGTGTTCATCGGGGCCTGGAACTCGTTCCTGTGGCCCCTGGTCATCGGCCAGGACCGCGACGCGTGGACCGTCCAGGTCGCCCTGTCGACGTTCACGACGGCCCAGGCCGTGCACCTGCACGAGCTGTTCGTGGCGGCGGCCGTGTCGGTGGTACCGCTGCTCGTGGTCTTCCTGGTGCTGCAGCGGTACATCGTGGCGGGGGTGGAGCGCTCCGGGATCGACGGCTGAGCCCCCCCGGCCCACGCCGGGCTGGGGGTCCGGGGGTCATCCCCCGGGAGACTGCAGCATCGTTGCCGGGGTGGAGCGCTCCGGGATCGACGGCTGAGGCGGCCTGGGCGCGAGCGGTGTCGCCTTGTGGCCGCCGCGCAGGAGGGCCGCGCCCAGGGGCGTCAGGGTGTGCATCACCGCGCTGCCGTTGCGCAGCGTCAGGACCAGGCCCGCCTCGCGCAGCACGCCCGCGTGCTGGCTGGCCGAGGCCGCGGACACGCCGACGCGGCGGGCGAGTTCGCTGGTGGTGCAGCCGCCGCCGATGGAGCCGAGGACCGCAGAGCGGGTGTGCCCGACGAGCTTGCCGAGCGAGCGCGGCGCGGCCTGCACGGCGGGCGCGGACTCCGACATGTGCCGGGCGGGGTAGACGAGGACCGGGGTGAGTTCGGGGTTCTGGTAGGTGACGGGCGTGCGCCGGCAGAAGAAGGAGGGAACCAGCAGCAGCCCGCGGCCGTTGAGGTGGACGTCGCGGTCGACGGGGTAGTCGGCTTCCAGGACGGGCGCGCGCCAGCGCATCATGGGCGGGAGTGAGGAGAGCAGGGCGTCCGCGCCGCCGTCCAGCAGGGCCCGGCCGCGCACGGCCCGGTCGGCCTCGATCTGGGCCTGGATGTGCTGCCAGTAGGGTGCTATCGCGGCCTCGTGGTAGGCCTGGAGCGCGCCGGTGAGCTTGGCGAAGGCGCGCTCGTCGCCCTCGGCCATGGATCGTATCCAAGCGGGGAGCGTCCGGGCCGTGGAGAGCCGGCCGAGCTCGCGGTGCACCCGCTCGCCCGGCGTCTCGCGCAGGGCCTGCATGCCGGAGTCGAGTCCGAGTACCCCTTCGGGGGGTGTGAGGAAGTCCGGAAAATACCCGCGGGAAGGCACCAGCGGGGCGAGAAGCCGAGTTTCACCATTCAACCTGGCGCGGGTTTCCGAGCGCCAATCCCCGAAGATCGACTCGCCTTGTTTGTCCCGGAGCCGGTGGAGGCTCAATACGGTTTCCCAGAGTGCGTCCGGGTCTCCGGCCAGGCGCAACCGGGCCAGATCGAGTCCCGTGAAATGGACGCGCAGCACCAAACCCCCACATGAGACATCCGCAACCACCCCCCGCTCACTGAGTATGCACACCGATACGAGCTGTTACCACGCCCTTTTGGCCACAGTTGAAAGGACTCGCGGGGAACGCGGGGGAAGCGAAATGCTATTCACGCACTCGGGGCCGCGCCCCGCTCGTTCCCGTGGGGGGTGGCGAGCGAAAAAGCGGCCGCTGAGTATGCGAGTTGCCGCCCGAGCCGATGCGGGCGGCAACAACTCCCGGTGGGGGAGTAAAGAGGGGCGGCGCTCCCGCACGAGCGCCGCCCCTTCGCCCTGCCCGGCACAGGGAAGCCACAGGTCGGGCACATCTCGGGCGCAGGATCACCACAGGATGACCACGCGCCGGTAACCCCCGCGTCATGTGCCGGAGACACCGCCGCCCCACCACGCGCCCCACGGGCCCCACGGGAGCGGCGTTTTCCGGCCACCAGGGTTCCGGATGAGGGGCCTTGGTCCGTACCGGACGGTCCGTGCGCAGGCGGTCGGGCGCGGGCGCACGCGGGCGGATCATACGCGTGCGAAGGGGCGGCCCCCCGCACGGGTGCCGCCCCTTCGAGGTGCTGGAGCCGCCGCCGGGGCTGAGGGTCGGGGTCGCCCGGGCGGCGGCTCCGCCGCGCCGGCCCGGTTCGTGCCGGGCCGGCGCGGCAGCCGCGTCAGCGGCTGTCCGAGCCCCCCTTGCCGAGCGCGGCCGCACGGCCGGCCTCCAGGCGTGCCACGGGGATGCGGAAGGGGGAGCAGGAGACGTAGTCCAGGCCCACCTCGTGGAAGAAGTGCACCGAGTCCGGGTCGCCGCCGTGCTCGCCGCAGACGCCGAGCTTGAGGTCGGGGCGGGTGGCCCGGCCGGCCTCGGCGGCCGCCCGTACGAGCGAGCCCACGCCGTCGCGGTCGATGGTCTCGAAGGGGCTGACGCCGAAGATGCCCTTCTCCAGGTACGCGGTGAAGAAGCTCGCCTCGACGTCGTCGCGGGAGAAGCCCCACACGGTCTGGGTGAGGTCGTTGGTGCCGAAGGAGAAGAACTCGGCGGCCTCGGCGATCTGACCGGCCGTGAGCGCGGCGCGCGGCAGCTCGATCATGGTGCCGAGGGTGAGCCCCAGGCCGGTGCCGGTGGCCCGCTCGACCTCGGCGATGACCCGCTCGGCCTCCTCGCGGACGATCTCCAGCTCCTGGACGGTGCCCACCAGCGGGATCATGATCTCGGCGTGCGGGTCGCCGCCGGCGTTGCGCCGCTCGGCCGCGGCCTCGGCGATGGCCCGCACCTGCATGGCGAACAGGCCCGGGATGACGAGGCCGAGGCGGACGCCGCGCAGGCCCAGCATCGGGTTCTGCTCGTGGAGCTTGTGCACGGCCTGCAGCAGGCGCAGCTCGTTCTCGTGCGGCTCGTGACGGGCCTCGGCGAGCGCGACCCGCACCGACAGGTCGGTGATGTCGGGCAGGAACTCGTGCAGCGGCGGGTCGAGCAGGCGCACCGTGACGGGCAGCCCGTCCATGGCCTCGAAGAGCTCGACGAAGTCGGACTTCTGCAGCGGCAGCAGGGCCTTGAGGGCCTCGTCGCGCTCGTCCTCGTGGTCGGCCAGGATCAGCCGCTCGACCATCTCGCGGCGCTCGCCGAGGAACATGTGCTCGGTGCGGCACAGGCCGATGCCCTGGGCGCCGAAGCGGCGGGCGCGGGCGGCGTCCTCGGCATTGTCGGCGTTGGCCCGGACCTGCAGCCGGCGCCCGCCGTCCGCGTAGGTCATCACGCGGTGCACGGCCTTGACGAGCTCGTCGGCGTCCTCCGCGGCGCCGTCCGCGCGGCCCTCGAAGTACTCGACGACCGGGGAGGGCACGACGGGCACCTCACCGAGGTAGACCTTGCCGGTGGAGCCGTCGATGGAGACGACCTCGCCCTCCTCGATGACCACCCCGCCGGGGGCGGTCATCCGGCGGCGCTTGGTGTCGACCTCCAGCTCCTCCGCGCCGCAGACACAGGTCTTGCCCATGCCGCGGGCGACGACGGCGGCGTGCGAGGTCTTGCCGCCGCGGGAGGTGAGGATGCCCTCGGAGGCGATCATGCCGTCGAGGTCGTCGGGGTTGGTCTCGCGGCGGATCAGGATGACCTTCTCGCCCGAGCGGGACCACTTCACGGCGGTGTACGAGTCGAAGACGGCCTTGCCGACGGCGGCGCCGGGCGAGGCGGCGATGCCCCGGCCGAGCAGCTCGGTGTTGGCCTTCTCGTCGAAGCGCGGGAACATCAGCTGCGCGAGCTGCGCGCCGGTGACGCGCTGCAGCGCCTCGGCCTCGTCGATCAGGCCCTGGTCGACCAGCTGGGTGGCGATGCGGAAGGCGGCGCCCGCGGTGCGCTTGCCGACGCGGGTCTGCAGCATCCACAGCTTGCCGCGCTCGATGGTGAACTCGATGTCGCACAGGTCCTTGTAGTGCGTCTCGAGCGTCTCCATGATCTGCATCAGCTGGGCGTAGGACGCCTTGTCGATGCGCTCCAGGTCGGCGAGCGGCACGGTGTTGCGGATGCCCGCGACGACGTCCTCGCCCTGGGCGTTCTGCAGGTAGTCGCCGTAGACGCCCTGGTGGCCGCTGGCGGGGTCACGGGTGAAGGCGACGCCGGTGCCGGAGTCGGGGCCGAGGTTACCGAAGACCATGGAGCAGATGTTGACGGCGGTGCCGAGGTCGCCGGGGATGCGCTCCTGGCGGCGGTAGAGCTTGGCGCGGTCGCCGTTCCACGAGTCGAAGACCGCCCGGATGGCGAGGTCCATCTGCTCGCGCGGCTCCTGCGGGAAGTCCCGGCCGGTCTCCTTGGCGACGGTGCCCTTGAACTCCTCGACCAGGCGCTTGAGGTCGGCGGCGTCGAGCTCGACGTCCGTGGTGACGCCCTTGGCCCGCTTGGCCTCGTCGAGCGCCTCCTCGAAGAGCTCGCCGTCGACGCCGAGCACGGTCTTGCCGAACATCTGGATGAGGCGGCGGTAGGAGTCCCAGGCGAAGCGCTCGTCGCCGGCCTGGGCGGCGAGCCCGGCCACGGAGGCGTCGGAGAGCCCGATGTTGAGGACGGTGTCCATCATGCCGGGCATGGAGAACTTGGCGCCCGACCGGACCGAGACCAGCAGCGGGTCGTCCGCCTGCCCCAGCTTCTTGCCCATCCGCTTCTCGAGGGCCTCGAGGTGGGCCGAGACCTCGTCGCGCAGGGCCGTGGGCTCGCTGCCGCTGTCGAGGTAGACCTTGCAGGCTTCGGTGGTGATGGTGAAGCCGGGGGGTACGGGCAGGCCGAGGTTGGTCATCTCGGCGAGGTTGGCGCCCTTCCCGCCGAGCAGGTCCTTCAGGTCCTTGTTGCCCTCGGTGAAGTCGTAGACGAACTTCTGCTGATCTGTGGTTTCCGGCACGGGACTCGACTCCTCACTGGGGTCCCCCCGTACACAGTTGGGGGAAGGCGTGCTCAAACGTGCTGACGGCGGGGAGCGTACCCAGATCGAAGGCTTATGAGGAGGTCCACCCCCCGGCCATATGGGCGTAACCGCCTGTCAGCCAGCAGATCGAAAGTCACGCCCCGGTAAAGGGTCCGGAAGCCGGTTGTTCGACTTCTGAAGACAGAATGACAAACAGAAGCCGGGGCAACACGGAGCGTCGACCAAATGGAGGATGCGGCGTCAAGTCGTGAACGCAAGAGGGGTGGCACGCAGTGCCACCCCTCAAGAGATGCACCCCTGTGTATACCGCTCATCTGAGCGAACCACTGATCAGGGGTGGCGAGAATCACGCCGTCGGACGACGCATCAGCCGCCGGATGTGTCGAGTTCGGCGTCGGCGCTGACGGCCGCGCAGTCGTACGGGTCGTTCAGCCAGCCGTCCGGGAGCACCACGCGGTTGCGGCCCGACGTGCGCCCGCGGGGTCCGTCGGCGCCGGCCGGCCAGGACTGGTCCAGGTCGAGCTCGCTCAGGTGAGCGCCGAGCTCGTCCAGGGACGAGGCGATCGCCAGCTTCTTGCGCATGTCCGAGCCGATGGAGAAGCCCTTGGTGTACCAGGCCACGTGCTTGCGGAAGTCGATGACGCCGCGCTCCTCGCTCTCCAGCCACTCGCCGAGGAGCGTCGCGTGGCGCACCATCACGCGGGCCACCTCGCGCATCGTGGGCGCGGCCGGGGCGCCGCCGCCCTCGAAGGCCGTGACGAGGTCGCCGAAGAGCCAGGGGCGCCCGAGGCAGCCGCGGCCGACGACGACGCCGTCGCAGCCGGTCTCGCGCATCATCCGCACGGCGTCCTCCGCCGACCAGATGTCGCCGTTTCCGAGCACGGGGATCTCCGGCACGGTCTCCTTCAGCCGCGCTATGGCCTCCCAGTCGGCGGTGCCGCCGTAGTGCTGGGCCGCCGTGCGGCCGTGCAGGGCGATGGCCGTGACGCCCTCCTCGACGGCGATCCGGCCGGCGTCGAGGTAGGTGATGTGGTCGTCGTCGATGCCCTTGCGCATCTTCATGGTGACCGGGAGGGAGCCGGCGTTGCCGACGGCCTCGCGCAGGATCGAGCGGAGCAGGTTGCGCTTGTACGGGAGCGCCGAGCCGCCGCCCTTGCGGGTGACCTTGGGGACGGGGCAGCCGAAGTTGAGGTCGATGTGGTCGGCCAGGTCCTCGTCCACGATCATGCGGACGGCCTTTCCGACGGTGACCGGGTCGACGCCGTAGAGCTGGATCGACCGGGGCTTCTCGGTGCCGTCGAAGTGGATCAGACGCATGGTCTTGGCGTCGCGCTCGACCAGGGCCCTGGTGGTGATCATCTCGCTGACGAAGAGCCCCTTGCCGCCCGAGAACTCTCGGCACAGCGTGCGGAAGGGCGCGTTCGTGATGCCCGCCATGGGGGCGAGGACCACCGGCGGCCACACGGTGTGCGGGCCGATCTGGAGCGGCGTGGCGGCGTCATGCGTCATGGACCCATTGTCGCGTACCGCCATGGAACATTTAGTTGTACTCTTTAAATCATTGGAGATGTACAACTATCTGTTGTGCGCCCGCACCCCAGGGGGTCCCCCGTGCCCGAGCTCTCCCGGCGCCGCCGGCTGCTGGTCCTCGCCATCTGTTGCACGAGCCTGCTCATGGTGAGCCTCGACAACACGATCCTGAACGTGGCGCTGCCGTCCATGCAGCGCGAGCTGCACACCACGGTCCCCGGCCTGCAGTGGACGATCGACGCCTACACGCTCGTCCTCGCCTCGCTGCTGATGCTCGCCGGCTCGACCGCCGACCGGCTGGGCCGCCGGCGGATCTTCCAGGCCGGGCTGGTGCTCTTCACCGCGGGGTCCGTGCTGTGCAGCCTGGCGCCCGGGCTCGGCTGGCTCGTCGCCTTCCGCATGGTGCAGGCGGTGGGCGGCTCGATGCTCAACCCCGTCGCCATGTCGATCATCACCAACACCTTCACCGACCCGCGGGAGCGGGCCCGCGCGATAGGCGTGTGGGGCGGCGTCGTCGGCATCAGCATGGCGGCCGGGCCGGTCATCGGCGGGGCGCTCGTCGAGACCACCGGCTGGCGGGCCATCTTCTGGATCAACCTGCCGGTGGGGCTCGCCGCGCTCGCCATGACCGCCCGGTACGTGCCCGAGTCGCGCGCGGCCGAGCCGCGCCGCCCCGACCCCGTGGGGCAGGTGCTGATGATCGTGCTGCTCGGCTCGCTCACGTACGGGATCATCGAGGGCTCCGCGGCGGGCTGGGGCTCCCCGCTCATCCTCGGCTGCTTCGCCGCCGCCGGCTGCGCGCTGGCCGGGCTCGTCGCCTACGAGCGGCGGCGCGCCGAGCCGCTGATCGAGCCGCGGCTCTTCCGGAGCGCGCCCTTCGGCGGGGCCACGGTGGTGGCGGTGTGCGCCTTCGCGGCGCTGGGCGGCTTCCTCTTCCTCAACACGCTGTACCTGCAGAACGACCGGGGCCTGTCCGCGCTGGACGCCGGCCTCTACATGCTGCCCATGGCCGTCATGTGCCTGGTGTTCGCGCCGCTGTCGGGCCGGCTGGTGGGAGCCCGCGGGCCGCGGCTGCCGCTGGTGCTCGCGGGGACGGCGATGACGGCGAGCGGCGCGCTCGTGGCGGCGAGCGGCGCGGGCACCTCCGCCGGCTCCTCCGACGCGCTGCTGATCTGCGCGTACGTCCTCTTCGGCATCGGCTTCGGACTGGTGAACGCGCCCATCACCAACACGGCCGTCTCCGGCCTGCCGCGCTCCCGGGCCGGCGTCGCGGCCGCCGTCGCCTCGACCAGCCGGCAGGTCGGCAGCTCGCTGGGCGTCGCGGTGATCGGCGCCGCGGTCGCGGCGGGGATGCGGGAGACGGGCTGGTGGATCGTCACGGGGTGCGGCGCGGCCGTACTGGTGGTCGGTACGATCACCACCGGCCGCTGGGCCGCCCGGACCGCCGAGCGGGCCGCGGCCCGGACCGGCCTCTCCTCCGAGCAGAGCAGGATCCCGGTGACACCATGACCGCGCACGACACGCACGCCGCGACGGCGGAGCGCGCCTGGGGGCAGCTGCGGGAGATCGTCCTCGGCGGCAACGAACGCCGCAAGGAGGTCGTCGACGCCCTCGGCATGAGCTTCTTCCGCATCAAGGCCCTGCGGCGCATCGCCCGCGGCCCGCTCACCCTCCGCGAGCTGGCCGAGCAGCTGCTGACGGACCGCCCGTACGCGACGCTGGTCGTGGACGACCTCGCGGGCCGCGGCCTGGTGGAACGCACCGCGAACCCGGCCGACCGCCGCTCGAAGATCGTTTCGGCCACCCCGGCGGGCAAGGAGCTGGCGGCCCGCGCGGAGCGCATCCTGGGCACGCCGCCGCCGGCCCTGCTGGCGCTGCCTGCGGAGGACCTGGCGGAGCTGGAGCGCATCACCTCGCGACTGGCGTCCCACGACTCCTGAGCGACGTGGCGGTCGCTGCGGCCGTGCGGGGCGCCGGGTCCTCGCCGCGGTGGCTCGTCGCCGTGGCGGCGGGCAGATTCCTTCCGCCTCGGCCAGGGGTCCTTCTTCCGCCGCAGCGGTGAGGAACCACCGCGCAGGAAACCGGCGGTGCCGCACCCCGCCGCAGCGGCTATGCGCTCCGCGCAAGCGCACTCAGCCGCTCCAGTCTCTCCCGCGTGGCGTCGTCCGCCGGGGTGAGGGTGAGCAGCCGGCCGCCCGGGTGCGGGCCGGTCCACAGGCTGGTGAAGTTGAGGCGGAGCTCGCCCACCACCGGATGCCGGTGGCCGCGGAGCCGTGGCGACGCGACCGGGGCGACCTCGTGGCGGGCCCAGATCATGCGGAACTCCGGGGAGGCCGCCAGCAGCTTGGCCAGGAGGCGCTCCCACGCCGGCTCCCCGAGGTGCTCCGCCATCGAGCCGCGGAACCGGGCCGCCATCGCGCGGGTCGTCTCCTCCCGGTCGCAGAGCGTCGCGCGGACCTCGGCGTTGGTGAACGCGAGCCACATGCAGTTGCGCTCCTCGCGGGGCAGCTTGTCGAGGTCGCACATGAGCGCGCTGTACGTGCGGTTGTAGGCGAGGAGGTCGTACCGCGCGTTCTGGATGACCGCGGGGAACGGCTCCAGCTGCTCCAGCATCATCCGCAGGTCCGCGGAGACCCCCGGGCAGTCGGTCTCCGGCATCGGGTCGACCGCGTTGGCCAGCGCGAAGAGGTGGCTGCGCTCGCTGCGGTCGAGCTGCAGGGCGCGGGCGACGGCGTCGAGGACCTGCGGCGAGACCTTGATGTCGCGGGCCTGCTCCAGCCACGTGTACCAGGTGACGCCCACCGCGGCGAGGTGCGCCACCTCCTCCCGGCGCAGGCCGGGCGTGCGCCGCCGCGGCCCGCGCGGCAGGCCCGCCTGCTCGGGGGAGACGCGCTCGCGGCGGCTGCGCAGGAACGCGGCCAGCTCCCCGCGGCGGACGTCGTCGGCGGTGGGGGCGTGGGGGACGGGCACGCGGGGAAGGCCGGTCCGGGGCTCCTGCAGCATCGTGGGCATGCCTCCAGCGTGCGCGAGTCCTGCGGCCTGTTCCAGGTAGTGCCGGTACCAGGATAAGGACGCTCTGGTACCGGGCTGGGCGGGCGGCCATCGTCGATCCTGTGAGCGATACCCGAACAACTCCCCCTGTCACCGAATCCGTTGCGGCGTCCGCCGGAGGCTCCCTCCGGCCCTCCTCCCCCGCCCTCTCCCCCCTCGGCCTGTTCACCGTGCTGACCGGCGCGGCGCTGCCGATGATCGACTTCTTCATCGTCAACGTCGCCCTGCCCGCCATCGACCACGACCTGCACGCCGGCCCGGCCCTGCTGGAGATGGTCGTGGGCGGCTACGGGGTCGCCTACGCCGTGCTGCTGGTGCTCGGCGGGCGGCTGGGCGACATGGTGGGCAGGCGCCGGCTGTTTATGTGGGGCACGGCCGCGTTCGGCGTGACGTCGGTGGCGTGCGGTCTCGCGCCGGGGGCCTGGTGGCTGGTGGCGGCGCGGATCGCGCAGGGCGCGGCGTCCGCGCTGATGCTGCCGCAGGTGCTGGCGACGATCCAGGCCACGACGAGCGGGGCGGGCCGGGCCAGGGCGCTCAGCTTCTACAGCGGCACGTCCGGGATCTCCGCCTCGGTCGGCCAGGTGCTGGGCGGGGTGCTGGTCGCCGCGGACGTGGCGGGCACGGGCTGGCGGTCGATCTTCCTGGTGAACGCCCCGGTCGCGGCGGTCGCCCTGGTGCTGGCCGCCCGTGCCGTGCCCGAGACCCGCTCCCCGCGCCCGACGCGGGTGGACGGCCTGGGCACGGTGCTGCTGTCGCTGTCGCTGATCTCCCTGCTGGTGCCGCTGACGGAGGGCAGGGCGACGGGCTGGCCGGTGTGGTCGTGGGTGCTGCTCGCGGTCTTCCCGTTCGCGGCGGTGGCGTTCACCGTCACGGAGCGGCGCCTGGAGCGGGCGGGCAAGGGCGGGCGGACGCCGCTGGTGCCGCCGTCGCTGCTGCGGGTGCGGTCGGTGCGGACGGGGCTGGCCGTGGTGGTGCCGTTCTCGCTGGGCTGGGGCGGCTTCATGTTCGTCCTCGCGGTGGTGCTGCAGGAGGGGCTGCGGCTGGGCCCGCTGGCGGCGGGGCTGGCGCTGGTGCCGATGTGCGTGACGTTCTTCGCGGGCTCGCTCGCCGGGCCCCGGCTCTTCAGCCGCTACGGGCGGCGGGCCGTCACGGCCGGGGCGCTGATCCAGGGCGTGGGCCTGCTCGGGGTGGCCGCGGCCTTCTTCTGGGGCTGGGAGGGGCGGAACGTCTGGGGCCCGTGCGCGGCGATGGCCGTCCAGGGCCTGGGCCAGGGCCTGCTGCTGCCGCTGACCCTGCGGACGGTGCTGAGCGAGGTGCCGGTGGCGCAGGCGGGCGTGGGCGGCGGGGTCATGGTCACCACGCAGCAGTCGTTCATGGCGCTGGGCGTGGCCACGCTCGGGTCGCTGTTCCTGACGCTGTCGGAGTCGCTGGGGATGCGGGATGCGCTCGCCGTGACGCTGGGGGTGCAGGTGGTGGCGGTGGCGGTGTCGGCGCTGCTCACGTTGCGGATGCCGAGCGCGAACGACTGACAGATATTGAAATCTGTCAGTCCATGTGCCACTCTTCAAGGGAGCCGCAATCCTGCTTACCCGCATATGAGCGGATTGCTCAGGTATTTCCGTATTTCCCGCCTCCCTTCCGAAGGAGCTCCCGTGCAGCACCGCACCCTCGGCACCACCGGCCCCCGGGTCTCCGCGCTCGGCCTCGGCGCGATGGGCATGTCCGCCCTCTACGGCGAAGCCGACCGCGCCGAGTCCATCGCCACGATCCACGCCGCCCTCGACGCCGGCGTCACCCTGATCGACACCGGCGACTTCTACGGCATGGGCCACAACGAACTCCTCATCGGCGAAGCCCTGCGCACCGCCGGCGAGGCCGCCCGCGCCAAGGCGCTCACCAGCGTCAAGTTCGGCGCCCTGCGCGACCCGGACGGCGGCTGGTCCGGCTACGACGGCCGCCCCGCCGCCGTGAAGAACTTCGCCGCGTACTCCCTGCAGCGCCTCGGCGTCGACCACATCGACGTCTACCGCATCGCCCGCGTCGACCCCGACGTGCCGATCGAGGAGACCGTCGGCGCCATCGCCGAGCTCGTCGAGGCCGGCCACGTGCGCCACGTCGGCCTCTCCGAGGTGGGCGCGGACACCCTGCGCCGGGCCGCGGCCGTCGCGCCCGTCTCCGACCTGCAGATCGAGTACTCGCTGATCTCCCGCGGCATCGAGGACCGGATCCTGCCCACCGCGCGCGAGCTCGGCATCGGCATCACCGCGTACGGCGTGCTCTCGCGCGGCCTGATCAGCGGCCACTTCGACCGCGACCGGCAGCTCGGCGCGGGCGACTTCCGCGGCATGAGCCCGCGCTTCCAGGGCGAGAACCTCCAGCGCAACCTCGACCTCGTCGACGCCCTGCGCAAGGTCGCCGAGGGCAAGGGCGCGTCCGTCGCGCAGACCGCCATCGCCTGGGTCCTCGCCCAGGGCGAGGACATCGTGCCCCTCGTCGGCGCCCGCCGCCGCGACCGCCTCACCGAGGCGCTCGGCGCGCTCGACCTCACCCTGGACGCGGCCGACCTCGCCGCGATCGAGGAGGCGGTCCCCGCCGGCGCCGCGTCCGGCGCGCGCTACCCGGAGTCCCAGATGGCGCACCTCGACAGCGAGCGGTGAGCCCTGCGGGCGGCTCGCCGGATCTCCGGGCGGGGGTGGCTCCGGCACCGCCGGGCTGCGACGTCGTGGCTGATCACCACTGCGGCGGAACGGAGAGGCACAGCCTCTCCACGCCCCCTGCCGCCAGGCAGGAAATCCCGCCGCCACGGCGCACAACCCCCACCGGGGTGACCGGCGGCGCCATACAGGCGCCGGCCCGCGGCCGGTCCGGCACCGCCGGGATCCGCCGCGGTGGTTGCTCACCGCCGCGGCGGAAGGACTTGCCGCAGCCGGCCGCAGGCCCACCGCCCCCGCGCCCCCGGGGACCGGCCCGGTACCGTCCATATGGGCGTATCACCCGGGACCGCCCGCCCCCAGCCGAAAGGTACGAGCCCGTATGCCGCCCGAGCCGCTGACCCCCGAGCGCATCCTCGAAGCCACCGAGGACGTGCTGCGCCGCTACGGCCCCGCCAAGGCCACCGTGGTCGACGTCGCCCGCGCGCTGGGCGTCAGTCACGGCAGCGTCTACCGGCACTTCGGCAGCAAGGCCGCCCTGCGGGAGGCCGTCACGCAGCGCTGGCTGGACCTGTCGCACGCGGAGCTGTCGGCCGTCGCCGGCGCGGAGGGGCCCGCCGGGCCGCGCCTGCGCGCATGGCTCTCGGCGCTGTTCGCCGCGAAGCGGCGCAAGGCGGGGGGCGACCCCGAGCTGTTCGCCACGTACATGGTCCTCGTGGGCGAGAACAGCGCCACCGTCGACCGGCACATCGAGACGATGATCGGCCAGCTCGCGCAGATCGTCGAAAGCGGCGTCCGCAGCGGCGAGTTCGCGGAAACGGAATCCGGCCCCGCGGCCACGGCCCGCGCGCTCTGGGACGCCACGAACCGCTTCCACGACCCCGCCTACGCCGCGGACTGGTCCCTCCCGGGGATCGACGCGGCGTTCGACGCGGTGTGCGGGCTGCTCCTGCGCGGCCTGCGGGGGTAGGCCGTAGGCCAGAGGCCGGAAGTCCTCAGCCGACGCCCAGGAACCGCAGCACCGCCAGCACCCGCCGGTGGTCCGCGTCCGCCTTCGGCAGGTCCAGCTTCGCCAGGATCGAGTTGATGTGCTTGGCCACCGCGCTCTCGCTGACGACCAGCGCCTGCGCGATGCCCGCGTTCGACCGCCCGGACGCCATCAGCTCCAGCACGTCCCGCTCGCGCGGCGTGAGCCGGTCGAGCGGGTCGCTGTGCCGGCGCAGCAGCAGCTGCGAGACGACCTGCGGGTCGAGCGCGGTGCCGCCGCCCGCGACGCGCCGCAGCGCGTCGATGAACTCCTCCACGTCGGCGACCCGTTCCTTGAGCAGGTAGCCGACGCCGCGCGTGTCGCCGGACAGCAGGTCGGCGGCGTAGCGCTCCTCCACGTACTGGGAGAGCAGCAGCACGGCCGTGTCCGGCCACTGCTTGCGGATGACGAGCGCGGCGCGCACGCCCTCGTCGGTGAAGCCCGGCGGCATGCGGACGTCGAGGACGACCAGGCCGGGCCGGTGCTCGTCCACCGCGGCCAGCACCGCCTCCGCGTCGCCGGTCTCCGCGACCACGTCGAACCCGGCCGTCTCCAGGACCTTCACCAGGCCGATCCGGAGCAGGACGGAATCTTCGGCGATCACGGCGCGCACGGCAGCTCCACGGTGACTACGGTCGGGCCCCCCGCGGGGCTGCTGATCGAGAACGTGCCGTCGACCGACGCGACCCGCTTGGCCAGCCCGGCCAGCCCGGTGCCGCCCTCGGGAGCGGCCCCGCCCACGCCGTCGTCGGTGACGACGACATGAAGTATCCCCCCGCGCGTTTCGAGGCGGACATCGGCCCGGCCCGCGCGGGCGTGCTTGACGACGTTGGCGAGCGCCTCGGAGACGACGAAGTAGGCGACGGCCTCGACCGCGGGGGCGGGCCGGACGGGCAGGTCGGCCGTCAGCCCGACGGGCAGGGGGGTGCGCTCGGCGATGCCGGACAGCGCGGCGTCGAGGCCGCGGTCCTCCAGCACGGCGGGGTGCAGGCCGCGGACGAGGTTGCTGAGCTCGGCGATGGCGTCCTTGGCCTCGCGGTGCGCCTCGTCGATGACCTTGCGGGCGTCCTCGGGCAGGTCCTTGAGCGTCACCTTGGCGAGCCCGAGGTTGACCGCCATCGACACGAGCCGCTGCTGCGCGCCGTCGTGCAGGTCGCGCTCGATGCGGCGGCGCTCGGCGTCGGCCGCGTCCAGGACGCCGGCGCGGCTCTCGGTGACCTCTTCGACGCGCATCTGGAGGAGTTCGGCGCGGCTGGGGCCGAGGCGGGCCGTGGCGGCGCGGGTGTCGAGCCGGGCGAGCGCGCCGGAGAGCCAGGCGGCGCCGTAGAGCCCGGCGAGGCCGGCGACGGTGAGGAAGGCCGCCTGTGTGGTGTAGCCGAGGTGTTCGACGCGCGTCTCGGGCGGCAGCGCCCAGATCCAGACGTAGACGGTGGCGGCGACGGCGGCCGCGGCCCACAGGAGCAGCGCCACCGCCCCGGCGAGGGAGATCAGCGGCCCGGCCAGCAGGTGGTAGCCGATCTGCCGCCAGGTCGCGGGGGTCCGCAGCCATTGCCGGGCCCGGTCCGCCCGTGACGCGCCGCCCACGGCGGGGAGCCGGGGGATCTCCACGCCCAGGCGGGTGCGGAAGCGGGCGGTCTGCGCCGCGGTGAGCACGGGCGTGGCCAGGGCGAGGACGCCGAGCGGCACGAGCACGGCGACGAGCACGCTGAGCGCCTCGGTCGGCCCGCCGTTCAGCCACGGCACCGCGAGGACGAGCAGGGCGGCGAGCTGCAGGAGGATGCCGGTCGCGAGGAAGGCGACGGCCCGGCCCGCGCCGCCGAACGGCTTGCGCAGGACCCCGGCCAGGCTGGTGATTCGCATGCCCAAACGGTAAGGCCGCAGGTCAGAGCCGATCCATGGCGCTGCTTTCCGTCCTCGGGGTGTAGCTGTCACCACCCCGGAACGGGGAAGGCCCCGGTCCCCGCCGAGCGGGAACCGGGGCCTCCGGCCGTACGGAGAGCCGTACGGAAAACCGTGGGGACGGCCTGCGGAAAGCGTCAGCAGCCCAGCAGACGGCTGCCCAGGTAGCCCTCGATCTGGTCGAGGGAGACGCGCTCCTGCTTCATCGTGTCGCGCTCGCGGACCGTCACCGCGTTGTCCTCGAGCGTGTCGAAGTCGACCGTGACGCAGAACGGCGTGCCGATCTCGTCCTGGCGGCGGTAGCGGCGGCCGATGGCGCCCGCGTCGTCGAACTCGATGTTCCAGTTCTTGCGCAGGTCCGTCGCGAGGCCCTTGGCCTTCGGCGAGAGCTGCGGGTTGCGGGACAGCGGCAGGACGGCGACCTTGACCGGGGCCAGGCGCGGGTCGAGGCGCATGACGACGCGCTTCTCCATGACGCCCTTGGCGTTGGGGGCCTCGTCCTCGTTGTACGCGTCGAGCATGAAGGCGAGCATGGCGCGGTTGAGGCCGGCCGCCGGCTCGATGACGTACGGGAACCAGCGCTCGCCGGCTTCCTGGTCGAAGAAGGTCAGGTCCTGGCCGGAGGCCTGGGAGTGGGCCTTCAGGTCGTAGTCCGTGCGGTTGGCGATGCCTTCCAGCTCGGAGAACTCGGTGCCGCCGAAGTTGAAGCGGTACTCGATGTCAGTGGTGCGCTTGGAGTAGTGGGAGAGCTTCTCCGCGGCGTGCTCGTACCACCGCATGTTCTCCTCGCGCATGCCGAGGCCGGTGTACCAGCTCCAGCGCTGCTCCATCCAGTACTCGTGCCACTTCTCGTCCTCGCCCGGCTTGACGAAGAACTCCATCTCCATCTGCTCGAACTCGCGGGTGCGGAAGATGAAGTTGCCCGGCGTGATCTCGTTGCGGAAGGACTTGCCGGTCTGGGCGATGCCGAACGGCGGCTTCTTCCGGGAGGTCTGCTGGACCTGGGCGAAGTTGGTGAAGATGCCCTGCGCGGTCTCGGGGCGCAGGTAGCTGACCGAACCGGAGTCCTGGGTCGGGCCCAGGTGGGTGGAGAGCAGGCCGGAGAACAGCTTGGGCTCGGTGAAGGCGCCCTTGGTGCCGCAGTGCGCGCAGTTGAGGTCGGCGAGGCCGTTCTCGGGCAGCTTGCCGTGCTTGGCCTCGTACGCCTCCTCCAGGTGGTCGGCGCGGTAGCGCTTGTGGCAGGAGGTGCACTCCGTCAGCGGGTCCGTGAAGGTCGCGACGTGGCCGGACGCCTCCCAGACCTCACGGGCCAGGATCACCGACGAGTCGAGACCGACGACGTCGTCGCGCGAGGTGACCATGGAGCGCCACCACTGGCGCTTGATGTTCTCCTTGAGCTCCACGCCGAGCGGACCGTAGTCCCAGGCGGCACGCTGTCCGCCATAGATCTCACTGCACGGATAGACGAAGCCACGGCGCTTGCTCAGGCTGACGATGGTGTCGATCTTGTCGGCGGCCACGGTGCTCTCTTCATTGCGACGACGAACAGCGAATGATTCAGGTTACCGGCGCTGCACCCCCTCTCATCAAATCGGCTCTGGCCTTGGCTTGACCACCCCCCTCCGCCATCCGCTTTGCCCCCGTCTCGGCCCCCCTTGTTGACAATCGTTTCCATCTTTGTTGAAAATGAGTGTCATGAACGTAAGCCGTCCCCTCCGTGCCCGTGCCCCCCGAATACGCACCGCCGCCGTCGCCGCGGCCGCCGCACTGGGGCTGCTCGGCCTCTCCGCCTGCTCCTCGGGCGGGACGGGCAAGGCCGCGGACGGCAAGCTCGCCGTGGTGGCGTCGTTCTACCCGATGCAGTACCTCGCCGAGCAGATAGGCGGCGACCACGTCAGCGTGACCAGCCTGACCAAGCCCGGCGTCGAGCCGCACGACCTGGAGCTCAAGCCCCGGCAGATCGGCTCCCTCGCCGACGCGGGCGCGATCGTCTACCTCAAGGGCCTCCAGCCCGCCGTCGACGAGGCGATCAAGCAGTCGAAGAACGAGCACGCCGTGGACGTGGCCTCCCTGACCTCGCTGGAGGAGCACGGCACCGAGGTCGACGGCCACCACCACACCACGGGCGACAACCACTCGCACTCCGAGCACGAGGGCGGCGCCGACCCCCACATCTGGCTCGACCCGGTGAAGTACGCCGAGGCCGCCAAGGGCGTCGCGAAGACCCTCTCGGAGGCGGACCCGGACCACAAGGGCGACTATGAGAAGAACGCCGCCGCCCTGGCGAAGAAGCTCGGCGCCCTCGACGCGAAGTTCGAGGACGGGCTGAAGAACCGCGCCTCGGACACCTTCATCACCACCCACGCGGCCTTCGGCTACCTGGCGGAGCGCTACGGGCTCACCGAGGAGTCCATCAGCGGCCTCGACCCCGAGTCCGAGCCCAGCGCCGCCCGCATCAAGGACCTGCACAAGCTCGCCGAGGAGCACCACGTCTCGACGATCTTCTTCGAGACGCTCGCCAACCCGGCGACCGCGAAGACGCTGGCCAAGGACCTCAAGCTGAAGACCGACGTCCTGGACCCCATCGAGGGCATCACGGACGACTCCAGGGGCCGCGACTACGTCGAGGTCATGGAGGCCAACCTGGCGGCCCTGCAGAAGGCGCTGGGCACCAAGTGAGCGTCCCGGAGGAGATCACCATGGAGCAGCCCGTCATATCCCTGCGGGGCGCCGGCGCGAGCCTCGGCGGCCGCCCCGTCCTGCGCGGCGTGGACCTGGCCGTGCGGCCCGGCGAGGTCGTCGCCCTGCTCGGCGCCAACGGCTCGGGCAAGTCCACCGCCGTGCGCAGCATCGTCGGCCAGGTGCCGCTCACCGGCGGCGAGCTGGAGCTCTTCGGCACCCCGCAGCGCCGCTTCCGCGACTGGGCCCGCGTCGGCTACGTCCCGCAGCGCACCACCGCCGCCGGCGGCGTGCCCGCGACCGTCCGCGAGGTCGTCTCGTCCGGGCGGCTCGCCCGCACCCGGTTCGGGATGATGCGCAGGGCCGACAAGGAGGCGGTCATACGCGCCCTGGAGCTCGTCGGCATGGCGGACCGGCTCGGCGACCCGGTGGACGCGCTCTCCGGCGGCCAGCACCAGCGGGTGCTCATCGCCCGCGCCCTGGCCGGCGAACCCGAACTGCTGATCATGGACGAGCCGATGGCCGGCGTGGACCTCGCGAGCCAGGAAGTCCTCGCCGGTGCCCTGCGCGCCCAGGTCGCCCGCGGCGCCACCGTCCTGCTCGTGCTGCACGAGCTCGGCCCGCTGGAGCCGCTCATCGACCGCGCGGTCGTCCTCCGCGACGGCTGCGTCGTCCACGACGGACCCCCGCCGGAGGCCGTGGGCCAGCACGCGCTCCCCGGCCACGACCACGTACACCCGCACGCCGGACCGGCGGCGGAACCGATTCGGACAGGGTTGCTGACCTGATGGACATCCTCGACCTCGCCTTCATGCAGCGGGCGCTGCTCGCGGCGCTCCTCGTCGGCCTCACCGCGCCCGCCATCGGCACCTACCTCGTCCAGCGCCGCCAGGCCCTCATGGGCGACGGCCTCGGCCACGTCGCCCTCACCGGCGTCGGCCTCGGCTTCCTGCTCAACTCCAGCCCCGTGTGGATGGCCACGGCCGTGTGCATCGCGGGAGCCGTCGTCATGGAGCTGATCCGCTGGTACGGGCGGACCCGCGGCGACATCGCCCTCGCCATGCTCTTCTACGGCGGCATGGCCGGCGGCGTGATGCTGATGAACCTCTCCGACAGCGGCTCCAGCGCCAACCTGAGCAGCTACCTCTTCGGGTCGATCGCCACGGTCTCGGAGGAGGACCTCGTCGCGATCTGCATCCTGGCCGCCTTTGTGATCCTCACCACGGTCGGGCTGCGCCGCCAGCTCTTCGCCATCTGCCAGGACGAGGAGTTCGCGCGCGTCACCGGGCTGCCGGTGCGGATGCTGAACCTGCTCGTGGCCGTCACCGCCGCCGTCACCGTCACCGTCGCCATGCGCGTCGTCGGCCTGCTGCTCGTCAGCGCCCTGATGGTGATCCCGGTGGCCGCCTCGCAGCAGATCGCCCGCAGCTTCAAGGCGACCTTCGCCCTGGCGGTCGGCATCGGCGTCACCGTGACGGTGTCGGGCACCGCCACGTCCTACTACGCCGACGTGCCCTCCGGCGCGACCATCGTGCTCTTCGCCATCGGCCTGTTCGTCGTCCTCACCGCGCTCGCCACGCCCCTGGCGAAGCGGCGCGCGGGAAAGCCGGCGCCCGCGGAGGAGTGCACCCTGGAGGCGCCCGGGGAGCGCCCGGCGGCGGACGACGTCAGGGTCTGACGGCCGTCCGGGCTTGCCCACCCGCTCTCGTGGACTGGCACAATTGCCGTGCGACATGTGCGGATGGGTGTTCATGCGAGCTGGAGGAGGCAACTGTGGCGACGGCGGGTCCCCCCGTACGCGGCCGGTCCACCAAGCAGCGGGCAGCGGTGGCGGCCGCGCTCGACGAGGTGGACGAGTTCCGTAGCGCGCAAGAGCTCCACGACATGCTCAAGCACCGCGGCGCGTCGGTCGGTCTGACCACCGTCTACCGCACGCTGCAGTCCCTCGCCGACGCGGGCGAGGTCGACGTGCTGCGCACCAGCGAGGGCGAGGCGGTCTACCGCCGCTGCTCCAGCGGGCACCACCACCACCTGGTCTGCCGGCTGTGCGGCAAGGCCGTCGAGGTGGAGGGCCCCGCCGTCGAGAAGTGGGCGGACTCCATCGCGGAGGAGCACGGCTTCGTGGACGTCGCGCACACGATCGAGATCTTCGGCACGTGCGGGGACTGCGCCGCCAAGCGCTGACCCCGTACGGAAACGGAAGCCGCCCCCGGACGGCGTCCGGGGGCGGCTTCCGGTTCCGGCCTCACGCCGCTCAAGCGCCGCCGTCCTCCACCGCGTTCGGGATCGCCCCGCCGAACCGGCGGTCGCGCTGCGCGAACTCCAGGCAGGCGCGCCACAGGTCGCGGCGGTCGAAGTCCGGCCACAGCACGTCCTGGAAGACCATCTCGGCGTACGCGCTCTGCCAGATCAGGTAGTTGGAGGTGCGCTGCTCGCCCGAGGGCCGCAGGAAGAGGTCCACGTCCGGCATGTCCGGGTAGTAGAGGTACTTCGCGAAGGTCTTCTCGCTGACCTTGGACGGGTCGAGGCGGCCCGCCTTCACGTCCTCCGCCATCGCCTGCGCCGCGTCCGCGATCTCCGCGCGGCCGCCGTAGTTCATGCAGAAGTACAGCGTGAGCTTGTCGTTGCCCTTGGTCTGCTCCTGGGCGACCTGGAGCTCCTTGGCCACCGAGCGCCACAGCTTGGGCATGCGGCCCACCCAGCGCACCCGGATGCCGAGCTCGTCGAGCTGGTCGCGGGTCTTGCGGATGAAGTCGCGGTTGAAGTTCATCAGGAAGCGCACCTCGTCCGGCGAGCGCCGCCAGTTCTCGGTGGAGAAGGCGTAGAGGGAGATGCTCCCGACGCCCATCTCGATCGCGCCCTGCAGCACGTCCAGCACGCGCTCGGCGCCGACCTTGTGCCCCTCGGTGCGCGGCAGGCCGCGCTCCTTGGCCCAGCGGCCGTTGCCGTCCATGACGATCGCCACGTGCTCGGGGACCAGCTCGCCGGGGATCTTCGGCGGCCGCGCCCCGGTCGGGTGCGGGTCGGGTGTGCGGTACTCGCGTCGGGAACGGCCCAGAATCCCGCGTCGTGCCATGCGTGCCACTACTCCTTGGTCCCTGTTTCCCTATTTCTCGACATACCGGAGCGAGCGGAGGCCCCGCTCCAGATGCCAGTGCAGATATGCCGCGACCAGACCGCTGCCCTCTCTGACGTGGCGCGGCTCGCAGGCGTCGGCCGTGGCCCAGTCGCCGGTCAGCAGCGCACCGAGCAGCCCGATCGCCTCCGAGGAGGGTACGACGCTTCCGGGCACCCGGCACTCACCGCAGACCACACCGCCCGCGGCCACCGAGAAGAACCGGTTCGGACCGGGCATTCCGCACCGGGCACAGGCGTCGAAGCTGGGCGCGTAGCCGTTGACGGCGAGGGAGCGCAGCAGGAAGGCGTCCAGGACCAGGCCCGGGGCGTGCTCGCCCGCGGCGAGCACACGCAGCCCGCCGACGAGCAGCAGGTACTGCTGGACGGCCGGTTCGCCCTCGTGGTCGGTGAACCGCTCGGCGGTCTCCAGCATGGCGGTGCCCGCGGTGTAGCGGGCGTAGTCGGTGACGATGGAGCCGCCGTACGCGGCGATGGTCTCGCTCTGCGTGCACAGCGGCAGGCTGCGCCCGACGAGCTCGCTCCCCCGCGCGAAGAACTGCACGTCGACGTGCGAGAACGGCTCCAGGCGCGCCCCGAACTTCGACTTGGTCCGCCGCACGCCCCGGGCCACGGCCCGCACCCGCCCGTGCCCGCGCGTGAGGAGGGTGATGATGCGGTCGGCTTCGCCGAGCTTCTGCGTGCGCAGGACGATGCCGTCGTCGCGGAAGAGGCTCATGGAGCTATTCTCCCGTACCCACGAGGGCGGAACGCCCGCCCCTGACGAGGGCACAATGTGAGCGCCATGACGATCTTCCTCCCCCCAGTGAGTACCCGGTGACCCCCTCCCGCCGCCGGCGCCGCAGGCGCCGCCATCCCGTCCGTTCCTCCGGCGCCGCGACCCTCGTGTGCGTGCTCGCCGCCCTCTTCCTGCTGTTCGTCACCGTGCCCGGAAAGCGCGCCGACAGCCGGGCCTTCGCGACGGCGGCCGCGTGCGTGGGCGACGAGCCGGCCCTGGAGTGCCGCAAGACGATCGAGGGCACGGTGAAGGGCACCGAGACCGTGCCCCGGGGCAAGACGACGCACTACTGGCTCACGATCACCGGCCGCGGCGGCGACACCCACCGCGCCGAGATGAACGGCCCGTCCTCGGTCTTCGGCCGCGTCAAGCCCGGCGACACGGTGAAGGCGACCTACTGGCGGGGCAAGATCCGCTTCGTCGACTTCCGCGGCACCGTGCAGCTCACCGCCGACCAGCCCAAGGACGCCTACCGCCTCCCGCTCGCCTGCGGCCTGGGGCTGCTCGCGCTGGGCGGCACGTTCGCCTGGCTCACCTACTGGATGGTCGCGCAGGTCGGCCGGCACCCCGCGCGCTACGCCTGGCAGGCCACCGTGCTGCCGTTCACCGGGGTCCTGATCGGGGTCGTCGCCTTCCTCACGGCCCTGCTCACGGACACGGTGCCGACGGCCCTGGCGCTGACGGGGGTGGCCTCGGTGCCGATCGTCCTGGGCGCCCTGTGGCGCGTACGGGTGCGCCGCCGGCAGTCGGAGGAGTTCGAGGTCGCCCCGGTCGTGCCGGAGCGGGAGGAGTGCATCGAGGGCGGTGTCGCGGCCCGCACCCCGTACCGCGGCGAGCTCATCGGCCCGTACCTGGTGGTGGGCCCCGGCCTGCTCGCGGTGACCCCCGACCCGGAGGGCCGCGCCCTGCGCAGGGTCCTGCCGCGCACGCTGGTCGTGGAGCGCGTCCGCGTGCCGTACTGGTCGGATCCGTCGGGCGTCACCGCGGAGACCCGCGGCTGGCGGAAGGCGCTCCGCCAGGTGGTCGTCGTCTGCCGGGACGGCGCCGACGAGGTCCTCATCGGCGTGCAGCGCAAGCACGTGCCGTGGGTGCTGGGGGCCCTGCGGCAGCCGGCGGCGGAGGGGCCGCAGGAGGCGGTGACCTCGGAGGGCAGGGCGTAGCGCGCCGCTACGAGGGGGTACGGGCGTCCGCTACGAAGGGGTCCGCGCCGCGGCCAGCAGCCGGTCCGTGTCCTCCGGGGGGAGCATGAGGGCGCGGCCCACCGTGGCGAGGACCTCCCGCTCGGCGGGCCGGTAGGGCCCGTCGGCGAGGGCGATGCGGGCGCCCTGCAGCAGGATCGATTCGCGCCCGGCGGGTGCGAGGTGGGGAGCGAGGGGCTCCAGGGCCTCGTGGAGCTCGATGGCCAGCGCCGTGCCCCGGGGGTCGAAGCCGTCCCGGCCGGCGTAGGGGGACGGGGTGCCCAGGTCGGTGCCGTACGCCCCGGGGAGGCGGCCCGTGTCGGCGGCGAGGGCCTCGATCAGGGTGATCAGCTGTTCCTCGCTGCAGTCCACGAAGCCCGCGGCCCGGACGGCGCCCACGGCGGCTCTTCGGACCGTGCGGGCCTCGGTGCCGCCCGCGGCGAGGACGGCGAGCGCGACGGTGTGCACGGCGTCGCGCAGCATCGCCGAGAAGCGGGTGGTGGTGGGGTGGTCGAGGACGTCCGTGCCGTAGCGGGCGCGGCACGCGGAGCACTCCACGACCGGCCCGACGGGGCCGCGCGGCAGCAGCGGCAGGCCGAAGGCGACGAGGCGGCGGCGCCCGGTGCGGCGGCGGTAATTGCGGTCGCCGCCGCAGCCGGGGCAGTAGAACTCGCCGTCGCCGACCGTGCGCCAGACGGTGCGTACGCCCACCACACACCGGTCCCGGCCGGGTCGGCCCTGCGCGTGCATCACGGCGCACACCTCCATAACGCCGCGGCCTCGTCGCCGCGTTGACGTGATGTTAGCCACATCGATGATGCGACGTCAGTACCCCGTGCGCAGGCTGCGGGCGTCATACGGGGGATCTCGCCACGGGGCCACCGGATCCGGTGGTTTTCCCCGGGGCCCCTTGACGGCGGCCGCCCGGTTCGCTGCGGTACCGCGCCCCGTAAGGGGTGCGGGGCTGTGCCGGTCCACGGCTCCGCCGCGTGGGCGCGACCAGCCGCATGCGGCCCGCAGCCGACTGTTCAGCCCCGGTACGCCCGGTTCACCGCCGAGACCACGGCCTTGATCGAGGCGCGCGTGGTGTTCGGGTCGATGCCGATGCCCCACAGCACCTTCCCGTCGATCACGCACTCGATGTACGACGCGGCGCGCGCGGCGGCGCCCTCGCTCATGGTGTGCTCGCTGTAGTCGAGGACGCGCGCGTCCACGCCGATCGCGGCCAGCGCGTCGACGAAGGCGGAGATCGGGCCGTTGCCCGTACCGGTCAGGACCGCGTCGGCGCCGTCCACGACCGCCTCGACGGTCAGCGCGTCGCCGCCCTCGCCCGTGGTGGACGTCTGGGTGGAGCGCAGCGCGATCCGGCCCCAGGGGTTGCCGTCGGTGGGCAGGTACTCGTCCTGGAAGACGGACCAGATCTCGGCCGGGGTGACCTCGCCGCCCTCGGCGTCGGTCTTGCCCTGGATGATCTTCGAGAACTCGATCTGCATCCGGCGCGGCAGGTCCAGCTTGTGGTCGTTCTTCAGGACGTACGCGATGCCGCCCTTGCCGGACTGCGAGTTCACCCGGATGACGGCCTCGTAGGAGCGGCCGACGTCCTTGGGGTCGATCGGCAGGTAGGGGACGGCCCACTCGATGTCGTCCACGCCCTTGCCCTCGGCCGCGGCGGTGGCGGCCATGGCCTCGAAGCCCTTCTTGATGGCGTCCTGGTGGGAGCCGGAGAAGGCGGTGTAGACCAGGTCGCCCGCGTAGGGGTGGCGCGGGTGGACCTCCATCTGGCTGCAGTACTCGGCCGTGCGCCGCACCTCGTCGATCTGCGAGAAGTCGATCATCGGGTCGACGCCCTGGGAGAACAGGTTCATGCCCAGGGTGACCAGGTCGACGTTGCCGGTGCGCTCGCCCTGGCCGAACAGGCAGCCCTCGATCCGGTCGGCCCCGGCCATGATCGCCAGCTCGGCGGCGGCGACGGCGGTGCCCCGGTCGTTGTGCGGGTGCACGGACAGGCAGACGTGCTCGCGGCGGGACAGGTGCCGCGACATCCACTCGAAGCGGTCGGCGTGGGTGGAGGGCGTGGAGCGCTCGACGGTGGCCGGCAGGTTCAGGATGATCTCGCGGCCGTCCTCGGGCTGCCAGACGTCCATGACGCCCTCGCAGACCTCCAGGGCGAAGTCCAGCTCGGTGTCGGTGAAGATCTCCGGGCTGTACTGGAAGCCGAAGACCGTCCCGTCTCCCAGGATCTTGTCCGCGTACTCCACGACCAGGCGCGTGCCGTCCACCGCGATCTGCTTGACCTGCTCGCGCGAGCCGCGGAAGACGACCCGCCGGAAGACCGGGGCGGTGGCGTTGTAGAGGTGCACCGTGGCACGGCGGGCGCCGCGCAGGGACTCCACCGTGCGCTCGATCAGCTCCTCGCGGGCCTGGGTGAGGACGGAGATCGTCACGTCCTCCGGGATCGCGTCCTCCTCGATGATCGAGCGGACGAACTCGAAGTCGGTGGCGCCGGAGGACGGGAAGCCGACCTCGATCTCCTTGTAGCCCATGCGGACCAGCAGGTCGAACATCTCGCGCTTGCGGGCCGGCGACATCGGGTCGATCAGGGCCTGGTTGCCGTCGCGCAGGTCGGTGGAGAGCCAGCGGGGCGCCTTGGTGATCCGCTGGTCCGGCCAGGTGCGGTCCGGGATGTCCACGGCGTCGTAGGGGCGGTACTTGTGCACCGGCATCCCGGAGGGGCGCTGGGTGACCGTGGCGGCGGTCAGGGGGGTGGGACGGCCGACGGAAGCGGGGGTCGTCTCAGGCATCTGCGGGGGCTCCTCGTATGTCCTTCTGGGACCTTGGGAACGGCCGACGGGCGGGTCACCGGGTGACCGCAACGCCTCACTCCGCGGGGAGGGGGTCGGCCGATCGACTACAGGCCCTCGCCGCGGCAGCTAAGAAGAAGCAACCCGAAACGCATGATGCACAGCACCGTAGCTGAGCCGGACGGGATGCGGTACGGGCGTTCCAGCATGCGGGACGCGGGGGCGGGACACGGAACGGTGCCACTCGATTGTGTTAATCGGTGCGCCGGGGCCTGACAAGGCCCGGGGCCGCTGCCAGATTCAGGCCATGAGTGACACCGTGAAGAGCGTTTTCTGCACCATCGTTCCGCCGCACGTGCTCGACAGGCTCGCGCAGGCCGACGATTCCGCGCGGGCCGAGGTCGCCCAGCGCACCCTCGAGCACGACTCCCAGTACCGCACCCGGCGCCGCGTCACGGCGCTGCGCGGCGCCGCCGCCCCGGCGGGAACCCCGTCCGACAGCCCGCGGCGCACGATCTACGACGCCGGTCACCGGGCGACGCAGCCCGGCAAGAAGGTCCACTCCGAGGGCGACGCCCCCTCGAAGGACGCGACGGTCAACCGCGCCCACGCCGGGCTCGGCGCCACCTTCGACCTCTACCTCAAGGCTTACGGACGGCACTCCATCGACGACGCGGGCCTGCCGCTGGACGCCACGGTCCACTACGGCGAGGGCTACAACAACGCCTTCTGGGACGGCAGCCAGATGGTCTTCGGGGACGGCGACGGGGACGTCTTCCTCGACTTCACCATCCCGGTGGACGTCATCGGCCACGAGCTCACCCACGGTGTCACCCAGCACACGGCCAACCTGGAGTACTACGGCCAGTCCGGCGCGCTGAACGAGTCGGTCTCGGACGTCTTCGGCTCGCTGATCAAGCAGTACGCCCTGGGGCAGACCACCGACCAGGCCGACTGGCTGATCGGCCAGGGGCTGCTGGGGCCGGGCATCGACCACGGGGTGGCCCTGCGCTCCATGAAGGAGCCCGGCACGGCCTACGACGACGACGTCCTCGGCAAGGACCCGCAGCCGGCGACGATGGACGACTACGTCCGCACCTCGCGCGACAACGGCGGCGTGCACATCAACTCGGGCATCCCCAACCGGGCCTTCTACCTCGTGGCCACCGCGCTCGGCGGCCACGCCTGGGAGCGGGCCGGGAAGGTCTGGTACGCGACGCTGACCGGCGGGCAGCTGGCGTCGGACGCCCAGTTCGCGGACTTCGCCCGGCTCACCGCGGCCACGGCGCGGACGCTCTTCGGCGAGGGCGACGAGGTCCAGGCCGTCCTCAAGGCGTGGTCGCAGGTGGGCGTACCCACCTCGTAAGGGCCGCCCGCCGGGGCGAGAATGGCGCCATGCGGATCGTCATCACCCGGACCGGCGGGTTCGCCGGCATCGAGCGCCGGGCCGAGCTGGACACGAACGGCCGGCCCGACGCGACCCACGTACAGGCCCTGGCCCACCGCGCGCTCGCCGCGTCGCCCGCCGAGGCGGCGGCCGTGCGGGGGGTGCCGGACGGCTTCCGCTACGAGATCGACGTGGACGGCCGCACGGTCCACTGCGCGGACCCGCACGTCAACCACGACCAGCGCGAACTGATCAGGCTGGTGCTACGAGAAGGCGCGTAGCGCCCCTCGATCTCCGCCGCCACGGCGAGAACGCACGACGCGGCGGACCGGCGGTGCCGGACAGGCCCGAGCCCCCGGGGCTAGAAGCCCAGCTTCCGGAGCTGCTTCGGATCCCGCTGCCAGTCCTTCGCGACCTTCACATGCAGGTCCAGATAGACCGGCGTGCCCAGAAGCGCCTCGATGTGCTTGCGGGACTTCATGCCCACCTCCTTGAGGCGGGCCCCCTTCGGGCCGATGATGATGCCCTTCTGGCTGGGGCGCTCGATGTAGACGTTCGCGTGGATGTCCAGCAGCGGCTTGTCCGCCGGCCGGTCCTCCCGCGGCAGCATCTCCTCGACCACGACGGCGATGGAGTGCGGCAGCTCGTCCCGCACGCCCTCCAGCGCGGCCTCGCGGATCAGCTCGGCCACCATGACCTGCTCGGGCTCGTCGGTCAGGTCGCCCTCGGGGTAGAGCGGCGGGCTCTCCGGCAGCATCGGCACCAGCAGGTCGGCCAGCAGGCCCACCTGCTTGTCGCCGACGGCCGACACCGGGATGATCTCCCGCCACTCGATGCCGAGCTCCTCGCCCAGCTTCTGGATGGCGATCAGCTGCTCGGCGAGCGCCTTGGAGTCCACCAGGTCGGTCTTGGTGACGATCGCGACCTTGGGGGTCTTCTTGATCCCGGCCAGCTCGGCCGCGATGAAGCGGTCGCCCGGGCCGAGCTTCTGGTCGGCGGGCAGGCAGAAGCCGATCACGTCGACCTCGGCCCACGTGGTGCGGACCACGTCGTTGAGCCGCTCGCCCAGGAGCGTGCGGGGCTTGTGCAGACCGGGGGTGTCGACCAGCACGAGCTGGGCGTCGGGCCGGTGCACGATGCCGCGCACGGTGTGGCGCGTGGTCTGCGGACGATTGGAGGTGATCGCGACCTTCGTCCCCACCAGTGCGTTGGTCAGGGTCGACTTGCCCGCGTTGGGGCGGCCGACGAAGCACGCGAAGCCCGCGCGGTGAGGGGCCCGGGAGGGGGACGAGGCGTTATCCATACCGGCCATTCTCCCCGATCGCCGGGGACACGCCGACCAGCGGCCGGCCGGCGGCCGACCGATCAAGCCCGGCCCGCGCCCGCGGCCGGCGCGCGTCCGGCGCGGAACCGGGGCCCGGGGCGGCCCCCGGCCCCCGACCGGCTCAGCCTGCGGTGACCGTGCCGCGCAGCGCCCCGTCCGGCCCCGCAAGGAGCACGGGGGTCGCGGCCCCGCCCAGATCCCGTACGGCCGCCCGGTCCTCGTCGGAGACAGCACCCGCCTCGGAGACGACGGCCGCGGCCTCCAGCGACTTCGCGCCGCTCGCGACGGCCATGGCGACCGCGGTCCGCAGCGCGCTGAGCCGCAGCGAGTCGAGCGCGACCGTGCCGGCCACGTACGTCCGGCCCGTCTCGTCGCGTACGGCGGCACCCTCGGGCACGGCGTTGCGGGCGCGCGCGGAGCGGGCCAGGGTGATGATCTTGCGGTCTTCGGGGTCCAGCGTCGTCTCCGTCATACCGGGGAGCATAGAGAGGGCCGGGGCGGCCGCCCGTGCGGGGATCAGCCCGCGACCGAGTACATCCCGCCCCGCCGGCCCTCCGGCGAGACCAGCCGTTCCAGCTTCGCGGCCGTGCCGGTGTCCGCCACCGGGTTGTGCATGACGATCGTCAGGTCCGGCCGGGCCGGCACGCGCAGGTGCGTGCTCTCCAGGTACAGCGCCCCGGCCACCGGGTGGTCGAACTCCTTGACCAGCTGGCCGCCCGCCTGCACGTCGCCCCGCGCCCACAGCTCCACGAACTCCGGGCTCGCCGCGGACACCTCCGCCACGATCTCCCGGAACCCCTCGTCGTCCGGGCGCTCCGAGCACGCGGCGCGGTACTGGGCGACGACCCGCCGGGCGTTCTGCTCCCAGTTGGCCGCGCGGGCGCGGTAGGCGGGGTCGGTGAAGAAGTCGACCAGGCAGTTCGGCCGCGGCTTGCGGCGGAAGCCGATGACCATGCGGGCCGAGTCGTTGAAGGCGACCAGGTTCCAGTACGGGTCCATGATGTGCGCCGGGTACGGCATCCAGGCGTCGATCAGCCGCTGCAGGCCCTCGCAGAGGTAGTCGGGGTCGAAGGGGGACTCCGGCTGCGGCGGGTTCAGCCCGGCGAGCACGTAGAGGTGCCGGCGCTCGTCGCCGCTGAGCCCCAGCACCTTCGCCACGGAGTCCAGCACCTGCGGGGAGACGGTGATCTCCCGCCCCTGCTCCAGCCACTGGTACCAGGAAGCGCCCACGCCCGCGAGGACGGCGACCTCCTCGCGGCGCAGCCCCGGCGTGCGCCGGCGGCCCCCGCCGTCCGGCAGGCCCACGTCGGCCGGGGACACCCGGGCCCGACGGCTCATCAGGAAGTCACGCAGCTCTTGGCGGCGACGCGGCTGTGCGGTCGACCCGGTCAACTTTCTCCCCCTTGCCTGGTGGTGCGGCCACCACCATAAGCACGCTCTCCCCACGTTTCTTCCGCACGCCGGAAGGTGGGCGCATGGCGATCGACTCCCCTCCCCGCACGACTCCTCCCCGTACCGCCCCTGACGCCCCTGCCGCCGCGGCGGCCGGCGCCGGGCCGGTCTTGTCCGGCCGCGACAAGCTGGTCCTGCTGGTGCTGTGCGCCGCGCAGTTCATCGTGGCCCTGGACTTCTCCATCCTGAACGTGGCGCTGCCCGTCCTGGGCGACGACCTGGGCATGGGCCAGGCGGACCTGCAGTGGGCGGTGACGGCGTTCGCCCTGCCGTCCGGCGGCTTCCTGCTGCTCTCCGGCCGGATCGCCGACCTCTACGGGCGCCGCCGCGTCTTCCTGGCCGGCCTCGCGCTCTTCGCCGCGTCCTCCGTGCTCGCCACGCTCGCCTGGGCCCCGGCCGCCTTCCTCGCCGGGCGGGCCCTGCAGGGCCTCGGCGCGGCCGTCATCGTGCCGACGGGCATGTCGCTGCTGACCACGACCTTCACCGAGGGGCCGCAGCGCGAGCGCGCCCTCGGCATCAGCAGCACGCTGCTCTCCCTCGGCTTCACCATCGGCATGGTGCTCGGCGGCGTCATGACCGACACGCTGGGCTGGCGCTCGACGATGGGCCTGCTGGCCCTGGCCGGTCTCGCGATCCTGATCGTCGCGCCGGGACTGCTCACCGAGTCCCGCCCCGCGGAGCGGCCCCGGATCGACATACCGGGCGCGGTGACCGTCACCGGCGGCCTGCTGGCCCTCATCTACGGGCTCTCTACCGCGGCCCAGGGCGGCTTCGGCAGCGCGGACGTCCTCATCTCACTCGTCCTGGGCGTCGTGCTGCTGGTGGCCTTCGTGGTCGTGGAGTCCCGCGCCGCGGAGCCGCTCGTCTCGCTGCCGATGCTCCGGCGGCCGACGGTCGCCTGGGGGAACCTGGCCGGCCTGGTCACCTTCGCGATGATGTCCACCGTCGTCTTCCTGCTCACCCTCTACCTGCAGGAGGTGCTGGAGCTGTCGGCCTTCCGCACCGGGCTCGTCTTCGGCGTGCAGGGTCTCTTCGCGGTGGTCGCCGGCCTGACCGCGCCGAAGATCATCGCCCGCTTCGGCACCCGCGCCACGCTCCTGTCCGGCCTGGCCGTCCAGGCCGTCTGCACGGCCGCGCTGCTCGCGCTGGGGCAGGACGCCTCCGGCGCGTGGCTGGCCCTGGGGGCGGCGAGCATCGCCTGCGTCGGGCACCTGTGGGCGATCGTCGCCTACGGGGTGACGGCGACGTCGGGCCTGCCGGACACCGAGCAGGGGCTGGCCACGGGGCTGGTGACCAGCTCGCAGCAGATCGGGCTCACGATCGGGATCCCGCTGCTGAGCGCGGTGGCCTCGGCCCGGACCGCGGCCCTCTCCGAGGGCGGCTCGGGCTTCGCGGCGGCCACGCTGGGCGGCATCCGGCTGGGGCTGGGGGTGGACGCGCTGATCGTCGTCGTGGTGGCGGCGGCGGTCGCGGCGGGCCTGCGGAAGCGGCGCGCGGCCTGAGAACACGCGAAGGGGGCGGGCCGGGGATTCCGGCCCGCCCCCGTCGCGGGGGGGGAAAGGGCGATCCGGAGGCGGGCGTCGGCCCCTCCATCTGCTCGCTGATCCACTTCATGGGCTCTTCCATGTTCTTGAGGTACGTGGCGCCGTTGTGGGTGCCGCCGGGTATCTCCCACGTCTTGGTGTGGACCGGGCCCTTGCCGTAGGTCGCCGTGAACTTCTTCACGTCGGCGATCATCTTGGCGTTCTCCTTCGAGCCGTACTGGAAGGCGATGTAGACGTCCTTCCCCTTGGTGGCCGCCAGCTGCTTGGCCAGCACCTCGGGGTTGTTCTCCGCCTTCTCCTTCTCGTGGCCCCGCCACAGCGGCGAGTCGGGCACGATGTCCGGGCCGTTGGCGATCGCGGTCTTGAACTTGTCGGGGTGCTTCAGCACGGACTTCAGGCTCGCGAAGCCGCCGGTGGAGGAACCCATGTAGCTCCAGCCGCCGCGCGACTTGATCGTGCGGAAGTTGGCCTTCATCAGGTCCGGGACGTCCTCGGTCAGCCAGGTGCCCATCTTCGCCTGGCCGGGGATGTCACTGGCGTCCCAGTAGATGCCCTTGTCGTCCGGGCCGGGGTTGAGGATGGGCATGGCCAGCAGGAACGGCTTGCTCTTGCCCTCCTGGTACCACTTGGAGACGCTCTTCTCCAGCGAGAGCTTGTCCGGGCCGAACTCGCCCATCGCCCAGTAGTTGCTGTCGTTGCCGGGACCGCCGGGCAGGGCGATCATCACGGGGAAGCCGCTGGAGGCGAACTTCGGGTCGTCGGTGTACTCCTTGGGCGCCCACACCCACACCTTGCCCTTGAACCCGGACTTCTTGCCGTCCAGGGTGACGACGCTGACGTGCGTGCCGTCGGAGAGCGTCTTGACGTTCTTGAAGGAGGCCTGCGGACCCGTGGGCATCAGCGTCTTCTCGTCGCCGCCCTTCCCGCCCTCCCCACCACCGGCCTGGCCGTAGCTGACGGGGTCGCCCTTGTCGGTGAACGGCGGGATCTCGTAGTAGCTCATCACCGGCCAGGCGATCAGCCCCAGCGTGGCTACGGACGCCACCGCAACGAGCCATCGTCGGGCACGGCGAGCACGGTTGCGGCCGCGGGACTGGTAGGCCCCGGTGGAGGGATTCGTCATCGTGGTGCTCCGGCAGACAAAGGCGGTCAGTTCTGTGCCTGCAGATGTACGAACCAGGGCCGAAGGTTCCGGAATCACCCCGTCCAACGGCTCCTGATACGAAATGCTCACAAAGCCCCTCCCGCCGCGCGGAAGGGGCCCTGCGGGGTCAGCGGACCGGCTCGACCAGGACCGTCACGATGCGGTTCCGGCGGCCCGCGGCCGCCTCCGCCGTCAGGCGCAGACCCGTGAGGACGCCCGGCTCGGCCAGGCCGTACCCGGCGAGGTCCACCTCGGCCACGGCGCCCGCGATCGGCACCCGGCCCAGGGACTTCGCCAGCAGGCCGCCCACCGTCTCGACGTCCTCGTCGTCGAGCTCGCCGAGGCCGTAGAGCTCGCCCAGATCGCCCAGGTCGAGCCGCGCGGTCACCCGGTAGCGGCCCTCGCCGAGCTCCTCCACCGGCGGCAGCTCCCGGTCGTACTCGTCGGTGATCTCGCCGACGATCTCCTCCAGGATGTCCTCGATGGTGACGATGCCGGCCGTGCCGCCGTACTCGTCGATGGCGACGGCGCAGTGGTTGCGCTGCTGCTGCATCTCGCGCAGCAGATCGCCGGCGTTCTTGGTGTCGGGCACGAAGACGGCGGGCCGCATCGCGGTCGACACCAGCTCGGACTCCGCGTCCCGGCTGATGTGCGTCTTGCGGACGAGGTCCTTGAGGTAGACGACGCCCACGATGTCGTCCTCGCTCTCGCCGGTGACCGGGATCCGGGAGAAGCCGGAGCGCAGGGCGAGGGTGAGGGCCTGGCGGATGGTCTTGCCGCGCTCGATGACGACGAGGTCGGTGCGCGGCACCATCACCTCGCGCACCAGGGTGTCGCCGAGCTCGAAGACGGAGTGGACCATGCGCCGCTCCTCGTCCTCGATGAGCGACTCCTTCTCGGCCAGGTCGACCATGGCCCGCAGCTCGGCCTCGGAGGCGAAGGGGCCCTTGCGGAAGCCCTTGCCGGGGGTGAGGGCATTGCCCAGGAGGATCAGCAGCTGCGGCACCGGGCCCATGATCCTGGCGAGCGGCAGCAGCACGTAGGCGGCCGCCGTGGCCGTGCCCAGCGGGTGCTGGCGGCCGATGGTGCGCGGGGAGACGCCGACGGCCACGTAGGAGACGAGGACCATGACGGCGATGGCGACGGTCAGCGCCTGCCAGGTCTGCTCGAAGCCCTGCAGGCAGACGTAGGTGACGAGCACGCCGGCCGCCATCTCGCAGGCGACGCGGACGAGCAGCGCCACGTTGAGGTAGCGGGTGGGGTCGGCGGCGACCGCCATCAGCCGGGCGCTGCCCCGCCGCCCGGACCGGACGGCCTCCTCGGCGCGGAACCGGGTGGTCCGCGCGAGGCCGGCCTCGGCGCAGGCGGCGAGCCAGGCGACGACGAGGAGCAGGACCGCGACCGCGATCAGGCGCCCGGTCACGTGATCGTCGGGGCCGGGGAGGGCCCCTCGATCCCGCGCTCGGCGCGCCAGCCGTCGACGATGGCGGCCTGGAGGCCGAACATCTCGGCCTTCTCGTCGGGCTCCTCGTGGTCGTAGCCGAGGAGGTGGAGGACGCCGTGGACGGTGAGCAGCTGGAGCTCCTCGTCCATGGAGTGCCCGGTGGGCGCGTCCTCGCCCTGCTTCTTGGCGACCTCGGGGCACAGCACGATGTCGCCGAGGAGGCCCTGCGGGGGCTCGTCGTCGTCCTTGGCCGGGGGACGGAGCTCGTCCATCGGGAAGGACATCACGTCGGTGGGCCCGGGCAGGTCCATCCACTGGATGTGGAGCTGCTCCATGGCTTCGGCGTCGACAACGATGACCGAGAGTTCGGAGAGCGGGTGGATGCGCATCCGGGCGAGGGCGTAGCGGGCGATGTCGAGGACCGCCTGCTCGTCGATGTCCGTGCCGGATTCGTTGTTGACGTCGATTGCCATCGTGTTCTTACCGGGGGGTGCTTTCGTTTCGGCTGTCGTACTGCTCGTACGCGTCGACAATACGGCCGACGAGCTTGTGCCGGACGACGTCGTTGCTGGTGAGCATGGAGAAATGGACGTCCTCCACCCCTTCGAGGATCTCCCGCACCTGGCGCAGGCCGCTCTTCGTACCGCCGGGGAGGTCGATCTGGGTGATGTCGCCCGTGATGACGATCTTGGAGTCGAAGCCGAGCCGGGTCAGGAACATCTTCATCTGCTCGGGGCTCGTGTTCTGGGCCTCGTCGAGGATGATGAAGGCGTCGTTCAAGGTGCGGCCGCGCATGTACGCCAGCGGCGCGACCTCGATCGTCCCGGCGGCCATCAGGCGCGGGATGGAGTCGGGGTCGAGCATGTCGTGCAGCGCGTCGTAGAGGGGGCGCAGGTACGGGTCGATCTTCTCGTAGAGCGTGCCCGGCAGGAAGCCGAGCCGCTCGCCGGCCTCGACCGCGGGGCGGGTCAGGATGATCCGGTTGACCTGCTTGGACTGCAGGGCCTGGACGGCCTTGGCCATGGCCAGGTAGGTCTTGCCGGTGCCCGCGGGGCCGATGCCGAAGACGACCGTGTGCTTGTCGATCGCGTCGACGTAGCGCTTCTGGTTGAGCGTCTTGGGGCGGATGGTGCGGCCGCGGCTGGAGAGGATGTTCTGGGTGAGGACCGCTGCCGGGGTTTCGGTCTCGGCTCCCTGCTCCTCGTTCTTGAGCATGGCGATCGAGCGTTCCACCGCGTCCTCCGTCATCGGCGCACCCGTGCGGAGCACCAGCATCATCTCTGCGAACAGACGCTGGACGAGGGCCACTTCCCGCTCGTCGCCCGTCGCGCTGACCTCGTTGCCCCGTACGTGGATGTCCGTCGACGGGAAAGCTCTCTCGATGACCCGCAGGAGGGAGTCACCGGAGCCCAGGACCGTCACCATGGGGTGCTTGGCCGGGACCGTGAACTGCGCCGTCGCCTGCGGTCGTGTGGGTGTCTGAGTCATGGGCCGGCTCTCTGGCCTGCTCATCGCCTCTCTTCTGCATTCCGGTGTCCGGAGATCCTTGGAATACCAGGGTACGACGGCAGAACCACCCGCCCGAGGGGTTTTCCCGCCCGGGGCCGGGCCCCGGGCGGCCCGGCGGCCTAAGGCCGGCGGAAGCCCAGCGTGGGGACGGCCCGGCGCAGCGGCCAGGGCCGGACGGCCGCGGGCAGCAGGCCGTCGAGGAAGGCGTAGCGGCGGCGGACGGCCGGGCTCTGGTCGTCGTAGGAGCGCACGTGCTTCCACCAGGCGGCGATCTCGACCCACCCGGGCGCGGACAGCGACCCTCCGAATTCCTGTACGGACAGGGCGGCCGTCAGCCCGGCGAAGGCGAGCCGGTCGGCGAGGGGCCAGCCGGCCAGGGTGCCGGTGACGAAGCCCGCCACGAAGACGTCGCCGGCGCCGGTGGGGTCGAGCGCCTCGACGGCGATCGCGGGGACCTCGGCGCTCTCCCCCGTGCTGCTGTCGACCGCGAAGGCGCCCCGCTCCCCCATGGTGACGACGGCGACCGGCACCTTCTCGGCGAGCGCGCGGGCGGCGGCGCGGGGGCAGTCGGTGCGGGTGTAGCGCATGGCCTCCTCCGCGTTGGGCAGGAAGGCCTCGCAGTGTTCCAGGTCGGCGAGGTCGGCCGGGTCCCAGCGGCCCGTCTCGTCCCAGCCGACGTCGGCGAAGACCCTGCTGCCGCGGGCGGCGGCGCGGGCGATCCACTCCTCCTGGCGGCCGGGCACGAGCAGGGCCACACAGGCCCGCGAGGCCGGCGGGCACTCGGGGGCGGGCACTCCTCCCCCGTTGCCGGGCGGCGGCGCCTCGTGCCCGTGGGAGACCATCGTCCGCTCGCCCTCGTAGGCCATGGAGACGGTCACGGGCGAGTGCCAGCCGGGCACCGTGCGCGACAGGCCGAGATCGATCCCTTCCCCTTGTGCGAGCGCCTCCCAGCAGTACTCGCCGTACATGTCGTCGCCGAAGGCCGCGGCGAGGGAGGTGCGCAGGCCCAGCCGGGCCAGGGCGGTGGCCATGTTGGCGATGCCGCCGGGGCTCGACCCCATGCCCCGCGCCCAGGACTCCGTGCCGCGCACGGGGGCCGAGTCCAGGCCCGTGAAGATGATGTCCAGGAAGACCGTTCCGGTGAGGTACACGTCGGTGGGCGGATCGGCCTCCGCGCGGACCGCGGCCAGCGGGTCGAGGACGGGAGCCGCCCCCCGGAACCCCCCGAAGCCCTCCGTGCGCTCGCCCGGGCAGTGCCCGTTCCGTAGGTCCTTCAGGCCCTTGTCCTTCAGGTCCTCATGGGGGGCCGAGTGGGGCGAAGAGGTCGTCATACGCGCTCGCTGCTCCTCTCACGGGGTGCGGATCCGGACAGTGTGCCCGATGCTGAGGTACCTTCCGGAATATGAGGCTGACGATTCTCGGCGGTGGCGGGTTCCGGGTGCCTCTGGTGCACCGGGCCCTCCTTGACGACGCGCGGCACGACACCCCGGGCCGCTGTACGGAACTCGTGCTCTACGACACCGATTCCATGCGCATGAGAGTGATCGCTTCGGTGCTGGCGGCGCAGGCCGACGGGGTGCCCGGCGCCCCTGCCGTGCGCATCGCGCACAGCCTGGACGACGCGCTGCGCGGCACCGACTTCGTGTTCTCGGCCATCCGGGTGGGCGGTACGGCCGGCCGGGTGCTGGACGAGCGGATCCCCCTGAGCGAAGGGGTGTTGGGCCAGGAGACGGTCGGCGCGGGCGGGGTCCTGTACGGGCTGCGCACGGTGCTGGTGGCCCTGGAGATCGCGGAACGGGTGGCCGCGGTCGCACCCCGTGCGTGGGTCATCAACTTCACCAACCCGGCGGGCATGGTGACGGAGGCGATGTCGGCCGTCCTGGGCAGACGGGTGATCGGCATCTGCGACTCCCCCGTGGGGCTGGTCCGGCGGGCCGCGCGCGCCGCCGGAGCCGACCCCGAACGGGTGAGTTTCGACTACGTGGGCCTCAACCACCTCGGCTGGCTGAGGACGTTGAGCGTCGACGGCGTCGACCTGCTGCCGCGCCTGCTGGCGGACGACGCGGCCCTCGGCTCCTTCGAGGAGGGCAAGCTCTTCGGCGCGGACTGGCTGAGAGCCCTGGGCTCCCTGCCCAACGAATACCTCCACTACTACTACTTCCGCCGGGAGACGCTGCGCTCGGTGCTGGAGTCGCCGGAGACCCGCGGCCAGTTCCTCGACGAGCAGCAGAGCGGCTTCTTCGCCCAGGCGGCGGCCGCCCCGGACCGCTCGTACGAGCTGTGGGAGCGCACCCGGCTGCAGCGCGAGTCCACCTACATGGCCGAGAGCCGCGCGGCGAGCGGCGGCTGGCAGCGGGACTCCTGCGACCTGGACGGCGGCGGCTACGACAAGGTGGCGCTCGCGCTGATGCGGGCGATCGCCCGGGACGAGCCCACGCGCCTGATCCTGAACGTGCCCAACGGCACGACCGTCCCCGGCCTGGGCCCGGACGCCATCATCGAGACGGTGTGCGAGGTGACCGGCGAGGGCGCCCGGCCACTGCCGTGCGCACCGCTGCGCGAGGACCAGCTGGGGCTGATGCTGCAGCTCAAGGCGGTCGAGCGGGCCACGATCGCGGCGGCGGTGCACGAGGACCGCGACGCGGCGCTGCGGGCCCTCGCCCTGCACCCGCTGGTCGACTCGCCCGCGGTGGCGGCCCGGATCCTGGAACGGGCCGGGCGGGGAGCCGTTCGGCGTACCGGAGGGGACACATCGCCCCTACCCGCGTAGACAATGCTTGACCTGCCCTCGCCAAGGCCCTAGCTTCGCGCTGCACCGCCTTTGCTACTCAGGAGTACACACGTGCAGCTCAGCCTTGCGTCCAAGCGCGCCCGCATCGTCGCGGCGGGCGCCGCACTCGCCGTCGGCGCCGGCCTCTACACGGCCGGCGCCGCCCGCGCCGAGCACTCCCTGCCGCGCACGGACACGGAGATCCCGAACCTCACCAAGGTGACGGACAAGATCAAGGCCTACTACGGCGACACCGTCGACAAGAACGGCCAGCACTACGCCTCGCCCGACAGCAACTACGCCAAGCAGGTCGCCGACATCCAGAAGAAGGCGAAGGCGCAGCTGGAGAAGGCCGTCAAGAACCAGTCCGGCTCCGGCAAGAAGGGCGCGGCGAAGCCCGCCATCGTCCTGGACGTCGACGACACCACCCTGCTGACCTACAACTACGAGCTCCAGCAGGGCTTCCACTTCACGCCCGAGTCGCAGGACGCCTACCTGAAGTCCACCGACATGGGCCCGGTCTTCGGCATGCCGCAGCTCGTCAACTGGGCGCAGTCCAAGGGCATCACGGTCTTCTACGTCACCGGGCGCGACGAGCACCAGCGCGACTGGAGCGTGCGCAACCTCAAGAACGCCGGCTACAAGCCCGCCGCCGACACCGCGCACTTCTACCTGAAGAACAAGAAGACGCCGCCGGCGTACCTGCCGTGCGGCGCCAAGTGCACCACCGTCGAGTACAAGGCGGGCACGCGCAAGCACATCGAGTCGCAGGGCTACCGCATCGTCGGCAACTTCGGCGACCAGTACAGCGACCTGCAGGGCGGGTACGCGCAGCACACGTACAAGCTGCCGAACCCGATGTACTTCCTGCCGTAAGGCTGTGAGGCCGTAGGGCCGTGCGGCCGGCGGGGCTTCACCGGTGCTCCGGCCCGGTACCGCCTCGCCGGACCGCCGCGCCGTGGCCGATCGCCGTTGCGGCGCATGGGGCTCCTCGCCGTTTCCGGCAGAGAAATCGCCCGCCGCCACGGCGAGGAACCCCCGCGGCGAGGGTCCGGCGGAATACCGGAATACCGGAATGCCGGAATGCCGGCCGCGGAGGGCTAGCGCCTCTTCGGCACGGGCACCCGCATCAGGTCCCGGGCGACCGTGAGCTCGCCCTCGAAGCCGCCCGCACGGGCCTGCCGCTCGAAGACGGAAGGGTCGTCGTACCGCTGCGAGAAGTGCGTCAGCACGAGGTGCCGCACTCCCGCACCGGCGGCGACCCGGCCGGCCTGTCCCGCCGTCAGGTGCCCGTGGTCCGCGGCGAGTGCCGCGTCCTCGTCGGTGAACGTCGACTCGATGACGAGCATGTCGCAGCCCTCGGCCAGCTCGTCCACGCCGTCGCACAGCCGGGTGTCCATCACGAACGCGAACCGCTGCCCGCGCCGCACCTCGCTCACCTCGTCCAGCGTGACCCCGCCGACCGCGCCCTCGCGCTGCAGCCGGCCGACGTCCGGCCCGCTGATGCCGTGCGCGGCGAGCCGCTCGGGGAGCATCCGCCGGCCGTCGGGCTCGACCAGGCGGTAGCCGTAGGACTCGACGGGGTGCGAGAGCCTGCGCGCCTCCAGGCGGTAGGCGGGCCCCTCGTACAGGACCCCGCCCGTGCCGGAGACGGGCTCCTCGGCCAGCTGCACCGTCTCGCGGTAAGCGGTGGCGTACCGCAGGCGCTCGAAGAAGCGCTTGCCGCTGCGCGGGTAGTGCGCGGTGACCGGGTGCGGCACCTGGTCGAGGTTGATGCGCTGGATCACCCCGGCGAGGCCGAGGGAGTGGTCGCCGTGGAAGTGGGTGACGCACAGCCGGTTCAGGTCGTGCGCGGCCACCCCGGCGCGCAGCATCTGCCGCTGCGTGCCCTCGCCCGGGTCGAAGAGCAGGCCCTCGCCGTCCCAGCGCAGCACGTAGCCGTTGTGGTTGCGGTGGCGCGTGGGCACCTGGCTGGCGGTGCCCAGGACGACCAGTTCGCGTACGGACAAGGGGGCGCTGCCTAGCCGGGGGGCCAGTTGAAGCCGCGGCCGCCGAGGACGTGGGCGTGCGCGTGGAAGACGGTCTGGCCCGCGCCGGCGCCGGTGTTGAAGACGATGCGGAAGCCCTTGTCCCCGTTCTCCTGCAGGGCCACCTCGCCCGCCTCGCGCAGCACGTCGGCGGCGATCGCGGGCTCGGCCGCGGCGAGCGAGCCCGCGTCCGGGTAGTGCACCTTGGGGATGACCAGGACGTGCACGGGCGCCTGGGGGTTGATGTCGCGGAAGGCGACGGTGGTCTCGGTCTCCTTGACGACGGTCGCGGGCACCTCCCCCTTGACGATCTTGCAGAACAGGCAGTCCGCCTGCGGTTCTCCCGCCACCGGTGGGCTCCTCACGGGTCGTCGGCTCGTCGGCTCGGTCTCGGCTCCTACGGTCCGGATGTTACCGGGCGGCCTCCGATTCCCTCTCGCGGGCGGCTTTCAGCCGCTTTTCCTTCGCCTTCCCGGCGGCCTCGCGCTCGTTCCGCCGCTGGGCGGCCCCGTACCACATGGCGAGCACCACGGGCACCCCGCCGATCCACACGAGCGCCTGCTCGTAGCCCCGGTCCGTCCACGGCACGGTCACCAGCAGCACCGCGCAGAGCGTGGCCCACAGCGAGTGCACCACGGCCAGCTTGGCGGCGAAGGCACGACGGACCACCGACAGGAGGGTGAGCTGCGCGCCCTTCGGGAGCGTGAAGTACGTGCGCCACACGCACACCCCCCACCCCACGCACATGAGGAAGAAGAACCACATGCGGGGACCGAGCGGCGCGGGCAGGGAGGTCGGGTCGTCACCGGTCGGAAAGGCCCGGGAGGTGACGGCGGCGTACACGAGGCAGAGCAGGGCGACCCAGCGGGTGCGGCGCACCAGGCGCAGGGCGACGTCCTCCAGCCGGGCGACGATGTACGTGCTGCCCGGGTCGGAGCCCAGCGCCGCCGCGTACTCCTTCGCCAGCTCCGGCAGCCTCGCCTCGCGGGCCTCGTCCCGGTGCCCGGCGAGCAGGGCGCGGGCGTCGGCGTCGTCCGGGGCGAAGGCGAGGACGTCGCGCATCACCTGCTGCGCGGCGGCGGGGTCGCCCATCTCCATCAGGATGTGGTACCGGGCGAAGTGGGAGGCGACGACCTCCGGGCCGAGCCGCACCGCCTCGTCCGCCGCCTGGAGCGCGCCCTGGAGGTCGCCCGCGGCACGCAGGGCCGCCGACAGCGACTGGTACGGGGAGGGGTGGTGCAGGTGCAGCTGCACCGCCTCCCGTGCCGCCGTCACCGCCTCGTCCGCCCGGCCCAGGCGCCACAGCGCCTCGCTGCGCAGCATGTGGGCGTCGCCGTGGTCCGGGTTGACGCGCAGGGCGTTGTGCGTGAGGAGCTCGACCGCCGGCCACTTCTGCATCCGGTAGAAGCAGGCGGCGGTCAGCACCAGGGCGGCGGGGTCGTACTTCTTCTCCTCGCTCTCGTTCATGTAGGCGAAGAGGAGGTCCTTCGCGTCCTCGGTCCGGCCGAGGGCCAGCAACGCCTCGGCGCGGGCGACGGTCGGGTGCTCGCCGCCGTACGGGGTGCCACTCACGCTCAGAACATCCTCTTCTTCTTGAGGTACGCGAGCAGCTCGTCGTACTGCCCGCCCTCGTTGGCGAACTGGGCGACCCGGCGGGCCGAGTCGAACCACGGGCCGGTCGACGAACGCACCTGGGTGAGGACCGCGAGCAGGTCGTCGGTTTCGATCATCCGGGGGCGGCCGCTGCGCACGGAGTCCATCAGGGCCCGCTCGGCGGCGCTCTCGCACACGTGGCGCAGGTCCGCGCCGGAGAACCCGTCCGTCCGCTTGACCAGCTTGCGCAGGTCGATGCGTGCGATCGGGCGGTCCTTGAGGTGGTGGCGCAGGATCGACTCGCGGGCGGGCTCGTCCGGCGGCAGCACCAGGACCGTGCGGTCGAGGCGGCCGGGGCGGCGCAGCGCGGGGTCCACGTCCCAGGGGTGGTTGGTGGCCGCGAGGACGAACAGGCCCTCGTTGGCCTGGCCGTCGACGCCGTCCAGCTCCAGCAGGAGCTGGTTGACCGTGGTGCGCAGGCCGGAGTGGCGCAGCTGGCTGCGCTTGGCGCCGAGCGCGTCCAGCTCGTCGAGGAAGACGACGCAGGGCGCGCTGCGGCGGGCCGTCTCGAAGAGCTCGCGCAGATTGCGCTCGGAGTTGCCGATCCACATGTCGAGGACGTCGCTGATGCTGACGGACATGAAGCGGGCGCCCAGCTCACCGGCGACGGCGCGGGCGATGTACGTCTTGCCGCAGCCGGGCGGCCCGTACATGAGGAGTCCGCCGCGCAGGCTCTTGCCGTAGAGCTTGCGGAGCTCGGGGTTGCGCATGGGGGCGAGGAAGGCCGCTTCCAGACGCTCCTTGACCTGCTCCATGCCGCCGACGTCGGAGAGGGAGAGGCCGGCGGTCTCGACGTCCCAGGCGCTGACGCCGGCGGGGTCGTCGTCGCCGTGGGCGGAGAGGGGGGTGGGCTTACCCTCCGCTTCCTCCGCTCCTGCCTCTGCTCCTGCCCCTGTCTCTGTCTCTACGAAGCGGGGCGGGATGACATCGGAGAGCTCGTCCTCGGCCTGCTTCCAGTCGTAGCGGGGGGCTTCGGCGGGGGCGGGGGGCGGGGCGGCCTGGGCAGGGGCGCCTTGGGCAGGGGCCGGGGCCGTGGCCGGGGCGGTCACCGGCGGGGCGACGGCGCGGGCGATCAGCGCCTGCGCCTCGGCGTTGCCCGGTTCCCGCTGCAGGGCCGCGGCGACCTGGGATATCGCGTCCTGGACGAGCCCCGCTTCGAGAAGGAGCTGGGCGAGGTGCAGGCGCAGGGGCACATCGTCGGGCGCGGCGTCGACGGCCGCGCGCAGGCTCTTGAGGAGCGGGGACTCTTCGGGCATGGACCAAGGGTAAGCGGGGGTGCGGGGCGGCCTGTTACTTGGACTGGTGATGCCCGTCCTGCCAGTGTTTGTCGCCCTTGCTGCCGCTGTTGCCTTTGCTTCCGCCGTTGTTGCCGCCGTTGTTGCCGCCGTTGTTACTGGTGGGCTTGTCGCCACCGCTGCCACCGCTGCCGCCGCCGTTGGTGACCCCGCTCCCGGAGCAGTCGCCGAGAACGCTCGCCGTGAAGACCGTCTTGCCGTCGACCTTCGCGGTGAACTTCCCCTGTACGCAGGAGTCGTCGTAGAGGCCCGTCACCCGCCCGTAGACGATGACCTTCTGGCCGCCGGTGGTGCGGCCGTCGCAGTCGACGCCGACGGCGGTGACGGGGCGTGCCCCGCCCTTCTCCGTGACGCCGGGGTCCTCGGCCTTGCCCGTGCAGGTCAGCCACTGGACGGGATAGCCGTCGTGCTCCAGGCGGGCGGTGGCCCGCTTGCCGGCGTTCACGGCGACGACGACCGAGTCCAGCCCGCCGGGCCCTTCCTGGCGGCAGCCGGCGAGCCCCACGGCCGCGGTGCCCGTGAGCACCACGGCACCAGCTGCACACAGCACTGATCGTCCCTGTCGTCCCCGTAGGCGCCCCAATGCCCGCATACGCGGCAGTTTCCCACTCACGGGGTCCGGGCGGAAGGGCTGCAGGGGGGCGCGGGGCGGGTGGACGGGAGCCCGAAGGGCGGCATTCGCCTGTGAGTTCGACGGCAAAAAGGCGCTGCCCGCCTGTCTCGTTTCATTCTGTTCGACCACTCCCCGATCGGACAGACTCTGCTCGAATCGAGGATTCCCTTTCCCTTCGATGCACCTGGCACCCCGAAACACCCGATTCCCATCTTGCAAGGAGAATCATGAGGGGTTCACGGATAATGGTTGTGCTGCTGGGCGCATGTGCGCTTCTGACCGGCGGCATAACAGGTGGAATAGCGGGCGGAATTCCGGCGGAGGCCGCGACGCCTGCGCCTCGCCCGGGGCCGGCACCGGGGCTGGACGGCAATGGCGTCCTGATAGAGAACAGACTGTTTCATGACGCTTCCGGTCTGGTGACCGTCGGCGTCTACGAACTCGATGGAGCAAGCGCCCAAAGCATCTGGACGGAGGCGAAGGTAAGGGTTCCCGACCCGGACATGATCGTGATCGGCGGCGGAGCGATCGGGACGGACTGGCCCGAGGGCGCGTACCTGACCGCCTCCTACCCGGACTGGGACAAGAGGGCCTGGGTGGTGAGCACGAAGGATCACATCAACCGCAACGAGCACATAGTGAAGGCGTACGCCATCGGCCTGAAGATCCAGGGGATCTCGGCCTACGACCTGGCCAACATGGCGAAGATCAGTCCGAGCGACAACGTGTACGGCCAGTACCCGAGCGCCGAGATCGGCGTCGGATCGAACGACTACGCACTCGTCGGCGGCGGCTTCCGGATCGACTGGAAGGGGTGGGGCAACATGGCCACCGCCTCGTACCCGAATCCGGGGTCGAACTACACCACGTGGAAGGCGAGCTCGAAGGACCACCTGCACGAATCCCCGGCATCCATCAAGTCCTACGCCATCGGACTCCCGAGGTGGCTTCCGCAGATCGGCCGCAGCCTGGAGTCCCGCGTGACGACGGCACCGTCCTTCGAATCACGCAAACCCGGTATAGGCGTCGACGTGCAGGACGGCTTTGCGCTCACCGGCGGGGGCGCGTTCGTGGAGAAGCACACCGGCGCGGGCAACCTGATCTGGAAGATGGAGCCGAGAATACATCCGAATCCGGGCTTCGATGTGGCTTCCAAGGAACACAATCAGGTCGACACGGCCACGATCAGAGCCTTTGCGCTCGGGATCCGGATCGGCTGAGGCGCAATAGGCGCGAGCCTTGCTGCCGGCACGGAGGATGCGGGCAGCAAGGCTCGCTACCGGCTCAGCACTACTGACTCAGTGGAAGACCCACTTCTGGTTCTGCCACCCGTTGCAGGCCCAGAGCTGCACCTTGGCCCCGTTGTTGGGGATGGTGTTGGTGTCCCCGTCCAGGCACTGGGCGCCCTGGGCGTTCTGCAGGTTGCTGCCGTTCCACATCCAGATCTGGTTGTTCCACCCGTTGCAGGCCCAGAGCTGCACCTTGGCCCCGTTGTTGGGGATGGTGTTGAGGTCGCCGTCGAGGCACTGCGACCGGTAGCCGTTCTGGATCGTGTAGTGGCCGACGGGCTGGTTGGGCACGGGCGTCCAGTACCAGCTCTGGTTGTCCCAGTTGTTGCAGCCCCAGAGCTGCACCTTGGCGCCGTTGTTGGGAATCGTGTTCCGGTCGCCGTCGAGGCACTGGTTGCCGAGGTTGTTGGTGAACGCGGGGGTGCGGTAGACGGTGTCGACGGCGGGTCTGACGGAGGACCCGATGCCGGGCAGCTCGGCGACGGATCTGACGTCGACCACGGCCTTCCCGGCGGCGGGCCCGGAGAGCGGCTGCGGCATCTGCGACGCCTGCGCCCCGGCCCCGGTGGCCAAGCTGAAGCTGACGGCACTCAGCCCGGCGGCAATGCCGAGCGCTACGCGGGACTTGTGCATGTTCGCCTCTTTTCCGAACGAGGGGAATGTGCCGGGGGCCATCCGGCCACAAGGGTCATGGACAGACCAGGGCGAGAGACGAAGTAAACGACCAAATTCCGGACGAATGAAGGTCATAGCCGGGCACCGAAACCCCATCGGGCACATGGATATGATGGCGCATCATGCGCATAGCACTTCCCGCCCTGGTAGCGATAGGCGGCCTGGCCGCGGTCGTCTTCGGCATCCGTCTCGTTTTCAACATCGGCGGCACGGCCGACTCGTACGCGGCCATGGCCCGGGCGAGGTCCGAACGGATCTACCGCCGCCTGACCGGCTCCAACAGCCTGACCATGCCGCCGGTAACCACCCGGGGCCTCACCACGACCAATTTCCGGGTCAGGGGCGCGGCCTTGACCTTCGCGGGCCTCCTGATGGTGACCGCTGGAACGGTGCTCTTGTCGATGCGGCTCTAGAGGAATGCCGTCCATGTGCCTTTCAGCAGCGTTTCCGCAGACCCTTGTGGGCGACGCAGGGCAAGTGGTGGCAGTCATGCCGGATGCCACCTTGTCGCCGATCGGGTCTTTCCAAGTAGAGGTCCGGGGGGAAACTCTCACCATCCCGACCCGGATCCACAACGGCGTGCCAGCCGCAGAGTCGGTACGTGCCCTGCCCGCAACGCAGCAGACAGATCACGGGGTCGACGAACCCTGGGTGGTCCCGTTCGTCGTCCAATTGGCCGGCGAATACGTCATAGAGATCCTGGAGGCGATCTCCCGGGGCCTCCCCGGCCTAGCCGTCCCGCATTCGCCTCAGCGCCGACTGTAGGGCGACTTCATTGCACAGAACCCGGCATTCTTCGCCCGCACACAACGACGTGTGGCGAGCTACTGGTCCTGCTACTACCGCCAAAAGTACCCGTGGTTCGAGACGTACCCGGGAAGCCCCCTGATGGAAGCGTTCCGGACGGCCGCGTCAGAGCGGACCGGACGCGTCACGCCTCGCCACACGCCGCGGGCGTGGTAGCCGTGGGACTGTCGGCCCCCGCATCCGCCGCCTCGCCGGGCTCGCAAACGATCAGCACGGTGAACGGAATCCCGACGCCACGGGGCTTGTGGTGTGGGCTGTGCCAATGCTCGGCAACCTGCTTCAGCAGGCCGAAGAAGTGACCGCGCTCCTCCGGGCTTCCTGAGAGCAACTGCGTCGAATTTTCGATCACGACGAGGTACCGGTCGGCAGGAAGCCAGTTGAGATCCCGCAGGCAGTCAAGGAGGGCGTTCCAGTTCCACCCGAAGTAGTCGGGAAACCTAAGCTGCTCCCAGAACTGCTCGAAGACCCCGTCACTGTCGGCCATCGAGGCCCCGTCCAGCCGCGCGACGAACGTCATCCCGGACGACGCAGGCAAGAGGTCGAGTTCCCTGGCGGTGGCATCCCGGGCCACCACACGCAACCACGACTCGGCAAGCGGCACGGGGTCAGAGGGGAGCACTTGCCCGAACACAACCGTCGGCCCGTCGTCGGTATCCAAAACCCGCACGTCAAACCGCCTCTGCGGAAAGGCCCGCCCAAGCGCCGCCTCCCAGGACCGAGCCACCGCCCGGGCTATGTCCCCGAGTGCCTCTTCTTCCTCGGCGGTGTCACCGCAGTCGATCGCGTACCCGACCACGAAGCGGTTGAGAACGGCTTCGATGCTGCGAACGTCCCCATTCAGCTGGCGATACCAGTCGTCAAAGCTACCCGGCGCATACGAACGCTTCCGGAGCACGCATCCCCGCACCTCGACGAACTCAGGGTTCATGAAATGGACGAGGGCCAGCCACATGCCGGCCGTGCAGTGCCGCGCAAGAAAGTCGACGGCATCCAGGTCGCCCGTGTAGCTGTCGATCCAGGACTTGATCTCCGGATACTCATCGGGATGCACGGGCACCATCCGACGGAGGCAAGGACAACACGGAGCTCCGCGGCGTCGCCAGCAGGCCGATCACCGGGGGTGATTCCCGATACTCCCAGGTGAAGGGTCGGCGAAGCGCCTCTGCGAGCACATCACCGGTCAACCGCTCACCACCCTGGTGCGCCGGCCACTCGTCACCTAGGTACACCTCGACATACCCGGCTCGCTCCCAACGGGCGACGATCCCAGCGAAGACAGGAGCAACAGCCGGCCACTCAGCCTCGTCATCACTACCGGTCCAGTCAGCCAGAACCGACCAGAGGGGCGACATCTCCCGAGCGTTAACGAGGACACACTCCTCCTCCCCCGACAGAAAGCGCCTCTCAGGATTCATCCTGACGGCCGCTCTGGTATGCAGAAATACTTGACAGGAACACGGAATCTACATTTGCTTGAATTCGAACCTGAGAGGACATCACTTCAACCTTGATGGAATCTGTGCGCACCAAAGCGATATCAGCAATCGGGTCAGTACCGAAACCAAAAACAGTGACGTCGCGAACCCCGCCAAGAGAAAGCTCGATCTGCACGGTATCAAATCCCTGAGTCATCCATTTTTTCGGCGCCTTCGCCGGATACTCGGGAAGGTCAAGCCGCACCTTCAGAACTGGCCCTTCCCTGCTCAGCGTGACTTCATGGATGTGAACACCTTGAAGAGGGGGAACGGTTCCCCCGTAAACACTGGCGATTCCGGCAGGATTCGATAGCAGTTCAGTCCACATTGACGATGCCTTCATCAGTACTCATAGTGTTGCGCAGTTCCGGGCACCTTGCCGGTCCGAGGGTTCTCGAACGGCCTCACGTTGAGGTGACGCCCCTGGTCGCCGACTCCGCCCTCTCCGAACTGGTGGCCAGCCGAGTGATCCTGAATGATGACACGACTTCCGTCGCCGCGGGTGTACACGTACTCACGTGTCATCACAGCCTGTCCGTTTTCATCCATGACCTGCCTGCCGGATCGACCAGTCATGGGCACCATTTGCAGTTCGTCCGGCTGCTGCGACATCGGGATCCCCAAGTGTCGTTTCGCCTTACGGAAAGCAGCATTCCTACTAGGTGAGTAGTCGTGCGAAGGCTGGGCAATCTTGCACCCTTCGGGCGCCAAGCCCAGCGGATCGCCCCAGCCATAGGGGTTAACGACATAGCCATGATGATTGTCGGCCGGAACCAATCCCAATGGGTCCGGAGTGACGTATCGGTGAGCTTCATTATCGTAGTAGCGGAAGTAGTTGTAGTGCAGGCCCGTTTCTGCGTCCGCGTACTGGCCCGGGAAGCGGAGGGGGCAGTCGATGCCGTCGGACGGTGGGGACGGGAGGCTGGTGCCCCAGAGGGTCGTGCGGTGTTGCCAGGCCAGTTCGCCCGTGGGCGTGATCAGTTCCGTGGGGGTGCCGACCGCATCCGTGATGACGGCGTGGAAGTGCGTGCCGAAGTCCCGTTCGGCGTCGCCCTCCGCGAATTCCGCGATCAGGGACTTGCCCGCCGACCTGGCCAGGCGCGTGCGGTCCGTCTGCGTCAGGGGGCGGTGCGTGCCCGGGGCGTAGTCCCAGGTCGTCACCCTGCCGTCGGCTGTCGTCTGCTCGGCCAGCCGTGTGCCGTCCCAGGAGAAGGACGTCTCCTCGGCTGTTTCTCCGGCCTCTGACAGAAGCCGCTTCGATATGCGGCGGCCCAGCGGGTCGTACGCGTACCGCCAGCGCTCCCCCTCCGGCGTCACCGCCTCCCTGAGGCGGTCTTCCGCGTCCCACGTGTACGTCCAGACACGTGTTTGCCCATTCAGCAGCCGCGCCGTCTTGCTGGTCAGGCGGCCCTGCGCGTCGTGTTCGTAGCGCGTGCTGCCCGCCCGGCGGATGAGCGTGCCCTCGAACTCCCGTCGGCCGGCGGCCGCATGGGCCGGGGCCGTGACGCTCGTGACGTTGCCCGCCCCGTCGTACGCGTACCGCTCCGTCCAGCCGTGCGCCCGCACCGTCGTGACGCGGCCGGACGGGTCCAGGTCGAAGCGGCGCGTGCCGGAGGTGAGTTCGCGGATCTCCGTGAGGTAGCCGTCCTCGCGGTACGCGTACTCGCGGTGCTGGAGAAGGCGTTCCGCGCCCTTCACCACCTGGCGCGTCACGCGGTCCGCCGCGTCCCATTCCTGCGTGAGCGTCGCACCGTCGCCCAGGCGGCGTTCCGTCTCCCGCCCGGCCGCGTCGTAGGCGAAGGTCAGCCCGCCCGCCTCGCCGCTGAGCCCCACCGGCCGGCCCGCCGCGTCGTACGTCCACTCCGACGCGAGGCCGGACGGCGTCACGCGCCGAACCCGGCGGCCCAGCGCGTCGTACGCGTAGGTCGTCGTCCGGCCGTTCACTGACTCCGTCAGGACGCGGCCGAGCACGTCCCGCTCGTAGGCGAGCGACGCGTCGGCGTTCGCGGCACCGGCCAGGTTGCCCGCGGCGTCGTAGGAGAACGTCGTCACCGCATCGTCGTCACCGCGCTGCTCCGTGACGCGGCCCAGCGTGTCCCGCGTGAAGTGCAGGGATTCGCCCGCGCCGTTCGTGCGGGTCGTCAGGCCGCCCGCAGCGTCGTGCGCGTACGTGAGCGTGCGGCCGTTGAAGTCCGTCTCGGACGTCAGCCGGCCCGCCGCGTCGTAGGCGTACGACCATGTCAGGCCCTGCGGGTTCGTCACTCCCGTCAGGCGCAGCTCGGTGTCGTACGCGAAGGCGTACGTCGTGCCGTCGGGGTCCGTGCGGGACGTCGGGAGGTCGAAGTGGCCGGCCTCGTGACGGGTGGTGTTGCCCGCCGTGTCCGTGTGGGTGAGGAGGTTGTCCTCGCCGTCCCACGCCCAGGTCTCGCTCGTCCCGTCCGGGTACTCGCGCCGGGACGGCCTGCCCTCCGGCGTCCAGGTCGTGCGGGTGGCCCGGCCCAGCGGATCGACCGCCTCGACGATCCGGCCGAAGGGATCCCGTACGACCGTCGTGCGGTGGCCCAGGGGGTCCGTGATCTCCACCGGGAGCCCGGCCGCGTCACAGCTGACCTGCGAGACGTTCCCGAGCGCATCGGTCACCGCGGTCAGGTGGCCCCGGTCGTCGTGGGCGTAACGGGTCTCCGCGCCCGTCGGGTCCGTCGTCGTCGCGAGGTTGCCGCGGTCGTCGTACGTGTGGCGCCACGTCGCGCCGCCCGGCTCCGTGACCTCCACCGGCTTGCGGAACTCGTTGTAGAGCGCGGAACCCTGTGAGCCGTCCGGCAGAACAACCTTCGCCAGGTTGCCCGCCTCGTCGTACGCGTAGCGCGTCGTCCGGCCCAGCGGATCCGTCACCGAGAGGCGGTCCGCGCCCCTCTCGTCCCACTTCGTCAGCGTCTTGTGGCCGAGCGGGTCGGTCTCCTCCGTGACCAGCGCATCCGCGTTGTAGCGGTACGTGCGCTCGTGGCCGAAGGAGTCGGTGACCGTCGTCGTGCGGGTCTCGGGGTCGTACGCCAGCGAGCCCGAGAGAAAACCGTCACTCCCCTCCGTACGGACCACCCGGCCGGACGCGTCGTACGTGTAGCGGTACGAACTGTCGTTGCGGTCGGTCCAGGAGGTTATTCGGCCCTCGGCGTCGTACGTGAAGCGCAGGGGCTTGCCGCTGGAGTTGGTGACCTCCGTGAGGTTGCCCGCGCCGTCGTAGCCGTAGCGGATGAGGGTCGTGCCGCGGCCGGGGGCGGTCGGGGGTTCGTACGGGGACGGGGGCTCGTCGAGGAGGCGGAGGGCCGTCACGCGGGCGCCCGCGGCCTCCCCGATGACCTCCGTCTCGACGGCCACGTACGAGCCGCCCGAGTGGCGGATCCCGGTCGGCGTGCCCGTCGCCGTGCGCTCGAAGTCGATGCGCGCGCCGTTGCGGTCCTCCACGCTCTCCAGCGGCAGCTGGAGGATGCCCGGCTCCTCGGTCGGGACCAGGCCGCCGAAGGTGCGGGTGATGCCCGTCTGCGGGTCGGCGATGGTCATCACGCCGCCGGGCGTGCCGTCCCAGGTCAGGGGCCTGCGCGGGCCCTTCACCGGCAGGACCGGCTCGCCCGGCGCGGGTACGGGGTAGACCAGGCGCATGCCGTCCGCGGCCGCGTAGACGACGCCGTCGCCGTCGATCTGGACGCGCTCGTCGAAGGTCGAGGCCCAGGTCGGGCCGAACCAGGCGCCGGTGCGGTTCGAGGAGATGTGGGTGCGCTCGACGACCAGCGGCAGCGCGCCGGGGAGGGTCACGTCCGTCGCCGGGAGGAGCATCGCGCCGGTCGCGACGTCGATGGGGTCCAGGGCGCAGTCGATGTTGACGGGGAGTCGGGCGGCCTGGGCGAGTTCGACGTCCATGGGGCGGACGCCGTTGAAGAGGTTGCGGAAGCCGCCCGCGGCGCCGGCGTTCTTGGCGAGGCTGCCGAAGCCGCCGAACATGCCGCCGTAGATCATGCCGTCATTGGCGGCGTTGCCGGCCTCGGTGAAGTTGATGCCGTCCTGCCGCCCCTGCGCGATCTTGATCGGCTGAGCGACCGCCAGATTGACCGTGACGGACTCCAGGCCGCCGAGCGCTGCCGATGCCAGCGTCACGCCCACCACTTCGGCCACGGTCGTGGACACGACGACGCCGAGCGCGGCACCGGCCTCCACGATCGCGGTCGCGGCGGCTCCCGCGGGGCCGGCGAGGGCGCCGCCGGTGGCCATGGCGACCACGACAGCGGCACCCAGGACAGCGAGGTCCTCGATGATCTTGTCCCAGAGGTCGTCCATCGCCTTGTCGACCGCTGCGGCAAGCTGTTCCAGCCCCTCCGCCATCCTCTTGGACGACTCGGCGAGGTCGTGCAGCCAGCCGTCCTTCTCGCCCTTGGCATACCGGTGCCAGAAGACCTCGAAGGCCTCGATCGCCTCACCCTTGTTGTTGTGGATGAGGGAGGTGGCCTGGTTGTTGACCGGGGTGCGGATCTTCTCGACCTCACCCGCGAACTTCCGCCACGCCTTGGCGGCCTTACGGAGCTTGCCGGCATCGCCGTCGGGCCAGTAGAGGCCCATGTACTCGACGAGGAAGTGCTGGACCTTGTGCTTAACGCTCACTTGCCGCTACCGGCCTTACCCGGGTCCCCGCCCTTGACGCCGTTCTTCGAGAACATCCCGGCGATCAGCTTGTCGTTCTCGATGTGGCCGTCGGACATGTCCACCATCGCCTCGTGGATGCTCGCGAGGCCGGCAACGAAGATCTTCGTCGCGTGCTCGATCCTCTCCCGGGCGGGCTTGTACGAGTCGCCGAACGTCTTCCCCTGCTCGTCCGCACCCCATGGCGCGCCGAGGCCGTCGAGCGTCGTCGTCAGCTCGGTCAGCGCCTCGCGCAGCTTGCCGCTCTGCTCACTGAACGTCGGCGCCGCGGACTTCAGGTCCGCGGTCTTGATGTCCAGGATCTTGCCGTCGCCGCCCGGGCTGTCGCCCATAGCCGCCTCCCCCGCCAGGTCGTACACCAACGCCACATAATCGCACGTAGGTATGACGCTCTAGCGTCTGACGCGCGGTCGGCACGGCCACGGGGCGCGGCACGAACCGCCGCACTCCCCGTGGCCCGGACCGGCCCGCCTACAGCCGGTTCCACGCCTCCCGGCCCTGCGCGGACGGGATGTGCGCCCGGAACTTGTTCTCCAGGTTCGCGCCGCGTACGACCCCGAACGTGTGGTACGTCAGGCCCCATTCGTCGATGGCCGAGCCGTCGGCGAACATGCACATGGAGTGCAGGTTGTCGCGGCTGACACGATCCCCTTCCCTGATCCATCCGCCGACGTCGAGCTTGTTCTCGCCGAACTGCGACGTGCCGCCGAGGTGGGCGCAGTACACCGCGGCCGGGTTGACGCCTCCGGGAATGGGCGGCAGAGCAGGCTTACGGATGTAGGCCAGTGCCGCGAGGGTCGGCTTGTCCGCGGCAAGGGTGTCGGACGGAAGGACGATCTGTGTGTTGTCCTTCGCGTTCTGGAAACGGCACAGCTCGCGCACCGTGCCCAGCGGGGTGAGGTTGAGCTGGTTGTCGTAGTACGCGCGGTAGTCGGCGGGCGTGCCCCCCTTCTGCAGGCACCATGCCGCGGGCGTGACCGGCTTGGCCGCCGGTGCGGATCCTGCCGGTGCGGCCCCTGCCTGTGTGGCGGTCAGGAGCGCGGCGCCGGCGGTGAGAACCATGGCCGCTGCTGTGATCCGTGCTCGCATTGCGTCCTCCCGGTGTCCGGGTTGAGTGACGGAACGACAGAACGGCGGAATCCTGGGGTGGGGAGGACCGGCCCGTCAACGCTCGCGAGCGCGAATCGGACGATGTGATTCCGCGTCGGAAGAGGCTTGACGGCAGGCGCGGGCCTTCAGGTGGGGCCGCTGTGGCGCTCGGCCGGCATCCGTGACGCGCTTCTACGCCGCGTCGCCCCACCCGGACCGGTGGATTTCCGCGCCGAGAGGGCACCAGCCCCCGGCCAGCCGCTGACGCCGGCCGCGCAGAACCCGCATCGGCTGCGCAGGCGCCCTCAGCAGTTCACCTCACCCTCGCCGTTGCACGTCGTGCACGGCGCCTCGTGCTGCCAGCCGTCCTCGTCCTCCCACTCGATCTTTCCGCTTCCCTGGCACGAGGAGCACAGCGGCATCGGTCCCGCCCCTCCGATCTGATCGCACACGTCGTAGACGGCGTCCTCTTCCAAGAGGATCGCGTTCACCCCCGGCGGAGCGTTCTTCGTGACCTTGATCCGCAGACGGCCTTCCCACGTCCCGGCGACGACGCCCTCGATCCCGTCGGCCCACCCCGAACCGCTCGCTTCGACCCGGATCATGTCGCCATCCCGGACAGCCACTGCCGATCACTCCCATCGCCCCGTTCCCGTCAAGGAACCATGCTGGTGCTCACCGGCAATGGCAAACAAGCCTCCCACTGGGGCAGCTCCGGGAGCAGCAGGGCCGCGTAGCCCGTGAAGCGGCGGGTTCCGCAGTGGTCGCAGCTCGCCGCGTCGCCCTCCTGCGTCCAGCCCGCCGTGTGCGTGCACCTCGGCACGAGCCTGCCCACGGTCGCGGTCACCCCGTCGTCCCTTGCGGGATCCAGTGCGCGTTGCGGAAGTGGCGGCGCAGGGCGATGCCGGCGTGCACGACCTCGTCGCTGCCGCTGCACCTCTCTTCGGCCTGCCGCCATGCGGCATTCAGTTCGGCGCACGTTTCGCAGCCGGCCAGGGGTGTGGCCGATACGGCGTGCCGTTCGGGTTCGGGCAGTTCCACGACGTGGCCGCCGACGCTCACCTGCAGGCGGCCCCCTTCGTCCCCGCGCAGCCTCAGCCGCAGCGTGTCCCCGGCGACTGCCGGGGCGCCCACGATGAGCTCGGACGTCAACGTCTCGGCGGCGTCCGCCAGTTCCGACATCCGGTGCTCCGTCAGGACGGCCCGCAGTGTGGCCCTGGCGACGGCCAGTGCGCTCGGGTCGCGCGGCAGTTCCAGTACGTACGTCCATGGCTGCGTTACGGATACGGTTGCCATGAGGCCTCCCGGTGGCGAGGTGGGGTCGGGCCATTCGAAGTGGCCCGCGTCACACCGTAGCGGCCCCATGGGATACATCCCACGGAAATCATGGGATACGGCTTACACGTACGCCGTTCGAGCGATGCCGTCATGCACACGTACGAGCAGTGAAGGAACGCGATGCCACCGAGCACACCCTCACCGACCATCCGGCGGCGTCGCCTCGGCGCCGAACTGCGCAGGCTTCGCGAGCGCGCCGACCTGACCGCGACAGAAGCCGGGGCGCGGCTCGGAATCACGCAGTCCCGAGTCAGCAGCATCGAAGCCGGGCGCTACGGAGTCAGCGCAGAGAGGGTCCGCACCTTTGCCATCAACTACGACTGCGCAGATCAAGCGCTGGTGGATGCCCTGGCTGCCATGACAGGTGAGCGGAAGCGAGGCTGGTGGGAGGAGTACCGCGACACGCTCCCCGGCGGCCTGACCGATCTCGCGGAACTCGAACACCACGCGACGGCGCTACGTGTGGCCCAGGTGATCCACATCCCGGGACTGCTGCAGACGACGGACCAAGCCCGCACGATCTTTCGCGAGGCAGTGCCCCGGCTCCTGCCGCACGAAATCGAGTACCGCGTGTCTCATCGCATCAAGCGGCAGGCGGTCCTCTACCGCGATACGCCTCCGCCGTACACGGCGATCATCCATGAGGCAGCTCTGCGCATGCAGTTCGGTGGCCGCGTCATCGCCAAGGCGCAGCTCGACCACTTGCTCGACATGGGCGAGCGGGCAGACATCACCATCCTGGTGATCCCGTTCGGAAGCGTTGCGTTTCCGACCACCGGTCATGGAGCCGACTACTTCCACGGACCGGTTCCCCAACTCGACACCTTGGCGCTCGACATCGCCCACGGCGGCGCCATGATCGATGCACCAGCACAGCTCGAAAAGTACCGCCAGATGCTGGACCGCATGGAAACGGTCGCCCTCGATCAGAAGGCGTCACGCGAACTCATCCACCACATCGCGAAGGCCATCTGAAGGGGAAGGAAAGTGGCTCACCTCAACTGGCAGAAGTCCTCCTACAGCGAAGAGGCGTCCTCCTGCGTCTTCCTCGCCGCAACCCCCACCGGCGCCGTCCTCCTCCGCGAGAGCGATGTCCCCGACGCCATACTCGCCACAAGCCCGGCGCGGCTCCGCCCCCTCATAACGCGCATAAAAACCGGAACGCTCAGCGCGAGCGCCCCCCGCTGAACCCGGCGGCCGCCGGTACCCCCGTATCCGGCGGCCGGCCTCGGTTCTTCCGAGGTCAAGCGTCGCCCACGGCAGGTGCCCGTCACCATAGGAAGATCTTCCTACGGCAGGCGCACGCCCCGAGGAACCTCAGGCCACCGCCGGTCGTGGTGCGACCCGCGGCGCAAGTGCTAGCTTGGGCGTGCGTGCAGTTAAGGCAGAAGTACCAGTGGCTGCACGTATAGACCCCCGTCGTCGGACAGCTACTCCGCGACGAGGGTCCACCGAAAGAGGACGGTATGCGGCCGTCAGCCCTCAGCTTGTGTGAGGACTGGCGGTCACCGTCCGGTCAGCCACCTCCCGAACTCGCGGATCACCGCGCAGATACGCCCGAGAAGCGACTTCTTCCGATGGCGTCCCATGGGCGCCCCCTCCCTACAAGTGCACCCCTGCCCGGGGTGCTCCGGAGGACGCCCACGCCGGGCGCCCTGGGCGAGCGTCCGGAGAGGTGTTCACGTCCTCGTGGGAGGGGGCGCATTAGGTGCGCCACGGGCGACAATATCGTCTACAGACAGCCGAGTTGGTCTCGTGTCATCCGTTCAGGTGGTTCACGCGACCAAACCCTCCGCCCGCGCCACCACCAGCGTCGTCACCCGGTTGTTCGTGCCGAGCTTGCGGTAGATCCGTTCCAGGTGGCGGTTCACCGTGTGCGGGGAGATGGCGAGGCGGCGGGCGATGGCCGCTGCTGTCAGGCCCTCGGCGAGCAGGCCCAGGACCGTCGCCTCGCGCGGCGTCAGGTCGCCCCCTGCCGCGGAAGAGCCCACGCTGCGGAGGCGTTTCATCTCGGCGAGGTGGTGGCCCATGGTCTGGATCACCGGCTGGAGGCGTCTCAGGAAGGCGAGGTCGTGGGAGAGGAAGTCGCCCCGGCGGCCCAGGAGGGCGACGCACATGCTGCCGTTGTCGTGGGTGAGCGGCACGCCGACCTGCTGGGTGACGCCGAAGTCGCGGCGGGCCTCGCGGTACCAGTTCGTGTTGCGCCAGCCGTCGCAGATATCGGCGATGTTCACGGGCGCCGTTTCGGTCATCCCGTACTCCAGGAGGGGGTGCCGCTGCTGGATGCGGCGCTGGACCAGGCCGTCGACGACCCGGCTGAGCGGCTCAGGCGCCCAGCCGACGACGGCTCCCGTGCCCTCCCTGACCCGTACGTGCGAGAAGGTCGCCGAGTCGCAGCCCAGTGAGTCCAGCAGTTGCCGGGCCATCACGTGCCAGGCGGCGTCGGCGTCCTCGTTCTCCAGAACCGCGACGACGAGATCAAGCATCTGACCGTAGTCCCGTGTGCGGAGTTGTGCTGCCATGGCAGAGCTCGCTCCCCCCTCGTGACCCCCGTCATCCCCGTTCCTTACGACGTTCCCCCGAGATCAAACCCTTCGCGCCGCGCGCGCCGCCCTCAGGACCAGCGGCCCGTCCGCCCCAGCAGCAGCGCCGTGGCCGCCGTCCCCGCCGTGGAGGTGCGCAGGACGCTCGCACCGAGGCGGTACGGCTTCGCACCCGCCTCGGCGAACGCCGCGAGCTCCTCGGGGGAGACACCGCCCTCGGGACCGACGACGAGGACGATGTCGCCCGTGGCGGGCAGCGGTGCCGTGGCGAGGGGGGCGCTGTGGCCCTCCTCGTGGAGGACGGCGGCGAAGGCCGCGTCCGCGAGGAGCTGCGCGACCTGCCGGGTCGTCATCACTTCGCTGACCGTGGGGAAGCGGAGGCGGCGCGACTGCTTGCCGGCCTCCCGTGCCGTGGCGCGCCACTTGCCGAGGGACTTCAGGCCGCGGTCGCCCTTCCACTGGGTGATGCAGCGGGAGGCGGCCCAGGGGACGACGGCGTCGACGCCGGTCTCGGTCATCGTCTCGACGGCCACCTCGCCGCGGTCGCCCTTGGGCAGGGCCTGGACGACGGTGATGCGGGGCTCGGGGAGCGGCTCGGAGCGTACGGACGTCACGGCGACGTCCAGGTGGTCCTTGCCCTCGACGGCGGTCACGGTGCCGAACGCGCCCGTGCCCTGCCCGTCCGTCAGGCCGATCTCCTCGCCGACCCGCAGGCGGCGGACGGAGACGGCGTGGCGGCCTTCCGGGCCGTCGAGGGGGAAGACCGTACCGGGGAAGACCCCCGTCAGGGCGTCCTCCTCGACCAGGAACACCGGCGCTGTCATGACTTGCTCCCTCGCATCTCGCTCAACTTCCCCCGTGCCGCCTCCAGTTCCCCCAGCAGGGCCCGCAGCAGCTCCGCCGCCGGCAGCGGCCTCGCCAGGCGGTGGCCCTGGCCCGCCCACAGGTTCATCGCCTGCGGGTCGCCCGCCGCCGCGGCGGCCTTGCGCAGCCCCGCCGTCAGGTAGTGGACCTGGGGGTAGGCGGCAGGGGCGTACGGGCCGTGTTCCCGGATGAAACGGTTCACCAACCCCCGGGCCGGGCGGCCCGAGAAGGCCCGGGTCAGCTCCGTACCGGCGAACATCGGGTCGGTCAGCGCCTGTTTGTGCAGTGCGTGGGCGCCGGACTCCGGACAGGCCAGGAACGCGGTGCCGAGCTGCGCGGCGCAGGCGCCCGCGGCGAGGACGGCGGCTATCTGCTCGCCGCGCATCAGCCCGCCGGCGGCGATCACGGGCAGGTCGACGGCGTCCCGGACCTGGGTGAGCAGGGACAGCAGGCCGAGGCCCGCGCCGGTGCCGTCGGCGTGCGGGTCGTCGCGGTGGGTGCCCTGGTGGCCGCCGGCCTCGACGCCCTGCGCGCAGACCAGGTCCGCTCCGGCCTCCTGCGCGGCCTGTGCCTCGGCGGCGGAGGTGACGGTGACCACCGTGACCGTACCGGCGGCGCGGAGAGCGGCGACGGCCTCAGGCGAGGGGCAGCCGAAAGTGAAGGAGACGACCGGCACGGGGTCGTCGAGGAGGATCGCGAGCTTGGCTTCGTAGGCGTCGTCGCAGCCCTGGTCCCAGTCGCCGAGCGGCGTCTCGTACCAGGCGGACTCGCCGGCGAGCTGCTCGGCGTAGACCTCGACGGCGGCCGGATCGGCCGCGGGAGGCTGGGGCATGAACAGGTTCACACCGAAGGGTGCGGCGGTACGGGCCCGGAGCTGCTTGATCTCCTCGTACATCGCCGCGGGCGTCTTGTAGCCGGCGGCCAGGAAGCCGAGGGCGCCCGCCTCGGAGACCGCGGCCGCGAGGGCGGGCCCGGAGGCGCCACCCGCCATGGGGGCCTGCACGACCGGGTGCCGGCACAGTCCGGCGAGCGCGGAAGCCACCCTGGGTTCGTAAGCCATGCACACATCGTGTCACAGGCGATGACGATCGCCGGACGGGTCCGCTGCGGGCCCGTCCGGCGATCGTCGATCAAGGCGTGATGAAGGTGTTACGGGGCTCAGTGCCCGTTGAACGCGTCCTTCAGCCGCGAGAACAGCCCCTGCTGCCCCGGCTTGAACTCGCCCATCGGCCGCTCCTCGCCCCGCAGCTTCGCCAGCTGCCGCAGCAGGTCCTCCTGCTGCGGGTCCAGCTTGCCGGGGGTGATCACCTCGACGTGGACGACGAGGTCACCGCGGCCGCCGCCGCGCAGGTGCGTGACACCGCGCTGGTGCAGCGGGATCGACTGGCCCGACTGCGTGCCGGGGCGGATGTCGATCTCCTCGATGCCGTCCAGGGTCTCCAGCGGCACCTTGGTGCCGAGGGCCGCGGCCGTCATCGGGATGGTGACCGTGCAGTGCAGGTCGTCGCCGCGGCGCTGGAAGACCGTGTGCGGCTTCTCGTGGATCTCCACGTAGAGGTCGCCGGCGGGGCCGCCGCCGGGGCCGACCTCGCCCTCGCCCGCGAGCTGGATCCGGGTGCCGTTGTCGACACCGGCCGGGATCTTGACGGTCAGGGTGCGCCGCGAGCGGACGCGGCCGTCACCGGCGCACTCCGGGCAGGGGGTCGGCACGACCGTGCCGAAGCCCTGGCACTGCGGGCACGGCCGGGACGTCATGACCTGGCCGAGGAAGGAGCGGGTGACCTGCGAGACCTCACCGCGGCCGCGGCACATGTCACACGTCTGGGCGGAGGTGCCCGGGGCCGCGCCCTCGCCGCTGCACGTGGTGCAGACGACGGCGGTGTCGACCTGGATCTCCTTGGTGGTCCCGAACGTGGCCTCGTCGAGGGTCACTTCGAGACGGATCATGGCGTCCTGGCCGCGCCGGGTGCGCGAGCGCGGGCCGCGCTGCGACGCCTGGCCGAAGAAGGCGTCCATGATGTCGGAGAAGTTGCCGAAGCCCGCGCCGAAGCCACCGGCCCCGCCACCGCCGCCGGACGCCGAGAGCGGGTCGCCGCCGAGGTCGTAGACCTGCTTCTTCTGCGGGTCCGAGAGCACCTCGTAGGCGGCGTTGATCTCCTTGAACCGCTCCTGCGTCTTCGGGTCCGGATTCACGTCCGGGTGCAGCTCGCGGGCGAGGCGGCGGAAGGCCTTCTTGATCTCGTCCTGCGAGGCGTCACGCCGTACGCCCAGGACCGCGTAGTAGTCCGTGGCCACTTACGACTCCGCCAGGATCTGTCCGACGTAACGTGCCACTGCGCGTACCGCTCCCATCGTTCCGGGGTAGTCCATGCGGGTCGGTCCGACCACGCCGAGTTTGGCGACTGCCTCGTCGCCCGAACCGTAGCCGACGGCGACGACCGATGTGGAGTTCAGTCCCTCGTGAGCGTTCTCATGGCCGATGCGCACCGTCATCCCGGAGTCCTTGGCCTCGCCCAGCAGCTTCAGCAGCACGACCTGCTCCTCCAGCGCCTCCAGCACGGGCCGGATGGTGAGGGGGAAGTCGTGCCCGAAACGGGTGAGATTGGCGGTGCCGCCGATCATGAGCCGCTCCTCGGTCTCCTCGACGAGCGTCTCCAGCAGGGTGGCGAGCACCGTAGAAACGGTTCCGCGGTCCTCCTGCTCGAAGGACTCGGCGAGATCCGAGACCAGCTGCGGCACATCCGTGAACCGGCGGCCCACGACGCGGCTGTTGAGCCGGGCGCGGAGGTCCGCCAGCGAATTCTCCCCGATCGGGGCCGGGCAGTCGATCATGCGCTGTTCGACGCGCCCGGTGTCGGTGATCAGGACGAGCATGACGCGGGCCGGCGCGAGCGAGAGCAGCTCCACGTGGCGCACCGTCGACCTGGTCAGCGACGGGTACTGCACCACGGCGACCTGCCGGGTCAGCTGCGCCAGCAGGCGGACCGTGCGCCCCACGACGTCGTCCAGGTCGACGGCGCCGTCCAGGAAGTTCTGGATGGCGCGCCGCTCCGGGGTCGACAGGGGCTTGACGCCCGCGAGCCGGTCGACGAAGAGCCGGTAGCCCTTGTCGGTCGGGATGCGGCCGGCGCTGGTGTGCGGCTGGGCGATGAAGCCCTCCTCCTCCAGCGCGGCCATGTCGTTGCGCACCGTGGCCGGGGACACGCCCAGCCGGTGCCGCTCGGTGAGGGCCTTGGAGCCGACGGGCTCCTCGGTGCCCACATAGTCCTGGACGATGGCGCGCAACACCTCGAGCCTGCGTTCGCTCAGCATCGCGCGCACCTCCAAGTCCAGACCGTCTTACGGGGCCGATCCTGGCACTCAGTGGTGGCGAGTGCCAAAGCCCTCCAGCCAGTGTACGGCCGTGCACCACAGCCAGGGCAAGAGCCGTCCGCGCCGCGGCGCCCGCGCCCCCCGGGGAAGGACAGCCGGACGGGCAACCGTACCGCGCTCCCGCTAGCGTCCTGGTATGGACAGCGGTCAGCAAGGCCAGGGGGCGGAAGCACGGTGGGAACGGCTCGCGCCGGGGGTCGCACGCCGCCGAATGCCTGCGTGGGACGCCACAGTAGGGGTGATCGTCGGCAGTACGGGTGTGCTGCTCGTGGACACCGGGGCGACGGTTGCGGAGGGGGCGGAACTCGGGCAAGAGGTGCGGGAGCTGTTCGGCCGGAGCGTGACGCATATCGCTCTTACGCACCCCCACTTCGACCACGTGTTCGGCACGGCCGCGTTCCCGGGCGCGGAGGTGTACGGAGCGGTGGGCGCCGCCGAGCTGATGCGGCGCGAGCGCGAGGAGATCCGCCTGGACGCCGAGCGGTACGGGCTCGCGCCCGGGGCCGCGGCGGAGGCCGCCGAGCGCCTCGTCGTGCCCCGGCACCCGGTCAGCGGGGAGCTGACGCTCGACCTGGGCGGCGGACGGCAGGCCCTCCTCGCCAACCTCGGGCCCGCCCACACCGCGCACGACCTGGCGGTCTTCGTCGCGGGTCGCGGCGGAGCGCCCGAGGTCGTCTTCTGCGGGGACGTCGTCGAGGAGTCCGGCGAACCCCAGGCCGGTCCGGACGCTCTGCCCCGGTGCTGGCCCGCGGCCCTCGACCGGCTGCTGGAGCTCGGCGGCGAGGACGCGGTGTACGTGCCGGGGCACGGGGCGGCGGTGGACGCGGGATTCGTACGGGCGCAGCGGGACGCCTTGGCGGCGCGCTTCGACGTGTCGTAACCGTGTGCGCCGCGGGAAGAATGATCTCCATGCGCAGCAGACAGTACGGACCCGATCTCACTCCCCCGTGGAAGAAGCAGCAGCCCGCGCCCGAGGTGGCCGCGGACGTCGATCTCGTGGTCGAGGAGGTCACCACCGGCTTCTGCGGGGCGGTGATCCGCTGCGAGAAGACGGCGCAGGGGCCCGTGGTCACCCTGGAGGACCGCTTCGGCAAGCACCGCGTCTTCCCGATGGAGCCGCGGGGCTTCCTGCTGGAGGGGCGCGTCGTCACCCTCGTACGACCCTCCTCCGCGCCCGCCGCCAAGGGGCCCGCGCGGACGGCATCCGGCTCGATCGCCGTCCCGGGCGCGCGGGCGCGCGTCGCCCGGGCGGGGCGCATCTACGTGGAGGGCCGCCACGACGCGGAGCTCGTGGAACGGGTGTGGGGCGACGACCTGCGCATCGAGGGCGTGGTCGTCGAGTACCTGGAGGGCGTCGACGACCTCCCGGCGATCGTCCGCTCCTTCGCCCCCGGGCCCGACGCGCGGCTCGGCGTCCTCGTGGACCACCTCGTGCCCGGCTCGAAGGAGTCGAGGATCGCGGCGGAGGTGACGGGCGAGCACGTCCTCGTCGTGGGTCACCCGTACGTGGACGTGTGGGAGGCGGTCAAGCCCTCCTCCGTGGGCATCCGGGAGTGGCCGCGGGTGCCGCGGGGGCAGGACTGGAAGACGGGGGTTTGTGAGGCGCTGGGGTGGCCGTCGAACACGGGCGCCGCGTGGCAGCGGATCCTTTCGGGCGTGCGGTCTTATAAGGACCTGGAGCCGGAGCTCTTGGGCAGGGTCGAGGAGCTGATCGACTTCGTGACGGTGCCGGTGGGCTAGCGCGGAGGCTTCTCCCCTGACCCGCCCCTTCCCGAAACCGGGGCTCCGCCCCGGGCCCCGGTCCGCGCCGGACGCGCGTCGTCCTCCATCGCCGGACGGGCTGAATTCCAGCCCGTGCGGCGCTTGAGGCTCAGTCCACCAGGTCCCGCACCACCGCGTCCGCCAGGAGCCGGCCCCGCAGCGTCAGGACCGCGCGGCCCCGCTCGTACGGGCCGGGGTCCAGCAGGCCGTCCGCCAAGGCGCGAGCAGCGGCCGCCGCACCCGCCGGCTTCAGCAGCGACAGCGGGCAGCCGTCGATCAGCCGCAGTTCCAGCAGGATCCGCTCGACCCGGCGGTCCTCGTCCGGCAGGACTTCCCGTCCCGCGCCCGGCGACCGCCCCTCGGCCAGCGCCTGCGCGTACGCGCCCGGGTGCTTGACGTTCCACCACCGCACGCCCCCGACGTGGGAGTGCGCGCCGGGGCCCGCACCCCACCAGTCCGCGCCGCGCCAGTAGAGCTCGTTGTGGCGGCAGCGGCCGGCGTCGGACGTGGCCCAGTTGGAGACCTCGTACCAGGAGAAGCCCGCGGCCGTGAGCGCCTCCTCGGCGATGAGGTAGCGGTCGGCGTGGACGTCGTCGTCGGTCATGGGGACCTCGCCGCGGCGGATCCGGCGGGCGAGCCGGGTGCCCTCCTCGACGATCAGCGCGTACGCGGAGACGTGGTCGGGACCGGCGCCGACGGCCGCGTCCAGCGAGGCGCGCCAGTCGTCGTCGGACTCCCCGGGCGTGCCGTAGATCAGGTCGAGGTTGACGTGCTCGAACCCGGCCGCGCGCGCCTCCGCGACGCACGCCTCGGGGCGGCCCGGCGTGTGCGTGCGGTCGAGGATCTTCAGGACGTGCTGCCGGGCGCTCTGCATGCCGAAGGAGATCCGGTTGAAGCCGCCCTCGCGGAGCTCGGCGAGGTAGCGCAGGTCGACGGACTCGGGGTTCGCCTCGGTGGTGATCTCCGCGCCGTCCGCGAGGCCGAACTCGTCGCGGATCGCGGCGAGCATCCGGACGAGGCCGGCGGCGGGCAGCAGGGTGGGCGTGCCGCCGCCGACGAAGACGGTCTCGACGGGGCGCGGGTCGTCGCCCAGGACCTTCCGTGCGAGGCGGATCTCCCGCTCGACCGTCTCGGCGTAGTTGTCCCGCGAGGCGAGCGCGCCGCCGGAGCCGCGCAGCTCGCTCGCGGTGTACGTGTTGAAGTCGCAGTACCCGCAGCGCGTCGCGCAGTACGGCACGTGCAGGTAGAACCCGAGCGGCCGCTGCCCGGCGCCGGCAAGGGCGTGACCGGGCAGGGCCCCGTCCTCGGGCATGGGTTCGCCGTCAGGCAGTACGGAAGGCATGGGTCCATTGTCCGGCATCGCCGGAGTGGACCGGTCGGCTCACGCTTCCCGGGCGCCCTCGTACATCTCGTCGATCAGGTGCTTGTACTGCCGCTCGACCGCGGGCCGCTTCAGCTTCAGGCTCGGGGTGAGCTCGCCGTGCTCGACGTCCAGGTCGCGCGGCAGCAGCCGGAACTTCTTGATCGTCTGCCAGCGCTGGAGGCCCTCGTTGACCCGCTGCACGTAGCCCTCGACGAGCTCGACGGTCCGCGGGTCGGCGACGACCTCGGCGTAGGGCTTGCCGGCGAGGCCGTGGTCGGCGGCCCAGGCCATGAGGGTGGGTTCGTCGAGGGCGATGAGGGCGGTGCAGTAGTTGCGGTCGGCGCCGTGCACGACGGCGTTGGAGACGAAGGGGCACAGGGCCTTGAAGCGGCCCTCGATCTCGGTCGGCGCGACGTACTTGCCGCCCGAGGTCTTGATCAGGTCCTTCTTGCGGTCGGTGATGCGCAGGTAGCCGTCGGGGGACAGCTCGCCGATGTCGCCGGTGTGGAACCAGCCGTCGCTCTCCAGGACCTCGGCGGTCTTCTCGGGCAGGCCGTGGTAGCCGGCCATGACCCCGGGGCCGCGCAGGAGGATCTCGCCGTCGTCGGCGATGCGGACCTCGGTGCCGGGCAGGGGCTTGCCGACCGTGCCGGTGCGGTAGGCCTCGCCGGGGTTGACGAAGCTGGCGGCGCTGGTCTCGGTGAGGCCGTAGCCCTCCAGGATGTGGATGCCGGCGCCGGAGAAGAAGTAGCCGATGTCCGGGGGGAGCGCGGAGGCGCCGGAGACGCAGGCGCGCAGGCGGCCGCCGAAGGCCTCGCGGATCTTGGCGTAGACGAGGGCGTCGGCGACCTTGTGCTTGGTGGCGAGCCCGAAGGGGACGCCCGCGCTGCCGGTGCGGCGGAAGTTGTCCTGCGAGGCCTTGGCGTACTCGCGGGCCACCTCGGCGGCCCAGCGGAAGATCTTGTACTTGGCGCCGCCTCCCTCGCGGGCCTTGGCCGCCACGCCGTTGTAGACCTTCTCGAAGATGCGGGGGACGGCCGCCATGTAGGTGGGGCGGACGGCCCGGAGGTTCTCGGCGATGCGGTCCTGGCGCCCGTCGACGGCGGTGACGTGCCCGGTGCTGATCTGGCTGCACGTCAGCACCTTGCCGAAGACGTGCGCGAGCGGCAGCCACAGGAACTGCACGTCGTCGGGGCGGACCATGCCGGTGGCCTGGATGGCACGGGCCATGTACGACCAGGTGTCGTGGGGCAGGCGCACGCCCTTGGGGCGGCCCGTGGTGCCGGAGGTGTAGATGAGCGTGGCGAGCTGGTCGGAGCGCAGGTCCTTGATCCGCTCGCGCACGGTCTCCGGCTCGGCCGCCAGGCGGGCGGCGCCGCGCCGCTCCAGCTCGGCGAGGGAGAGCACCCAGCCCTCGGGGTCGCCCTCGGCGGGGACGGCGTCCTCCTCCTCGACGACCACGACGTGCACGAGGCCGGGCAGGTCGGCGCGGTGCTGCCGGGCCTTGGCGAGCTGGGCCGCGTTCTCGGCGATGAGCACCCGGCTCTCGGAGTCGGAGAGGATGAACGCCGTCTCCTCGGCGTTGGTGCTGGGGTAGATGGTGGTGGTCGCGGCCCCGGAGCAGAGCACTCCGAGGTCGGTCAGGATCCACTCCACGCGGGTGGAGGAGGAGAGGGCGACCCGTTCCTCGGGGTGCACGCCGAGGTCGACCAGGCCCGCGGCGATCGCGAAGATGCGCTCGGCGGCCTGGCCCCAGGTGAGCGAGGCCCAGGTGTCGGGGCCCTGGCCGGAGGGGGCGGGGACCGGGTAGCGGTAGGCCTCCGCGCCGGGTGTCGCCCCGACGCGTTCGAGGAGGATCGACGCCACGGAGGGCGGCCGGTTCTCGATCAAAGCCTGTGTCTCGGTCACGGCGTCCTCCGGGGCCCGATTCGTTGCTGGTGACTCACGAGTAACCTTCCAAGCAGTGATCAGCGTAAGCGGCCGGGGCCCGTGGCGTAAGAGGGTGAGAACGGCTTGTCGAAGCTGTGACCGGCGGGATCGCGGCCTTGCGGCCGGAACGTACGGAAGCGCCCGCTCCACGAGGTGGGAACGGGCGCTTCCGTACTGAACCGGAGACTGACCGGAGACTGACCGGGGGCCGGCCGGGTGCCGACCCGGGCGGCCGGGGCCGGCCCGGGGGGCGGGCTACTTCTTGCCCTTCTCCCCCGCCTCGTCGCTGGACAGCACCGCGATGAAGGCCTCCTGCGGGACCTCCACGCTGCCGACCATCTTCATCCGCTTCTTGCCTTCCTTCTGCTTCTCCAGCAGCTTCCGCTTACGGGAGATGTCACCGCCGTAGCACTTGGCGAGGACGTCCTTGCGGATGGCGCGGACGGTCTCGCGGGCGATGACGCGGGAGCCGATCGCGGCCTGGATCGGCACCTCGAAGTTCTGCCGCGGGATGAGCTCGCGCAGCTTGGCGACGAGCCGCACGCCGTAGGCGTAGGCCTTCTCCTTGTGGGTGATCGCGGAGAAGGCGTCGACCTTGTCGCCGTGCAGCAGGATGTCGACCTTGACCAGGTCGGCGGTCTGCTCGCCGGTGGGCTCGTAGTCGAGGGAGGCGTAGCCGCGGGTCTTGGACTTCAGCTGGTCGAAGAAGTCGAAGACGATCTCCGCGAGGGGGAGGGTGTAGCGCAGCTCGACCCGGTCCTCGGAGAGGTAGTCCATGCCCAGCATCGTGCCGCGGCGGGACTGGCAGAGCTCCATGATCGCGCCGACGAACTCGGTGGGCGCGAGGACGGTCGCCTTGACGACCGGCTCGTGCACCTCGGCGATCTTGCCCTCGGGGAACTCGCTCGGGTTGGTGACGACGTGCTCGGCGCCGTCCTCCATCCGCACGTTGTAGACCACGTTGGGCGCGGTGGCGATGAGGTCGAGGCCGAACTCGCGCTCCAGCCGCTCGCGGACCACGTCCAGGTGGAGCAGGCCGAGGAAGCCGACGCGGAAACCGAAGCCCAGGGCGGCCGAGGTCTCCGGCTCGTAGACGAGCGCGGCGTCGTTGAGCTGCAGCTTGTCCAGGGCCTCGCGGAGCTCCGGGTAGTCCGAGCCGTCCAGCGGGTAGAGACCCGAGAAGACCATCGGCTTCGGGTCCTTGTAGCCGCCCAGGGCGTCGGTGGCGCCGTTCTGCTGGGAGGTGATCGTGTCACCGACCTTGGACTGCCGGACGTCCTTCACACCGGTGATGATGTAGCCCACCTCGCCGACGCCGAGGCCGTCGGCCGGGAGCATCTCGGGCGAGTTGGTGCCGATCTCCAGCAGCTCGTGGGTGGCGCCGGTCGACATCATCTTGATGCGCTCGCGCTTCTTGAGCTCGCCGTCGACGACACGGACGTAGGTGACCACACCGCGGTAGGAGTCGTAGACCGAGTCGAAGATCATCGCGCGGGCCGGGGCGTCCTTGACGCCGACCGGGGCCGGGACGTCGCGGACGACGCGGTCGAGCAGCTCGGGCACGCCCATGCCGGTCTTGGCGGAGACCTTGAGGACGTCCTCGGGCTCGCAGCCGACGAGGTTCGCGAGCTCGGCGGCGAACTTCTCCGGCTGGGCGGCGGGCAGGTCGATCTTGTTGAGGACCGGGATGATCGTGAGGTCGTTCTCCATCGCCAGGTAGAGGTTGGCGAGGGTCTGGGCCTCGATGCCCTGCGCGGCGTCGACCAGGAGGATGCAGCCCTCGCACGCGGCGAGCGAGCGCGAGACCTCGTAGGTGAAGTCGACGTGGCCCGGCGTGTCGATCATGTTGAGGATGTGGGTGTTGCCCTCGTCTTCGGTGGGCGCCCACGGCAGACGGACCGCCTGGGACTTGATCGTGATGCCGCGCTCGCGCTCGATGTCCATCCGGTCGAGGTACTGCGCGCGCATCTGCCGCTGGTCGACCACGCCGGTGAGCTGGAGCATCCGGTCGGCAAGCGTCGACTTGCCGTGGTCGATGTGCGCGATGATGCAGAAGTTGCGGATCAGAGCCGGGTCGGTACGGCTCGGCTCGGGCACGTTGGTAGGGGTCGCGGGCACGCAGGATCCATTCGGTGACTTCGGCGTTGGTACGCCAGTCTCGGCGGGAGTCGGGTATACGACCCCTCCATCGTCCCATGAGCGGCGGCCGTCGTCCGGTTTGGGCGGCCGGAGGAGCTGCTGGTAGCCTGGTCCACTGTGCTTCGCGACCCTCTCACGCGTGGGGCACACATCTCGAAATCCAACGAACCTGAAAAGGCTCTTTCGTGGCGAACATCAAGTCCCAGATCAAGCGGAACAAGACCAACGAGAAGGCGCGCCTGCGTAACAAGGCCGTCAAGTCCGCGGTCAAGACCGCTGTCCGTGCGGCCCGCGAGGCCATCGTCGCCGGTGACGCCGAGAAGGCCACCGCCGCCGTTGCCCTGGCCGGCAAGAAGCTCGACAAGGCCGCCACCAAGGGTGTCCTGCACAAGAACGCCGCCGCCAACAAGAAGTCGGCGCTGGCCAAGCAGGTTGCCGCCCTCAAGGGCTGAAGCCTCTCCGGGGCGTGAGCCCCGGGCCTTCGCCGGTATCGGAATCAGCGGCCCCTCTACCGCTCCGGTCCGGCACCCCGCCGCGCTCGGTCGTTCGCCACGCGGGCGCGGCATGAGCCTCACGGCTCGATGAACGATCCAAAGGCCTCGTGCCCCCTTTCCCCAAGGGTGGCACGGGGTCTTTGGGCTTTTCGCGGGCCTTCCGTGTTCTCAATCTCTGCTTGGACTCAGAGGACGGACTCACAAGACGGACTCACAAGACGTGAGCCCAAGCAGAGATCGAGAACGGCGCCAGAGAGAGATCGGGAAGAGAACAGCGCTCAGGCGCGGCTGCGCGCCGCCCGGGCCACCGCGACGACCGCCTTCTCCAAGGCGTACTCCGGGTCGTCGCCGCCGCCCTTGACCCCCGCGTCCGCCTCCGCGATGGCGATGAGCGCCGCGGCGACACCGTCCGCGGACCACCCCCGCATCTGCTGCCGGACCCGGTCGATCTTCCACGGCGGCATGCCGAGGTCCCGCGCCAGATCACCCGGGCGGGCGCCGCGGGGGGCGGAGGCGAGCTTGCCGATGGCGCGGACGCCCTGCGCGAGGGCACTGGTGATCAGGACGGGCGCGACGCCCGTGGACATGGCCCAGCGCAGCGCCTCCAGGGCCTCGGCGGCCCGGCCCTCCACCGCGCGGTCGGCGACGGTGAAGCTGGAGGCCTCGGCGCGGCCCGTGTAGTACCGCCCGACGACGGCGGCGTCGATCGTGCCGTCGATGTCGGCGACGAGCTGGGTGCAGGCGCTCGCCAGCTCCCGCAGATCGCTGCCGATCGCGTCCACCAGGGCCTGGCAGGCCTCGGGGGTCGCGGAGCGGCCGGCCGTACGGAACTCGGTGCGCACGAACGCCAGCCTGTCGGCCGGCTTGGTCATCTTGGGGCAGGCGACCTCCCGCGCCCCGGCCTTGCGCGCCGCGTCCAGCAGGCCTTTGCCCTTGGCGCCGCCGGCGTGCAGGAGCACCAGGGTGATCTCCTCGGCGGGCGCGGAGAGATAGCCCTTGACGTCCTTGATCGTGTCCGCCGAGAGGTCCTGGGCGTTGCGCACGATCACGACCTTGCGCTCGGCGAAGAGCGACGGGCTGGTGAGCTCGGCGAGGGTGCCCGGCTGGAGGGCGTCGGGGGTGAGGTCACGGACGTCGGTGTCGGCATCGGCGGCGCGGGCGGCCGCGACCACCTCCCGGACCGCCCGGTCCAGGAGGAGATCCTCCTGGCCCACGGCGAGCGTGACGGGGGCGAGAACGTCGTCGGTTGCAGTCTTCCTGGCCATCGCGACCAGCATCCCACGCGCTACTGACACCTCCCCCCGCGCGTCCGTCCGCCATATCGCACAATGTGCGTTGTGAGCAGCCCTTATCTCTCCTCAGACACCGATTCCGTACGACACCTCCTGGTGCTTCCCGACCGTGATGCCGCGGAGGAGGCGGCCGAGGAGGCCGCGCAGCGCTTCGCGCTCGACGACGACCCTCAGATAGTCCGCGAGGCCCTGGCCGGCGAGGACGACGCCGAGGACGCCCAGTGGCTGGTCGTCCTGGAGGCCCCCGAGGGCGACCTCGACCTCGCCGCGCTGCGCGAGCTCGCCGAGGAGTACGACGGCTGGCTCGAGCGGGAGTGACTCAGCCTTCGGCCGGGACGGGGCCGCTCGCCTGCGGTATGCGCTCCAGCTCGATGCCGAAGTGCTCCCGGAAGGCCGGCAGGATCTCCTGCTCCGCCAGCGGCAGCTCCTGACGGCCCGTCGCGCCGGTGGTCACCAGGGTGCGGTCGCTGAGGGTGACGCGGCCGGTGGCGGTGAGCCGGGAGCAGATCACCGCCTTGGTGAAGAGGGACTTGGGCGAGGTGCGGTGCCACCAGCAGCCGCCCTCGAAGTCCGCCAGCTCCCGGGGCCGCCGTTCCAGGCGGTACTGCACGTCGCCCGCCCGGAGGAGGTCGAGGTCCCCGTCCGCCGTCTCGGCGAGCCGGAAGGGACCGGCGGGGTCGGCCTGCTCGCCCCGCTCGTCGAACCGCAGCGGGTAGTGGCTGTTCCGGCCGAACCCGACGTCCACCAGCCACGGCTCCGCGCTGTCGGCCGCGTGAACCCGCAGCGCGAGGTGGTCGAAGGGCGGGCCGAACAGCCCCTCGGGACCCATCACCCGCGCGGCCAGCAGCGTGACCCGGTAGCCCAGGGCGTCCAGCAGCGCGGCGAACGCGCCGTTGAGCTCGTAGCAGAAGCCGCCCCGCCCGCCCGTCACCTTGGCCACGAGGGCGGCGGGGTCCAGCACGACCTCCTCGCCCAGGTGGATCGACAGGTTCTCGAAGGGCACCGCGTGCAGGTGGCGGAGGTGGAGCTCGCGCAGAGCGGCCAGGTCCGGCACGGCCGGCCGGGTGACGCCGATACGGCTCAGGTAGGCGTCGACGGCGGCGTCACTGATGATCTTGTTCATGAGTCAGTTATCTCTCAGGTCGCTGGTGATGTCATCGGGCTGTGGTCCCGGTCACGGTCCTAGGTCGTGGACCTGGTGACCGCCGCTACCCTCGCCCCGCTGCCGGTCACCGCGACCGGCCCGTCCGTGTCGGTCCGCAGGACCGTCGTGCCCTGTGCCCTGAGCGCGGCGAGCGTGCGGGGCGAGGGGTGGCCGTAGGGGTTGCCGGCGCCGGCCGAGACGACCGCGAGGCGGGGCCGGAGGCCGCGTATCAACTGCGGGTCCTGGTGGGCGGAGCCGTGGTGGGCGACCTTGAGGACGTCCACGGCGGGCAACTCGGGGTGGGTCTCCCGGAGGGCCTGCTGGGCGGGTGGTTCCAGGTCGCCGAGCAGCAGCGCGGTCAGGCCGGCGCTGCGGACCAGCAGGGTGACGCTGGCGTCGTTGGGCCCCTCCTCGGCCGCCGCCGACGTCCCCGCCGGCGGCGGCCACAGCACCTCCCACGTCAGCTCCCCCAGGCCGCTGCGCTCCCCCGCCCGGGCCGTGGTCACGGGGACGTGCGCGCGCCCGGCCTCGCGGCGGACGAACGCCGCCCGGCCCGCGGGCTCCGCGAACGGCGTCGTCTCGATGCCCCCGACCGCCCGGCCGCGCAGCACCCCGGGCAGCCCGTCCACGTGGTCGGCGTGGAAGTGGCTCAGCAGGACGAGGGGGATCCGCTCGACGCCGAGGGCGCTCAGGCACCGGTCCACGGCCCGGGGCTCCGGACCGGCGTCCACGACGACCGCGCTCCCCTCGCCCGCCGCGAGGACCAGTGCGTCCCCCTGCCCCACGTCACAGACCGCGAGCCGCCAGCCGGGCGGCGGCCAGCCTGTCACCGCGCGGTTCAAAGGCGCCGGCCGGACGACCGCGACGAGCAGCAGCAGCGCGCCCGCCGCGCAGGCCCAGGGACTGCGGAGCAGCCGCCGGGCCGTGAACACGACGGCTGCCGCGACCGCGGCGAGCAGCAGGCCGCCGGCCCAGCCGCCCGGCCAGGCCAGCTCCGCCCCGGGCAGGTCCGCGCCCGTACGGGCCACCGCGGCGGCCCATGAGGCGGGCCAGGACGCGAGCCGGGCGAGCCACACCGCGACGGGGAGGGCCACGGGCGACACGGCGAGCGCGGCGAAGCCGAGCACCGTGGCGGGCGCGACGGCCGCCTCGGCGAGGAGATTGCAGGGCACCGCCACCAGGCTCACCCGCTCCGCCAGCACGGCGACCACCGGCGCGCAGACCGCCTCCGCGGCGGCGGCCGCCGCCAGGGCCTCGGCCACGCGCGGTGGCACCCCGCGCCGCCGCAGGGCCGCGCTCCAGCGCGGCGCGAGGGTCAGCAGGGCACCGGTGGCCAGCACCGAGAGGAGGAAGCCGGGGCTGCGGGCGAGCCACGGGTCGTAGAGGACGAGCAGCAGGGCCGCGGCGGCGAGGGCGGGCAGCAGGCCGCGGCGCCGGCCCGTGCCGAGGGCGAGCAGCAGCACCAGCCCGCAGGCGGCCGCACGCAGCACGCTCGGATCGGGCCGGCACACCACGACGAACCCCAGCACGAGCCCCGCGCCCAGCACCGCCGTCGCCCGCAGCGGCACCCCCAGCCGGGCCGCGAGGCCGCGGCGCTCGGCACGGGCGGCCAGGTGCGGCGGCCCGACGAACACGGCGAGCAGGATCGCGAGGTTGCTCCCCGAGACGGCCAGCAGGTGCGTCATGCCTGTCGCCCGGAACGCCTCGTCGAGGTCCGCCGGCACCCGGGAGGTGTCCCCCACCACGAGGCCGGGAAGCAGTGCCCGCGGATCCTCGGGCAGCCCGTCCGTGGCCGCCCGCAGCCCCGCGCGGAACCTGCCGGCGACGCGCTGCACCGTGCTCGGCCCGCCCACGACCCGGGGCGGCTCCCGGCCGCCGATCCGCAGCACCGCGGCGGGCAGCGGGCCGGAGCCTGCCGCCCGGGACGGCACCGTAAGACGCCCTTGGGCCCGCACCCGGGTGGACGGCAGCAGCCCGAGCCACGAAGGCGGCGCGATCAGCAGCACGGGCGCGCGGACGGTGGTCGTCGCACGGCCCGCGGTCACCTTGACCGCCTCGGCCTCGACGACGGCCGCGGGAGCCGCCCGGGCGGCTCCCCGCACGTGCGGGCGCGCGGCCCTCGGGTCGGCCGTGACCGTCGCCTCGACCACGGCGGCGGCATGCCGGCGGGCCAGCCCCGGCAGCGGCCCGCGGCGGGAATCCGCGCCCCGCAGGGCTGCCACCGCCGCGCCGGCCGCGGCGCACAGCAGGACGGCGGCGAGGGCGACGGCGATCCCGCGGCCGGCCGTGCGGCCCGGCCTCCCCCGGGCCAGCAGCACGCCGGCCGCCAGGGCCCCGGCGCCCGCCGCCAGGGCCACCGCCCGGCCGGTCGCGGTCAGGGCCGCGGCCGCCGCCACCCACGCCGCGACGGCGGGCGCGACCAGCCGCAGATCCGGTGGGCCCTCGTCCCGGAGCCCCGGCCCCGGCCCCGGGAGGGCCGCTGCGGGCCCATGTGCATTCCCGGTGGGCGTCATGGCCGCACCGCCACGAGCCCCGGGCAGCGGCGCCGTCATGGCTGCACCAGCCGTCATGGCTGCACCAAGGGACGGAGGTCGGTGAAGCGGCGACTGCCGATTCCGTTCACCTTGCGGAGCTCCTCGACGGAGCGGAAACCGCCGTGCTGCGTGCGGTAGTCGAGGATGTGCCGGGCCAGGACGGGACCGACGCCCGGCAGCGCGTCCAGCTGCTCGACCGTCGCCGAGTTCAGGCTCACCGGGCCGACCGGCGCGGGGCCTGTCCCGGCCGAGGCGGCCGTTCCCGGCGAGGGCCCGGGCGCACCGCCCGGACCGCCCTGGCTTCCCCCACCGCCCTGGCCGCCCGCCGGGGCGCCCACCACGATCTGCTCCCCGTCCATGAGGACGCGCGCCCTGTTGAGGCCCGTCGTGTCCGCGCCCGGGCGGGCTCCCCCGGCCGCGGCCAGCGCGTCGGCCACCCTCGAACCCGGCGGCAGACGCCGCACGCCGGGCCTGCGGACCTTGCCCGCCACGTCCACGACCACCGCCCCGCCCGTACGGGACGGTGAGGCCACGACCGGCGGAGGCGGCGGTGTCACAACGGCCGGCGTCTCCCGCGCGGGCACCCGTACGGTCTGCGGACGGCCGGCCAGGAAGTGATACGCGGCGAAGGCGCACGCCGCCACCAGCACGACCGTCAGTGCGGCGAGCGTCTTCGGCTCGATGCCGCAGCGCAGTTGCAGCCATAGCGGCAGGCGCTCCCGCACCGCGAGCCGCCAACGCCCGCCCGGCGGCGGGCCGTTGCGCTCGGGTAGCGAAAGGTGCCCGTTCGTGCGATCGGTCATGCGCAAGACGGTAGGGCGATTGCCCTGATCCCGCTGAGACGGCCTCATTCCCGTGGATAACCCGGCAGTTGTGGATAACTTCGCCGCCCGGCAGGGGGAATTGAGGCCGGGCCTCATTGCGGCCGGGCGATCCCGTATTCGATGATTCCGCCGGACCCTCGCCGTAGTGGCACAGCACCGTTGCGGCGGAGGAAGGTGCCGTGGCCCGGCAGGAGCGTCCGGGTGCCGAGCGCCCTGGGCGGGCCCGAGGCCCGGCCGGAAGCCCGGGGGCCCTACTTCGGCGCCACCACCACGCCCAGCAGCCCCGGCCCCGTGTGCGCCCCGATGACTGCTCCCACCTCGCTGACGTGCAGTTCCCCCAGCGCCGGAAGTCGTTCTCGCAGGCGGTCGGCCAGTTCGGTCGCGCGGTCCGGCGCCGCCAGGTGGTGGACGGCGATGTCGACGGGCGACGCGCCCGCGCGCTCCACCGCGATCTCCTCCAGCCGCGCGATGGCCTTGGACGCCGTGCGCACCTTCTCGCGCATCTCGATCCGGCCGCCCTCCAGCTGCAGCAGGGGTTTGACGGCGAGCGCCGAGCCCAGCAGGGCCTGGGCCGCGCCGATCCGGCCGCCCCGGCGGAGGTAGTCCAGGGTGTCGACGTAGAAGAAGGCGGCCGTGCCCTGCGCGCGCTTCTCCGCGGCGGCGACCGCCTCGTCCAGGGTCCCGCCGGCGTCCGCCGTCTCGGCGGCGGCCAGCGCGCAGAAGCCGAGGGCCATGGCGACCATGCCGGTGTCCACGACCCGCACCGGCACCTCCGCGTCGCGCGCCGCGAGGACCGCCGCGTCGTACGTGCCGGAGAGCTCCGACGACAGGTGCAGCGAGACGATCCCCTCCGCGCCCGCCTCGGCGGCCGCGCGGTAGGCCGCCGCGAAGATCTCGGGGCCGGGCCGCGAGGTGGTCACCGGCCTGCGCTTCTGCAGCGCCTGGGCCACGCAGCGGGCCGAGACCTCGGTGCCCTCTTCGAGCGCCTCGTCCCCCAGCACGACGGTGAGCGGTACGGCGGTAATGCTGTGCCGTTCCATCGCCCGCTGCGGCAGATAGGCCGTTGAATCAGTAATCACAGCGACATGGCGGGACATGTTCCGGAGGTTACCCGCCGGGGCGCTCCGACGGCAGTACGGGCCCCGTACAGGTGATCATCCTGCGGGACGGCCGGACACCGGGAGCCCTCATGGGGTACGCCCGCCCCGGGGCGGTCAGCCTGCGCTCTCCGGACGCCCCGTCTTCTGCCACGAATAGCCCGGCGCGCGCCACGCATCCCGCTCCCGGTCCCGCCCGGTGATCGCGCGTGGCTCCGGCTGCTCCCCCGGCTCTCCCGGCTCTCCAGCCGCTGCAGCGGCCCCCGCGGCCGGCCCGTCCGCACGCCCCGCCGGTGCGTCACCCACCGGCTCGTCGCTCCAGTGCCGCAGCGCGCCCGCCTCCATGCGGATCTGGCCGCTCAGCGTCTCCAGGTCGTCGTCGGCGAAGCGCCGGGCCCGGTCCTGGGCGGCGAAGCGCAGCGAGTCCGCCGAGTCCTTGACGCGGGCCGTGCGCTCGCGCAGCTCGGGCAGGCGGGCCGCGATGCGGGTCTTGTCCGGCTCGGTCTCCAGCCGCTTGAGCTCGTCGTCCAGCTCGTGGCCGTGGGCGCTGAGGCGCTGGAAGAGGGCGAGCGCCTCGGAGAGCGAGGGGTCCTCGGGGGCGGCGGTCTGCAGGGCGTCCTGCGTGGCGCGCATCGACGTGCGCAGCGAGAGGCGCAGCTGCGCGACCTCCCCGGCCGCGCCCGGCTGGGCGAACTGCCTGGCCTTGAGGCGGGTGTCCTCGACCGTGCGCCGCGCCTGGTGGACCGTGCGGTCGACGCCGCGCTTGACCGCCCGCACCGTCCTGACCGTGGCGATCACTGCCAGCGCGACGAGGACCGCGAAGATCAGTGCGACGATCACGGCCACGGCTTCCATGACGCTCCTCGGGACGGTGTGGGGACGGCGTCCGCCGTCTCCCTCCACCGTAAACGGCACGGGCAGGCCGCGGGTTCCGAACGAACCCCCAACCTGCCCGTAGGGAAGAACCCTCAGCCGGCCGAAGCAGGCCGGACCGGACTACGCCGGGACGATGTTCACCAGCTTCGGCGCCCGCACGATGACCTTGCGGATGCCCGCGCCGCCCAGCGCCGCGACGACCGCCGGGTCGGCCAGCGCGGCCTTCTCCAGCTCCTCGTCGGTGATGGCCGGCGGGACCTCCAGGCGCGCCTTGACCTTGCCCTTGATCTGGACGACGCAGGTCACGGCCTCGTCGACCAGGTAGGCGGGGTCGGCGACGGGGAAGTCCGCGTGCACCACGGAGCCGGAGCGGCCGAGCTTGCGCCACAGCTCCTCGGCGATGTGCGGGGCCAGCGGCGCGATCAGCAGCACCATGGCCTCGGCGACGGACCGCGGGACCTCGCTCAGCTTGGTCACGTGGTTGTTCAGCTCGGTGATCTTGGCGATGGCGGTGTTGAAACGCAGGTTCGCCAGGTCCTGGCCGACGCCGTCGATCGCCTTGTGCAGGGCGCGCAGCGTCGCCTCGTCGGCCTCGGAGTCCACCACGGTGACCTCGCCGGTGGCCTCGTCGACGACGTTGCGCCACAGGCGCTGCAGCAGCCGGTACTGGCCGATGACGGCGCGGGTGTCCCAGGGGCGGGAGACGTCCAGCGGGCCCATCGCCATCTCGTAGAGGCGCAGGGTGTCGGCGCCGTACTCGGCGCAGATCTCGTCCGGCGTGACGGCGTTCTTCAGGGACTTGCCCATCTTGCCGAGCAGCCGGCTGACCTTCTCGCCCTGGTAGTAGTACGCGCCCTCGCGCTCCTCCACCTCGGCGGCCGGGACGGCGATGCCGCGCGCGTCGCGGTAGACGTACGCCTGGATCATGCCCTGGTTGTAGAGCTTGTGGAACGGCTCGGCCGAGGAGATGTGGCCCAGGTCGAAGAGGATCTTGGACCAGAAGCGGGCGTACAGCAGGTGCAGCACGGCGTGCTCGGCACCGCCGACGTACAGGTCGACGCCGCCGTGCGGCTGCCCCTCGCGCGGGCCCATCCAGTACTGCTCGGCCTCGGGGGAGACCAGCTGCTCGTCGTTGTGCGGGTCGAGGTAGCGCAGCTCGTACCAGCAGGAGCCGGCCCAGTTGGGCATGGTGTTGGTCTCGCGGCGGTAGCGCTTGGGGCCGTCGCCGAGGTCCAGCGTGACGTTGACCCAGTCCTCGTTGCGGGAGAGCGGGGTCTCGGGCTCGGTGTCGGCGTCGTCGGGCTCGAAGGTGCGCGGCGAGTAGTCCTCGACCTCGGGCAGCTCCAGCGGCAGCATCGACTCGGGCAGCGAGTGGGCGACGCCCTGCTCGTCGTAGACGATCGGGAAGGGCTCGCCCCAGTAGCGCTGGCGGCTGAAGAGCCAGTCGCGCAGGCGGTAGTTGACCGTGGCCTCGCCGATGCCCCGCTCGGTCAGCCACTCGGCCATGCGGGCCTTCGCCTCGCTGACGACCAGGCCGTCCAGGGAGATGCCCTCCCCGGCCGAGTCGATGATCTCGGCGTCGTACGAGTCGAAGGACTCGGCCCAGGCGGCCGGGTCGGTGCCGCGGTCGTCGGCCGGCCGCACGACGCAGCGCATCGGCAGGTCGAAGGCGCGCGCGAAGGCGAAGTCGCGGCTGTCGTGCGCGGGGACGGCCATGATCGCGCCGGTGCCGTAGCCCATGAGGACGTAGTCGGCGGTGAAGACGGGCAGCTTGGCGCCGCTGACCGGGTTGATCGCGTAGACGCCGGTGAAGACGCCGGTCTTCTCCTTGGCGTCGGCCTGGCGCTCGACGTCGGACTTGGCGGCGGCCTCCTTGCGGTAGGCGGCGACGGCCTCGCCCGGGGTGGCGTGCCCGCCGGTCCAGTCCTCGTGGGTGCCCTCGGGCCAGGCGGCCGGGATGACGGAGCGGTGCGTGCCGTTGTCGGTCACCACCTGGTGCTCGGGCGCGACGACCAGGTAGGTGGCGCCGAAGAGGGTGTCCTGGCGGGTGGTGAAGACGGTGATCTTCTCGTCCGCGTGGCCGTCGACGGCGAAGTCGACGCGGGCGCCGACGCTGCGGCCGATCCAGTTGCGCTGCTGGAGCTTGATGGCCTCGGGCCAGTCCAGGGCGTCCAGGTCCTCCAGCAGGCGGTCCGCGTACGCGGTGATCCGCATGTTCCACTGGCGCAGCTTGGACTTGAAGACGGGGAAGTTGCCGCGCTCGGAGCGGCCGTCCGCGGTGACCTCCTCGTTGGCCAGCACGGTGCCCAGGCCGGGGCACCAGTTGACGGGCGCCTCGGAGGCGTAGGCCAGGCGGTACTCGCCCAGGACGTCGGAGCGCTCGGCGGCGGTCAGCTCGCCCCACGCGCGCCCGCCCGGCACCTCGCGCCGGCCGCTCTCGAACTGCTCGACCAGCTCGGCGATCGGGCGGGCCTTCTTCGCCTCCTCGTCGTACCAGGAGTTGAAGATCTGCAGGAAGATCCACTGGGTCCACTTGTAGTAGGCCGGGTCGATCGTCTCGAACGAGCGGCGCTTGTCGTGGCCCAGGCCCAGGCGGCGCAGCTGCGCCTTCATGTTGACGATGTTGGCGTCGGTGGAGACCCGCGGGTGGGTGCCGGTCTGCACGGCGTACTGCTCGGCGGGCAGGCCGAAGGCGTCGAAGCCCAGGGTGTGCAGGACGTTGTGGCCGGTCATGCGGTGGTAGCGCGCGTAGACGTCGGTGGCGATGTAGCCGAGCGGGTGGCCGACGTGCAGGCCCGCACCCGAGGGGTACGGGAACATGTCCATGATGAACTTCTTGGGGCGTGCCACGACCGCCGGGTCGCCCGCCAGGTCACCGCTGGGGTTGGGCGCCTCGTACGTGCCCTCGGCGTCCCAGGCGTCCTGCCAGCGTGCCTCGATGTCGGCGGCCAGCGCGGCCGTGTAGCGGTGCGGGGCAGCCACCTCGGCGGCGGTGTTGGTCTCGCTCATCGTCCTCAAAGCTCCATCGATCGTCGTCGTCTCTACCTGCGGCACCTGCGGAAATGAAAAATCCCCTCGCACAGGAGGGGACGCCGCGCCGATGCCGACCGTGGTCACCGGTCGGTACTGATCAGCGCGGCCCGCTAAGCAGAAGGCGTACGGCACGCATGGGGTCAGGTTACCGCAGGGGCCTGAGGGCCCGCACCGACGGTGCGGGCCCCGTATGCCACGAGTGAGCGCCGCGCCGGCGGGTCTTGTCCGGCGGGTGCGGGCCGTCCGTGGTTGCTCGCGCAGTTCCCCGCGCCCCTTACGGGGCGCGGTTCGCCCTGCTCAGCGCCGGTGACCCGGGACGTACGACGTCACGTACGAGTCACCCGGCGTGCCCACGCCCGTGACGTCGTCGTAGCCGGGGACGGCCGAGAGCGAGCTGTCGCCGCCGAGGCTGCGCAACGTGGTGACCAGGCCGTCCTTGGCGTCCACGCTGTTCTTGTAGTCGACGCGGACGACGCCGATGCCCTGGCCCTTGCCGAGCGGGTGGTCGGTGACGTCGTGGTAGGCGGCGGTGCCGTAGCGGTCGTAGATGGCGGGGTTGGCGAAGCCGATCGGCACGCCGTGGCGGGCCTGCTGGGCGAGCGCCTGGACGCCGGCGATCACCGGGGCGGCGAGCGAGGTGCCGCCGATGCGGTACTCGTCGTACTTCACCGAGCCGTCGGGGAAGGTCTGGGTCTGGCCGACGAGGAAGCCGGTGCTGGAGTCGGCGACGGCCGCGATGTCGGGCCCGACGCGCATGGGGGTGCTGCCGCCCGCCTTGGCGAGCGCGTCGGGGACGACGCCGCGCTGGTAGAACGGCTGCTGGTGGATCTTGCTGGTGCCGCCGCCGGCGCCGCCCGTGAAGACCGAGCCCTCCCAGCTCAGGCCGTCCTTGGAGAGCTCCGCCTTGTGGGTGCCCCAGCCGGTCTCCCACAGGTACTTGTCGCCCTTGCCGACGGCGAGGGAGGTGCCGCCGACCGAGGTGACCCACGGGGAGTTGGCGGGCGTGTCGGCCTGCTTGGTGCCGTGCTTGGCGACGTTGTCGCCGTCGTCGCCGGAGGAGAAGTAGAAGCCGATGCCCTCGACGGCGCCGGTCTGGAAGACCTGGTCGTAGGCGGCGGCCACGTCCGGGGTCTCGTTGCTCTCGACGTCGCCCCAGGAGTTGGAGACGATGTCCGCGAGCCGCCCGTCGACGATCTTGTGCAGGGCGTCGATCAGGTCGTCGTCCTGGCAGGACTTGCCAGCCACGTAGACGATGCCGGCGTCCGGGGCGACGGCGTGGGCGGCCTCGATGTCGAGGGTCTCCTCGCCGTACCAGCCGGAGGCGTCGCACTCCTTCTCGCCGGTGTGCGTCCAGTCGGCGGGCAGCACCTGGGAGTACTGGCCCTTGCTCCAGCTCTTGTCGCCGTTGCGCTTGGCGTACTGCTGGACGTCCTGGGCGATCGTCGGGGAGGCGTAGGCGTCGGTGATGGCGATCGTGACGCCCTTGCCGGTGAAGTTCTTCGCCCCGTACGCGGCGCGCAGCTGCTTGCCCGTGTAGCCCTTGATCGCGTACGGCGCGTGGGAGCCGTAGGCGGACGGCAGGCTCTTGTTCACGTTCGAGCCGTAGTACGTGGAGAACGGGCCGGCGTTGCGGAAGGCGGCCGACGGGCCGGGGAGGGTCTCGCGGTGCTTCGCCAGGCGCGGGGCGTCGTTCAGGCCCACGACGGTCAGGACGGCGCCGTCGAGCGAGGCGGGGACGGAGGCCGTGGTGGACGGCGCGTGGTAGGTGCGGCCGTCCTTGACGTAGCGGTGCAGCTCGGTGCCGAAGGCCTTCCTGGCCGCGGCGGCGTCACCGGTGACGGTGACGTAGTGGTCGTTGGTGCCGGTCACCTTCAGGCCGGAGGAGGTCAGCCAGCCGGTGACCCCGGCTATCTGTTCCTTCGTCGCCCCGAATCGTTCCTTCGCCCGGCGCGCCGTCAAGTACTTGCCGTACGAGGCGGACGCCGGGTCGGAGACGGCGCGGGCGTAGGCGGCGAGGCCCTTGGCGTCGCGGCCGGCGAGGTAGACGCGGGCGGTGACCTTCTCCGACGCGTCGGCGGTGCCGCGGTCGGCCGAGGGCGTCGCCCACAGCGGCTTGGTGCCCGCCAGCGCCTGCCGGTCGTGCGGCCCGGGCTGGGCCGCCAGGGCGGTGGGCGTGCCGAGCGCGAGCGCCCCGGCGGCCAGCGGCAGCGCTGCCGCCAGGGCCAGTCCGGCGCGCACGCGGGAGCGGCTTGATCTCATGGAACCCCCTGCGAAACGAGTGGTCGCAAACAGCGGGGCGTGCTGGCATGAGCACGCCCACAGTGCGTCACTCTTTCGGCGAACTGCTCAACCGTGGGGCATGAGTTCGTCAAGAAGAGATCAAGGAGGCGCCGGAGGGGCCGGTGGGGTAAAAGACCCGACGTTAGCAGTGGTGAGGCCCCTCGCACCGGGGTTGCGCGAAGCGGACCGCACGCCGCCGGTGGGCTCCCTACGGTGCCGTGCCATGGACCCCTTCCAGCTGCTCATCCACCTGACCGACTCCCCCGACCGCACCGGTGCCGCCGCCGCTCCGGGCCGGGCCCGGTGAGCCCCGCGCTCCCGGAACGGCCGGCGGTCCTCGCCCTCGGCCGCCCGCGCCTGCTGGCCGGGCTGGACCGGGCGGCCCGGCTCGACCGCAGCGCCCACCTGTCGGTCCACGGCTCGCTGCCCCAGCACACCGAGGCGCAGCTGACGGCGCTGGCGGAGGCGGTCGCGCTGCGCGGCCGGGGCGGCGCGGGCTTCCCCTTCGCGCGCAAGCTGCGGGCGGTGGGGCAGGCGGCGCGGCGGCGCGGCGCGCGCCCCGCCGTGGTGGTCAACGGCTGCGAGGGCGACCCGTCCAGCCGCAAGGACGCGGTGCTGCTCGCGCGGGCCCCGCACCTGGTGCTGGACGGGGCCCTGCTGACGGCGGCGGCCCTCGGCGCGGGCTCGGTGGTGGTCGGGGTGACCCGGGCGGCGGCCGAGGCCTCGGTGCGGGAGGCGCTGGCCGAGCGGGGGCTCGCCGACCGGCGGGCCCGGTCCGTGCGGGCCCGGGTGGTGCGCCTGCCCGAGCGGCTGGTGTCGGGCGAGTCCTCGGCGCTGCTGCGGGCCGCCGACGGCGGGCTGCCGCTGCCGCCCGGGCGGCCCGACCGGGCCGCGCGCGCGGGCCGGGGCGGCGCGCCGCCGCAGCGGGCCAAGGCGGAGACGTTCGCCCAACTCGCCCTCGCCGCCCGCCTGGGCGCCGAGGGCTACGCGGCCACGGGCGCCCCGGGCGAGCCGGGCACCCTGCTGCTGACCGTCTCGGGCGCGGTGCCCGAGCCGCAGGTCGTGGAGGTGCCGGGCGGGGTGCCGCTCGCGTACGTGCTGAAGGTGTGCGGCGCCGCTCCCGCCCTGCAGGGGGTGCTGACGGGCGGCTGTCACGGCGCGTGGCTGGACACGGCGACGGCGGCCCGGGCCCGGGTCTCCCACGGGGGCCTCGCGGACCGCGGCGGGGCCCTCGGGGTGGGCGCCGTGCTGGCGCTGCCCGCGGACACCTGCCCGCTGGGCGAGACCGTACGGGCCGCGCACTGGCTGGCCGCCCAGTCGGCCGGGCAGTGCGGACCGTGCCGGTCCGGGGTGCCGGCGCTCGCCGGGGCGCTCGCGGACGTGGTGGCGGGCGCCGGCCAGGGCGCCCTGGAGCGCGTGCGGGAGGCGGCCGGGGCCGTGCGGGGCCGGGGAGCGTGCGGGCACCCGGACGGCGCGGCACGGTTCGTCCTGAGCGCGCTGTCGGCCTTCACCGACGACCTGGCGGCGCACGTCCTGAACGGCGGCTGCGGGCGCCCCGCGGCCGGGGTGCTGCCGCTGCCCTCGGGCGCCGGCGCGGAGGCCACCGCGGACGGCGGCGGCCCGCGGCGCGTGGAGCGGCTGGCGGTGGACTGGACGCTGTGCGAGGGGCACGGGCTGTGCGCGGGCCTGCTGCCCCAGCTCGTACGGATCGGGCCGGACGGCTATCCCTCGCTCGCGGACGCGGGGGTGCCGGACCACCTGCGGGGCCGGGCCCAGCGGGCCGTGCGCCGCTGCCCGGCGCTGGCCCTGAGACTCGACAAGGAGCGGCTCGGCAGAGAGCGCTGAGCGTACGAAGCAGGGAGCGAACAGGGAGTAGTGGACGCACGAAAAAGCGGGCCGTCCGTTTCTGGACGACCCGCTCATCTCCTGTGGAGCTAAGGAGAATTGAACTCCTGACCTCCTGCATGCCATGCAGGCGCTCTACCAACTGAGCTATAGCCCCTTGACGCTCGCCGCCCGGGATCGGTTCGGGCTCCTGCCCTTTCCGGTTCCCCCTGGCGACATCGACAACATTACACGGACACCCCCTCCACCTGCCAAATCGGCCGCCCACCGGCGCCGGGAAGCCGGGCGAATGGGATAACATCGCCCCCTATTCGCCCGATTTGTCGGCCCTGCTTCGTCACTGCTTTTGTCACTGTTTTTGTCACTCCTGGAACCGGAGCGCTCCTCGTGACAGCCTGGCCCGGCCGCCCCGGCCGCCGCAGCACCCTGGCCGCCGCCGCGGGCTGTCTGGTCTCCTTCGGCCTCTTCCTCCTCGCCCAGCGGGCCTCCCACGTCGCCTCCATCGACGTCCTCGTCTACCGCGCCGAAGGCTGGACCGTCCGCACCGGCGGCGACCTCTACGCGATGCGCGCCACGCACCGCGGCCTGCCCGCCACCTACCCGCCCTTCGCGGCGCTCCTGTTCACCGCCCTCACCCTGCCCGGCCCGACCGCGCTGCGCGTCCTCACCGAGCTCGCCAACCTCGGCCTGCTGCTCGCCCTCACCCACCTCTCCGTACGACTCGTCGACGGCCGCCCCAGGGCCGCCGTGACGCTCACGGCCGCCGCGCTGTGCGTCTGGTGCGAGCCCGTCTGGCAGACCCTGCGCAACGGCCAGGTCAACCTCCTCGTCGCCGTCCTGGTGCTGTGGGACCTGACGCGGCCGGCCGGGCACCGCTGGGCGGGCCTCGGCACCGGCCTCGCGACGGGCATCAAGCTCACCCCCGCCCTGTTCGTCGTCCACCTGGCCGCCACGGGCCTGGCCCGCCGGGCGGACGGCGGGCCGTGGCCGCGCCGGGCGGCCGTCGCCACCGCCGCCTTCGGCGGCACGGCGGCCCTCGCCGCAGTGGCCCTGCCGCACGACTCGCGCCGCTTCTGGACCGACGCCGTCTTCGCCGCCGAGCGGGTGGGCCACGCCGAGGACACCGCCAACCAGTCGCTGCGCGGCGTCCTCGCCCGGCTGCTGCACACCGGCGACCCCGGCCCCTGGTGGGCGGTCGCCGCGGCGGCCGTCACCGTCCTCGGCCTGGCCGTCGCCGTACGGACCCAGCAGTGCGGGCGGCGGGGCGCGGCCTGGGGCGCCCTGTCCTGCGCGGCCACCGCGCTGCTCGTCAGCCCCGTGTCGTGGTCGCACCACTGGGTGTGGTGCGTGCCGGCCGGGCTGCTGCTCGCCCGCGAGGCGGCCGAGCGCCGCAGCCCCGCCTGGTGGGCGGGGACCGCGGCGGCCGCCGCGCTGTTCTGCTCGTACGTGCTGTGGCGGGTCCCGCACAGCGTCGAGGACCGGCCCGAACTCCACCAGAGCGGCGCCCAGATGCTGCTCGACGCCGGCTACCCGGCGGCCGGGGCCGCCTTCCTCGTGCTGGCCGCCCTGCGGGCCGCGGACACCGGCGGGAGCGTCAGCCCGAGTGCCCGGAGTGACCGCCGTGGCCGTGGCCGCCGTGCTCCCCGTGGTGGAACTTCAGTACCTCGCCCGGCATCACCACGAACGGACGCATCATCCCCATGTCCTCGTGCTCCAGCAGGTGGCAGTGGTACATGAACCGGCCGCGCGCGCCGCGGAAGCGGCCGATCACGTTCACCATCTGCCCGGCGGGCACCTGGATCACATCCTTCCAGCCCGCGTCGCCGTCCGGCACCGGCGCCGTGCCCCCGTGCTCCAGCGGCGACAGCGTGCCGCCCAGGGCCGTGTCGAACGGGCTCTTCGGGCCCGCCGGGTAGAGGTCCCGGCTCAGCACCTGAAAGTCGATCAGGTGGATGTGCATGGGGTGCGTGGGGCCGCCCAGGTTGAGGAAGCTCCACTGCTCCCAGCCGTCGTAGGTGACCATGAAGCCCAGTGCGTCGTCGAAGGTCTGCGCGGCCCTGCGGTACGTGCGCAGCTTGCCGTCCGCGCCCTTGACCTGGATCACGCCCTCGCTCGGGACCCGCACGTCCCCGGGCTCCGCCTTCTGCATCTCCCACATGCCCGGGTGGGCGTTCCCGGCCGTGCCGGGCGGGACCAGCGCGATCAGCCGGTGCTCGTGCGCGGGCGCCGTGTCGTGGGTGATCCGCTCGAAGGAGCTGGAGATCACCGGCGGCAGCACGAACGGGTCGTCCGCCTCCTCGTCCGCCACGCGGAACTCCATGACCTGCGGGTACGCGCCCCCCGGGGCCTCGTTGACCAGGCGGACGCGGCGGCCCCGCAGCAGGCCGAAGTCGATCAGCAGGTCCATCCGCTCGGCGGGCGCCACGGGCAGCGGCCCGTCCAGCGGCAGGGGGCGCGGCAGCAGCCCGCCGTCCGTGCCGATCCGCCAGGCCGCCCCCCGCACCGGCGCGCCCGTCTCCTCGTCCACGAGCCGGAGGGCGTAGGTGCGGGCGTTGGAGGCGTTGAGCAGCCGGAAGCGGTACCACCGGGCCGTCACGTCCAGGTGCGGCCAGATGACGCCGTTGACAAGGGTGTACGGGCCGTTGAAGGCCCGGGTGACGTTCTTTCCCTGTGCGTCCTTGCCGACGATCACGGTCTTGTGGAGGAGCCGGCCGGACAGCCTGCCGTCCGGGTCGGTGTCGAGGTTGCGGTCCTGGACGATCAGCGGGATCTCGTGCCTGCCCGAGGGCAGGTGCAGGGCGTCCTCCTCGTCGTCCCGCACGAGGTACATCCCCGCCAGGCCCGCGAAGACGTTCCACCGGGTGATGTCCATGGCGTGGTCGTGGTACCACCAGGCGACCGCGCGGTGGTCGTTGGGATATTCGGAGAGCTGGCTGTCGCCGGGCGCGACGGCGTTCTCGGACCAGCCGTCGTTGCCGCCGCCGGTGGGCACGCCGTGCAGGTGGGTGACGGTCCACGGCGGCAGCGCGGCGACGTCGGCCAGCGGTGCGGCGTCACCGCGGCCGGGCAGCGTGTCGGGCACCGGAGCGCCGGGCGCCTGCGCGGCCTCCACGGCGGTCACCGGGTGGGGTCCGGTGAGGCGGTTGCTCCAGGTGACGCGCAGCCGGCGGCCGCGCCGCACCTCGATCGTCGGCCCCGGGACGTGGCCCCCGTAGGCCCATACGCGGGTGGGCGGCAGCTGCGAGTGCAGCCGGACCCAGGTGGCGGTCTGTTCGATCTCGATGCCGTGGAGCGCTTCGGTCCGGCCGGGACGGAGCACCGGCGGGACGCGCAGGGCGTCGAGGAAGGGTGTGAGTTCGGCCACGGGCGCTTCGGGGCCCTCTCCGGAGCCGGCCGGGCTGACGACTGTCTCGGTCACGAGGTGACCTCCGCATGCTTCCCCCGTGCCGCCGGCCGTTCCCGGCGGCAGCTTCACCCCTCAGGACGCGCGCGTCCCTCCGGGGGGTTGCCCGACATGAAGGAAATCCGGGGAGAAAACGGGAAATCACACATTCCGCCGCGAGCCGGCGTGTGATCGCGTGCGGACCCGGGAGCCGGCGCGGCCGCGGCCCTCAGGCCGTCGCGAAGGAGTAGAAGCGCTTCAAGGCGCAGTGCTCGTCCAGCAGCCGGCCGTAGATCGGCTCGCCTTCCAGCTCGCGGTAGGTCTCGATGGGGTCGCCTTTTATGATCAGCGCCCGTGCGCACTCCACGCACCAGTACTGGTAGGCCGAGTTGAGCGGTTCCATGTCTCGGACGATCGGTGTGCCGCTGCCGCACCAGTCGCACTTCCGGCTGTGAGCACCCATGGGTCAGCCGTTCCCTCCCCTTCGGCCCGTCCTCCGCTCCCGACAGCCGGATTCTGCCACGGGAATGTGCCGGTAAAGCAAACGATCCCGCCTCCGGTGACGGAGACGGGATCGTTTCGAACTGTGGAGCTAAGGAGAATTGAACTCCTGACCTCCTGCATGCCATGCAGGCGCTCTACCAACTGAGCTATAGCCCCGCTGTTCTCAGGTCTTCCGGCGTTTCCCCCGGCGTTCCCCGCGAACAAGAAGAACTTTAGCCTGCCACCTGCCCCGATGTGAAATCCGGGCCCCGGGGCACCCCGGCGGCGCTCAGTCGTCGTCGCCGAGGACCGGCTCGGGGAGCGTCCCCGCGTTGTGCTCCAGCAGGCGCCAGCCGCGCGCGCCCTCGCCCAGCACGGACCAGCAGCAGTTGGTGAGGCCGCCCAGCGCCTCCCACGACCGGGACTCCAGCTGGAGCAGCCGGCCGATGGTGGTGCGGATGGTGCCGCCGTGGCTGACGACGACGAGCGTGCCGTCCTCGGGCAGCTTCCCGGCCTGCTCCAGGACGACCGGGGCGGCCCGGTCGGCGACCTCGGTCTCCAGCTCGCCGCCGCCGCGCCGGACCGGCTCGCCGCGCTTCCACGCCGCGTACTCCTCGCCGTACCGCGCGATGATCTCGTCGTGCGTGAGGCCCTGCCACACGCCCGCGTACGTCTCGCGCAGCTCGGCGTGGTGGCTGACCGGCAGGCCGGTGACCGCGGAGAGCTCCGCCGCCGTGTCCGCGGCCCGCTTGAGGTCCGAGGCGATGATCGCGTCCGGCCGGAGCCCGGCCAGCAGCCTGGCGGCCCGGCGCGCCTGCGCGACGCCGGTCCCGGTCAGCTCGATGTCCGTGGAGCCCTGGAAGCGGCGCTCCAGGTTCCACGGGGTCTGGCCGTGCCGCCACAGGACGATGCGGCGGCCGCGGCCGCCGCTCTTGGCGCTGGTCAGCTCAGCTCACCGGCCCGCGTCGCCGAAGCCCTCGCCGGCCTCCGCGGCCTGGGCACGGGCGTGCTCCTCGCCCTTGCCGCGGGTGGCGGCGGCGTCGGCGGGCAGCTCGATCTCCGGGCAGTCCTTCCACAGCCGCTCCAGGGCGTAGTAGACGCGCTCCTCGCTGTGCTGCACGTGGACGACGATGTCGACGTAGTCCAGCAGCACCCAGCGGGCATCGCGGTCGCCCTCGCGGCGCACCGGCTTGGCGCCGAGCTCCTTGAGCAGGTGCTCCTCGATCTCGTCGACGATCGACTTGACCTGGCGGTCGTTGGGGGCCGAGGCCAGCAGGAAGGCGTCGGTGATCGACAGTACGTCGCTGACGTCGTACGCGATGATGTCGTGCGCGAGCTTGTCGGCGGCCGCCTGGGCGGCGGCCTTGATGAGCTCGATGGAGCGGTCCGTGGCGGTCACAAGCCATGCTTTCGGTCGAAGGGGGTCAGGTACCCATCAAGGGTCTCACGACCCACCGGCGGCCCTCCTGGGCATTTCGGCGGCCACCGTCCGTGACCGCCTCCGCGACCGCCCGGCCGTCCCGGCCCGCGCGGCCGGGGCGCGTCAGCCCTTGTAGTCCTTGCCCAGGACCACGGTGACGTCGGCTGTGCCGGCGTCCTTGGACTGCTTCACGGCGCCCGCCGACAGCCCCAGGGTCTTGGCGACCTCCCTGGCCTGCGCCGCCCGCTTCTCGTCCGCGTAGAGCACCGCCGAGGCCCCCTCCGCGGTGCCCGCCGTGCCGCCGTCGATCACGCTGTAGCCGCTGTTGACCAGGGTGATCTGCGCGGAGGTCGCCGCGCCCTTGCCGCCTGTGGCGTTCTTCACGCTCACCCGGGGCGCCGCGTTCGGGTCGGTGTTGCGCACCGTGCCGCCCAGGACGTCCTTGACGAGCCCGCCGGTGGCCTTCTCGCCGAGGGTGCCGTCCTGCTGCACGGGGAGCACGGAGGTGGCGTACGAGCCCTTCTTGGCCAGCGCCGCGAGGTGCGCCAGGGAGGCGCCCAGCTGCTCGGTGGACAGCGACGGGTCGGGGATCTGCGCCAGCGTCTCCACGGTGCGCGTCGCCGAGGCGCCGTCGGCCGGCATCTTCCGCAGCACCGCCTGCATGACCTGGCCGAACCGGGTGAGCTGCTTGCCCTCGTCCTCACCGGGCCCCCGGTAGGTGGCGTAGGCCACCGCCATGCGGCCGCTCAGGCTCTGCGCGGTGCCGCGCCGGACCACCGGGCCGTCGCCCTGCTTCTCGCCGGGGACGTCCGTGTCCGTGTCGGCCTCGATCCCGCCGACGAGCTCCACCAGGTTCTCCAGGTAGGGCGTGTCCAGCCGCCAGCTGCCCTTGATGTCGGAGCCCAGCAGCGTGTTCAGGGCGTCCCGGGTCGCGCCGGTGCCGTCGTCCTGGACGGACTTGCCGAGCGTCGTGGAGCCCGCGCCGCCCTCCTTGGCGACGGCCAGGGTGTTCGGCAGCAGGACCGTGGTGCCCTTCCCGGTGGTCTCGTTGTCGACCAGCAGGGCCGTGGAGGAGCCGCCGCCGTGCGTCTGCCGCAGGTGGACGACGATCACGTCGCGCTTCTGCCCGCCGCCGGACGCGGCCGCGCCCTTCTTGCCGTCCGGGCCGCTCAGGAACAGGTAGGCCGCCGCGCCGCCCACCGCGAGGACGAGCACCACGGCGAGCGCCACGATCCGGTTGCGGCCCTTGCGCTTGCGCTCGTCGCGCCGCTCGGTGCGGCTCTCGCTGAACTTGAGCCAGTCGATGACGTCCTCGGAGTCCTCGTCGGGCTCCTCGATGAACGAGAACGAATCCGCTGCCGCGGTGGGAACGGGCGCCTCGCCGGACGCCTCGCCGGGCGCGCGCCCGCCGGCCGGCGGCTCGTGCGGCCCGGCCTCGTGGGGCTGCGCCCCGGGCCCCGGCGCTTCCGGCTCCCGGGTGCCGGGCGCCTCGGTGTACGGCGGGCCCGCCTGCCGCGGGATCCACTCCTGCTGCCGGGTCTGCTGCTGAGGGGGCTGCTGCGCGGGCATGCCGTACGGGTCGTAGCCGCCCGCCGTGCCGTAGCCGTCGTACCCACCGCCCCCGTGGCCGGTCTCCTGGGGCGAGAAGGAGTGCTGCTGCAGCGGTTGACCGTACGGATCGTAGACCCGCTCGGGCGCGTCCGGCCGGTACACCGGCTGCCCGTAGGCGTCGTAGCCGTACACCTGCGGCTGGTGTGCGTACGGGTCCTGTCGGTCGTTCACCGGTTCCCCTCGGTACCCCTCGGTCCGTGCCTCAGTGCCGGTAGAGCTTGCGCTTGTTGATGTAGCGCACGACACCGTCGGGGACCAGATACCAGACGGGGTCGCCCTGCGCCACGCGCGCCCGGCAGTCCGAGGAGGAGATCGCGAGGGCCGGCACCTCGACCAGGGAGACGCCGCCCTCCGGCAGCCCGGGGTTGGTCAGTATGTGGCCGGGCCGGGTCACGCCGATGAAGTGGGCCAGGGAGAACAGCTCCTCCGTGTCCCGCCAGGTGAGGATCTGGGCCAGCGCGTCGGCGCCCGTGATGAAGAACAGGTCCGAGTCGTCGTTGAGCGCGGCCAGCTCACGGAGCGTGTCCGTGGTGTACGTCGGGCCGCCGCGGTCGATGTCGATCCGGCTGACCGAGAACTGCGGGTTGGACGCCGTGGCGATCACCGTCATCAGATAGCGGTCCTCCGCCGGCGACACCTCGCGGTGGCTCTTCTGCCACGGCTGTCCCGTCGGTACGAAGACCACCTCGTCCAGGTGGAAACGCGCGGCCACCTCGCTCGCGGCGACCAAGTGGCCGTGGTGGATCGGGTCGAAGGTCCCGCCCATCACGCCGAGCCGCCGCTTCACGGGCCCTGTCTGCTCTCCCATGCGTGCAGACCCTACTGGGCGCGGCCGGAGGCCGGACCCCCAGGGACCGGCTCGCTCAGCGGTCGCGGTTGAAGCGGGTGGTGACCCACAGCAGGAGCAGCAGGATGACCAGGGCGGCGCCGCCGGTCATGAACGGGCTGATGCTCGGGTGGGTGTCGACGTGCTCGCCCTCGGAGGCGAGGGTGGCGAGGGCGGTGTGCGCTGAGGCGAAGGCAGTCATCGTCGGCAGGACCTATCCGGGACGGTAGCGGGCAGAGACTTCTGCCACATCGTATGCGGGGGCCGCGGGCGGGCTCACGCCGACTCCACGCCTTGTGGCGCGGCGTCAGTCGTTTCCTCCCTCCCGCGTCAGTCCTTCTTGTAGCCGCGCAGCAGGAACCAGGCCAGGAAGACGATCCCGACCACGCCGACGATGAGCACCGTACGGATGACGGGGCCCGGACCCGTGTCGTCCTTGGAGACGGCGAGGATCTCGGTGACGCCGGGCTGGGCGGCGAGCGCATGCAGAGGGGACATGCCTCCACGGTAGCCCCGCCGGCGGCAGCGCCTAGGGTGGGGTCCGGAAGGTGCACACGCCGCCGAGGGGGTCTCGATGAGTGACAGCAGCAACGGCAGCAACGGCCACGCTCCGGGGGAACGGCTGCCCGGCCGGCAGCGCAGGCGCTTCCCGGACATCTCCTCCCGCGCCTACGAGCACCCGGCGGACCGCTCCGCCCTCGTGGCGCTGCGCAAGCTGAGCGGCTTCGACACGGTCTTCAAGGCGCTGAGCGGGCTGCTGCCCGAGCGCAGCCTGCGCCTGCTGTTCCTGTCGGACTCGGTGCGCGTGGGCGAACAGCAGTTCCAGCACCTGCACACCATGCTGCTGGACGCCTGCTACGTCCTGGACCTGCCGAAGGTCCCGCCGATGTACGTCACGCAGGACCCGCAGCCCAACGCGATGTGCATCGGCCTGGACGAGCCCGTCATCGTCGTCACCACCGGCCTCGTCGAGCTGCTCGACGAGGAGGAGATGCGGGCCGTCGTCGGCCACGAGGTGGGGCACGCCCTGTCCGGGCACGCCGTCTACCGCACCATCCTGCTCTTCCTGACGAACTTCGCCGTCAAGATCGCCTGGATCCCGCTGGGCAACGTCGCGATCATGGCGATCGTGACGGCGCTGCGGGAGTGGTTCCGCAAGTCGGAGCTGTCCGCGGACCGGGCGGGGCTGCTGGCCGGCCAGGACGTCCAGGCCTCGATGCGCGGCCTGATGAAGATCGCGGGCGGCAACCACCTGCACGAGATGAACGTGGACGCGTTCCTCGCGCAGGCCGAGGAGTACGAGGCGGGCGGGGACCTGCGCGACTCCGTCCTCAAGATCCTGAACGTGCTGCCGCGCAGCCACCCGTTCACGACCGTGCGGGCGGCGGAGCTGAAGAAGTGGGCCGCGAGCCGGGACTTCCAGCGGATCATGGACGGGCACTACCCGCGGCGCGACGAGGACAAGGACGCGTCGGTGACGGACTCCTTCCGGGAGTCGGCGAACCACTACGCGGAGTCCGTGCGGGCCAGCAAGGATCCCCTGATGGGGCTGGTGCGGGACATCGCGGGTGGCGCGGGGGAATTCGGCGGGCGGCTGCGGGACGCCTTCACGGGCCGCCCCGGCAGTGCGGGGAGCGGCTCCGCCAAGGACCCCGGGAAGGGCCCCGAGGGGCCCTCGGAGGGCACGGGGACGGCCTAGCGGCCTCCGGCCGGGTACCCCGGCCAGGAGCGGTAGTACGGCACCGCCGGAACGGCCGATGGGGCTTGAGCGCCGTCGCGGCGGGAGACTCTTGCCGGGACCGGCAGCTTCCACGCCGACGGCTCCTAGGCCTCGCGGCGGGCCCGGACCAGTGCCGTACGGCGCCGCCGGAACGGCCGACGGAGGCTGAGCGCCGTCGCGGCGGACACTTCTTGCCGGGACCGGCAGCTTCCACGCCGGCGGCTCCCGGGCCTTGCGGCAGCTAGAGCATTGCCGGGCTCGGCAGATTCTTTCCGCCGCCGCGGGCCTCAGCCACCGCAGCGGAGTCCGGCGGTGCCGGACCGGGCGCAAGCCCGGCGTGCAAGCGAACCGGCACCATGCCGAGCCGTGGGGCGACCCCGCGTCCGCGCAACGGCTAGCGCCCCAGCGACCCGCACACCGCGCCGGCAGGCGGATCCGTGCTGTACGGGTCCGTGCCCGACACGGATCCGTCCGGCTTCTGGCCGGCCAGGAGGGGCCGCAGGTAGGCCTCGTCGTCGGCCGAGCAGGACTGCGGGCCGGCCTGCAGGTAGCTCTGCACGACGATCAGGTGGTGCTCCTGCAGCCCGTCCCGGTCGAACCGGAACCGCATCTCGCGCCGCACGGTGAACAGCGACGCCTCCTGCGGGCCGGCCACCGGGCGCACGGCGTAGACGAAGGTGTGGTCGGCGGAGACCTCCAGCGTCGCCGGACCGGTCTCGGAGACGCGGAAGACGCCGCGCGTGCGCACGGGGGTGTCCACGAGGGCGACCCGCGCCGGGTCGAAGCGCACGAGCCAGGCCGTGGCCGCGTGCCGCCCGTCGTTCGCGGGCCGGTCGAAGCTCCGGTCGAACTGGTCGAGTTGGGCGGGGTCCAGCAGCAGCCGGACGGTCCGCTGGGAGCCTCCGGTGAGCACGGCCGGGTCGAGGGCCGACTTGACCGTGTACTCCTTGGCGGCGGCGAGGGCCGCCATCACCTGGCTCTCGGAGAAGTGCTGGGTGCTGCGCGCGGGGGGCAGGTTCACGCCTTCGGCGCCGAGCCGGAACTTCGCGGCGGGGCTGCGGTCGAACAGCTCCTGCGCGCCGCCGCCGGGCACCGGGTCCTTGGGGGCGAGCGGCACGAGCATGGCGCGCATCGGCTCGGCGGCGGGCACGACGGGGTCCTTGTAGGGATGGCGCAAACCCATGTAGACGGCCGTGCCGAAGGCCAGGGCTATGAGGATCACGAGGACGAGGACCTGCCGGGAGGTGCTGACCCGGGACCACACGTGCCGGTTGCGGACGGCGAGCGCGTGATCACCCATGCGCTCGCTGGCGGAGAGCTCCTGCAGGCGGGCAGCCCGGACGAACGATTCGTCGAAGACGACGGATCGGTACTCGTCGTCCCCACCTGCCGGGACACCCTCGGGCGTGCCCTCAGGTGGGTCTCCAGGCCCGTCCATACATCAAGAGTAGGTCTGCCGGGGCTCCGGTAAACGCCGTGGTACACGACAAGTTCCGAAGAAATCCCGGCGCGGATCAGCGTGCCGGGGCCACGCACATACGTGCAGGTCACAGCGGTTGCGGCGGGTGAGCTCCTGGCCTCCGGCGCGGCCGATCAGGGGCGGGGCGCCGCGGAGGCCACCGGAGGCTCGGAATCCGCTGATACGGAGGGCAGCGGGCCCGGCCGGGAGCCCACCGGGGCGTCCACGCCGCTGGTCGCGGGCGGCGGATCGGAGCTCGGCCGATTGCCCGAGGAGGCGCTGCGGTAGACGGCGGCGAAGGCGAGGGCCACCACGCCTATGCCCATCACCACCGCGAGCACCCAGGCCACCGGACGGTGCCAGCGGGCGTGGCCCCGGTAGGGGCGCCGGGGGCCGCCGTGGCGGCCGTACGGCCCGTAGGCGTCGTCCGGGTCCAGATCGTGGGTGAGGGCGGGCCAGGGGCCCGCGCGGCCCGGGTGGTACCCGGGCAGGGCGCCGCCGAAGCCGTCCTCGTAGGCGTCGAGATCATCGTCGGCGGGGCCGCCGCCGGACCGGGAGCGCGGCGACGGAGCGGACTGTGACGTCTCGCTTTCGGCGCGTGCCCGGTCGGCGGCGAGCATCCGCTCGACCGCTGAGGGCTCGCGGATCCTCGCGGACCGCACGAACTCCTCGTCGAAGACCACGGAGGCGAAGGGGTCGTCCCGATCGTCCCCGCTGCGGTTGCTGTCGGGCTCCTCGCCGTCCGGGAACGGCTGGCCCCCCACGTCGTCCGGCACCCGTCCAGCGTAGCCCCGGAACGGTCAATCCGCTCAGCCCGTAGGGGAATTCAGCTCGCGGGGAGCCCGTTGCCGCGCACGTGGCCGTCGCCCGTGACGATGTACTTCGTCGAGGTGAGCTCGGGCAGGCCCATCGGGCCGCGCGCGTGCAGCTTCTGCGTGGAGATGCCGATCTCGGCGCCGAAGCCGAACTGGCTGCCGTCCGTGAACCGCGTCGAGGCGTTGACCGCGACGGTCGTCGCGTCCACGAGCTGGGTGAAGCGGCGGGCGGCGGCCTGCGACGTGGTCACGATGGCCTCGGTGTGGCCGGAGGACCACAGCCGGATGTGGCGGACGGCGGCGTCCAGGTCGTCCACGACGGCGGCGGCGATGTCGTACGAGAGGTACTCGGTCTCCCAGTCCTCGACGGTCGCCGGCACCACCGTGGCCGGGCTGCCCTCGGCCAGTTCGAGGACGCGCTCGCAGCCGTGCACCGTCACGCCGGCCTCCGCCAGGGCCGCGAGCGCCTTCGGCAGGAACTCCGCGGCGATGTCCTGGTGCACGAGCAGCGTCTCGGCCGCGTTGCACACGCTCACGCGCTGCGCCTTGGAGTTGACGAGGATGTTCACCGCCATGTCGAGGTCGGCCTGCGCGTCCACGTACACGTGGCAGTTGCCGGTGCCCGTCTCGATGACCGGGACCGTGGACTCCTCCACGACCGTACGGATCAGGGAGGCGCCGCCGCGCGGGATCAGCACGTCGACCATGCCGCGGGCGCGCATCAGCTCGCGCACCGACTCGCGGCTCTCGCCCGGCACCAGCTGCACGGCGTCGGCCGGCAGGCCGGCCCCGCCCACGGCGTCGCGGATGACGCGCACGAGCGCGGTGTTGGAGGCGTACGCGGAGGACGAGCCGCGCAGCAGGACCGCGTTGCCGGACTTCAGGCACAGGGCGGCCGCGTCGACGGTCACGTTGGGCCGGGCCTCGTAGATGATCCCGACGACGCCGAGCGGCACGCGGACCTGCCGCAGGTCGATGCCGTTGGGGAGGGTGGAGCCGCGGACGACCTCGCCGACGGGGTCGGGCAGGGCCACGACGTCGCGCACGTCCTTGGCGATGGCCCGCACCCGCTCCGGGGTGAGGGTCAGGCGGTCGACGACGCTCTCGCTCGTCCCGGCGGCGCGGGCCTTGGCGACGTCCTCGGCGTTGGCCTCGACGATCTCCTTCGTCCGCACCTCGAGGGCGTCGGCGATGGCCAGCAGCGCCTCGTCCTTCACCGAGCGCGGCAGTGGCGCGAGCTCCGCGGCGGCGGCGCGGGCGCGGTAGGCGGCGCGCAGCACCGGGGACTGCGGCATCGGGTCGGCGAGGGGGGAGGGGAAAACGCTGCTCATGACTCGCAGGGTAGTCGCGCGCGGCCCGGGGCCACTACGCATTCCGGACTGTGGACGCGGCGTCCGGCCCGCGGACGGGCCGGAGGGCGCGCCGGCCCGCTCAGAACGGGTGCACGCCCACCGGCGTGGCCGGCAGCGGGCCGTAGCCCTCGGCGATCCGCTGGTGGTACGTCTCCCGGTCGATGACCTCCAGGCCCACGATCTCCCACGGGGGCAGCCGGGCCGTCGAGCGGTGCTCGCCCCACAGGCGCAGCGCGACCGCCGCGGCGTCGTGCAGGTCGCGCGCCTCCTCCCAGTACCGGATCTCGGCGTGGTCGCGGGCGTAGCGGCTGGTCAGCAGGAAGGGGTGGTCGTGGGCGAGCTGTTCGAGCGCGCGGCGCACCTCGGCGAGCGGCGCCTCGGCGCCCGAGACGCTGAGCGTGATGTGCCACAGCCGGGACACTTCGACCGCATCGCCCCCGCCTCCGCCCGCGACGCTCGTCAGCGCGCGCCTCTCCCCCACGGCCCCGCGGGCCTGGGCGGCGGGGCCCGCGGCCGTGGCCGGGGGCGTGCCTCCAGCGCGGGGCAGCGCCCCTGGGCGCCCTCGTCTCACCGGCGGCCTCCTTGCTCGCTGCTCCGCGTGCGTACGGCGGAGCGGTGGTGCTGGTCGTCGCTCTCGCATCAAAGTTGACCAGTCTGCGGGCGGCCGTGTGGGGTTTTTGCAGAAAGGCCCCATGGAAAGGCTGGACTTACCGCGCTGTCCGGCCCCGCCGTGGGGCCGGATCCGTCACCACTGTGTCGCCGTGGGTGACGCCCGTCAGCGGCGCAGCACGACCAGGTCGTCGCGGTGCACGACCTCGCGCTCGTACTCCGGGCCGAGCTCCCGGGCCAGGTCGCGGGTGGAGCGGCCGAGCAGCTGCGGGATCTCGCCCGCGTCGAAGGCCACGAGCCCGCGCGCCACGGCCCGGCCCTCGGTGTCGCGCAGCTCGACGGGGTCGCCCGCGCTGAACTCGCCCTCGACCCCGGCGATGCCCGCCGGCAGCAGCGAGCCCGTGCCGTCGACCACGGCTCGGACGGCCCCCTCGTCGAGGGTCAGCGCCCCCCGGGGCGTGGAGGCGTGCGCGAGCCACAGCAGGCGGTCCGCGGAGCGGCGCCCGGTGCGGTGGAAGAAGGTGCCGGTGGGGCGGCCGGCGAGGGCGTCCGCCGCGTGGCTGGCGGAGGTGAGGACGACGGGGATGCCGGCGGCGGCCGCGATCCGGGCGGCGTCGACCTTGGTGACCATGCCGCCCGTGCCGACGCCGGCCTTGCCCGCGCTGCCGATCGAGATGCCCTCCAGGTCCTTCGGCCCGGTGACCTCGTCGATCCGCGAGGTGCCCGGCGTGGACGGGTCGCCGTCGTAGAGGCCGTCCACGTCGGAGAGGAGCACCAGCAGGTCCGCCCGTACGAGGTGGGCCACGAGGGCGGCCAGCCGGTCGTTGTCGCCGAAGCGGATCTCGTCCGTGGCCACCGTGTCGTTCTCGTTGACGACCGGCACCGCGCCCATGGCCAGCAGCTGGTCCAGCGTCCGGCGGGCGTTGCGGTAGTGCGCGCGGCGGCTGGTGTCGTCCGTCGTGAGCAGCACCTGGCCCACGCGCCGGCCGTAACGGGCGAACGACGCGGTGTAACGGGCCACGAGGAGGCCCTGGCCGACGCTGGCGGCGGCCTGCTGGCGGGCCAGGTCGCGCGGGCGCCGGTCGAGGCCCAGCGGGGCCAGCCCGGCCGCGATGGCACCGGAGGAGACCAGCACGATCTCCTTCTCGCCGCCGGCCTTGGCGAGCGTGTCCACCAGCGCGTCAACGCGGTCGGCATCCAGTCCCCCGCCCGCGGTGGTGAGCGAGGACGACCCCACCTTGACCACGATCCTGCGGGCGGCCGCCACCGCCGCCGCACGGACCCCTTGCTGCTCCCCTGCCCCAGTCACCGCACACACCTCAGCCGATTCGCCGGTCGCCCGCCTCTGCCGGGCTGCCTCAGGCCCGCAAATCTACCGTCTGAGATTGTGGTCGTTCGGCCCTGTTTTGCGATGATTGCCGTCACGGAAGATTGCTCCTGGACCAGCCCGCGTCATACGGTCGGTAGTCGACCGTTGCCCAGGCACGGTTCCCCCACACCCAAAAGTCCCCCCTTAGTCCGCCTGCCAGGAGCCCTCCCAGTGCCTTCTGCCGGAACAGCCTCCCGACGCGCCGTCCAGGCCGCGGCGCTGATCGCGATGCTGGTGTTCTTCGCCACGCAGCTCGTCGGCGCCCTGCTGCCCAACGTGCCGTTGCTGATCGCCGCCTCCGCGGCGGGGCTCGCCCTCGATCTCTACCTGCAGCACCGTGACCCCGGTCTCGTCGCCGTCCTCGGCAAGGTCCGCTTCGACGTCATGGTCCGGCAGCTGCTGCGCGACATGCTGGTCCTCCTCGGGCTGCTCCGGCTCCAGGGCGACGGCTCGCTGCGCGGCTACGCCCCCCTCTTCGTCGGGCTCGTCCTCTTCTACGCCGCACACCTCGCCTGCCAGGCCACCGCGATCCTGGTCCGGCGCAGCCGCACGCTGCCCTTCGTGACCCGCAACATCGACACGACCGGCCTGCACCTGACCGCCGCCCCGCCGCGCCTGCTGGCCCGCCAGCACGGCCGCCGCCTGCTGCGCTTCGCGATCCCCGCCACCGCGGGCATGCTGGTCACCGTCGGCACGGAGAAGCCCCTGTGGGGCGTGCTCGGCATCGCCGTGGCCCTCCTGCTGGCCGTGGGCGGCACCGTCCACCTGGCGGGCTGGCTGCGGCCCAAGAAGCGCATCGCCGACGAGCAGCGCGCCCTGGAGTGGCTCGACCGCTGGCTGGCCGACTACCAGCCGACCACGGGCATGTACTTCTCGGGCGGCACCACCTCGGCCTACCAGGCCAACATGTGGCTCTCCACCCTCGCCGCGCTCGACGGCAACCCCGTGATCGTGCTCCGCGAGCGCTTCATGGTGCAGAAGATCGAGGCCACCGACGTGCCGATCATCTGCATCCCCAAGGTCGTCCACCTGATGGCCCTGGAGAAGTCCTCGCTGAAGATGATGATCCACCCGGCGAACTCCGGAAAGACCTCGCAGGTCCTGCGGATGCCGTCGATCAAGCACGCGTTCATCAACCACGGCGAGAGCGACAAGCTCTCCAGCTGCAACCCGTACTCCAAGGCGTACGACGAGATCTGGGTCGCCGGCCCCGCCGCCCGCGAGCGCTACCAGCTCGCCGACATCGGCGTCGACGACCGCGACGTGGTCGAGGTCGGCCGCCCGCAGCTGGCCCCGATCCGCCCGTACGCGGGCGCGCCCACGCGTGCCCGCGGCGGAGCCGCTGATGAATGCTTCACGACGGTCCTCTACGCCCCCACGTGGGAGGGCTGGGACGGCAACCCCGGCAACACCTCGGTGATGCTCGCCGGCGAGAACATCGTCCGCGCGCTCCTCGCCGACCCCAAGGTGCGCCTGCTCTACAAGCCGCACCCGATGACCGGCTCCGTCGACCCCCGCGCGGGCCGCGCCAACGAGCGCATCCAGGCCATGATCCGCGAGGCCGCCGCCGCCCGTACCGGTGCCCGCCCGGGCCCGGAGGCCGCCGCCGAGCTCGACCGCCGCACGGCCGAGCTCGACCGCCTGACGACGAGCACGTTCCGCGACAGCGCGGACGAGATCGAGCGGATGATGCTCCAGGGCACCCCCGAGGCGGGCCGCGCCGCGACCGTCGAGGCCGCCACCGCCGCCTGGGAAGCCGCCTACTGGGCCTCCCTGCCGGAGTGGGAGCACCAGATCATCACCACCGCCCGGCCGGCGCTCTTCAGCTGCTTCAACGAGGCGGACGTCCTGATCAGCGACGTGTCGAGCGTCGTCTCGGACTACCTGATCAGCGAGAAGCCGTACGCCGTCGCCAACACCAGCGGCATGACCGAGGAGGAGTTCCGCACGAACTTCCCGACGGTCAGCGCGGCGACGATCCTCACGCCGGAGGCCGGCGAGGTCGCGGGCCTGCTCGCGGCCGTCCGCGACCCCCGCCTGGACGGCCTCGCCGAGGCCCGCGCCGAGCTCAAGGTCCAGCTCCTCGGCCCGTCCGACCCGCCGTCGCTGGTCCGCTTCAACGCGGCGGCGCTGGCGCTCGCCGCGGAGGCGGACGCCCGCCGGGCGCGGATGGAGGCTCGCGCCTCCGAGATCCCGACACAGCGGGAGGCGGATGCGGCTGCGGCGGTTTAACGCCGCGTCAGCATGACGAAGGCCCCCGGGAGGTTCGCCTCCCGGGGGCCTTCGTCATGGCCTCACCGTCGCGGTGCCGGGCGCCCCGTCAGGGGCGCGGGGAACTGCGCGACCAGCCGGAGCCGGTCTGCAGCCGACATGGAACGTGGCCCCGCGGCCATGCGTAAGGCCCCCGGGAGGAAAACCTCCCGGGGGCCTTCGTCATGCATGTCAGCCGGCTGCAGGCCGTCCGTGGTTGCTCGCGCAGTTCCCCGCGCCCCTGACGGGGCGCATGGGGTCTCACACCCGTCAGAACGGGTTGAACTCGTCGTACTCGCGGTCCGCCTCGTCCCGCTCCGCATCGCGGTCGCGGCGCCGCTGCGCCGCAGGCCGCGGCGCCTCGAAGCGGTGGTCCTCGCCACGGCGGCCCAGCATCTCCGCGCCGGCGGCCATCGACGGCTCCCAGTCGAAGACGACCGCGTCGTCCTCGGAGCCGATGGCGACGCCGTCGCCCGCGCGGGCACCGGCCTTCATCAGCTCCTCCTCGACGCCGAGGCGGTTGAGGCGGTCGGCGAGGTAGCCGACGGCCTCGTCGTTGTTGAAGTCGGTCTGCCGCACCCAGCGCTCCGGCTTCTCGCCGCGCACGCGGTAGAGGCCGTCCTCCTCCAGGGTGACGGTGAAGCCCGCGTCGTCGACGGCCTTCGGGCGGATGACGATGCGGGTCGCCTCCTCCTTCGGCTTCGCGGCGCGCGCCTCGGCGACGATGCCGGCCAGCGCGTAGGACAGCTCCTTGAGGCCCTGCCGGGAGACGGCGGAGACCTCGAAGATGCGGTAGCCGCGGGCCTCCAGCTCGGGCCGGATCATGTCGGCGAGGTCCTGGCCGTCGGGGATGTCGACCTTGTTGAGGACGACGAGGCGGGGCCGGTCCTCCAGGCCGCCGTACTCCTTCAGCTCGGCCTCGATGACGTCGAGGTCGGTGACCGGGTCGCGCTCGGACTCCAGCGTCGCCGTGTCGAGGACGTGCACGAGCACCGAGCAGCGCTCGACGTGGCGCAGGAACTCCAGGCCGAGGCCCTTGCCCTGGCTGGCGCCGGGGATGAGGCCGGGCACGTCGGCGATCGTGTAGACGGTCGCGCCGGCGGTGACCACGCCCAGGTTCGGGACGAGAGTGGTGAAGGGGTAGTCGGCGATCTTCGGCTTGGCGGCGGAGAGCACCGAGATCAGCGAGGACTTGCCGGCGCTCGGGTAGCCGACGAGGGCCACGTCGGCGACGGTCTTGAGCTCCAGGACGATGTCGCCGGTCTGGCCGGGCTCGCCGAGGAGGGCGAAGCCGGGCGCCTTGCGGCGGGCCGAGGCCAGCGCGGCGTTGCCGAGGCCGCCGCGGCCGCCCTGGGCGGCGATGTAGGTGGTGCCCTCGCCGACGAGGTCGGCCAGGACGTTGCCCTTGGCGTCCAGGACGACGGTGCCGTCCGGGACGGGCAGGACGAGGTCGGAGCCGTCCTTGCCGGAGCGGTTGCCGCCCTCGCCGGGCTTGCCGTTGGTGGCCTTGCGGTGGGGGCTGTGGTGGTACTCGAGCAGGGTGGTCACGGACTGGTCCACGACCAGGATCACGTCGCCGCCACGGCCGCCGTTGCCGCCGTCGGGGCCGCCGAGCGGCTTGAACTTCTCCCGGTGCACGGAGGCGCAGCCATGGCCTCCGTTACCCGCGGCGACGTGCAGCTCGACGCGGTCCACGAAGGTGGTCATCGCAGTGTGCCTCCAGATACAGATGGGGATGTCTTACGTTGTAACGCAGCGAGGGCGGACCCGCTTCCCGCACAGGGAAGGGAGGTCCGCCCTCGCTATCGCTCTACAGCGTGCCGATCAGGAAGATCAGGCAGCCGGAACGATGTTGACGACCTTGCGGCCACGGTGGGTGCCGAACTGCACCGCACCGGCCTGCAGCGCGAACAGGGTGTCGTCGCCGCCGCGACCGACACCGGCGCCCGGGTGGAAGTGGGTGCCGCGCTGGCGGACCAGGATCTCACCGGCGTTGACGAGCTGACCGCCGAAGCGCTTCACGCCGAGCCGCTGAGCGTTGGAGTCGCGACCGTTCCGGGTGGACGATGCGCCCTTCTTGTGTGCCATGTGTTCTCAGTCCCTTACTTCGCAGCCGTGGGGATGCCGGTGATCTTCACCGCGGTGTACTGCTGGCGGTGACCGATGCGCTTGCGGTAACCGGTCTTGTTCTTGTACTTCAGGATGTCGATCTTGGCACCCTTGTGGTGGTCGACGATCTCGGCCGAGACCTTGATGCCGGCCAGGACCCACGGGTCGCTGGTGACGTTCTCGCCGTCGACGACGAGCAGCGTCGAGAGCTCGACCGCGTCGCCCACCTTGCCGGTGGAAATCTTGTCAACCTCAACGATGTCGCCGACAGCAACCTTGTGCTGGCGACCACCGCTACGCACGATTGCGTACACGCGGATCTCACTCTCTCGCTAGTAAAGGAACCTCTGATGCCAGCCGCTCGCACGGGCCGGGGCCCGTGACAGTCCGAGTGGACGAGCGGCCTCTCCCGGCGGGGCCGGAAGGTGTTTGCTCAGTGGCGTGGTGCCGTAACAGACACCGACCGTCAAGATTACGTGCCCTTGACGAACGGGTCAAACCGGCCCCTCGCCGGGGTGGCCGCTGCCGCGACGGGGCCGTACAGCCCTGCCGGGCATGGCACCGCCGGACTCCGCCGTCGCGGCCGACCGCCGTCGCGGCGGCTCAAGTGTGTGCGCCGCGCCGGGGAGCGACCCCGGCCGGCGCCGTCCGGCGGTGCCGGGCCGGTCCGAGCCCGCGGGGCTCAGTCCTCCGAGGAGGACACCGCTTCCGCGGCCGCCTTCTTCGTCGTCCGCTTGGCCGGGGCCTTCTTGGCCGCCGTCTTCGTGGCGGTCTTCTTGGCCGTGGCCTTCTTCGCGGTCGTCGTCTTCTTGGCGGCCGTCTTCTTGGCGGCGGTCTTCTTCGCCGGTGCCTTCTTGGCGGCCGTCTTCTTCGCGGCCGTCTTGCGGGCGGTCTTCTTGGCCGGGGCCGCGGCCTCGGCCTCCTCGGCCTCAGCGCCCTCGACGCCTTCGGAGACGGGCTCGGCGGCCGGCTCGGCGGCCTCAGGGGCCTCCGGGGCCGGCTCGGCCGCGACCGGGGCCTCGACGACCACGACGGCCGCCTCGGCGTCCGCCGGCGACCCCGCCGGAGCAGAGACCCTGCGGGTCACCCGGCGGCGCGGCCGCGCGGGAGCGGCCGGAGCCGCCTCCTCCACGGGCTCCGCGACGGGCGCGGGCTCCTCGGCCGGCTCGGCGACGGCGGCGGGCACCGGCTCCGGCGCCTCCACCACGACCTCGGCCGGAGCCTCGGCCACCCGCGGCGCACCCGCCGGAGCGGACGCCTTGCGGGTCGCCCGGCGGCGCGTACGGCCGCCGCGCTTGGCCGCGGCCTCAGCCTCGGCAGCGCTGCCGAACCACTCCTCGTCACCGCCGACGGACGGCTGGAGGTCGGCCTCGGTGACGGCGACGGGCTCCAGCTCGGGCGCCTCGGGCGCGCCCTCCGCCGCGGCGGCCGCGGGGGCCTCCTCCGGCGACGGGGCCTCCTCGGCGGCCGGGCCCGCGGTCGCGGCGACGGCGGCCTCGTGCACGTGCTCGTGCGCGGCCTTGCCCTTCTTCTTGCCGCGCTTGCCGCCGCCACCGCCGCCGACCGACGCCGGCTGGTCCATGTGGACGATGACGCCGCGGCCGTTGCAGTGCACGCAGCCCTCGGAGAAGGACTCCAGCAGGCCCTGGCCCACCCGCTTGCGGGTCATCTGGACCAGACCCAGCGAGGTCACCTCGGCGACCTGGTGCTTGGTGCGGTCGCGGCCCAGGCACTCCAGCAGGCGCCGCAGCACCAGGTCCCGGTTGGACTCCAGCACCATGTCGATGAAGTCGATCACGATGATGCCGCCGAGGTCGCGCAGCCGCAGCTGGCGCACGATCTCCTCGGCCGCCTCCAGGTTGTTCCTGGTGACCGTCTCCTCCAGGTTGCCGCCCTGGCCGGTGAACTTGCCGGTGTTGACGTCGACGACGACCATCGCCTCGGTCCGGTCGATGACGAGCGAACCGCCGCTCGGCAGCCAGACCTTGCGGTCCAGCGCCTTCATCAGCTGCTCGTCGATCCGGTACGTGGCGAAGACGTCGACGTCCGACGTCCACTTCTGCAGCCGGTCGGCCAGGTCGGGCGCGACGTGCGAGACGTAGCCGTGGATGGTCTCCCAGGCCTGGTCACCGCTGACGATGACCTTGGAGAAGTCCTCGTTGAAGATGTCGCGGACGACGCGGACGGTCATGTCCGGCTCGCCGTAGAGCAGGCTCGGCGAGCTCGTCGAGATCTGCTTCGCCTTCTTCTGGATGTCCTCCCACTGCGCCTGCAGACGCTCGACGTCACGGCGCAGCTCGTCCTCGCTCGCGCCCTCGGCGGCGGTGCGCACGATGACGCCCGCGTCCTCGGGGACGATCTTCTTGAGGATGGTCTTCAGGCGCGCCCGCTCGGTGTCGGGGAGCTTGCGGCTGATGCCGGTCATCGAGCCCTCGGGCACGTACACGAGGTAGCGGCCCGGGAGGGAGACCTGGCTGGTCAGACGCGCGCCCTTGTGCCCGATCGGGTCCTTGGTGACCTGGACGAGCACGGACTGGCCGGACTTCAGCGCGGTCTCGATGCGGCGCGGGCCGTTGCCCATGCCGAGCGCCTCGAAGTTGACCTCGCCGGCGTACAGGACGGCGTTGCGGCCCTTGCCGATGTCGACGAAGGCGGCCTCCATCGACGGCAGCACGTTCTGGACCTTGCCCAGGTAGACGTTGCCGACGTAGCTGGTGGCCTGCTCCTTGTTGACGAAGTGCTCGACGAGGACGTTGTCCTCCAGCACGCCGATCTGGGTGCGCTCGCCGCTCTGGCGGACGACCATCACGCGCTCGACGGCCTCGCGGCGGGCCAGGAACTCGGCCTCGGTGATGATCGGCACGCGGCGGCGGCCCTGCTCGCGGCCCTCGCGGCGGCGCTGCTTCTTCGCCTCCATGCGGGTGGAGCCCTTGATGGACTGCACCTCGTCGAAGCCGGTGCCGGGCTCGCGCTCCTCGCGCTTGCGGGGCTCGCGGACCTTGACGACCGTGCGCTCCGGCTCGTCGACGCCCTCGGCCTCGACGGCCTCACCGCTGCGACGGCGGCGGCGACGGCGGCGACGGCTGCCGGCCGTGCCCAGGCCGGCGGCCTCCTCGCCCTCCTCGGGCTCCTCCTCGCGGGCCTCGGCGGCCTCCTCGGGCTCGGCCTCCGGCTCCTCCTCGGTCTCGCCCTCGGCCTCGGCGGCCTCGCCACGGCGGCGGCGACGGCCGCCCCGGCGACGGCGGCGGGAGGGGCGCTCGCCCTGCTCCTCGTCCTCGGCGGCGGCCTCGGCGGCCTCCTCGGGCTCGGCCTCCGGCTCCTCCTCGGCGGCGACCGGTGCGGCGTCAGCCTGCTCGACCTCGGCGGGCTCGCCGCGGCGGCGGCGACGGCGGCGGCCGGCGGCCGGGGCCTCGGCGACGACGCGCTCCTCCTCGGCCTCGGCCGGCTCCTCCACGGCGGCCGCGGCAGCGGCAGCGGCAGCGGTCTCCGGGGTCTGGAACATCGGCTCGGCGAAGACGGGGGCCTGGAAGACGGCCGTCGGCGGACGCACGGCACGGCGGCGGCCCCGCGCGGGGGCGGCGGCCTCCTCCGGCGCGGCCTCGGCGGCCTCGCGGGCGCGGCTCGCCTCCTTCGCGGCCTCCAGGGCGGCGGCGGCCTGCTCGGCGTCACCGGCGGCGACGCGACGGCGCGAGCGCGCACGGGCGGGGGCCGGCTCGGCGGCGGCCTCGGCGGGCTGCTCGGCGGCGGGCGCCGCGGCGGGGGCGGTGGCCCGGCGGCGGGTACGGCGGCCGCGGGGCTCGGTGGGAGCCTGCTCCCCGGCCTCGGCGACGGGCTCGGCAACCGGCTCGGCGGCGACGGCCTCGGCCGGCTCGGCGGCCTGCGGGGCGCCCGCCGGGGCGGTGGCCTTACGGGTGGCACGACGGCGCGTACGGGCCGGGGCGGCGGTCTCGGCGGCCTCCGGAGCGGCGGCGGCCGGAGCCTCCACGGGCTCGGCGACGGCCTCGGTCACGGCCTCGGCCTGCGGCGCACCCGCCGGAGCGGACGCACGACGCACGGCACGGCGACGCGGACGGGCCGGGGCGGCCGGAGCCTCCTGCGACTCCTCGGCCACGGGCTCGGCGGCCGGGGCGGCGGGCTGCGCGGGTGCTTCCACGACGGCCTCGGCGGCCTGCGGCGCACCGGCCGGGGCGGAGGCGCGGCGCACGGCACGGCGGCGCGGACGGGCGGGGGCCTCGGCGGCCTCCGGAGCGGCGGCGGCCGGAGCCTCCACGGGCTCGGCGACGGCCTCGGTCACGGCCTCGGCCTGCGGCGCACCCGCCGGAGCGGACGCACGACGCACGGCACGACGGCGCGGACGGGCCGGGGCGGCCGGAGCCTCCTGCGACTCCTCGGCCTCTTCGGTCTCCTCCGCGACGGCGGCGGCGACGGCGGGCGCGAGCGGCTCGACGACGGCCTCGGCGCCCTTCGGGGTGCCGGCGGGGGCGGTGGCCTTACGGGTGGCACGGCGGCGCGTACGGGGAGCGGGCTCCACGGCGGGCTCCTCGACGGGCTCGGCGGTCAGGGCGACGGGCTGCGGGGACTCGGCCACCTCGGGGGCGGTCTCCACGGCGGGCTCGGCGACCTTGGGGGCGCCGGCGGGGGCCGTGGACTTGCGGGTCGCACGGCGGCGCGGGCGCGCGGGCGTCTCAGGGGCGGCCGGGGCCTCTGCCTCCGGCGTGGCGGCCTCGGCGGCCTCGGGGGCCTCGGCGGCAGCGGCCGGCGGGCCCGCGGGGCGGGAGGCCGCACGGCGGCGGCGACGTGCCGGCAGCGTGTCGCTGGGGCTGTTGTTGTCGGATTCGGTCCCGGCAGGGCCGGGCTCAGCGGGCTCAATGGATTCGAGCATGCGGGCGGTTCTCCCGTCACGCTCCCGGGCGCCGCGCCGGTTCCGGCCCGCCGGTCCGCGTGATGAGCGCGGTACCGCCGTCCGGGGCGCGGTCGCCGCACGGGAGCTGTCGTCTCGCTCGCCGGGCCCGAACCTTGTCCTCGGGGACCGGCGAAAGTCTCCTGGTCAGTGCGCCTGCCGCACCGGGTGGCTCCCTGGTGTCCGGCGGCGCTTCGACGGCCGTCCTTACGCGGAACCTTCCGGCACCTGCGCATCGCCTGCGGGGCTCGGCCCGGCGGCCGTGGTGGGGAAGGCCGGGGCGGCTTCGCGGTCAAGCGCGAGCGGGTCGGTCACCGTGCCGGACTCCTCATCGAGCAGCCCCTGCGCCAGCCTGGTCACCGCAGCGGGGACCGGCGGCGCCAGGTCGGCCGTAGCGCGGAGACCGGACAGGACGTCGTCGGGTCGAACGGCGGGTGTGGCGTGCCGAACAACCAGCCGCAGTATCGCACAGGGACCGTCGCCGGGCCTATCGGCCGCGGCGTCCCGCGCCTCGAGCCGGATCACGGCACCACGCGCGTCGAAGGTCCGCAACCCGTTTTTGGTGCGGCGCTGGACGTCCACCTGCTCGGCGGCCATGAACGCCGCCACGGCGCGCTCGGCGTCCGCGGGCTCCACGCCGTCCAGCCGGAGCTCCCAGACGGAGGCCTCCAGCCGCTCGGCGAAGGAGGACGTCCGGGCCTCGACGGCGTCCGTGATGTCCAGCCCGGCGGGCAGGGACTCGTCGAGCAGCTTGCGCAGCTGCTCCACCTCGCGGACCTCGGCGAGCTGGATCTCCAGGTACTCGGCCTCGCTGCCCGTGCCGGTGGGTGCGGCATTGGCGTACGACACCTTCGGGTGCGGGGTAAAGCCCGCCGAGTAGGCCATGGGGACCTCGGCCCGGCGCAGGGCCCGCTCGAAGGCGCGCTGGAAATCGCGGTGGCTGGTGAACCGGAGGCGGCCGCGCTTGGTGTAGCGCAGGCGGATGCGCTGCACCGCGGGTGCGGGCGGCGGGCCTTCGGGCTGTCGCTTGCCCAGTGGTCTGATTCCTTCGTGAGTGCGGTCGTACTGCTACCTAGAGTACGTGCCACGGGGGCCCTGCCAACCCGGCAGGGCCCCCGCTCGAACGTACGTTCCTACTTGACGACGGAGAGCGGAAGCAGCTTCTTGCCCGTCGGGCCGATCTGGATGGACGTGTCCATCTGCGGGCAGACGCCGCAGTCGAAGCACGGCGTCCAGCGGCAGTCCTCGACCTCGGTCTCGTCGAGCGCGTCCTGCCAGTCCTCCCAGAGCCAGTCCTTGTCGAGACCGGAGTCCAGGTGGTCCCAGGGCAGGACCTCCTCGTACGTGCGCTCGCGCGTCGTGTACCAGGCGACGTCCACGCCCTGCTCGGGCAGCGTCTGCTCGGCGCACTTCATCCAGCGGTCGTACGAGAAGTGCTCGCGCCAGCCGTCGAAGCGGCCGCCGTCCTCGTACACCGCGCGGATGACGGAGCCGATGCGGCGGTCACCGCGCGAGAGCAGGCCCTCGACGATGCCGGGCTTGCCGTCGTGGTAGCGGAAGCCGATCGAGCGGCCGTACTTCTTGTCGCCGCGGATCTTGTCGCGCAGCTTCGCCAGGCGGGCGTCCGTCTCCTCGGCGGAGAGCTGCGGGGCCCACTGGAACGGCGTGTGCGGCTTGGGCACGAAGCCGCCGATGGAGACCGTGCAGCGGATGTCGTTGGAGCCGGAGACCTCGCGGCCCTTGGCGATCACGTTGACCGCCATGTCGCCGATCTGGAGGACGTCCTCGTCGGTCTCGGTCGGCAGCCCGCACATGAAGTACAGCTTCACCTGGCGCCAGCCGTTGCCGTACGCCGTGGCGACGGTGCGGATCAGGTCCTCTTCCGAGACCATCTTGTTGATGACCTTGCGCATGCGCTCGGAGCCGCCCTCGGGGGCGAAGGTCAGGCCGGAGCGGCGGCCGTTGCGCGTGAGCTCGTTGGCGAGGTCGACGTTGAAGGCGTCCACGCGGGTGGACGGGAGGGACAGACCGATCTTGTCCTCCTCGTACCGGTCCGCCAGGCCCTTCGCGATGTCACCGATCTCGGTGTGGTCGGCGGAGGACAGCGAGAGGAGGCCGACCTCCTCGAAGCCGGTCGCCTTGAGGCCCTTGTCGACCATCTCGCCGATGCCGGTGATGCTCCGCTCCCGCACGGGGCGCGTGATCATGCCGGCCTGGCAGAAGCGGCAGCCGCGGGTGCAGCCGCGGAAGATCTCGACGGACATGCGCTCGTGGACGGTCTCCGCGAGCGGTACGAGCGGCTGCTTCGGGTACGGCCACTCGTCCAGGTCCATGACGGTGTGCTTGGACACGCGCCACGGCACGCCGGACTTGTTGGGCACGACGCGGCCGATGCGGCCGTCCGGCAGGTACTCGACGTCGTAGAACGCCGGGACGTACACCCCGCCCGTCTTCGCGAGCCGGAACAGCAGCTCCTCGCGGCCGCCCGGGCGGCCCTCGGCCTTCCAGGCCCGGATGATCTCGGTGATCTCCAGGACGGCCTGCTCGCCGTCGCCGATGACCGCGCAGTCGATGAAGTCCGCGATCGGCTCGGGGTTGAAGGCCGCGTGGCCGCCCGCGAGGACGATCGGGTCGTCGATCGTGCGGTCCTTGGACTCCAGCGGGATGCCCGCGAGGTCCAGGGCCGTGAGCATGTTGGTGTAGCCCAGCTCGGTGGAGAAACTCAGGCCGAAGACGTCGAACGCCTTGACCGGCCGGTGGCTGTCCACGGTGAACTGCGGGACCTCGTGCTCGCGCATGAGCTCCTCGAGGTCCGGCCACACGCTGTACGTGCGCTCGGCGAGGACGCCCTCCCGCTCGTTGAGGACCTCGTAAAGGATCATGACGCCCTGGTTGGGCAGGCCGACCTCGTACGCGTCCGGGTACATCAGGGCCCAGCGGACGTCGCACTCGTCCCAGGGCTTGACGGTGGAGTTCAGCTCGCCACCGACGTACTGAATGGGCTTCTGCACGTGCGGGAGGAGAGCTTCGAGGCGCGGGAAGACCGACTCGACAGGCATCGCAATGTCTCTCATGAGCGGAAGGGGGTGACCCTCAAGGGTAACGTGCCCGCGGAGCGGACCCTCACGACCGCAGATCGGCCCGGTACCGCTTGCGGGAGGCCTTGCGCCACAGGCCCGGCAGCTCCCGCTCGTACCCGGCCGCGCGCTGTTCCTCGCGCCCGTACAGCAGCCCCAGGGTGAACGTGCTCTCCCCCGCCGCGTGGGCCCGGACCGCGAGCGCGCGCAGGGCGGTGCGGGTCATGACGCTGTCCTGGTGCTCTCCGAGGAGCGTCTGGACGTCCTTCATGCGGGACGTGAAGCGCTTGGCGGGCTTGCCGAGGGCCGGCCTCGCGGCCTCGGCGGCGTAGCGGGCGCGCTTGGCCGCCTTGCGGGCCTCGTGGAGCGCGGTGTCGCGCGCGGGACCGGGACCGGTGCCCAGGGCCTTCTCGACGCGGCCGGCCAGCCGCTCGTAGTCGTGCAGGACGGCCCCGGCCAGGACCTCCGGCGCGGGGCGCGCGGCGGCCCTCCGCAGCGGCGGGTCGGCGAGGAGGGCGTCGAGCGCGTCGAGGAGGGCGAGGTACCGCTCGCCGTCGAGGAGGGCGAGGACACGCTTGCGGGAGCCCCTGGCGCGGCCGGCCGCGTAGACGCGCAGGCGGGCGCGGACGGGCCCGAGGACGAGCGTGACCGGCAGCCCGGCGAGGCCGTCCTTCAGGCGGGCGGTGACGACCTCGCGGTCCCGGTCCGCGCCGAGCTCCTCGGCCAGCCACTTCAGCTCCGCGCCGAGCGGGTCGGTGACCTTGCGGTCCAGGACGCCGCCGTACGTGCGGAAGGCGCTGCGCAGGCGGCGCGTGGCGACGCGCATCTGGTGGACGGAGTCCTCGGCGTCGCGGCGGACGGCGGTGTCGTACGCGAGCAGGGCGCCGATCTGCTCGCGCACGTAGGCGAGGACGTGGTCGCCGGCGGTGGCGGGCTTCCGCGCGGGCTTCTTCTGCTGCTGCTCCTCCCCCGTCTCCCGCAGCGCCCTGGCCAGCTTCGACGGCGCGTCGGAGGGGTGCAGGCCCTCCTTGCGGAGGCGCTTGTCGACGGTGTCGAGGAAGGCGGGGTCGGTGCCGCCGCCGAGTTCGACCTCGAACTCGGTCCAGCGGGCGCTGCGGCCGCCGTCGCCGAGCCGGTCGGCCCTGACCCGGTCCTCGCTGGCCTCGGCGAGGAGCGTGCCCCGCGCGTCGAGGAGCCGGCTGACCGTGCGGCGGGAGCGGATGCGGACGAGGGGGACGAGCGCGGCGTGCCGGACGCGGGCCCGGACGAGGGCGGCGAGGGCGCGCGGCACGTCCGGCGAGAGGGGCGCCCGGACCTCGTCCCGCACCCCGGGGGCGACGGGGAGCTTGAGGTGCCAGCCCTCGTCCTCGCCGCCGGTGCGGCGGCGCAGGGTGATGCCGGCCGCGGCGAGGCGCCGGTCCGCGGTGTCGTAGTAGACGGCGTCGAGTTCGTGCGTCACTTCGCCGGTGACGGCCGCGACGCCCGCGACGCGGCTCAGGTCGGGCAGCGTGGCGCCTCCGGCGTGGGGCCCGGCTTCGTACTTCCGCTCGATCTCGCGCAGAGTGTCCGCCATAGTGCCGAATCTAGTGCGGGTGTGTCCTATGGGGCAGTCCTGTTTACGCCGGGCTGCGGCGGGTTCGGCCTTGACGCCGGGCTGGGGCCGGCTCGGCACCGCCGGTCAGCGCCGCTGTGGTTGCGCGCCGCGGCGGCGGGCATTTTTTCCGCCGCAGCGGCGCATCACCACGACGGCGGGAGTCCGGCGGAATCCCCGGCCGCCCCGGCCGTAGCGTCCAGGTCGTCCCGGTCGGCTTTACGCCGAGACCGGTCGCTGGACCTTGATCGACTGCAGGAGTCCGATCGCGATCCACGCCGCGAACATCGACGACCCCCCGTACGACACGAACGGCAGCGGCAGGCCCGTGACCGGCATGATCCCGAGCGTCATGCCGATGTTCTCGAAGGACTGGAAGGCGAACCAGGCGACGATCCCGGCCGCCACGATCGTCCCGTAGAGCTCCGTGGTCTCGCGGGCGATCCGGCACGCGCGCCAGATGACGACGCCGACGAGGAAGATGATCGCGCCCGCGCCGACGAAGCCGAGCTCCTCCCCGGCGACGGTGAAGATGAAGTCGGTCTGCTGCTCGGGCACGAACTGGCCGGTGGTCTGGGAGCCGTGGAAGAGGCCGGAGCCGAGGAGGCCGCCGGAGCCGATGGCGATGCGGGCCTGGTTGGTGTTGTAGCCGACGCCGGAGGGGTCGAGCGCGGGGTTGGCGAAGGCGGCGAAGCGGTTGATCTGGTACTCGTCGAGGACGCCGAGCTGCCAGATGAGGATGCAGCCGAGGACGCCGGTGCCGATCAGGCCGGCGATCCAGCGGTTGGACGCGCCGGAGGCCAGGAGCACGGCGAGGACGATGACGACGAGCACCATCACGGAGCCGAGGTCGGGCATCAGCAGGATGATCAGGATCGGCAGGGCGGCGAGGCCGAGGGCCTCGACGACGGTGCGGTGGTCGGGGTGGAGCCGCTCGCCGGCGTCGACCTTGGCGGAGAGCAGCATCGCCATGCCCAGCGCGATGGTGATCTTGGTGAATTCGGAGGGCTGGAGGGAGAAGCCGCCGCCGAGCTGGATCCAGGACCGGGCGCCGTTGATGGTGGCGCCGAGCGGGGTGAGGACGGCGACGGTGAGCAGGACGGAGATGGCGTAGAGGATGGGGACGGCGCCGCGCAGGGCGCGGTGGCCGACCCAGACGGCGCCGACGGCCAGGCCCAGGCCGATGCCGGTGTTGAGGATGTTGCGGAGCAGGAAGTAGTACGGGTCGCCCTGGTTGAGCTCGGTGCGGTTGCGGGTGGCCGAGTAGACGAGGAGGGTGCCGATGCCGGAGAGGGCGAGGGCGGCCCAGACCATCACCCAGTCGAGGCGGCGCAGGACGGAGTCGCGGGCGGTGAGGCGGCCCCAGGCGGAGCGCTCGGGGCTGTAGCGGCGGGCGCGGTAGCCGCCGGTGGTGGTCACGAGTCCTGCTCCTCCTTCCGGGCCGAGGGGCTGGGCTGGGGCGGCTCGATGGGCTGGGCCTCGATGGTGCCGTCCTTCTGGATCTTCGGCAGTCCGGTCTCCGGGTGGGGCAGGAGCGCCTTCTTGGCGTCGATCTTGCCCTTCTCGTCGACTCCGTAGAGGGCGTTGTAGATGTTGCGCACGGCGGGGCCGGAGGCGCCGGAGCCGGTGCCGCCCTGGGAGATCGTCATGACGACGGCGTAGTCGCCGGTGTAGGTGGCGAACCAGGAGGTGGTCTGCTTGCCGTAGACCTCGGCGGTGCCGGTCTTGGCGTGCATCGGGATCTCCTTCTGGGGCCATCCCTCGAAGCGCCAGGCGGCGGTGCCCTGGGTGGCCACGCCGGCGAGGGCGCCGTCGATCTGGTCGCGCGTCCTCTTGTCGAACGGCAGCCTGCCGTGGGACCGCGGCTCGATCTCGTGGACGGTGCGGCCGTCGGGGCTGATGACGGCCTTGCCGACGGTGGGGTTCCAGAGGGTGCCGCCGTTGCTGATGGCGGCGTAGATGGTGGCCATCTGCAGGGGGGTGACAAGAGTGTCGCCCTGCCCGATGGAGTAGTTGACGGAGTCACCGGCGCGCATGCGCATGCCGGACTCGCAGTTCTCCTTGGCGATCTGGCCGGCGTAGCTGGTGTCGGTCTTGCCCTGCTTGCACCAGGAGTCCTTGTTGGCCTCCCAGTAGTTCTTCTTCCACTCGCGGTCGGGGACGCGGCCGGTGACCTCGTTGGGGAGGTCGATGCCGGTCTCCTTGCCGAGGCCGAACTCGTGCGCGGTCTTGTAGAACCAGTCGGCGGGGTGCTTGGGGTTGTTGCCGCCGTCCTTCTGCCACTGGCGGTAGGCCAGGTCGTAGAAGACGGTGTCGCAGGAGACCTCCAGGGCGCGGCCGAGGTTGATGGGGCCGTACCCCTTGGACTCGAAGTTCTTGAAGACCTGGCTGCCGATGCTGTACGAGGCCGAGCAGTTGTAGTTGTCGTCGAAGGCGTAGCCGGCCTTGACGGCGGCGGTGGCGGAGATGACCTTGAAGATCGAGCCGGGGGCGGCCTGGCCCTGGATGGCGCGGTTGAGCAGCGGGAAGCCGGAGTCCTTGCCGGTGAGGTTCTGGTAGTCCTTGGCGGAGATGCCGCCGACCCAGGCGTTGGGGTCGTAGGTGGGGTTGGAGGCCATGGCGACGACGCGGCCGGTCTTCGCCTCCATGACGACGACGGCACCGGCGTCCGCCTTGTAGTTGGTGCCGGTGTTCCGGTCGGTCTCCTTGCGGGCGTCCTTCATCGCCTGGTCCAGCTCGCGTTCCGCTATGGCCTGCACGCGGGCGTCGATGCTGGTGACGAGGTTGGCGCCGGGGACGGCCTTGTCGCTCTTGGCCTTGCCGATGACGCGGCCGAGGTTGTCGACCTCGTAGCGGGTGACGCCGGCCTTGCCGCGCAGCTGCGAGTCGTACTGGCGCTCCAGGCCGGAGCGGCCGACCTGGTCGGAGCGCAGCAGCGGGGAGCGGCCGGCCTTGGCCTTGGTGATCTCCTCGTCGGTGACGGGCGAGAGGTAGCCGAGGACCTGGGCGGTGTTGGAGCCGCCGGGTCCGGCGTAGCGGCGGACGGCGGTGGGTTCGGCGGTGATGCCGGGGAAGTCCTCGGCGCGCTCGCGGATCTGCAGGGCCTGCTGGGTGGTGGCCTCGTCGGTGATGGGGATGGGCTGGTAGGGCGAGCCGGCCCAGCAGGGCTTGGGGGTCTTGGCGTCGCAGAGCCGGACCTTGGCGGCGACGTCCTCGGTCTTCATGTTCAGCACGCCGGCGAGGCGGGCGAGGACGGTGCGGCCGCGGTCCTTCATCTTCATCAGGTCGGTGCGGCTCGCGGAGACGACGAGGCGGGTCTCGTTGTCGGCGAGGGGGACGCCGCGGGCGTCCAGTATCGAGCCGCGGGTGGCGGGGGCGACGACCTGCTGGATGTGGTTGTCGGCGGCTTCGGCGGTGTACTCGTCGCCGTTGCGGATCTGGAGGTACCAGAGCCTGCCGGCGAGGGTGAGGAGGAGGGAGAAGACGAGGATCTGGATGACGATGAGGCGGATGGTGACGCGGGAGGTCCGCCCGGAGTCAGGCAGGTTGCTCACAGCCGCTTCACTCCCCTCATCCGGCCCGGCCGGCGCAGCCCCGTCCGCATGCCCGTGCGCTGGCCGCCCACGCGGCCCGCGCGCGATCCCCCCATCGTGCTGGGGCCGTCGGCGGTCAGCGGGTCGTTCTGGACGCGCCGGGCCATGGCCATGACGAGCGGGACGACGAAGGGCGCGAGCAGCAGGTCGTAGAGGGCCGCGGTGAAGACGAGGCTGGTGAGGCCGACGTTGCGCGCGGCGGTGTCGCCGACGAGGGAGCCGACGCCCGCGTAGAGCAGCGTGGAGCCGACGGCCGCGGCCACGACGACGAGCATGGGCACGGTGGCCGAGCGCAGCTTGCCCGTCTCGGGCCGGACGAGGCCGACGAGGTAGCCGATGACGGACAGCACGAGGGCGTACCGGCCGGTGGCGTGGTCGGCGGGCGGGGCGAGGTCGGCCAGCAGGCCGGCGGCGAAGCCGACGACCGCGCCGTTGGTGTGGCCGTGGACGAGGGCGAGCCCGACCACGACGAGGAGGAGCGGATCGGGGACGGCGCCCGGCAGATGGAGCCGTGCCAGGACGGTGACCTGCACGACGAGGGCGACCACCACGAGCGCGGTCGAGAGCAGGATCCGGTTGAGGCGCATCGGTCAGTCCTCGGGTTTGGCGCTCGCGGAGGGCGTGACCGTGACGGTCACGGTGGGCGTGGGCTTGGGCGCTTCCGGCTTGGGCGGCAGCACGGTGTCGCGGGGGTCGGTGCGCGGGGGTTCGACGACGACGCCGACGATGTCGAGCTTGCTGTAGCCGACGAAGGGGCGGACCTGGAGGGTGCGGGTGAGGCTGCCGCCGGCGGGCTCGACGCGGGTGACCTCGCCGACGGGGACACCGGCCACGAACGGCTTGTCGCGGCTGGAGCCGAAGGTGACGAGCCGGTCGCCGGGCTTGACGGCCGCCTTGCCGTTGAGCAGTTCGACGCGCAGGACGCCGGCGCCCTGGCCGTTGGCGAAGCCGAGCTCGCCGCTCTTCTCCATGCGGGTGCCGACGGTGAACTTGGGGTCGTTGGCGAGCAGTACGGTCGCGGTGTCGCGGGCGACGGTGGTGACGCGGCCGACGAGGCCGTCCCCGTTGAGGACGGTCATGTCGCGCTTGATGCCGTCGCGGCTGCCGGCGTCGATGGTGACGGTCCAGGAGAAGCCCTGGGCCGCGCCTATGGCGATGACCTGGGCGCCCTTGATGCCGTACTGGCCGCGGCCGGCGGTCCCCAGCATGGCGTCGAGCTCGGCGGCCCGGCCGCGGTTGCGGGCGTCGCTGCCGAGCCGCTGCTTGAGACTGGTGTTCTCGCGCTCCAGGGCGCTGATGCGGTTGTGCCGCTCGTCGGAGTCACGCACGGCCGCCACGGCGTTGCCGACGGGGTCGACCGCGGAGGCGACGCCCTTCTCGACGGGCCCGAAGACGGAGGCCGCCGCGTGCCGGACGCCGTCGAGCGGGGACCGCTCACCGCCACGGATGTCGACCGTGATCAGTGCGAAGGCGATGGCGACCAGCAGCACCAGCAGCAGCCGGCTCTCTCGTGTGTCCCTCACGTGCGGCGGCGTGCCCTTCTCGTAGGACCGGCGGGCTGCGGGGCGGGCCGGTCATCCGGAGCGTTGTGCCTGTATATCAGGTTGTTTCCCGGCAGCGGTGGTACGCAGGGTGCCTTTGGCGCCACCCCCGGCCAAGGGGGTGGCACCGGTCCCCCGGCAGGTGGAACGCGCCGGGCGCGGCACCCCGGGAGGCGGCCCCGGGCGACGGTCCGGAACGGCACTCCGGGGCGGCGACACGGCGCCGGAGCACCGCCTGCCGCCGCGGTCCCGGCGTACCCGCCCGCAGGAGCGGGCGCGTCAGCGCCGCGGCTGGGCGTCGAGGACCTGCTGGAGGGCCTCGAACTCCTCGACGCACTTGCCGGAGCCCAGTGCGACGGAGTCCAGCGGGTCCTCGGCGATGTGGATCGGCATGCCGGTCTCCCGGCGCAGCCGCTCGTCGAGGCCGCGCAGGAGGGCGCCGCCGCCTGTGAGAACGATGCCGCGGTCCATGACGTCACCCGAGAGCTCGGGCGGGCACTTGTCGAGGGTGGTCTTGACGGCGTCGACGATGGAGTTGACCGGCTCCTCGATGGCCTTGCGGACCTCGGCGGCGGAGATGACGACGGTCTTGGGCAGGCCGCTGACCAGGTCCCGGCCGCGGATCTCGGTGTGCTCGTCCTGCTCCAGGTCGTAGGCCGAGCCGATGGTGATCTTGATCTGTTCGGCGGTGCGCTCACCGAGGAGGAGGCTGTACTCCTTCTTGATGTGCTGGATGATCGCGTTGTCGAGCTCGTCGCCGGCGACGCGGATGGACTGGGCGGTGACGATGCCGCCGAGGGAGATGACCGCGACCTCGGTGGTGCCGCCGCCGATGTCGACGACCATGTTGCCGGTGGCCTCGTGGACGGGGAGGCCGGAGCCGATCGCGGCGGCCATCGGCTCCTCGATGATGTGCACCTGACGGGCGCCGGCCTGGGTGGACGCCTCGATGACGGCGCGCCGCTCGACGCCGGTGATGCCGGAGGGCACACAGACCACGACGCGGGGCCGGGCCATCCAGCGCCGCTTGTGGATCTTGAGGATGAAGTAGCGGAGCATGCGCTCGGTGATCTCGAAGTCGGCGATCACGCCGTCCTTCAGCGGCCGGACCGCGACGATGTTGCCCGGGGTGCGGCCGATCATCTTCTTCGCCTCGGCACCCACCGCGAGGATGCCGCCGGTGTTGGTGTTGATGGCGACGACGGATGGCTCGTTGAGGACGATTCCGCGGCCTCTGACGTACACCAGCGTGTTGGCGGTCCCGAGGTCGACAGCCATGTCACGGCCGATGAACGACATGTTGTTCCCCATGAGGATACGTCTGGCCTTCCCAGCTGGAGTGAGCGATTGCTTACTTGCGGTCGGCAGGGTGTGCGGTGCGCGGCGGGCGCGGAAGCTCTCATCGTAGTCTCGACCGGTCGAACGCGGCGCGAGGGTTCCTCCGCCATTGTCGGCGGAAGTGGAGCTTCCCCCAGTAATGGTGACGTCGTGTCGGAGTGAGAGGTTCCCTCGTTCGCCACGCATATGCCAGGGGCGACCGAAAGAAAATCGGTCGCCCCTGATCGGAAAGGCTCCGGGCCTGATGCGCTATCAGGCGAGGCCGGGAAAGAAAATCTTGATTTCCCGCTCGGCCGACTCCTCGGAGTCCGAGGCGTGGATGAGGTTCTCGCGCGTGATGGTGCCGAAGTCACCACGGATGGATCCCGGGGCGGCCGAAATCGGGTCCGTCGGGCCGGCCAGGGCGCGCACGCCCTGGATGACGCGCTCGCCCTCGACGACCATGGCGACGACGGGGCCGGAGGACATGAAGCCCATCAGCGGCTCGTAGAAGTCCCGGCCCTCGTGCTCGGCGTAGTGCTGCGCGAGGGTGTCGCGGTCGAGGGTGCGCAGCTCCAGCGCGCTGATCGTCCATCCGGCCTTGCGCTCGATGCGGGCGATGACCTCGCCGGTCAGCTTGCGCCGGACGCAGTCGGGCTTGAGAAGGACGAGGGTGCGCTGGCTCATACTGCGGCTCCTTGCGGGCGATCGTTCTGGTGGGCCAGAGGGTACAGGTGCGCGGCGCGGGAGCGGCACCCGGACCGCCACCACCCGCCGGGCGCCGCGCACGGCGTCCGGCGGACCGCGTCCGCCTGCGCGGAGCCGACGGCCCGGGCACCGGGGCCCGTACGGCACCCGGCCGCCGGATACGGGCTACCCGGCGTCAGCCGCCGCGGCCGCCGCGAAGCGGGCCTTCGCCTCGTCGATCTTCCGGCCGAAGTGCACCGAGGCCCACCACAGGCCGCCGAAGACCACCCCGAGGATGAACATCATCGGGACGATGAAGCCGCTCAGGACCAGCCCGATCTGCAGCAGCCAGCCCAGCTGGACGCCGCCCGGGCGGGTGAGCATGCCGCACAGCAGCACGCTCACGGCCATCGCGGTGCCGCTGACGGCCCACACCGTGCCGGTCGACAGGCCGGACATCTGCATGGCGACCAGACCGGCGAACCCGATGACGAAGAATTCACCGATGAGAGTGCCGGCGCACAGCGTTCTCATGATCAGCCCTTCCCGAGGAGCAGCCGGGCCTCGCCGACCGTGATCACCGAGCCGGTCACCAGGACGCCCGCGCCCGAGAACTCGGACTCCTCCTCCGCGAGGGTGATCGCGGCCTCCAGGGCGTCGTCCAGCCGGGGCTCGACCTGGACGCGCTCGGCGCCGAAGACCTCGACGGCGATGGCCGCGAGCTCGTCGGGGTCCATGGAGCGCGGGGTGGAGTTGCGGGTGACGACGACCTCGGCGAAGACCGGCTCGAAGGCCTCCAGCAGGCCGCGGACGTCCTTGTCGGCGCTGGCGCCGACGACGCCGATGAGCCGGCTGAAGCCGAACGCCTCGGTGATCGCCTCGGCCGTGACCTGCGCGCCGGCCGGGTTGTGCGCGGCGTCCAGCACGACGGTGGGGCTGCGGCGCACGACCTCCAGCCGGCCCGGGGAGCTGACCTGCGCGAAGGCGCGGCGGACGGTGTCGATGTCGAGCGTGCGGGCGTGCTGCGCACCGATGCCGAAGAACGCCTCGACGGCGGCCAGGGCGACCGCGGCGTTGTGCGCCTGGTGGGCGCCGTAGAGCGGCAGGAAGAGCTCGGGGTACTCGCCGCCGAGGCCGCGCAGCGTCAGCAGCTGGCCGCCGACGGCGACCTCGCGGGAGACGACGCCGAACTCCATGCCCTCGCGGGCCACGGTGGCGTCGACGTCGACCGCGCGCTTGAGCAGCACCTGTGCGGCGTCGACCGGCTGCTGGGCGAGGACGACGGTGGCGTCCTGCTTGACGACGCCGCCCTTCTCGCCGGCGATGTCACCGGGGGTGGCGCCGAGGCGGTCGGTGTGGTCGAGCGAGATGGGGGTGACGACGGCGACGGAGGCGTCCACCACGTTCGTCGCGTCCCAGGTGCCGCCCATGCCGACCTCGACGACGGCCACGTCGACCGGGGCGTCGGCGAAGGCCGCGTAGGCCATGGCGGTCATGACCTCGAAGAACGACAGGCGGTAGTCCTCGCGGTCGTCGACCATCTCCACGTACGGCTTGATGTCCTGGTACGTCTCGATGAAGCGCTCGGCGGAGATCGGGGCGCCGTCGAGGCTGATGCGCTCGGTGATCGACTGGACGTGCGGGCTGGTGTACCGGCCGGTGCGCAGGTCGAAGGCGCCCAGCAGCGACTCGATCATGCGGGCCGTGCTGGTCTTGCCGTTGGTGCCGGTGATGTGGATCGCGGGGTAGGCGCGCTGCGGCTGCCCCAGGATGTCCATCAGGGCCTCGATGCGGACCAGCGAGGGGTCGAGCTTGGTCTCGCCCCAGCGGCCGGCGAGCTCGGTCTCGACCTCGCGCAGCGCGCGGTCGGTCTCGGGGTCCTCGGGCCGGGCGGGGATGTCGCCCTGCGGCGGCCCGGCCTGGGCGCGCAGGGTCCGGCTGCCGGCCTCGATGACGGCGAGGTCGGGGTCGCGGTCGGTCTCGGCATCGACAATTTCCTCGAAACGGTCATTGTCGTCGGGGCCGGTGCTGCCGTTGTCGTCGTTCAGGGGGCGCTCGCTCACGCGGACCAGTCTACGGAGGGGGTACGACAGCGCGGGCGGCAGGCCCGGCGGCCTTGTCCTACGGTTTTCCCGGAAGGCCTCTTAAGACCTTTATGCCTCTTTCTGTACGGGAGCCCGGTGGTGAACGAGGACGACGACCGGTGGCGGACGCTGCTGGACGCGCTGCTGGAGGCGCTGCCCGGAGGCGCCGCCGTGCAGGGCCCGGACGACCGGGTGCTCGCGGCCAACCGGAGGTTCACCGGCATGTTCGGCACCGGGGTCCGGGCCGGCGGGATCCCGGCCCGCCACCACGTCCACCGGACGGCCGAGCTGCCCCTCCCCGACGGCCGCACCGTCCGCCGCGTGATCGAGCCGCTCCGCCACGAGGGCGCCTACCTGGGCGCCCTGTGGACGTACGAGGACGTCACCGAGCGCAAGCGGCGCGAGCGGGACCTGGAGCGCGACAACGTGGCGCTCACCGAGCTGGCCCGGCAGCGCAACGCCTTCACGGCCGCCGCCTCCCACGAGCTGCGCACGCCCCTCACCTCCGTGATCAGCTTCTGCGAGCTGCTCACCGACCCCTCCTTCGGCGCCCTCACCGACGAGCAGGCCTCCTTCCTGGACGCCATCCGGCGCAACGCCGACCGCATGCAGCGGGTGATCGCCGACCTGCTGCTGACCACCCGGATGCGGGCCACCGCCGGCCTGGAGCTGGAATTCGGCGACGTGGAGGTGGACCGGATGCTGCAGGACGCCGTCCTCGACCGGATGAGCACGACGCAGGAGGCGGGATTGTTCACCGTTCTGGAGTGCACCCCCGGACCCGTCCTGCGCGGTGACCGGCACCGGCTGCAGAACGTCCTGGCCAATCTTCTGGAGAATGCCGCGAAATACACCCCCGCGGGTGGCCGGATCTCGGTCACGGCGGCGCCGCGCGGAGAGTTCTGGGAGATCGAAGTCGCCGATACCGGAATCGGTGTCCCGGAGGAATTCCGGGAGGAGATCTTCAATGGTTTCGTACGGGCACCGAACGCGCGTACGGGCGGATATCCCGGCACCGGCCTCGGCCTCGCCATCAGCCGCGCCATCGTCCGGCTGCACGGCGGCACGATCACCGTCGGCGAGGCGGCGGACGGGGGCGCGGCCTTCCTGATCCGGCTGCCGGTGGAGGGGCCCGGGGATCCCCCGGACGAGGACGGCGCAAACGACCGGGGCGGACCCGCCGGGAGGGCGGACGCGTGACCCGCGTGCTCGTCGTCGAGGACGACCCCGACCTCTCCCTCGCCCTGCGCACCCTCCTCACCCGCGCCGGCTACGAGGTCGCCCACGCCGACAACGGCCGCGACGGGCTGCGGCTGCTGTTCGCCGAGCGCCCCGCCCTCATGCTCCTGGACATCGGGCTGCCGCAGCTCAACGGCTGGGAAGTGCTGGAGCGCACCCGCGACCTGAGCGACCTGCCCGTCCTGCTGCTCACCGCCCGCGGCGCCGAGACCGACCGGGTCCGCGGCCTGCGCGCCGGCGCCGACGACTACCTGCCCAAGCCCTTCGGCAATGACGAGCTGCTCGCCCGCGTCGAGGCGCTGCTGCGCCGCACCGCGCCCACCCGCTGGGCCGGCGACTCCTTCGACGACGGGCTGCGGCTCGTGCCCGAGCGGCGCTCGGCGGTCTGGCAGGGCCACGAGGCCCGGCTCAGCGACATCGAGTACCGGCTGCTGCAGGTGCTCGTCCGCAACCGGGGCCGGGTGATCACCACCGACCAGTTGCTCGACCGGGTGTGGGACGACCCCGAGGGCACCGGCCGCGAGCGGGTGAAGTTCGCCGTCCTGCGGCTGCGGCGCAAGCTGCGGCAGGCCGCCGGCGACGAGGCCGCGGACCCGTTGGAGGCCGTACGGGGCCTGGGCTACCGCTACCGGGCCGACGGCGGGGACGAAGGTCCCGCCCCGGACGAGGACGAAAGTCCCTTCTAGCCCGATTTCCGCCCCGATTCCGGTTTCGCAACCGTCGGGCAACCGAAGGCACCCCGGGGGTGCAACCGAGGCACCGCAAGGTCGTGAGCTGTCAGCAGCCCGTCGGCCCCAGGAGTCACCTCGTGCAGTCCCTGCCCGTCCGTAGCGTCGCCGTCGTCCTCGGCACCCGCCCCGAGCTGGTCAAGCTCACCGACCTCGTACGCCTCCTGGGCCCCGCCGCCCACCTGGTGCACACCGGTCAGCACTACGACGAGGAACTGTCCGGCCGCTTCCTGACCGAGCTGGGCCTGCCCGAGCCGACCTTCCTGACCGGGGTCGGCGGACAGCCGCGCGCCGTCCAGATCTCCAGTGCCCTCGCCCAGCTCGACGACCTCTTCACCGCCGAGCCGCCGCTCGCCGTCGTCGTCCAGGGCGACACCAACGCGGCCCTCGCCGGCGCGCTCGCCGCGAACGCCCGCGGCATCCCGCTGCTGCACGTCGAGGCCGGCCTGCGCAGCCACGACCGCAACATGCCCGAGGAGCACAACCGCGTCCTCATCGACCGCATCGCGGACGTCCTGTGCGCGGCCACCGAGGACAACCGCGCCAACCTCCTCGCGGAGGGCGTCGACGACGCCCGCATCGCCGTCACCGGCAACACCGTGGTCGAGGCGGTGCACGGCCAGCTGCCGTCCGCGGCCGAGCGCGCGGAGCTGCTGGAGCGGCACGGCCTGACCGCCGACTCGTACGTCCTGGCCACGGTCCACCGCCCCGAGAACACCGACTCCCCCGAGGCCCTGCGCGCCATTTTCACCGAGCTCGCCGCGCTCGTGGCCGACGGCCGGCCGGTCGTCGTGCCGCTGCACCCGCGGACCCGGGCCCGGCTGGCGGCCGCCGGCCTGGAGGGCCTGCTGACGGGCCTGACCGTCACCCGCCCCCTCGGCTACGGCGAGTTCCTCGCCCTGGCCCGGCACGCGGCGCTGCTGGTCTCCGACTCGGGCGGCATCCAGGAGGAGTGCACCGTGCTCGGCCGCCCGCTGGTCGTCGTGCGGCGCTCCACGGAGCGGCCGGAGGCGATGGCGGACTTCGCGGACCTGGTGGAGCCGGGTGCGGAGATCGGGCGGGCCGCCCGGCGCCGCCTCGCGGAAGGCCCGCAGGGCCTGTCCCGCCTCGCGTCCCTGCCGAGCCCCTTCGGGGACGGCCTGGCGTCGGACCGCATCGTCGCACTGCTGACGGCGATCGGCGCGCCGCAGGAGCTGGCCGCGGCCGCGTAGGGCCTCTCCCCCACCCCGCCCCTTCCCGTAACCGGGGCTCCGCCCCGGACCCCGCATCGCGCTGAACGCGCTCGTCCTCAAGCGCCGGACGGGCTGAGAGTGCCCGGCCAGGCACCATCCAGCCGTCCGGCGGCTGAGGACGAAACGGGGAAAGGGCGGGGCCGGGGCCTCTCCTCCGCGCAACGGCGAGCAACCCCCCACGCACGTGACCGGCGGTGCCGTACCCGCCGAAGCCCCCCGGAGTAAAACCCGTGTTCTCCAGCCCCCTCTTCCTCGTCTTCCCCTTCTTCCTCCTCGCCTGCTTCCTCCTCTACTGGGCCGGCGCCCGCCACGCCTACCTCCGCCGCCCCGAGGCGGAGAACGGCGACGCCGACGCCTTCGACTGGCACTTCTTCGTCCCGTGCCGGGACGAGGAGGCGGTCGTCGGCACCACCGTCGAGCGCCTGCGCGCCGACCACCCCCGCGCCCACGTGTGGGTCATCGACGACGACAGCGACGACCGCACCGGCGCCATCGTCGCCGCCCGCGCCGAGACGGACCGCCGCGTGCACCTCGTCAGCCGGGTCCGCCCCCATGCCCGCCAGGGCAAGGGCGCCGCGCTCAACGCCGCGTACGACGAGCTGAACCAGTTCCTCTCCAAGGACGCCGACCGCGAGCGCGTCGTCGTGTGCGTCATCGACGCCGACGGCCAGCTCGACCCGCACGCGCTGGAGCGCGTGAGCGGCCCCGCCGGCTTCGGCGACCCGGAGACCGGCGGCGTGCAGGTCAGCGTGCGCATGCGCAACGCCGGCGACCCCCGCCCGCTCGGCGAGGACCGCGGCCGCCTCCGCAACGCCTTCGCCCGTCTCCTCGTCCGCATGCAGGACATGGAGTTCTCCGTCTCCAACGCCGGCATGCAGCTGCTGCGCGGCCGCACCGGCTCCGTGGGCCTCGGCGGCAACGGCCAGTTCACCCGGCTCGCCGCGCTGGACCGGATCGCCGCCGCCGAGCGCCGCCCCTGGCAGCGCGGCGCGCTCCTGGAGGACTACGAGCTGGGCCTGCACATGATCCTGGGCGGTGACCGGATATCCCACATAGCCGACACCTGGGTCTCCCAGGAGGGCCTGCCGCACGCCCGCCGCTTCCTCACCCAGCGCACCCGCTGGGCGCAGGGCAACCTGCAGTGCGTCCGCTACGCGCCGCGCATCGTCTCCTCCCGCCACTACGGCGGCAAGGGCGTCCTGGAGACGCTCTACACCTTCCTCCAGCCGGTCGCCCACCTGGTGACCCTCGCGCTGTGCGCGGTCATGTTCGCCCTGCTGGGCCTGACCGCGGCCGAGGACGGCTTCGGCGCCGCGTTCGGCGGCATGCTCGCGCTGTGGCCGCTGGTGCTGGGCCTGGCCGTGGTCTCCGTGCTGCCGTTCGTGCTGTGGGGCCCGGTCTACCGCCGGGACCGCGCGTCCGACCACTCGCTGCTGTCCGCCCTGCTGTGGGGCCTCGCGCTGTGGCTGTACGCGTACCACCTCTTCCCGGCGTCGGCGCGCGGCTTCGTGCGGATGCTGCGCGGCCGCAACGGCTGGGCGAAGACGCGGCGCAACGCCGAGGTGGTCACCTCGGGGCCGGTCGCGATCGAGAGCTGACGCCGCATCAAACAAACCATGAACCGGGTCACACTTGTGGCCCTCGGGGCAACCAATGCTCCCGTTCCGCCATCTGACCCCCGGTGACACATGTCCGGCGCAGGTCCGGGCAGCGGAACGGGAGCGTTGTACGGGTGCGGGTACCGGAAATCAGCACACGGATGCACTTGCTGCTGCTCACGGCGTGGACCGTGCTGTGGTTCGCCGTCGTGGAACCCAACGGCGGCTTCTCCTGGCACTACCTGCGCACCGGCGGCGAGCTGATCTACCAGGGCGCGTCGGGCGACGGCACCGGCGGGCTCAACCTCTACGCCCACCACCCCGAGCTGCAGATGGGCCCCATCAGCTTCCTGGTGGCGGGCCTGTTCAACCCGTTCTCCGAGCACACCGGCCAGTTCCTGGCGGCGGCGTTCATGTCCGTGCTGGGCCTGGTCATCATGGTGCTCGCGGGGCGCAGCGCCGCCACCCACTTCCTCGGCACGGGCACCAACCACGATCGGCTGCGGCGCCGCGTGCTGATCGCGGGGCTGGCGTTCATCCCGATGTGGATCGAGGTGTCGGTGCGGTTCGGGCACCTGGACGACGTCCTGGCGCTGTTCTTCACGGCGCTGGCGGTCTGGTTCCTGACCCGCTGCAACCCGGCGGCCGTCGGCGCCTGCCTGGCCCTGGCCATGGACTCCAAGCCGACGGCCCTGGCCTTCGTGCCGCTGATCCTCGCCCTGCCCCGCGACCGCTGGATGAAGGCGGTCCTGTGGTGCGCGGCACTGCTGGCCATCGCCTGGCTGCCGTTCTTCGTCGCGGCCCCGGACTCCTTCGCCGCGGCGAAGTTCACCATCCCCAACAGCCCGGCCTCCGCCCTGCGCTGGCTGGGCGGCAACACCCCCGTGACCCCCGACTGGGCCCGCCCCGCCCAGGCCGCCCTCGGCCTCACCCTGGGTGCGGTCGCGGTGTGGCGGGGCCGCTGGGCCGGGGTCGTCCTGCTGGGCGCGAACGCCCGCATCCTCCTCGACCCGAGCGTCTACACGTACTACACGGCCTCGGTGCTGCTCGGCACGCTCCTGTGGGACGTGTGCGGGCAGCGGCGCCTCGTGCCGTGGTGGAGCTGGATCGCACTGATCGTGCTGTACGGCAGCGTGTTCGCCGTACCGGACGAGTCGGCCAAGGGCCTGATCCGGCTCGGGTTCGTGGCGGTGTCGACGGCGTACGTGCTGTGCTGGCCGCAGCACCGCCGGAAGCGGCGCCGCCGCCCTCTTGCGGAGGAGGACGAGGGTCTGGTGGAGGGCCCGTGGGGCCCGATGTGGGACCCGAACCGGTCGAGGCCGTGGGCGGCGCGTTAAGCGCTTCGCGCTCCGGCAGCGCAGTGCAGCGCCCCGCAAGGGGCGCGGGGCGGGGTCGATCTGCGGCTCCGCCGCGTGGGGGCGCCCCGTAAGGGGCGCGGGGAACTGCGCGACAAGCCCCCACCGGCCCACAGCTGACACACACAAAACGGCCCCCGTGCTCATGAGCACGGGGGCCGTTTCAGAGCCCGAAGGGCACCGGCTCAGCCCTGCGGCAGAGCCGCCAGCTGCGCACTGATCCGCTCGATGTCCGCGTCGGCCGTCTCCAGCCGCTTGCGGATCTTCTCCACGGCAGCCTCCGCCGCCTTGGCCAGGAACGCCTCGTTGCCGAGCTTGGCCGTGGACTGGGCCTTGTCCTTCTCGGCCGCGGCGAGCGCCTTGGTGAGGCGCTTGCGCTCGGCCTCGACGTCGATCGTGCCGGACAGGTCGAGGGCGACGGTCGCGCCCGCGACCGGCAGCGAGGCGGTCGCGGCGAAGCCCTCGCCGGCCGGCTGCAGGCGCAGCAGCGAACGCATCGCGTCCTCGTGGGCGGCCAGCGCCGTGCCGGTCAGGTCGAGGCGGGCCGGGACCTTCTGGCCCGGCTGCAGGCCCTGGTCGGAGCGGAAGCGGCGGACCTCGGTGACGACCTGCTGGAGCGTGGCGATCTCCTGCTCGGCGGCGGCGTCGCGGAAGCCACTGTCCTTCGGCCAGTCGGCGATGACGACGGACTCACGACCCGTGAGCGTGGTCCACAGCGTCTCGGTGACGAAGGGCACGACCGGGTGCAGGAGCTTGAGGGTGACGTCGAGGACCTCGCCCAGGACGCGGCGCGAGGCCTCGGCCTCGGGGCCGCCCTTCTGGAACGTGGTCTTGGACAGCTCCACGTACCAGTCGAAGACCTCGTCCCACGCGAAGTGGAACAGCGCGTCGGAGAGCTTCGCGAACTGGTAGTCGTCGTAGAGCGCGTCCACCTCGGCGACGACGGCGTTGAGGCGCGAGAGGATCCAGCGGTCGGTGGCCGACAGCTGCTCGGCGGGCGGCAGGTCGCCCTCCACCGTGGCGCCGTTCATCATCGCGAAGCGCGTGGCGTTCCAGATCTTGTTCGCGAAGTTGCGCGAGCCCTGGACCCAGTCCTCGCCGATCGGCACGTCGACGCCGGGGTTGGCGCCGCGGGCGAGGGTGAAGCGGACGGCGTCGGAGCCGTACTTGTCCATCCAGTCGAGCGGGTTGACCGCGTTGCCGAAGGACTTCGACATCTTCTTGCCGAACTGGTCGCGGACCATGCCGTGCAGGGCGATGGTGTGGAACGGCGGAGTGCCGTCCATCGCGTACAGGCCGAACATCATCATCCGGACGACCCAGAAGAAGAGGATGTCGTAGCCGGTGACGAGGACGGAGTTCGGGTAGAACTTCTCGACGCTCTCGGTCTTCTCGGGCCAGCCGAGGGTGGAGAAGGGCCACAGGCCGGAGGAGAACCAGGTGTCGAGGACGTCGGTCTCCTGGTGCCAGCCCTCGCCGGCCGGCGGCTGCTCGTCCGGGCCGACGCAGACCATCTCGCCGTCGGGGCCGTACCAGACCGGGATGCGGTGACCCCACCACAGCTGGCGCGAGATGCACCAGTCGTGGAGGTTGTCGACCCAGTCGAAGTAGCGCTTCTCCATCTCCTGCGGGTGGATCTTGACCTTGCCGTCGCGGACGGCGTCGGCCGCGGCCTTGGCCAGCGGGGCGGTCTTGACCCACCACTGCATGGACTGGCGCGGCTCCAGCGTCGTCTTGCAGCGCGAGCAGTGGCCCACGGAGTGGGTGTACGGGCGCTTCTCGGCGACGATGCGGCCCTCGGCGCGCAGGGCGCCGACGATCGCGGAGCGGGCCTCGAAGCGGTCCAGGCCGAGGAAGGGGCCGTGGGCGGTGATCACGCCGTGCTCGTCGAGAACGGTGATCGACGGCAGGTCGTGGCGTCGCCCGATCTCGAAGTCGTTCGGGTCGTGGGCCGGGGTGACCTTGACGGCGCCCGTGCCGAACTCGGGGTCGACGTGCTCGTCGGCGACGACGGGGATGCGGCGGCCGGTCAGCGGCAGCTCGATCTCGGTGCCGACGAGGTGCTTGTAGCGCTCGTCCTCGGGGTGGACGGCCACGGCGGTGTCGCCGAGCATCGTCTCGGCGCGGGTCGTGGCGACGACGATCTCCGAGTCCCCGGAGCCGTAGCGGATGGAGACGAGCTCGCCCTCGTCGTCCTGGTACTCCACCTCGATGTCGGAGATGGCCGTGAGGCAGCGGGGGCACCAGTTGATGATGCGCTCGGCGCGGTAGATCAGCTCGTCGTCGTAGAGCTTCTTGAAGATCGTCTGGACGGCCTTGGAGAGACCCTCGTCCATGGTGAAGCGCTCACGGCTCCAGGCCACACCATCACCCAGACGGCGCATCTGCCCGGAGATCTGGCCACCGGACTCGCCCTTCCACTGCCAGACGCGCTCGACGAACGCCTCGCGGCCGAGGTCGTGGCGCGACTTGCCCTCCTTGGCCAGCTCGCGCTCGACCACGTTCTGCGTGGCGATGCCCGCGTGGTCCATGCCCGGCTGCCACAGGACCTCGTAGCCCTGCATGCGCTTGCGGCGCGTGAGGGAGTCGATCAGCGTGTGCTCGAAGGCGTGGCCCAGGTGGAGGGAACCGGTGACGTTCGGCGGCGGAATGACGATCGTGTAGGGCTCCTTCTCGCTCTTGGCGTCTGCCTCGAAGTAGCCCCGCTCTACCCAGCGCTCGTACAGCGGCCCCTCTACGTCGGCCGGCGCGTACTGGGTCGGCAGGTCGGGGGTGCGGTCGGCGTGCCCGCTGTCGGGGCGCTGAGTGTTGTCGGTCACGGGGTGAATTCTAAGGGGGCGTACGCGGGGGTTTCGAATCGATTGCCGCGGGATCGGCGAGGATGACGCCCACGCAACGAGAGAAGCGGCGAGAGAACGATGAGCAAGCAGCAGGCCGCCCTGTACGAGCCGCTCCCGGTCACGGCCCGGTCCTACGCACAGCCGGGCGGCCCGAACGGCTACGGCGCAGCCGTGTGGCCACCGCCGGTCCCGGACCGGCGGGGCGCCGGCCGGGGCAGGGTCGTGGCCGGCGTGGTGATCGGTTCGCTCGTCCTGATGTGCACTCTTCTGGGCGGATTCCTGATCCTCACGGGCGGCGGCAGCAAGGCGGCCGGCGGAGCGCGGTACCGGCTGACGGCACCGGACCGCGTGGCCGGCTTCCGGATGGACTCGCCGGTCGGCCGCACGTTCCGGACGGACCACCTGGAGCGGCTGCGGAGCCTCGGGGTACGGGACGCGGGCAGCATCACGGCCGGCTACTCCTCGCCCCGCGGAAAGCTGATGTTCAGCGGCGTCTGGGGCGAGGTGAGGGATCCCGAGCGGGCCGTGGACGGCATGTTCGAGGCGATGGCGGAGGACGCCCGACGGGAGCCGGTGCGGAGCGGCGCGCGGGAGGAGGTCGTGGGCAGCCCGGAGCGGGTGAGCGTGGACGGCGCCGTCATGAAGTGCCAGCCGGTGAGCTTCACCCCGGCCGAAGGCGGCCCCGGGGTGTCCCTGACCCTCCCGTACTGCGTCTGGGCGGACCACAGCACGGTGGGCGTGGTGGGCGCGGCGCTGGGCGAACGGACGGCCGTCCCGGAGGCGGCGGAGGCGGCGGGTCAGCTGCGGCGGGCGGCGCGGACCCCGCAGTAAGGGCCGGATAAGCGACAAGAAAGGATGTTCCCCGACTTCTATCGACAAAGAGAAGCGGGGGGACGTCCCATGACCGACAACCAGCAGCAGCCGGTACCGCCGACGCCGCCGGCGGCGTACGGGCAGCCGGGGTGCGGCGGGCCCGCGCCATGGCCGCCGCCGATCCCGGACCGGCGGGGCGGGAAGGGCAAGGCGATCGGCATCACGATCGGCGCGGTGGCGGTCGTGGGCGCGCTCATCGCGGGCGCGGTGTACTTCGTGGGCAGCAGTGACAACGACACGGCGGCGTACAGGATCGAGCTGCCGGAGACGCTGCTGGGCGGCGAGTACAAGAAGGACAAGGACGACGCCGACTCCGCGAAGTCCGAGGACATCAGCGCCAAGGACCGCGCGCAGATGAAGTCTTTCGGGATCGAGGACGCCGACGGCGACGCCGCCGGCTACCAGAGCGACAAGCGCGGGTCTCTGGAGGTCGTCGGCATGTACGGCAGGATCCCCGACCCGGAGAAGACGCTCGACCGGATGGCGGCCGGGCAGGAGAAGGCCGGCGCCGGGAACGGCAAGCCTCCCCTCGGCGGCAAGACCGAACGCGGCACGTACAAGGACTACCGTCCCCGCGGGTTCGACGGAATCGCCCTGAAGTGCAAGGCCGACACGACGTCCTTCTCCTTCGGCGACAAGAACACCTCGATGACCCTCAGCCAGTGCCTGTGGGCGGACAAGGGCACCATCGCCTCGGTGACCAGCATGCCCTTCGGCGGCGAGGGCGACGCCAAGGGGATATCCGCGGAGGAGCTGGCCGAGATCACGGCCAGGATCCGCCAGGAGGTCCGCAAGCCGAAGTAGGCGATTCGCCCGAAGTGGCCGCCACTGTGTGACAACTGTTCCGAAACCGTTGCCGCCCGGCGGCAAGAGTCATCTAAGAGATCCGGAAGGATAGCGGGACTGTCACACGAGTCCCCCCACGGATCGAAGAGAGACGCGATGAGCTACAACCAGCCGGGCCCCTACGGCCAACCGCCCCAGCAGCCGGGCCCGTACGGCCAGGGCGCCCCGGCCGGCCAGCCCGGTTACGGTTACCCGCCGCCGCCCCCGCCGCCCCCGGGCACCCCGTACGGCGCCGCCCCCCAGGCGCCCCAGCAGCCCTGGGGCGTCCCCCAGCAGCCCCAGCCGGGCTACCCGGGCGGCCAGTACCCCCCGCCGGTCCCGCCACAGGGCGGCGGCAAGGGCAAGGCGATCGGCATCACGATCGGCGCGGTGGCGGTCGTGGGCGCGCTCATCGCGGGTGCGGTGTACTTCATGGGCGGCGGCGGTGACGTCAAGCCGTACACGATCGTCCTGCCGGACACTCTGCTGGACGGGAAGTACACGAAGAGCAGTGTCAGCTCGCCGGGGTCCAAGCAGACGAGCACTCAGGACCTGACGGACAACGCGAAGGTCAAGGAGCTGGGGATCTCCAACGGCACCAGCGTCTCGGGTGCCTACGCCAACGCCGAGAAGCAGAACCTCTCGGTGATCGGCGTGTACGGCGAGCTCTCCGACCCGGCAAAGACGGTCGACGCGATGATCGCGAAGTCGGAAGAGAACCAGAAGAAGAACGCCGAGACCATGCAGGGCATCAAGATCGAGACGGTCGCGCCCTGGACAGAGTTCTCCCCGAGTGACTTCGACGGCGCGGTCATGAAGTGCGCAACCAAGAAGACCACGGTCACCATGGGCACCATTTCGAGCTCAAACGAAGCCACCGAGTGCATCTGGGGCGATTCGAGCGCCATCGGCGCCGTCAAGCACGCGGTCGCAAAGAGCAACAGCCCCTACGGAGGCAGCACCTCCACCGGCAACGTGATGGCCGGCAAGGAGATGGCCGAGGTAACCGCCAAGGTCCGCAACGAGGTCCGCAAGGACAAGTAAGCAACGACGGGTAGCGGCCGCAGGGGCGGCCGCTACCGTCACGTCCGGGCTACTTCCCCCACCTACTGGCGGCGTTGGCTGCCTGAACCTTCGCGCTGAGCAGCTCGGCCTCGGTGGCGGGCCGGATCGTGTCGGGGTCCACTTCCCAGTCACCCCCGCCGGAGGGCGCACGCAGCAAGAGCTGCGACCCACCATTGCGCATGACTTGCCCGACGCTGCCGTCCCGCTTGTCCACGACGAACGAGCCGATGGCGGGGAGTGGTTGGTGCGCCCGTTCCGAGCAGGTGCAGATGCCCAGTGGGGAGCGGGACTCAAGGTTGATGCCGTGGGCGGTGGCCCATACGTAGACGCCGCAGGTGGGGCCCTGCGAGGTACGGGGTTCGGGTTCTGCCGCGCGAGGCTCGGGCACGGGCGGCGCTTCGGGGGCGGAAATCCGCCGTACCCGACGGAACCAGCGGTGGATAAGGTTGCGCATGTCGACGCTCCTCGTAGGCGTTGGCCATGCCCCGGGACCGTGCCAGCGGTCGCCGGGGTCTTCCACGACGCGGAGAGCGTAGCGCAGAGATCTATAGAGCCCGTAGATAACTAAGGAACCGAAGGAATCTGGACATTGCAGCGAACACTTGGAACACGTAGCGTCCCTGTGTGGTCGAATTCGCTCCTGACATCCCACGCTGGCGCCAAGTCGCCGAAGTGATCCGGCAGCGCATCAAGGACGGCACGTACCCGCCCCGCTCGCGCGTCCCGTCCATCAACCAACTCACCGAAGAGTTCGGCATCGCAGCCATGACGGCCCACAAGGTCCACCGCGGCCTCCGCGAGGAGGGGCTGATCTACACGGAGCCCGGCCTGGGCTCGTTCGTCGCCGAGCGGCAGCCGTAGATCGCACGGGAGGGGCCGGGGTGGTCCTGGCCCGGCAAGGGGCGTAAAGCGTGATTTGCGGAGACGCTCTGGGTTCGCCCTACGTGCGGCAGAGTCCGTAAATCATGCAGCCCCGTAGGGCCTGGACCACCCCGGCCCCGACCCCAGGCCGCACACGAAAGCGCCGCGTATCACGCACAGTTGGCGCTTCGCCACTTCCCGCCCCGGCCCGCCGTCCAGCCGCTATGCTCGCCGCTTGATGACGCGTTGACGCGCCGGTCTTTCCGGGGCGCCCGCAACGGTCAGTCACCCGCTCGGGGGGCTGGTTGGGGCGCGGCCACCCCGGTCGCACCGGGAGTGGCCGCGCCCATGGTCAGCCCTCCGCCTGGAGGGTCTGACCGGTGGGCGGTACCCACCCTGGGAGAAAGGCGCGGAACGTGCGCCATCGCAAAAAGAAGGACCGGTCTCGCCTGCGGGCCCAGCTCTATCGGATCTACCGCTGGTCGGCACCCCTCGTGGGCGCCGTGCTGGTGGCTCTGCTCCGGTGGTGGCTGGAGGTGAGGTACAAGCTGTAAGCCCTCGCTAAAGCCACTAGCGAGGGATCACAGCGTTTGGTCCTTCGCAGGAGCCCGCCATCGTGCCCCCGATGGTGGGTTCCACCGTGTCCGGTGACCGCATCTGGATGACACGGCTGCCCGGGGTACCCGACCGGATGGACATCGGCAGCTCCTACCGTACTCGCTTCGCCCCTCCCAAGCACCGGAGAAGCTCAGCACAACGCAACCTCTTCACCACATCAGGGCGGCCTCGACGTCGCTCTGCCAGTACGTCACCGCCGCCTTGCTGTCGACCCACGTGCCCTCGGGGAGCTTCACCGTGCGCGCCCGGCTCTCCGTGCCGTCACCCTCGTCGAAGCTCACGCGCAGGACGCTCACGGTGCGCCCGTCCGTGCCGGAGCCGTCAGCAGCCGAAAGGTTGATGCCGGCGTACGCGGACTGGCCCGGCTCCAGGGTGACCACGGCCTGCGGTATCGACTCGTCCACGACCGACACCACGTGCTGCGCAGCGTCGAAGGCCAAGTGCGGGTGCCCGTAGGCGAAGCACCGCTCGCTGCCGGTGTTGGTGACCGTCAGCAGCTGGTGGTTGATCGGGCGGGACACGTTCTGCACCGTGGTCGTGGTGTTGGTGAGGGAGCAGGCCGGAACGGGCGCCGGCTCCGCGGCCTGCGCCTGAGCGGACGAGGCTGCTGCGCCGGCGACGAGCGCGGCCGCGAGGGCGAGGCCGGTGGTGGTGATGCGGGCGGTACGCATACGGGTGTCTCCAAGGGGTGTCGGACGCCTCCCGGAACGGGATTGCCCGGGGCGTGCCGCCAGCCTCTCCGCGGATCTTCGCCACCCACAAGGCCTCACCGCGCCATCCGGGACGCCGAAACGCCTACATCCCGCCTGACCTGCGGAGACAGCACTCCCCTGGAATGCCGCAGCGGGACGCGCCGACGCTCCTCAGCCGCCGGACCGATCCCACTCGGCCGCGCTCGCCAGCCGCTCCAGGACCCCCACCGCCTCCTCCGCCCGCTCGTACGGGACGAAGAGGTGGTCGTGGTGGAACCCCGCCACGACGTTGCAGCTGAGGTCGGCCTGGGCCAGGGCCTGAGAGACAGCGGCCGTCAGCCCTACCGCCTCCAGCGCCGAGTGGATCCGCAGCGTGATCCAGCCGGCCACGTAGTCGTACGACAGCCCGGCCGCGTCGGCCTCCTCCTGGCGTACGACCAGGGTCAGCCCTTCCGGCTCCCGCACCGTCACCACGGGGGAGACACCCTCGGGCGCCTCCCCCACCACCGTCGCGTACACGTACCGCCCGGCGTTCAGCTCCGGCCGCATTCCGCTCAGCAGCTTGCTCAGATCACGTTCTCCAGCCATGGCCACACCCTACGCACGCGCGCATGCGAAAGGGCGCCCGGCACTCGTCCGGACGCCCTCTTCCACGCTACCGCTCAGCCCTCCTCGACGAAGAGCTCGTCGATCGTGGATGCGGTGAGAGCACGGTCCATCCAGCGCTCCAGGACCTCCAGGTCAGTGCAGCTTGTGATGCGCTCGCGGGCCGCCTCCGGCACGAGGATTTCCCGGTGATCCAGTACGCGCAGCACCATTGCCGACGCAGCTGCCCGCCCCTTGGCCTCACCCTTCAGAAGCGTCTCCTCGATGAGCGTGCCCCGGCCGGGGAAGTACGTGCGGATGGTCATCAGGTTCCTCCAGGTCTCCCTTGCCGGGGTCTCTCCCAGGCCGATTTCCAGCAGTTCCGAGTAGTACGCGACGGACTCTTCGTCTACCGTCCCCAGGGCACGCGCCAGCGCGTCCAGTATGGCCGGAGCATCCTGGTCCCGCCCATGCGTCATGGCCGAGAAGGTCGCCAGGGCCAGATTTTGGGCGGCTTCCTCCTCGTCGATGATCGGCGGAACGTTTCCGGGCCCCAGGACCAGCGGGTGCACGGACAGCGCTTTCCAGCCCTCGGGCCCGAGCTTGAAGGGGCCTGCTGCCCATTCCGCGGTCGCCTTGTCCTGGCAGACCACCAGCAGCAGTGCCGGGTGCCCGAACTTGGCCTTCAGAAACGCGAGGTAGTACGCCCAGCTGACCGCCTTGCCGCTGTCGCGGCGCCCTTGTGCCTCGATGGCCAGGAGAAAGCTCTCTCTGCTGTCACACGGCTGGATGCGCAGCACGCTGTCCACGCGCCGCTCCAGTGGTCTGATCTCTGTGGCGTCCGGCGAAAGGACTTCGACGGACACCTCCTCCGGCAGGGGAACGCCCAGGATCCGGAACACCGGAGCAAGTAACTCCGGGCGCTCCTGGAAGATCCGGTGTGATGCCTCGTGTTGCGATGTGACCATGGTCCGACCGTAGGAACGCAGCACCCACCCCGTTCAGCAATCCACAGCCGACCACCCGTTCGATACGCGGATCGATCACCCGTTCCGCAAACACGCGGGCAGCAAAAAAGGGGGCACCCGGCACAATGCCGGGCGCCCCACAAGCAACAAGCGCAGCGCGCTACGCGCTCTTCTCGTGCCGCTCGTCCTTCCCCACGATCCGCGGCTCCCGCGGCACCAGCGTGGGGTTCACGTTCGAGTGGACGACGTCCGCCGTGATGACGACCCGGGCGACGTCCTTCCGCGACGGGACCTCGTACATCACGGACATGAGGACTTCTTCCATGATGGCGCGCAGGCCGCGCGCGCCCGTGCCGCGCAGGATCGCCTGGTCGGCGATGGCCTCCAGGGCCGGGCGGTCGAATTCGAGCTCGACGCCGTCGAGTTCGAACAAGCGCTGGTACTGCTTCACCAGGGCATTGCGCGGCTCCACCAGAATCTGGAGCAGCGCCTCGCGGTCGAGGTTGTGCACGGACGTAATCACCGGCAGGCGGCCGATGAACTCCGGGATCATGCCGAACTTGACCAGGTCCTCCGGCATGACCTCCTGGAACTGGTCGCTGGCCTCGATTTCCCGCTTGGAGCGGATCGTGGCGCCGAAGCCGATGCCCTTCGCGCCCGCCCGCGACTCGATGATCTTCTCCAGGCCGGAGAAGGCGCCGCCGACGATGAAGAGCACGTTCGTCGTGTCGATCTGGATGAATTCCTGGTGCGGGTGCTTGCGGCCGCCCTGCGGCGGAACGGACGCGGTGGTGCCTTCCAGGATCTTCAGCAGGGCCTGCTGGACGCCCTCGCCCGACACGTCCCGAGTGATCGACGGATTTTCGCTCTTACGGGCGACCTTGTCGATCTCGTCGATGTAGATGATGCCGGTCTCGGCCTTCTTGACGTCGTAGTCGGCGGCCTGGATCAGCTTCAGCAGGATGTTCTCGACGTCCTCGCCGACGTAGCCGGCCTCCGTCAGGGCGGTGGCGTCGGCGATGGCGAAGGGGACGTTCAGCATGCGGGCCAGGGTCTGGGCCAGCAGCGTCTTGCCGGAGCCCGTGGGGCCCAGCAGGAGGATGTTGGACTTGGCGAGCTCGATGCCGTCGTCGCGGTTGTGAGCGCCGGTCTCACCGGCCTGCACCCGCTTGTAATGGTTGTAGACGGCGACGGAGAGGGCCTTTTTCGCGGCTTCCTGGCCGACGACATAGCCCTCGAGGAACTCGTAGATTTCGCGGGGCTTGGGAAGCTCTTCCCAGCGGACCTCGCTCGTCTCCGCGAGCTCTTCCTCGATGATCTCGTTGCAGAGGTCGATGCACTCGTCGCAGATGTACACACCAGGACCCGCGATGAGCTTCTTCACCTGCTTCTGGCTCTTGCCGCAGAACGAGCACTTGAGCAGATCGCCGCCGTCACCGATGCGTGCCACGAGGTGCTTCCCCTTCGCCTGGGATCCGCCTTGCACTGCGAACCCGGGTGCTTGCCTATCGACGGTACCTTGCCGGGCCCCCCGAGCGGGCCCCCCTTGCCCTTACTCGGTCAGTGCAAGGGGGATACCAGCGGCACGGCGATCAAACGTTTACGGAACTCTTGCGGGTAGAAACGATCTGGTCGACCAGGCCGTAGGCGAGCGCGTCCTCGGCAGTGAGGATCTTGTCGCGCTCGATGTCGTCCCGGATCTTCTCGATCGGCTGGGTGGAGTGCTTGGCCAGCATCTCCTCCAGCTGGGTGCGCATCCGCATGATCTCCTTCGCGGCGATCTCCAGGTCGGAGAGCTGCTCGCGGCCCGTCTGGCTGGAGGGCTGGTGGATCAGCACGCGGGCGTTGGGCAGCGCCATGCGCTTGCCCGGGGTGCCGGCCGCGAGCAGGATCGCGGCGGCGGAGGCGGCCTGGCCCATGCAGACCGTCTGGATGTCCGGCTTCACGAACTGCATCGTGTCGTAGATGGCCGTGAGGGCCGTGAACGAGCCGCCGGGGCTGTTGATGTAGATCGAGATGTCGCGGTCCGGGTCCATCGACTCCAGGCACAGCAGCTGCGCCATGACGTCGTTGGCGGAGGCGTCGTCGATCTGCACGCCCAGGAAGATCACGCGCTCTTCGAAGAGCTTCGCGTACGGGTCGTACTCGCGGACGCCCTGCGAGGTGCGCTCGACGAAGCGCGGGACGACGTAGCGGGAGTCAACCTGCGGGCCGGTGTACAGGCCGCTCGGGGACGAGATGTTCATGCGGGTTTTCACCATCCTGGTGGCGGTCGGTGGGCCGGGAGGCAGCCTCCCCGGCCCGGATGCGGGCTGTCTGGCGGTACGTACTGCGCCGGGGCTCAGGCCCCGGTGCCGCCGCCGCCCGGAACGCCGGAAGCGTGGGTGATGATCTCGTCGATGATCCCGTACTCCTTGGCCTCCTGCGCGGTGAACCAGCGGTCGCGGTCACCGTCACGGATGATCGTGTCCACGGTCTGGCCGGTGTGGAGCGCGGTGATCTCGGCCATGCGCTTCTTGGTGCGCAGCAGCTGCTCGGCCTGGATCTTGATGTCCGAGGCGGTGCCGCCGAGGCCCGCGGACCCCTGGTGCATGAGGATGTCGGTGTTGGGCAGCGCGAAGCGCTTGCCCGGGGTGCCGCCGGTCAGCAGGAACTGGCCCATCGAGGCCGCGAGGCCCATGCCGATGGTGACCACGTCGTTCGGGATGTACTGCATGGTGTCGTAGACCGCCATGCCGGCCGTCACCGAGCCGCCGGGGCTGTTGATGTAGAGGTAGATGTCCTTGTCCGGGTCGGCGGCCAGGAGGAGCATCTGCGCCGTGATCTTGTTGGCGATGTCGTCGTCGACCTGCTGGCCGAGGAAGATGATCCGCTCCCCGAGCAGCCGGTTGTAGACCTGGTCGCCGAGGCCACCACCGATGGCGATCTCACCGGCGGCGGAAGGCATCAGATTCGTCACGTATCCACCTGCTCGTCTCTGACGGCAACGGGCCGTCTCCGCGTCTTCTCCGGGGACCGGGGTCCGGCCGGCGCGGCCGGGCTGCTGCCGGCGGTCGCCACGTGGTCCCCTGCCCTCGTATCTACGGACCCTAACGCGCTGTTCGGCGGCCGCCATCCCGCATCAGGAACTGTTCGCTCTGAGCGCAGGTTCGCCGTGACACCGGTACGGGCCCGGCGCGGGATCCGCAGGTCGCGCAGGCCCGGGCGGCAGGGCGGGCAGCCGGCCCCGGGGACACGGACGGGCCCGGACGTGCGAACACGTCCGGACCCGTTCCGTAGCTGCCTCACGGGCGCCCTGCGGCGCCTGCGCGGGAGACCGGGGCCAATCAGGCCTCGGTCGTGCCCTCGGCGGCCTCGACGACCTCGGTGGCGGCCTCGGCCGTCTCCTCGTCCTCGTCGTCCAGGCTGATGACCTCGCCGGACGCGTCCTTGACGGTGGCGGCCTCGACCACGGTGGCCAGCGCCTTGCCGCGGGCGACCTCACCGACGAGCATCGGGACCTGGCCGCCCTCGACGACCGCCTGGGCGAACTGGTCGGGGCTCATGCCGGAGGACTGGGCACGGCGCATCAGGTGCTCCGTGAGCTCGTCCTGGCCGACCGAGACCTTCTCCTTGTTGACGATCTCGTCGAGGATGAACTGGGTCTTGATGCCCTTCTCGGCCTGCTCCTTGAGCTCGGCGTCGAACTCCTCGGCGGACTTGCCCTGGATCTCCAGGTACTTCGCCAGGTCCAGGCCCATCTGGCCCAGCTGGTGGTGCTCGAGGTTGTGCTTGCGGGTGTTGACCTCGTCCTCGAGCAGCTTCTCCGGCATCGGGACCTCGACGAGCTTGATCAGCTCGTCGAGGACCTTCTCCTGGGCCTGCGTGGCCTGGTCGAACTTCTTCATCCGCTCAAGGCGCTTGCGGCTGTCGGCGCGCAGCTCCTCCAGGGTGTCGAACTCGCTCGCCAGCTGGGCGAAGTCGTCGTCGAGCTCCGGCAGTTCGCGGGACTTGACGGCGGTGACGTCGACCTTGACCTCGGCCTCCTTGCCCTCGGCGGAACCGCCCTTGAGCTCGGAGGTGAAGGTGGCGGTGCCGCCGGCCTCCAGGCCGGTGACGGCCTCGTCGATGCCGTCGAGCAGCTGGCCGGAGCCGATGGTGTAGTCGACGCCCTTGGCGACGCCGTCCTCCAGCACCTCGCCGTCGACCTTGGCCTCCAGGTCGACGGTGACGATGTCACCCTCGGCGGCGGCGCGCTCGACCGGGGAGGTGGTCGCGAAGCGGTCGCGCAGCTGCTCGAGCGACTTCTCGACGTCCTCGTCGGTGACCTCGACGGAGTCGACGGTGACCTCGATGCCGGAGTAGTCCGGGATCTCCAGCGTCGGGCGGATGTCCACCTCGGCGGTGAAGGACAGCAGCTCGCCGTCCTTCAGCTCCGTGATGTCGACCTCGGGCTGACCCAGCGGGTTCAGCTCGGCCTCGTTGATCGCCTCGGTGTAGAACTTCGGAAGCGCGTCGTTGACGGCCTCCTCCAGCACCGCACCGCGGCCGAAGCGCTGGTCGATGACACGGGCCGGGATCTTGCCCTGACGGAAGCCCTTCACCGTGACCTGCTGGTTGATCTTCTTGTACGCCGCGTCGAGGCTGGCCTTGAGCTCCTCGAAGGGCACCTCGACAGTGAGCCGAACCCGAGTCGGGTTCAGGGTCTCCACGGCGCTCTTCACGGTTCGGTCTCCTTGGGGCTGACTTCTGGTGATTCTGCTGAGGTTCAGCGGATCGCGCCCGGTAGGCAGACTCGGTAGTGCAGACACACGGGCACGCAGCTTGCATAGTAACCGCAAGCAGGATGACGCCCACAATGTGATCTTGCCCGTGGCCGCGTGGTTCCCGGTGGCCGCGGCCGTTCGTGTGGTCGGGGTGGCCGGATTCGAACCGACGACCTTCCGCTCCCAAAGCGGACGCGCTACCAAGCTGCGCCACACCCCGTAAGTGCGAGACGTAGGGTACATGCCCGCGGAGGGGACGGTGGCCGCATTCGCGGCGGCGCCCGGGAGCGCGGGGCGGCGCGGGACCGGCGCGGAGACGCGCGGGGACCGGGGCCGAAGGGGTGACGTGCGGCGCACCGCCCGGACCCGCTACGATGCACACCGTGCCGTACGGCCCTTCCGGGCTCGCGGCGCGTGCGGGCGTAGCTCAATGGTAGAGCCCCAGTCTTCCAAACTGGCTACGCGGGTTCGATTCCCGTCGCCCGCTCCACCGACGCCTCCGGCCCTGCCGGGGGCGTTTGTCATACGGCGGCCACCACCCGCCGGCGGCCACCTGCTGACCGACCGCTGACCGGCGTCTCAGATCTTGATGCCGCTTATCGTCTCGACGATCGAGTTCAGGAACCTCTGAATGGACGGCGCCAGGCCCGTCGAGGCGAGGAAGAAGCCGAAGAGCATGGCCACGATGGCCGGGCCGCCCTTGATGCTGCCGGAGCGGAAGAGCACCACCAGCACGATCGCCAAGAGCAGCACCACTGACAGCGAAATGGCCACAACTGATCACACCCTCGGTCGGATACACCGGTCCACCCACTGGTCGGCCCGGGAGACATGCTCCCCGCAGCCCTCGCCCGTCAACCATCGTGCCACCAACTTGCCTGTTTCTGTGGGCCCGTGACATTTCATCGGCACTTCGTCCAGAAACTGTCCGCAAAGCCGTGGTCAGTGGATATCGGGGGACTTGGCGGGCGGCGTGGCGGCCGCGGCGAGACGCCGCTAGGGTGCGTCGGATGTCCCCCGCCGTCACACCCCCCGCCCGCGCGGTGACCCCCTCGGAGCAGGCCGGACCCGCGTCCGCCGCCGCCCCGGCACAGCGCGATCCCTTCTTCGACAACGCGAAGTACCTCGCGATCGTCCTGGTGGCGCTGGGGCACGCGTGGGAGCCGCTCTCGCACTCCAGCCGTGCCGCGATGGCGCTCTACATGACCGTGTACACCTTCCACATGCCGGCCTTCATCCTGATATCCGGCTATTTCTCCCGCGGTTTCGATATGAGTCCGGCCAAGCTCAAGCGGCTGCTCACGGGCGTGGTCGTGCCGTACCTGGTCTTCGAAGTCGCCTATACGTACTTCCAGCACTGGGCGGAGCCCGACGCGGCGCCGGAGCCGGTCTCGCTGCTCAACCCGTGGTACCTGAACTGGTTCCTCGCCGCGCTCTTCGTCTGGCGGCTCACCACGCCGGTCTGGAAGCTCATCCGCCGGCCGGTCCCCGTCGCCTTCGTCGTCGCCGTGCTGGCCGCCGTCTCCCCCGAGATCGGCGGCGACTTCGATCTGCAGCGGGTGCTGCAGTTCCTGCCGTTCTTCGTGATCGGCCTGCACCTGCGGCGCGAGCACTTCGAGCTGGTCCGGCGGCGGTGGGTGCGGGTCGCGGCGGTGCCGGTGTTCGCGGCGGCGGTGGCGGTCGCGTACTGGCAGGCGCCCACGCTCGACACCGGCTGGTTCTACCGGAACAGCGCCGTCCAGGACCTGCACGAGCCGGTCTGGACGGCGCCCGTGATGACCCTGACCCTCTTCCTCTGCTCGGCCGTGCTCACGGCGGCCTTCCTCGCCTGGGTCCCGCGCCGGGCCGTGTGGTTCACGTCACTGGGCGCGGGGACGCTGTACGGGTACCTGCTGCACGGCTTCCTGATCAAGCTGTCGCGCTGGTGGGAGTGGTACGACGCGGCTGCGTGGATTCGTCAGCCGGTCGGTGAGGTCGTGGTCACCCTGATCGCCATCGTGGTGATGACGGCGCTGTGCACGTCGCCTGTACGGCGGGTTTTCCGGTGCGTGATGGAACCGCGGATGGAGTGGGCGTTCCGTAAGGCCTGAGGCCGGTCCGGCACCGCCGGTCTCCACCGTTGTGGTTGCGCGCCGTCGCGGCGGAGATCAGTGGTGCAGGCCCAGCAGCCGCCGCATCTTCGCGTACTTCGCCGCCAGGCGTACCCGCGTGGCCTCGTCCAGTTCCTTCGCCCGCTCCGGGTCCGAGTTGTGGGCCAGGTCGGACTCCTTGACCAGGAGGGCGCCGGGCGTGGCCAGGATGCGGGCCGCGTACTCCTCCGGGGGCTCGCCCGGGCGCTTGGTCACCGCGAGGATCATGTCCTTGACCGCGGGGGGCAGCTCCGAGGACGCCAGCCACTCCTCGCTCACCGCGCCGTCCTCGACGGCGTCGTGCAGCCAGGCCGCGGCTATCTGCTCGTCGCTGCCGCCGCGCTGCCGCACGCCCTCGGCGACGGCCGCCAGGTGCTCGGTGTACGGGCGGCCCGCCTTGTCCGTCTGGGCGGCGTGGGCGCGGCGCGCCAGGGCTTCTACGGCGGCGAGGTCGAGAGCGGTCATGGGCGTCCTCCGTGGTGCGGTGCCGGGGGCCGGTACCGGGTTCAGTGCCGGGTTCAATGCCGGCAGATCAGCAGCAGGGCGCGGTCGTCGTTGACGTCCTTCGCGACGGCCTCGATGAGGTGCCAGGCGGCGCCCTGGAAGCCGGCGGAGACGTAGCGGTCGGCCTCGCCGGTGAGGCGGTCCATGCCCTCGGTGAGGTCGCGCTCGGCGGTCTCGACGAGGCCGTCGGTGAAGAGCATCAGGACGTCGCCGGGCCGCAGGGTGCCCTTTATGGGGTCGAACTGGGCGCCGTCGTAGACGCCGAGGAGCGGGCCTTCCGCCGCCTTCTCCTCCCAGCGGCCGGTGCCCGCGCAGAGCTGGAGGCCGGGGAGGTGGCCCGCGGAGAACATCTCGTAGTCGCCGCTGTCGAGGTCGAGGACGAGGTGCACGGAGGTGGCGAATCCCTCGTCCCAGTCCTGGCGGAGGAGGTAGCCGTTGGCGGCGGGCAGGAAGTCGTGGGGCGGCAGGGAGCCGAGGAGGCCGCCGAAGGCGCCGGAGAGCAGCAGGGCGCGCGAGGCGGCGTCCATGCCCTTGCCGGAGACGTCCGTGAGGACGACCTCCAGGGTGCGGCCGCCGTTCGTGCGGGCCGCGACGACGAAGTCGCCCGAGAAGGACTGGCCGCCGGCCGGGCGGAGCGCCATCTCGCGGTGCCAGCCGCGCGGCAGCTTCGGCAGCTTGCTCTGGACGCGGATGCGTTCGCGCAGGTCGAAGAGCATGGTGCCGCCGCGCCGCCAGGGCACGCCGACGCGGCTGCGGAACTGGGCGATGAGCAGCCCGAGGAAGCCGACGGCCGCGACGACGAGGATCGTGCCGGGCGTGACGCGGACGCCGTCCCCGGAGGCCTCGGCGTTCAGCACGCCGGCCTCGGCGATCAGGGCCACGGCGGAGGCGGCGTAGAGGGCGAGCAGGCTCGCGGGGCGCAGCAGCAGCCCGCCGGCGACGATGGGCAGCACGAGGGCGGTGGGCACGCACCAGGCGGGCAGCGCGATGGTGGTGAGGGCGAGCGCGGGGACGGTGAGGAGGAGGGCCGCCAGGGCGATCCAGTCGGAGCCGTCGCCGCGGAAGTAGTCCACCCCGGCTTTGCGCACGCTTGTGCGGGCCCGGTGCCATGCTTTGCGCATCCGTGCCGTCGGGGTCTCCGCACCGCCAGTCATTGCATCGTGACCTTATCCACCCATTCGGCGGTGCGTCGACTCACGCCGCGCCGACACGGCCGCGCACGGTACGTCCCGTGCGGCAGGGTCGGCCCCTTATGTGAAATTCCTTCGCGTGCGGGGCGGGATCGCTGCTAGGGATGGGGGCATGACGACGGAGTTGCGGGTCCTGCGCGATGCGGAGTTCGACACGTGGTACGCCAACCTGGAGCTGGCGTTCGGCGGTGTCCCCGAGCCCCCCGAGGAAGTCGCACTGTGGCGGGAACTGACCGGCTTCGACCGGTCGATCGGGGTCTGGGACGGCGCGGAGGCGGTGGGTACGACCGGGGCGTTCGCGTTCCGGATCACGGTCCCGGGCGGGGAGCAGGTTCCCGCCGCGGGGGTGACGATGGTGTCCGTGCGGCCGACGCACCGCAGGCGGGGCCTGTTGCGGCGGATGATGCGGCGGCAGCTGGACGACGTACGGGCCTGGGGTGAGCCGCTGGCCGTCCTGACGGCCTCCGAGCCGGACATCTACGGGCGGTTCGGCTACGGCATCGCGACACACTCGATGAGCGTCCGTATCGATACGGCCCGCGTGCGGCTGTCCGTCCCGGCGGGCACGGACGGGGTGCGGCTGCGCTTGTCGAAGCCCGGTGAAGCACGCGACGCCTGCGAGGCGGTCTACGCACGCCGGGTAGCCGCCCGGCCGGGCATGCTCGCACGGCAGCCGGGCTGGGAGGGCCTGCCGTTGCTGGACCCGGCGGACACCCGTGAGGGGGCGTCGCCGCTGCAGTGCGTGCTCGCCGAGGAGGACGGGCGCACGGTGGGGTACGCGCGGTACGCCGTGCGGCCGGACTGGGCCGCCGCGGGCGCGAACGGCACGGTGCTGCTGCGCGACGCGGAGGCGCTGACCCCGGCCGCGTACGCCGCCCTGTGGCGCTATCTGACGGAGATCGACCTGACGGCGTGCGTCACCGCCCACAACCGGCCCGTGGACGACCCGCTGCTGCACCTGGTCGGCGACGTCCGGCGGTGCGAGGCGCGGGTGAAGGACTCGCTGCACGTCCGGCTGGTCGACGTGGGGGCGGCGCTCGCCGCGCGGACGTACCGCGGCGCGGTGGACGTGGTGCTGGAGGTCGCCGACGACTTCTGCCCCTGGAACGCGGGGCGGTGGCGGCTGACGGGCGACCGGAAGGGCGCGTCCTGCGAGCGCACCGAGGACGCGGCCGATCTGGCCCTGTCCGTGCGGGAGCTGGGCTCGGCCTACCTGGGCGGGGTGTCCCTGGCCGCGCTCGCGGGGGCGGGCCGGGTGCGGGAGCTGCGCGAGGGCGCGCTGGAGGAGGCGGCGACGGCGTTCGGCAGCGACGTGGCGCCGTGGCTGCCGCACGGCTTCTGATCCCCGCCCCGGCCCCTGCCGGGCGAGTGACGGGCTGTCAGCGCTGCTGGCAGCCCGGGCACCAGAAGAGGTTGCGCGCAGCCAGGCCGGCGGTGCGGATCTCCGCCCCGCAGACGTGGCAGGGCAGGGCGGCCCGGCGGTAGACGTACACCTCGCCACCGTGGTCGTCCACGCGCGGCGGGCGGCCCATGGCCTCCGGGGTGTGCTCGGGCCGCACGGTGTCGATCCTGTTGTTGCGCACGCCCTCGCGCATCAGGGCGGCCAGGTCGGCCCACATGCCGTCCCACTCGGAGCGGGTGAGGTCGCGGCCGGTGCGGTACGGGTCGATGCCGTGCCGGAAGAGGACCTCGGCGCGGTAGACGTTGCCGACGCCCGCGACGACCTTCTGGTCCATGAGCAGGGCGGCGACGGTCGTGCGGCTGCGGGAGACGCGCTGCCAGGCCTTGCCGGGGTCGTCGCCGGGGCGCAGCGGGTCCGGGCCGAGCCGGTCGTGTATCGCCTGCTTCTCGTCGCCGGTGATCAGGGCGCAGGTGGTGGGGCCGCGGAGGTCCGCGTACGACTCGGGGTTCGCCAGGCGCAGGCGGACGGTCTCGGTGGGGGGCGGGACGGGGCCTCTGCCGAGGGCGTACTTCCCGAAGAGACCCAGGTGGATGTGGACCCAGTCGTCGCCGAAGCCGAGGAAGAGGTGTTTGCCGTGGGCCTCGGTGGTGTCGAGGACGCGGCCGTCTATGAGCGCGGCGCCGTCGGAGAACTTGCCCTGGGGGCTGGTCGCCCGGACGGGGCGGTCCGCGAACATGTCGCGGTGGTCGGCCGCCAGGCGGTGGATCGTATGCCCTTCGGGCATGGGGCTTGTCCTCCGACAGGGTTCGTTGACGACTGCGGGCGCAAACGCCGGAGTGTCCGGCCGGGCCGCTCGCGCGGCCCGGCC
>NZ_JBMMMZ010000002.1:0-120871 GCF_049725035.1 Streptomyces sp. XH2 | reverse complement strand
GGCGGGCGCCCCCGCGGGCGGGCCGGCCGGGCCCCCGCGGGCGCCCCGCCCGGACACTCCGGTGGAATTAACTCTGGGGGTGGTGCGCCGGGATGGCCGGGAGCTCGCCCGTCTCCTCGTAGCGCGCCAGCATCTCGATGCGGCGGGTGTGCCGCTCCTCACCGGAGTACGGCGTGGCGAGGAAGATCTCGACGAACTTCGTCGCCTCCTCCTGGGTGTGCATGCGCCCGCCGATGCTGATGACGTTGGCGTCGTTGTGCTCGCGGCCGAGCGCGGCCGTCTGCTCGCTCCAGGCGAGGGCGGCCCGGACGCCCTTGACCTTGTTCGCGGCGATCTGCTCGCCGTTGCCGGAGCCGCCGATCACGATGCCGAGGCTGCCGGCATCGGCGGCGGTCTTCTCGGCCGCACGGAGGCAGAACGGCGGGTAGTCGTCCTGGGCGTCGTAGATGTGGGGACCGCAGTCCACGGGCTCGTGGCCGTGGGCCTTGAGCCACTCGACGAGGTGGTTCTTGAGTTCGTAGCCGGCATGGTCGGAGCCGAGGTACACGCGCATGCGTCCGAGTGTGGCACGTCCCGGGCCGCCGATCGGTCAGCAGGTGGGAGGTAACGCTGAGTGAACACAACGAATTGGATTCGGGTCTTCCTAAAGTCGCCTTCGAAAAGTTCTAATGCGGTCACTCGTAACCCGAGAACCTAAGGAACAACCCGAAGGAACGTGCACATGAGCGCGACACCGCCGACCATGACGAAGGGGTCGACGACCGGCGATCCCGGCCACGCCCCGGAGGCGGGCGGGGACGGCCTGAAGGCCGGACTCAAGAACCGCCACCTGTCCATGATCGCCATTGGCGGTGTCATCGGAGCGGGCCTCTTCGTGGGTTCGTCCTCCGGCATCGCCGCCGCCGGCCCCGGCATCCTCATCTCCTACGCCCTCGTCGGCGCGCTCGTCGTCTTCGTGATGCGGATGCTCGGTGAGATGGCCGCGGCCAACCCGACCTCCGGGTCGTTCTCCGCCTACGCGGACCGTGCCCTGGGCCGCTGGGCCGGCTTCACCATCGGCTGGCTGTACTGGTTCTTCTGGGTCGTGGTGCAGGCGGTCGAGGCGACCGCCGGAGCCAAGATCCTCAACGGCTGGATACCGGACGTCCCGCAGTGGACCTGGGCCCTGCTCGTCATGATCGTGCTGACGGCGACCAACCTCGCCTCGGTCAGCTCGTACGGCGAGTTCGAGTTCTGGTTCGCCGGCATCAAGGTCGTCGCGATCGCCGCCTTCGTGGTCCTCGGCCTGCTGGCCGTCTTCGGCGTGCTGCCGGGCTCCGACAACCCGGGCTCCGGGCTGGACAACCTCACCGCGCACGGCGGCTTCCTGCCCAACGGTGCGGGCGCGATCCTCACCGGTGTGCTGATGGTCGTCTTCTCCTTCATGGGCAGCGAGATCGTCACGCTGGCCGCCGGTGAGTCCGAGGACCCGCAGCGCGCGGTCCGCCAGGCCACCAACAGCGTCATCTGGCGCATCGCCGTCTTCTACCTCGGCTCGATCTTCGTCGTGGTCAGCCTGCTGCCGTGGGACAGCAAGGAGATCGCGGAGAAGGGCAGCTACGTCGCGGCGCTCGACTCGATCGGCATCCCGCACGCCGGCCAGGTCATGAACGTCATCGTGCTGACCGCCGTCCTCTCCTGCCTGAACTCCGGCCTCTACACCGCCTCGCGCATGGCCTTCTCGCTGGGCCAGCGCGGCGACGCGCCGAAGTCCTTCGCCACGGTCAACAAGCGGGGCGTCCCGCAGGTCGCGATCCTCGCCTCGGTCGTCTTCGGCTTCGTGTCGGTCCTCTTCAACTACGTGTGGCCCGACACCGTCTTCAAGTTCCTGCTGAACTCCTCCGGTGCGGTCGCCCTCTTCGTCTGGCTGGTGATCTGCTTCACCCAGCTGAAGATGCGCGGGATCATCCTGCGAGAGATGCCGGAGAAGCTGACGGTGAAGATGTGGCTCTTCCCGTACCTGACGTGGGCCACCATCGGCATGATCACCTTCGTGCTGGGCTACATGCTCTACACCGGTGGCGACAACCGCGAGACGGTGCTCGCCTCCGTCCTCGTGGGTGCGGTCGTCCTGGTGATCGGCCTGGTGCTGGACCGCAAGCACCGTGCCACCGCCGGCCTCAAGGGCTGAACGCACGCATAACGCAGCGGCCCGCGCCCCCGCGGGGGGCGCGGGCCGCTGCGTTATGCAGGGGCGGGGGGTGAGCCCCGCGTCCCAGGCAGCTTCCACGCCGTGGGCAGCGCGCCCATCGCCAGCGCCGCCTTCAGCACGTCGCCGATGAGGAACGGCGTCAGACCGGCCGCCACGGCGTCCGCGAAGGACAGGTGCGCGGACAGGGCCAGGTACGGCACGCCGACCGCGTAGATGATCGCCGAGCCGAGGGCCATCGTGCCCGCGGTGCGCAGGACCGAGCGGTCGGCGCCGCGGCGGGCGAGGGCGCCGACGACGGTCGCGGCGAGCAGCATGCCCAGGACGTAGCCGAAGGACGGGAAGGCGGCGCCGGAGCGGGCCTCGGCGAACCACGGCATGCCCGCGACGCCGGCGACGGCGTACAGGGCGAGGGAGAGGAAGCCGCGGCGGGCGCCGAGGGCGGTGCCGACGAGGAGGACCGCGAAGGTCTGGCCGCTGACCGGGACCGGGGAGCCGGGCACGGGAACGGCGATCTGCGCCGCGAGGCCGGTGAGGGCGGCTCCGCCGAGGATCAGGGCCGCGTCGCGCACGCGGGCGCGCCCGGCGGTCGAAGCGGGGAGCAGATCGGCGAGGACCGTACCGGTCCGGGAAACAGAGGCAGCGGCGGTGGCCATCGTTACTCCGCAGATAAGTGGTGGGGACAAGTGACTTTGTGACGTTAGCCGAGGGCTCTCGGGCGGACAGCGCGCGGCAATGACAAAGGCGGGCCGTTCCGCTTGGAGACTTCCCAGCGCGGTTCCCTCGGCAGACGGAATTACGCGTGATGCTCGTCACTGGATTCCCTTGAGGCTTGGCTCGGAGCACCTCCCCGGGAGAATGTGGAGTCACCTATACCTCTTTGCGCCTGCTCATTGCGCCTGCGCGAAGATCCCCAGCGCTTTTCGCGCGGACCCGAGAGTACGAAGCCCATGCACGACGCATCCCCCGCCGCCGATTCCCTCGCGGCCGAGAAAGAACCCCTGTCGGCCGGGCTCAAGCAGCGGCACCTGACGATGCTCGGACTGGGCGGCGTCATCGGCGCCGGCCTGTTCGTGGGCTCCGGCGCCGGCATCGCCGTCGCGGGCCCGGGCATCATCGTCTCGTACCTGATCGCGGGCGCGCTCGCGATGCTGGTGATGCGGATGCTCGGCGAGATGTCCTCCGCGATGCCCGCCTCGGGCGCGTTCTCGGTGCACGCCGAGCGGGCGCTGGGCCGCTGGGCCGGCTTCACGGTCGGCTGGCTGTACTGGTTCCTGCTGGTGGTCGTGCTGGCCGTGGAGGCGACGGGCGCGGCCCAGATCGCCAACGGCTGGGTGCCGGGCGTCCCGCAGTGGGCCTGGGTGCTGATCTTCATGGTGGTCTTCACGACCGCCAACCTCACCGCGGTGAAGAACTTCGGCGAGTTCGAGTTCTGGTTCGCCGCGCTCAAGGTCGGGGCGATCGTCCTCTTCCTGGCGCTGAGCCTGCTGGCGATCTTCGGCGTGCTGCCGGACACCGAGGCCGTGGGCTTCACCAACCTCACCGGTCAGGGCGGCTTCCTGCCGAACGGCGTGAGCGGTGTCGTCTCCGGCGTCCTCGCGGTCGTCTTCGCCTTCGGCGGCCTGGAGGTCGTCACGATCGCCGCGGCCGAGTCCGACGACCCGGCGCGCGCGGTGGGCCGTGCGGTGCGCAGCGCCGTGTGGCGCATCCTCTTCTTCTACGTGGGCTCGATGCTCGTCATCGTCACCCTGCTGCCGTGGTCGTCGATGCAGCCGGGCAAGAGCCCGTACGTGGCCGTGCTCGACCACATCGGCATCCCGGCCGCCGGGCAGATCATGAACATCGTGGTCTTCGTGGCCCTGCTGTCCGCGCTCAACGCCAACCTCTACGGCTCGTCGCGGATGGTCTTCTCGCTCGCCGAGCGCGGCGAGGCGCCCAAGGGGCTGCTGAAGGTGTCGGGCGGCGGGGTGCCGCGCCGGGCCGTGCTGGCGTCGGTCGCGTTCGGTTTCGCCTCGGTGATACTCAACCTGGAGTGGCCGGATTCGATCTTCCGGTACTTGCTGAACGCCGTGGGTGCGGTACTGCTCTTCGTCTGGGGTCTGATCGCCGTCTCGCAGCTGCGGCTGCGGCGCCGCATCGAGCGCGAGATGCCGGAGCGGCTGGCCCTGAAGATGTGGGCCTTCCCCTATCTGACCTGGGTCGCTCTGGCCGGGATGGCCGGCGTGCTGGTGCTGATGGTCACCGACGAGGGGGCCCGGCCGCAGCTGCTGTGGTCGGCGGCGGCGACCGGTGCCGTGCTCGTGGTGGCCTGGGTGCGCGAGCTCCGGCTGCGCCGCGCGGCCTGACCGGACCGCCGGGTCGGCTCGATTCCATCGCCTTCTGGCGAGATGTCAGGCACGCACAGTCATACCTGCGTCTGAATATCGGACACCTCTGTCACAGGTGTTGTCCTGGGCGAACATGACCCCCACACTGAGGCAACTTTTCCGCTCTCACCCCACGGGACACACACGACCATGACTCGGACTTCTGCGACCTCCGCGCCCGAGCGCGCGGTCAGCGGCCAGGCGCCGGGCGGCACGGATCTGTCGCACGGCCTCAAGCAGCGCCACCTGTCGATGATCGCCCTCGGCGGGGTCATCGGGGCCGGCCTCTTCGTCGGTTCCGGCGCGGGCATCGCCGCCGCCGGTCCGGCGATCGTGCTCGCGTACGCGGCCTCCGGGCTGCTCGTGATGCTCGTGATGCGGATGCTGGGCGAGATGGCCGCGGCCAACCCGGCCTCGGGCACCTTCTCCGTGCACGCCGAGAAGGCGATCGGCCCCTGGGCCGGCTTCACCGCCGGCTGGATGTTCTGGGTCGAGCTGTGCGTGGGCATAGCCGTCGAGGCGATCGGCGCCGCGCACATCATGCAGTCCTGGTTCCCCTCCACGGCCTCGTGGATGTGGGTGCTGATCTTCATGGCCGTCTTCTGCGGGACGAACCTCGCGGCGGTCAGCAACTTCGGCGAGTTCGAGTTCTGGTTCGCGACGCTGAAGGTCGCCGCGATCGGCGTCTTCCTCGTCCTGGGCGTCCTCGCCATCTGCGGCGTGCTGCCGGGCACCTCGGCTCCGGGCGCCGACAACCTCACCGGCCACGGCGGGTTCCTCCCCAACGGCGCCAACGGCCTGGTCGTGGGCCTGCTCGCGTCGGTCTTCGCGTACGGCGGCCTGGAGACGGTGACGATCGCGGCCGCGGAGTCCGAGCAGCCGGTCAAGGGCGTCGCCCAGGCCGTCCGCACGGCGATGTGGCGGATCGCCCTCTTCTACGTCGGCTCGATGCTGGTCGTCGTCACCGTCCTGCCCTGGAACGACAAGTCGCTCCTGACGGACGGCCCGTACGTGGCGGTGCTCAAGTACCTGGACATCCCGGCCGCCGGGCAGATCATGAACGTGATCGTGCTGATCGCCCTGCTCTCCGCGATGAACGCCAACATCTACGGCGCCTCCCGGATGTCGCACTCCCTGGTCATGCGCGGCGAGGGCCCCCGCTTCCTGGCCAAGGTCAGCAACGGCGTGCCGCGGCTGACCGTGATCGCCTCCTCCGCCTTCGGCTTCTTCGCCGTCCTGCTCAGCTACTGGTGGCCGGACACCGTCTTCAAGTGGCTGCTGTACATGACGGGCGCCGCGGTGCTCGTGGTGTGGGGCATCATCGCCGTCACCCAGCTGCGGATGCGCCGGCAGCTGGAGCGCACGGCGCCGGAGAAGCTCGTCGTGAAGATGTGGCTCTTCCCCGCGCTGACCTGGGTGGCCCTGGCCGGAATCGTGGGCGTCCTCGCCCTGATGCTGCGCGAGGAGGACACCCGCGTCCAGCTGTACTTCACGGCCGGGCTCACGGCCGCCCTCGCCCTCGTCGGCTACCTGCGACAGCGCGTGACGGCCGCGAAGCACTGACCGCGGCGGCCGGGCCGGTTCCCGGCCACCGCCGAGACCACCACCACACCCCCCACGAGGCGGGCCGGGTCCTGATCTTCAGGACCTAGCCCGCCTCGGTCTTTAGTCGGAGATCCCCGGGAAGAACGCCCCCTTACGGCGCGTCAGATGCTCTTGCTGGTAACGTCCACTTGCAAGTTAATTGCAATAAGTCGGAGGGCTCGGCATGGCCATCTACACACTTCCTGAACTCCCCTACGATTACGCTGCGCTGCAGCCGACGATCGACGCGAAGATCATCGAGCTGCACCACGACAAGCACCACGCGGCGTACGTCAAGGGCGCGAACGACACCCTGGAGCAGCTCGCCGAGGCCCGTGACAAGGACCAGTGGGGTGCCATCAACGGCCTGGAGAAGAACCTCGCGTTCCACCTCTCCGGCCACATCCTGCACAGCATCTACTGGCAGAACATGACCGGCGACGGCGGCGGCGAGCCCCTGGACAAGGACGGCGTGGGCGAGCTCGCGGACGCCATCGCCGAGTCCTTCGGCTCCTTCGCCAAGTTCAAGGCCCAGCTGAGCAAGGCCGCCGCGACCACGCAGGGCTCCGGCTGGGGCGTCCTCGCCTACGAGCCGATCAGCGGCAAGCTGATCGTCGAGCAGGTCTACGACCACCAGGGCAACGTCGGCCAGGGCTCGGTCCCGATCCTGGTCTTCGACGCCTGGGAGCACGCCTTCTACCTGCAGTACAAGAACCAGAAGGTCGACTTCATCGAGGCCATGTGGGCCGTCGTCAACTGGCAGGACGTGGCCAAGCGCTTCGAGGCCGCCAAGCAGCGCGGCAACCTGCTGCTCGTTCCGTAAGGAACCCCCGGTCCCGGAGGGACCCCCCGCCGTCCTGCTCGTGATCGTCTTCTCACCCTTCACGTGGCAGGCGGAGCAGGCCCCCGCACCGCGGGGGCCTGCTCATTTCCGGCTCACGCGTGGCCGAACGCCTCGCCCGTCACCGTGAACCCCTTCGCGAGGCCCACGTCGTGCAGCCGGGCGAACCGCCCCGCCTCCCAGCGCGTGAGCACCGCGAAGCGGTAGTCGGCCGAGGCCGTGCCGTCGGCGGCGACCCGGACCGTGCCCGTCAGCCGGTACGCGAAGGCGCGCAGCGCCAGCCGCCAGTCCGCGCTCCCCCACGCCCGGGGCAGCGCCACCTCGCGCCAGCCGCTGTCCGCGGGGTACGCGGCGGCCGTGCGGGGGCCGTCGCGCCACTGCTCCAGCGCCTCGGCGCGCCAGCGGTCCAGCTGCTCCCCGGCCGCGGAGCGCACGGCCGGGAGGGCGAGCAGGGCGTCCGCGTCCACGCGGTACGGGGCGCCGGTGCCGTGCAGGTAGTGCCGCAGGGCCCCGGCCGCCCGGCGCAGGCCCAGCGCGGACCGCAGCGGGACGAGGGCCTGGCAGCCGGCTCGCAGCAGCAGGTCGGACGGGCGTACGGGCTGCTCGGCGAAGTGGCCCGCGGCCGGCGGGTCCACTTCCGCGCGGCCGCCGTCGAAGCCCAGCGGCGGCGTGAGATCGGTCTGCCCCATACCGGGACATTAAGGGAGGCGGGGCCCACGCGCGCGTCGGCCGGTTCCGGCACCGCCGGTCTCCGCCCTCGTGGTGCAGCGCCGCTGCGGCGGAGGAAGAACCGGCGGCCGGCGCCCATCGCGCCCCGTCAGGGGCGCGGGGAACTGCGCGACCAGCCACCGACAGCCCGCGGTCATGGAACCGCGCGCCGAACGGAGCACTCAGTCGAAGGCCGGCCCGCTCGTGCGGGTGCGCTTGATCTCGTAGAAGCCCGGCGTCGACGCCACCAGCAGCGTGCCGTCCCACAGCCGCGCCGCGGCCTCGCCCTTGGGGGCCGGGGTGACGACCGGGCCGAAGAAGGCGATCTGCTCGCCGTCCCCGCCCGGCACCGCGATGACGGGCGTGCCGACGTCCTGGCCGACCTTCGAGATGCCCTCGGCGTGCGAGGCGCGCAGCTCGCCGTCGAACGCGTCCGAGTGGGCGACGTCCGCGAGCTCCGCGGGCAGGCCCACCTCTTCCAGCGCGGCCACGATCGTCTCGCGGTCCCGCGGCAGGCCCTGGTTGTGGAAGCGGGTGCCGAGGGCGGTGTAGAGGGGGCCGAGCACGTCCTCGCCGTGCTTGGCGGCGGCCGCGATGCACACCCGCACCGGGCCCCACGCCTCGGTCCGCATGATCGTGCGCATGCGCTCGTCCATGGTGTCGAGCTTGTCCTCGTTGAGGACGGCGAGGCTCATCACGTGCCAGCGCACCTCGACCGGGCGGACCTTCTCGACCTCCAGCATCCAGCGGGAGGTCATCCAGGCCCAGGGGCACAGCGGGTCGAACCAGAAGTCGGCGGGGGTCTTGTTCTCCACAGCGGTCACGTGGGTCTCCTCGGGCGGGCCATTCGTTCGCCGTTTCAACAAACACACCCCGTGCCATGATTCCGCTGTTGTCCGAAACACACCAACCAGCAGAGGGAGTCCCGACGTGCCCGGTGAGAACCTGACCCGCGAGGAGGCCCGCGAACGGGCCCGGCTGCTGTCGGTCGACGCCTACGAGGTGGCGCTCGACCTGCGGTCCGCGGTGGGGGCGGGAGGGGACCACCGCACCTTCCGGTCGGTGACGACCGTGCGCTTCCGCTGTTCCGAGCCCGGCGCCGCGACCTTCGCGGACCTGCTGGCGCCCGCCGTGACGGCCGTCACGCTGAACGGCCGCGCGCTGGACCCGGCCGCGGTCTTCGACGGCGCGCGGATCGCGCTGGACGGGCTGGCCGCCGAGAACGTCCTGGTCGTCGACGCGCAGTGCGCGTACAGCCGGACCGGCGAGGGCCTGCACCGCTTCGAGGACCCCGAGGACGGCGAGGTCTACCTCTACACCCAGTACGAGCCCGCGGACGCCCGCCGCGTCTTCGCGGGCTTCGAGCAGCCCGACCTCAAGGCGCCCTTCGCCCTCTCGGTGACGGCGCCCGCCGGCTGGACGGTGCTGGGCAACGGCGCGCAGGCCGGCGAGCCCGAGCCCGTCGCGCCGTCCGCAGCCACCTGGCGGTTCGCGGAGACGCTGCCGATCTCCACGTACATCACGGCGGTCGTGGCCGGCCCGTACCACGTGGTCCGCGACCACTACAGCCGCACGCTGCCGGACGGCACGGCCCTGGAGATCCCGCTGGCCGCGCTGTGCCGCAAGGGCCTGGCCCGGCACTTCGACGCGGACGACATCTTCACCGTCACCAAGCAGGGCCTGGACTTCTTCCACGACCACTTCGACTACCCGTACCCCTTCGGGAAGTACGACCAGGCGTTCGTGCCCGAGTACAACCTCGGCGCGATGGAGAACCCGGGCCTGGTGACCTTCCGCGAGGAGTTCGTCTTCCGCGGCAAGGTGACGCAGACGGCCTACGAGGGCCGCGCCAACGTCATCCTCCACGAGATGGCGCACATGTGGTTCGGCGACCTGGTGACCATGGAGTGGTGGGACGACCTGTGGCTCAAGGAGTCCTTCGCGGACTTCATGGGCACCTTCTCGATGGTCGAGGCGACACGTTTCACCAACGGCTGGATCACCTTCGCCAACCGCCGCAAGGCCTGGGCCTACCGCGCCGACCAGCTGCCCTCCACGCACCCGGTCACGGCCGACATCCACGACCTGGAGGAGGCCAAGCTCAACTTCGACGGCATCACGTACGCCAAGGGCGCGTCCGTGCTCAAGCAACTCGTCGCCTACGCGGGGCGGGAGGCCTTCCTGGAGGGCGCCCGGCGCTACTTCAAGCGGCACGCCTTCGGCAACACGCGGCTGTCGCACCTGCTGGAGGTGCTGGAGGAGACCTCGGGCCGCGACATGGCCGCGTGGGCGCGGTCCTGGCTGCAGACCGCGGGCGTCAACTCGCTCACGCCGCTCGCGACGTACGACGCCGCCGACCGGATCACCGAGCTCGCGATCCTGCAGGAGGCCTCGCCCGAGCACCCCGAGCTGCGCCCGCACCGGGTGGCCGTGGGCCTCTACCGCCGCGAGGGCGCGGACGGCGCGCTCGTGCGCTACGCCGGCACCGAGGTGGACGTCGCGGGCCCGCGCACGGTCGTGACCGGGCTGGCCGGCGCCGAGCGCCCGGAGCTGATCCTGGTCAACGACGAGGACCTGACCTACTGCAAGGTCCGCTTCGACGAGGGCTCGCTGGACACGCTGCGCGCGCACCTGGGCGACGTCGCGGACCCGCTGGCGCGCGCCCTGTGCTGGTCGGCGCTGTGGAACCTCACGCGCGACGGGCTGATGCCCGCCCGCGACTTCGCCGGCCTCGTGGAGCGGTTCGCGGGCGCCGAGAGCGAGGTCGGCGTGCTGCAGATGCTGCAGGCGTGGGCGCGGACCGCCCTCGTGCACTACGCCTCGCCGGCGTGGCGCGAGCGGGGCGGGCGGGAGCTCGCCGAGGGCGCGCTGCGCGAGCTGCGGCGCGCCGAGCCGGGCAGCGGCCACCAGCTGGCGTGGGCGCGCTTCTTCGCCCAGCAGGCGGCCGACGCCTCCCACCTGCAGCTGCTGCGCGGCCTGCTCGACGGGTCCGCGCAGATCGACGGGCTGGAGGTGGACCAGGAGCTGCGCTGGGCGTTCCTGGCCGCGCTGGCCGGGCAGGGCGCGGCCGACGAGGCGGCGGTCGCCGCGGAGCTGGCCCGCGACAACACCGCCTCCGGCGAGCGGCACAGCGTCCGCTGCCTGGCGTCCCGGCCGTCCGCCGCGGTCAAGGAGGAGGCGTGGGAGGCCGTCGTCGGCTCCGACAAGCTCTCCAACGCCCTCGCCGAGGCCACCATCGCGGGCTTCGACCAGCCCGGCCAGCGGGAGCTGCTCGCGCCGTACGCCGAGCGCTACTTCGCGGCGATCGAGGGCGTCTGGCGCGAGCGGTCCATCGAGTACGCGATGGCCGTCGTGCGGGGGCTCTTCCCGATGCTGCAGGACGACTCCCGCACGCTCGGCGCGGCGGACGCGTGGCTCGCGGAGCACGCGGACGCGCCCGCGGCACTGCGGCGGCTCGTGCTCGAAGGGCGCGACGATCTCGCTCGCGCGCTGCGGGCCCAGGAGTGTGATCGCGCCGCGGAGTAACTCCGCGGCGCGCGGGGTACGGTCCGGCTGCGGGGCGCTCCCGCAGCCGGGGCGCAGGGATTTCCCCGCCAGGCTGCGTACGGCACCGCCGAGCACGTCGACCTGGGTTGCTCGCCGCTGCGGCGGACACAAGAAGCCGCCTGCGGCGGAGACGAGAAGGGACTCCGCCCCGGCTCAAGGCCAAGAGCCCGGCCTCGGATCGAAGGCCGAGCGTCCGGACCCGGCCCGCAAGGCGGGCCGGACGTCGAACACCCGTGCTTTAGGGCGGCGTTGTCCTGAATTGTCGACGGGCATGTAACACCGGGTTAGGGCCCGCCGCGGACGCGGGAACGTGCCGGGCATGAACTCCGACACCCCTCTCTCCCCGCGCCCCCTGCATCACCTCTCCGACGTCCGTCACCGTGTCATGACCGCACGTCAGCTGCGCGACCACGGTGTGTCCGGACCCGCCGCCGGGGAGCGCTGCCGCCCCGGCGGGCCGTGGCAGCAGCTGCTGCCCGGTGTCTTCCTGCTCCGCACGGGGCCCGCCACCAGCGAGGAGCGGCTGCACGCCGCCCTGCTGTACACGGTGCCGCGCACCCAGGGCCCGCCCGTCCAGCCGGGCCCCGCCACCGCCACCGCCGCGGCCCGGGAGGCGGCGGCCGGCCCGTACGGCCCCGCGATGATCACCGGGGCGGCGGCGCTGGCCCTGCACCGGTTCACGTCCGTGCCCCCGCTGCTCGCCCTCGACCACATCGACGTGCTCGTGCCGCGCACCCGCCGACTGCGGGCGACCGGTTTCGTCCGGATCGTCCGGGCGCACTCGCTGCCGCAGCCGCAGCTGCTGACGGGGGTGCCCGTCGCGCCGGTCGCCCGGGCGGTCGCGGACGCGATCGGGCAGCTGACCGACGCCTCCACGGTGCGCCGGCTGCTGGCGGAGGCGGTGCGCGGCGGGCACTGCGAAGCGGCGGCGGTCGTCCAGGAGTTGACGCGGGCGCGGCTGCTGGGACGGGCCCACGTGGTGGATGCGGTGGACACGCTGCTGGCGGAGGGGCGGGCCGTCGCCGAGGGCCGGCTCTACGACCTGGTGCGCGACCACCAGCTGCCCGCGCCGCTGTGGAACGTGGACCTGCGGCTGCCCGGGGGCCCGCACCTGGGCCGGGTGGACGCGTACTGGCCGGAGCACAGCGTGGCCGTGGAGATCGACGCGCGGACGCCCCGGCAGGACGAGGAGGCCGTGTGGTCGGCGCAGTTCCGCAAGCGGGAGCACCTGGAGCGGCTCGGGGTCATGGTCGTGCACGTCACGCCGAAGAAGCTGCGCGAGTCGGCGCGGCAGCAGGCCGCGGTGGTCCGTACCGCCCTGATGGCGTCGGCCGACCGCGACCCCGCCGCATATCTGGTGGTGCTGCCCCGGTGAGGCCGCTTCAGCGGCGGGACAGCAGGAGTTCGGTGTTGCGGTCGGCGGGTGCGCCGCCGAGGGAGGTGTCGGATCCCGGTGCGTTGAAGGCGAGTTCGCGGTAGAGGGAGGCGAGACCGGTCTGGGAGAGGTCGCCGAAGTCCGTGCGGTAGGGGGCGGCGGACTCGATGAGGGTGGTGAAGAGCGAGACCGTCCCGTCGTGGTTGTCCGTCACCTCGATGACGCGCGCGAGCTGCGGGTAGTCGACGTGCGAGGCGGTGGCGATCTCCCAGAACGTGCCGCGGGGGCGGATCCGGTTGCGGTGGCTGTGGCCGTTGATCCAGGCGAGGACGTTGTTGTGGTCCTGCAGGACGGCGATGAGCTCGTTGCCGTCGTGGCGGTCCTCGCCCGGGCGGGTGGGGTCGGGGTTGAGGTTGTCCATGCTCCAGCTGGGGTGGTGGCTGAAGACGAGCGCGTACTTGTCCGCGTAGCGCTTCAGGGTGCTCTCCAGCCAGCGCAGTTGGCCGGTGCCGAGCGAGCCCTGGTAGTGGCCGCCGGGGTCGGTGGTGTCGAGGCTGATGCCGATGACCTTGTCGGAGATCTTGAAGGAGTAGTAGAGGTTGCCGGAGTCGAGGTTCTCGCGGGTGTAGCCGTGGCCCACGGGCCCGCGGCCCTTGTAGCGCGCGTCGAGGTGGGCGGCCACGTACTGCCGCGCCGTCAGCGGCACGCGCCGGGGGTCGGCGGTGACCGTGCGCATCTCCTTCTTGTGCTCCTTCAGCAGCTCCTCTATGCGCTTGCCCTTGGGGTCGACGCCCTTGGACTCGCCCTCCATCAGCCATTTGGCCTGGGCGGCGGAGACGATCTGGAGCTTCTTGTTCCCGGTCGCGGCCTCGGCGATGAAGGTGCCCGCGGCGGGGTAGCAGCCGCCGGAGAGGCCGTCGTGGTTGCCGTAGGTGGAGTACCAGGGGATGGCGAGGCCGGGGCTGTTGACCTGGCGGGTGGCCGCGGCGAGGTAGCCGGGGATGCGCGGGTAGCCGGCCTGCTTGTCCTGGTCGCGCACGGCGCTTTCGGGCTGCCAGAACAGCTTCAGGCCGCTGTTCTGGACGCCCTCGTAGTGGCGCGGGTCGCCGGTGTTGGGGGTCATGCGGCCGCCGCTCATGGCGGTCAGGAACCACTCCACCTCGATCTTGGCGTTCTCGTCGCCGTTGTCGCCGGTGGTGATGGCGAAGGAGAGCGGCGAGCCCGTCGCGGGCCCGTGCCGGAGCCGGTTGACGCGCTCGATCAACGAGACGACGCCGGGCAGGGTCAGCGCCTCGTGCGGCCGCCACGCGCCGGGCTCGCCGGCCCGGAAGAACTCGTAGCGCAGCGGGTGCTGCACGTCCGTCAGGTGCAGGTCGGTGAACTGCACGAAGGAGGCGAGCGTCGTGCGGCGGTCCTCGCGGCCGCGCTGCGGCTCGGCCAGCTCGGAGCGGGTCTGCCGGGGCCAGCCGGGGCCGTCGCCGAGCCGCCGGTAGCCGCCGGTGCCGCGCGGGGCGGCGACCGAGACGAGCGTCGTGCCGGCGCCGTTCGGGCCGTAGACGGACGCGGCGTCCGCGCCCGCGGAGGCGGCCGCCGCGGCCCCCGCCCCCGGGCCCGGATCCGGTGGCTGCGCGGCGGCCGGCACCGCGTCGGCCCCCAGGGCCAGGCCGATTCCGGTGGCGGCGGTCACGGCCCCCGCGGCCGCGAGGAACGTACGGCGGTCGAGGCGGGCGTCTGCGGATCTGTCGGATCTGCGGTGCATAGCGGTCTCCCCGAGTGCGAACGCGAAGCGGGCTGAAGCGGGCTACGGGCTGCGGTGCCGGCCGGCAGCGATCCTTCCTACCGAGGATCGTTGGCAGCGGGGGTGACCTGGGCGTGAACGCGGCCGCAACGGCCGCCGCCGATCACCGCACATCGATCTTGGCGAATGCGAACGGACATACAGCACTCGTCCCCTGGCGGGCTGACGCTCACTCAGCGTTCACTCTCGGGTGGAAGACTGGGCCGGTTGCGGGGCCGGTGCTGTAGTCCGTTTGCCCTACAGCCTCTGAGCTGCGAGAACGCCGCTGCCCGCTTCACGGCCTCCGTCACGCTTCCTCCCGAGTGGCGCCTGGCGGGTTTACGCCATCCTTACCTTCCCGCTCCGACAACTCTCCCCAAACCCCCGTCACTTCCATAAAAGTGATCGGTCATCCGGCTCCGATTTCCGGACGTCCGCTGTTCAGCGGCACCCTCACGTCAATTTCAGCCAGGGATGGTCATGACCCCCGAATCCCGCACCACCCGCCCCGGCGGCTCCAGACGCACGGCCCGAATAGCCGTCGCGGCCTCCCTCGTGGCCGCACTCTCGGCCGCGGGCGCCGTGCCCGCCTTCGCCGACGACCCGCTGCCCGCGCCGGGCCCGGTCAAGTCCCCGGCGGACAAGCTCGGTTCGCACGACGCCGCGCTGCTCGCCGGCGCCAAGGCGGGCGGCGACAAGACGGTCACCATGATGATCGCCACCGCGCCCGGGCAGACCGGCCAGGTCACCGGCAAGCTCGGGGCCATCAAGGGCGCCTCCGTGGGCCGCACGGACGACAAGCTCGGCTACGTCCGGGCCACCGTGCCCACGGGCAAGGCCGACGCCGCCATCGCCGAGGCGCAGAAGCTGGGCTCGGTGCACGGCATCGACCTCAAGCAGGAGATCAAGCTGCCGGACCCGACGCCGCGCGCCGACGCGGCCGAGGGCGCCCGCGGCGCCAAGGCCGGCACCTTCCCGGGCCCCGGCAAGGACACCCCGGCGAAGAACCCCTACCAGCCGGCCTTCGAGACCGGCGCCGTCGACTTCACCGAGGACCACCCGAAGGCCGACGGCCGCGGCGTGACCATCGGCATCCTGGACTCCGGCATCGACCTGGGCCACCCGGCGCTGCAGAAGACCAGCACCGGCGAACGCAAGATCGTCGACTGGGTCACCGCGACCGACCCGCTCACCGACCAGGACGGCACCTGGCTGCCGATGACCTCCGACGTCTTTGGCCCGTCGTTCTCCTTCAACGGCCGCAGCTACACGGCGCCCGGCAACGGCGCCTACCAGGTCGCCCTCTTCCGGGAGAACGCGACCGCCGGCGGCGACATGAAGGGCGACCTCAACCGGGACGGCGACACCACCGACTCCTGGGCCGTCCTCTACGACAAGGCGAAGGGCACCGTCCGCGTCGACCTCGACGACGACGGCGACTTCACCAACGACGAGGAGCTCAAGCCCTACAAGGACGGCTTCCAGGTCGGCTACTTCGGCAAGGACGACCCGAAGACCCCGATCGCCGAGCGCATCCCGTTCGTCGTGCAGATCCGCAAGGACGTGCCGATGGACCCCAAGGGCGGCGACTGGGTCGGCAAGAAGGCCGACTTCGTCAACATCGGCGTCATCGAGTCCGAACACGGCACGCACGTCGCGGGCATCACCGCGGCCAACGGCCTCTTCGGCGGGAAGATGAACGGCGCGGCGCCCGGCGCCAAGCTCGTCTCCTCCCGGGCCTGCACCTGGAGCGGCGGCTGCACCAACGTCGCCCTCACCGAGGGCATGATCGACCTCGTGGTCAACCGCGGCGTCGACATCGTCAACATGTCGATCGGCGGCCTGCCCGCGCTCAACGACGGCAACAACGCCCGCTCCGAGCTCTACACGCGCCTCATCGACACCTACGGCGTCCAGCTCGTGATCTCCGCGGGCAACAGCGGCCCCGGCGCCAACACCATCGGTGACCCCGGCCTGGCCGACAAGGTCATCAGCGTCGGCGCGTCCGTCTCCAAGGAGACCTGGGCTGCCAACTACGGCTCGGAGGTGAAGACCACGTACGCGATGATGCCGTTCTCCTCCCGCGGCCCGCGCGAGGACGGCGGCTTCACTCCGACGATCACCGCTCCGGGCGCGTCGATCAACACCACGCCGACCTGGGAGCCGGGCGCCCCCGTCAAGGAGGCCGGCTACGACCTGCCGCCCGGCTACGGCATGCTGCAGGGCACCTCGATGGCCTCCCCGCAGGCCGCCGGCGCCTCCGCGCTGCTGATCTCGGCCGCCAAGCAGAAGAACATGAAGCTCACCCCGGCCGACCTGCGCACGGCGCTGACCAGCACCGCCAAGCAGATCAAGGGCGCGCAGGCCTACGAGCAGGGCGCGGGCCTCATCAACATCCCGGACGCGTGGGAGGCGCTGCGCGATCACGCCACCGCCCACGACTACACGGTGAAGGCCCCGGTCTCCACCGCGCTGTCCTCCGCGCTCAAGACCCCGGGCTTCGGCACCGGCATCTACGACCGCGAGGGCGGCCTGAAGGCCGGCGAGACCCGTACCTACGAGGTCACGATCACCCGCACCTCGGGGCCCGACAAGGCCGTGTGGCACGAGCTGAAGTGGCGCAACAACGACGGCACGTTCAAGGTCGACGGCGACGACGAGGTCAGGCTGCCGCTGAACAAGCCGGTGACCGTCAAGGTCAAGGCGAAGGCGAAGACGGCCGGCCTGCACAGCGCGATCCTCACCGTGGACGACGACCGCACCGAGGGCATCGACAAGCAGGTCCTCGCGACCGTCGTCGCCGCCGAGCCGGTCGCGGCGCCCACGTACGTGGTCAAGAAGACCGCCACGGCCGTGCGCAACGCCGCCACCTCGTACTTCGTCAGCGTGCCGAAGGGCGCGAAGACGCTGGAGGTCGCGCTCGGCGGCCTGGCCAAGGACAGCCAGACCCGGTTCATCGCGATCAACCCGTACGGCGTGCCCGTTGACGAGACCTCCACCGTCAACTGCTACCCGAACTACCCGAACCCGGCCAACAAGTGCCGCCCGGACCTGCGCAGCTACGCCAACCCGCTGCCGGGCGTCTGGGAGATCGAGGTCGAGTCGCGGCGCACCTCGCCGCTGCTGGAGAACCCGTACACGCTCGGCGTCACCGCGCTCGGCGTCACCTTCGACCCGGCGGTGCAGACGGTGCCCGAGGCGAAGATCGGCACCCCGGCCGCCGTGTCCTGGAAGGCCGTCAACGGCTTCGCGGCGCTCGACGGCAAGCTCAAGGGCGGGCAGCTCGGCTCCTCGAAGACCGCCCGGCCGGTGATCAAGGAGGGCGAGAAGCAGGTCACCAAGGTCACGCTCGGCGAGGGCGTCACCCGCTTCGACGCCGCGATCGGCGCGACCGCGGACGCCAAGGCCGACCTCGACCTGACCGTCTACAAGGACGGCAAGGCCGTGGGCTCCTCCACCAGCGGCGGCTCCGACGAGCTCGTGAGCCTGACCAAGCCGGCGGCGGGCGAGTACACCGTCGAGGTCACGGGCTACTCGGTGCCCGCGGGCTCGACCGCCTACGACTACCGCGACGTGTACTTCGCGCCCTCGCTGGGGGAGATCAAGGTCGCCGACGGTGCGGCGGTCAAGCTGGGCGCCGGGCAGTCCGCGCAGGTCACGGCGGAGGTCGTGGTCGCGGGGGCGGCTCCGGAGGGGCGGTCCTTCTTCGGTGACGTGCAGCTGGTCAACGCGGCCGGGACGGTCGCGGGGAACGGCAGCGTGAAGATCGAGAAGGTCACCGGCTAGCCGGACGCGGGGAACGGAGAGGGGCGGGCGCGCGGTATGGGCGCCCGCCCCTTGCGCGCTTCGAGTGCCTCTTCGTGCGCCCCTGCGCGCTCCTACCGTGGCCCGGATTCCCGGAGGAGATTCGAGCACACAGTTGCGCTTATGCCCTGTTCGATGCGGTCTGCGGACCTTGCCGTCGAAGGGACGGTTCCGCCATGTCACAGGCCCTGCCACAGGACCCCCACACCCCCGTCTCCAGCGAACCCCCGGCGGGCCTGCTGCCCACCGACGGGCAGCCCGTGTTCCAGCCGCCCGGCACGGGCGAGGGCGGCGAGCCCGCCCCGGGCGGCTCCACGGGCACCGAGCCCGTCGAGAACTACCGGCTGCCGGAGGCGCCCGAGGCCGGAAGCGCCTTCGGCGGTCCCCTCCCCGACATCGGCGAGGCCTCGTTCGGGCCGCTGACCGGCCCGGAGACCGTCCACCCGCCGGACGACCGGGTGCAGATCACCTCCACCGGCGTCTACCCGTGGCGCGTGCACTGCTTCCTGGAGATCACGGCCGCCGACGGCAGCGCCTGGCTCGGCACCGGCTGGTTCATCGGCCCGCACACGATCGCCACCGCCGGGCACGTCGTCTTCATCAAGAACAGCGGGGTGCCCGGGCGGGACGGCTGGGTCCGCAGCATCAAGGTGTGGCCCGGGCGCAACGGCGGCACGGCGCCCTACGGGCCGGTCGTCAGCACGAACTTCCGGTCGGTGACCGGCTGGACCGGAAGCGGCGACGAGAACTACGACTACGGCGCGATCATCCTCTCCACCGACCTGGGCGCGCAGACCGGCTGGTTCGGCTTCGGCGTCTGGTCCGACGCCGACCTGCTCCAGGTCACCGGCAACATCGCCGGCTATCCGGCCGACAAGCCGTACGCCACGCTCTGGTACGACGCGCGCCGCATCGACTCGGTGGGGCCGCGCAAGGTGTACTACGACATCGACACCTTCGGCGGGCAGAGCGGCAGCTCCGTCTACCGGATCATCGGCAACGACCGGTACGGGGTCGCCGTCCACGCGTACGGCGGGGCCCGGGTGAACTCCGGGACCCGGATCACCACGCCGGTCTACAACAACTTCGTGGCCTGGAAGGCGTGACCCGATCCGTATGACCGAGCGCTCATGAGCACCCCGCCCGCGCCCGCCGGCGTGATCCGCGGCACGGTCCGCGACGCCGCGGGCGCGCCCGTCGCCGGGGCCCGCGTGGCCTTCGCCGACGGGCCGGTGCCCCTGCCCGACGTCGCCGCCGTCACCGGCGGCGACGGCCGCTTCGCGCTCACCGCCCCGGCCGGGGGGACGTACACCCTCGTGTGCCGGGGGGACGGCGGGACGGCGACCGCCCGGGTGCGCGTCACCACCGCTCCCGCCGCCCGCCCGGAGGATGTCCGGGCCGACCTGCGCCTGGGCTGAAGATTTCCCGCCCGCCCGGCCCGGTCTCGTACGCCGGTCAAAGGATTGGACTTTTGGGGCGGGTGTGACCACATGATGGAACCGGCGTGCCAGGCGGGACGTCCCTGGCAGCAGGTTGCATGTGATGTACATGAGTAGGGAGCCCTCATGAGGATCGGAATCGTCGGAGCCACCGGGCAGGTCGGCGGAGTCATGCGCAAGATCCTCGCCGACCGGGACTTCCCGGTCAGCGAGCTGCGCCTGTTCGCCTCGTCGCGCTCCGCCGGGTCCACCCTCCCCTGGAAGGGCACGGAGGTCACGGTCGAGGACGCCGCGACCGCCGACTACACCGGCCTGGACATCGTGCTCTTCTCCGCCGGCGGCGCGACCTCGCGGGCGCTGGCCGAGAAGGTCGCCGGGCAGGGCGCCGTCGTGATCGACAACTCCTCCGCCTGGCGCATGGACCCCGAGGTCCCGCTGGTCGTCTCCGAGGTCAACCCGCACGCGGTCAAGGACCGCCCCAAGGGCATCATCGCCAACCCGAACTGCACCACCATGGCCGCCATGCCCGTGCTGCGCCCGCTGCACGAGGAGGCGGGGCTGACGGCCCTGATCGCCACCACCTACCAGGCCGTCTCCGGCTCGGGCCTCGCCGGTGTGGCGGAGCTCGACGGCCAGATCCGCGGCGTCGGCGAGCGGGCCCCGGAGCTCGTCCACGACGGCGAGGCCGTCGAGTTCCCCGAGCCCGGCGTCTACAAGCGCCCCATCGCCTTCAACGTGCTCCCGCTGGCCGGCTCGATCGTCGACGACGGCCGCTTCGAGACCGACGAGGAGCAGAAGCTCCGCAACGAGTCCCGGAAGATCCTGGAGATCCCGGACCTCAAGGTCTCCGGCACCTGCGTCCGCGTCCCCGTCTTCTCCGGCCACTCCCTGCAGGTCAACGCCCGCTTCGAGCGCCCGGTCAGCGTCGAGCGCGCGTACGAGCTGCTGGCGGACGCCCCCGGCGTCGAGCTCTCGGAGATCCCCACCCCGCTGCAGGCGGCCGGCAAGGACGCCTCCTACGTGGGCCGCATCCGCGTGGACGAGACCGTCGAGAACGGCCTCGCGCTCTTCCTCTCCAACGACAACCTCCGCAAGGGTGCGGCGCTCAACGCCGTGCAGATCGCGGAGCTCGTCGCCGCCGAGCTCAAGGGCTGACCCCTCACCCGGCCCTCCCGCGCCGCCCTGCCCCCTCGGGGCCGGGCGGCGCGGGCGTTTTCGCTTCCGGAAAACAGGGCGGGCGCCGCGGGCACCCGCCGTGGAAGGATGGCCGGAAAGTCGCGAAGTTAAGGAGATGCCCAGGTGCCTGGAACGAATCTGACCCGCGAAGAGGCGCAGCGGAGGGCCCGTCTGCTGACCGTCGACGCGTACGAGATCGCGCTCGATCTCTCCGGCGCGCAGGAGGGAGGCACCTACCGCTCCGAGACCGTGGTGCGGTTCGACGCGGCCGAGGCGGGCGCGGAGACGTTCATCGACCTGGTGGCGCCCGCGGTGCACGAGGTCGTGCTGAACGGGACCGCCCTCGACGTGGCCGAGGTGTTCGCGGACAGCCGGATCGCGCTGCCGGGCCTGGTGGCCGGCCGCAACGAGCTGAAGGTCGTCGCGGACTGCGCCTACACCAACACCGGCGAGGGCCTGCACCGCTTCGTCGACCCCGTCGACCAGCAGGCCTACCTGTACACGCAGTTCGAGGTGCCGGACGCGCGGCGCGTCTTCGCCTCCTTCGAGCAGCCCGACCTGAAGGCCGTCTTCACCTTCACCGTGAAGGCGCCCGAGGGCTGGACCGTCATCTCCAACTCGCCGACCCCCGAGCGGCCGGCCGACAACATCTGGCGCTTCGCGCCGACGCAGCGGATCTCCACGTACATCACGGCCCTGATCGCCGGCCCGTACCACGCCGTGCACAGCACGTACGAGAAGGACGGCCGCAGCATTCCGCTGGGCATCTACTGCCGTCCCTCGCTGGCCGAGTTCCTGGACGCGGACCACATCTTCGAGGTGACGCGGCAGGGCTTCGACTGGTTCGAGGAGAAGTTCGCCTACGCCTACCCGTTCCCCAAGTACGACCAGCTGTTCGTGCCGGAGTTCAACGCGGGCGCGATGGAGAACGCCGGCGCGGTCACCATCCGCGACCAGTACGTCTTCCGCTCGAAGGTGACGGACGCCGCGTACGAGACGCGGGCCGAGACGATCCTGCACGAGCTGGCCCACATGTGGTTCGGCGACCTGGTCACCATGGAGTGGTGGAACGACCTGTGGCTGAACGAGTCGTTCGCCACCTTCACCTCGATCGCCTGCCAGGCCTCCACCCCGGGCTCGCGGTGGCCCCACGCGTGGACCACCTTCGCGAACTCCATGAAGACCTGGGCGTACCGGCAGGACCAGCTGCCCTCCACCCACCCGATCATGGCCGAGATCCGCGACCTGGACGACGTCCTCGTCAACTTCGACGGGATCACCTACGCCAAGGGCGCGTCCGTCCTCAAGCAGCTCGTCGCCTATGTGGGAGAGGACGCGTTCTTCCGCGGCGTCCAGGCGTACTTCAAGGAGCACGCCTACAAGAACACGCGCCTCGCGGACCTGCTCGGCGCGCTGGAGAAGACCTCCGGCCGCGACCTGACCACGTGGTCGAAGCTGTGGCTGGAGACCGCCGGCATCAACGTCCTGCGCCCGGAGATCGAGACCGACGCGTCCGGCGTCATCACCTCCTTCGCCGTCCGCCAGGAAGCGCCCGCGCTGCCCGCCGGCGCCAAGGGCGAGCCCACGCTGCGGCCGCACCGCATCGCGATCGGCCTGTACGAGCTGGAGGGCGGCAAGCTCGTCCGCACCGAGCGGATCGAGCTCGACGTCGACGGTGAGCTGACCGCCGTCGACGCGCTCGTGGGCAAGGCCCGGCCGGCCGTCGTGCTGCTCAACGACGACGACCTGTCGTACGCCAAGGTCCGCCTCGACGAGCAGTCGCTGGCGACCGTCACCGCCCACCTCGGCGACTTCGCCGAGTCCCTGCCGCGCGCCCTGTGCTGGGCCTCCGCGTGGGACATGACGCGCGACGGCGAGCTCGCCGCCCGCGACTACCTCGCGCTCGTCCTCTCCGGCATCGCCAAGGAGTCGGACATCGGCGTCGTCCAGTCGCTGCAGCGGCAGGTCAAGCTCGCCATGGACCTGTACGCCGCCCCCGAGTGGCGTGCCACCGGGCTCGCGCGGTGGACCGAGGCGACCCTCGCCCACCTGAAGTCCGCCGAGCCGGGCAGCGACCACCAGCTCGCCTGGGCCCGGGCGTTCGCCGCCACGGCCCGCACGGACGAGCAGCTCGACCTGCTGCAGGGGCTCCTCGACGGCAGCGAGAAGATCGACGGCCTCGCCGTCGACACCGAGCTGCGCTGGGCGCTGCTGGGCCGCCTCGCGGCGACCGGCCGCGCGGACGAGGCCGCGATCGCGGCCGAGCTCGACCGCGACCGGACGTCCGCGGGCGAGCGGTACGCGGCGTCGGCGCGGGCCTCCCGGCCCACCGCCGAGGCGAAGGAGGCCGCCTGGACGTCGGTCGTCGAGTCGGCCGACCTGCCCAACGCGGTGCAGGAGGCCGTCATCGGCGGCTTCGTCCAGACGGACCAGCGGGAGCTGCTCGCGCCCTACGCCGAGAAGTACTTCGCCGCGGTCAAGCCCGTGTGGGAGACCCGCAGCCACGAGATCGCCCAGCAGATCGCGGTCGGGCTCTACCCCGCGCTCCTCGTCTCCCAGGAGACCCTGGACACGACGGACGCGTGGCTGGCCTCGGCGTCGCCGAACGCGGCGCTGCGGCGTCTGGTGATGGAGTCCCGCTCGGGCGTGGAGCGGGCGCTGCGGGCGCAGGCGGCGGACGCGGCCGCGGCGAGCTGACGCTCGGTGCGCGGAGGGTGCGGGGTGCGCACCCTTCACCGCGCCGCGGGGGGGGTGTGAGGCGTGGCCTCACGCTCCCGCCGCGGCGGAAGACTGCGCCGGGGCCCATCCCTGGTTGTGAGGCCCTGCCTCACATTCCCGCCGCGACGGCGACCAGCCACAACGGCCGCATCCGGCGGTGCCGGGCCCACCTGAGCCCGTACGGCACCGCCGAACCGCGCCGTGGTGGTTTCTCGCCGCTGCGGCGGACTCAAGGGTGCAGGCACCCTTGACCCGGTGCCCCGTCCGGAGGACCCACGGCACCGCCGGTCACCGCCGCTGTGGCTGATCGCCGTCGCGGCGGATTCAAGGGCCCGGGCGCCTCGGGCGCCCTTGGTGCGGCGTACGCCCTCGCTGGACGCTCAGGCCTGCTCGGCCCTCGCCGCGCGCCGCGCCAGCAGCGCGGCGCGGCGCTCGTCGAACTTCGTCGCCTGGTCGTCCAGGCCGCCCATGAACAGACCCAGCTCCTCCTGGGCCCGGAGGCCGTCCGGGCCCAGGCCGGTGATTTCCAGGACCTTCAGGAAGCGCAGCACCGGCTGCAGGACGTCGTCGTGGTGGATGCGCAGGTTGTAGATGCCGCCGATCGCCATCTGGGCCGCGGCGCGTTCGAAGCCGGGGATGCCGTGGCCGGGCATCCGGAAGTTGACGACGACGTCGCGGACGGCCGCCATCGTCTGGTCCGGCGCGAGCTCGAAGGCCTTTCCGAGCAGGTTGCGGTAGAAGACCATGTGGAGGTTCTCGTCCGTGGCGATGCGGGCGAGCATCCGGTCGCAGACGGGGTCGCCGGAGTGGTGGCCGGTGTTGCGGTGGGAGATGCGGGTGGCGAGCTCCTGGAAGGCCACGTAGGCGACCGAGTGCAGCATGCTGTGCCGGTTGTCGGACTCGAAGCCCTCGCTCATGTGCGACATCCGGAACCGCTCCAGGGCGACGGGGTCGACGGCCCGCGAGGTCAGCAGGTAGTCCCGCATGACGATGCCGTGCCGGCCCTCCTCCGCGGTCCAGCGGTGCACCCAGGTGCCCCAGGCGCCGTCGCGGCCGAAGAGCTGGGCGATCTCGTGGTGGTAGCTGGGGAGGTTGTCCTCGGTCAGCAGGTTGACGACGAGCGCGATGCGGCCGATGTCGGTGACCTTGGACTGCTCGGGCGCCCAGGCCTCCCCGCCCATGATGCCGTCGAAGTTGCGCCCGTCGCTCCAGGGCACGTACTCGTGCGGCATCCACTCCTTGGCGACCTTCAGGTGCCGGTTGAGCTCGGTCTCGACGACCTCTTCGAGTGCGTACAGCAGGCGGCTGTCGCTCCACACGGCCCGGGCATGGTGGCGGAGGGGGGCGATGGTCACGGACAGCTCCAGGGGAAGATCGTACTTACGGCTGCGTAGGTTACGACACCGTAGGTTACGCGGGCCGTAAAGCGAAATCCCTAGTTCCGGAAATGAGGCCGGGAACACATGCGCAAAAGCCCGGTGCCCCCGGTCCGAGAAGGACCGGGGGCACCGGGCTGAAGCGGGACGAAGCGGCTGGCGCCTGCGCGGCTAGCGCGTGCGCGGGTGGTGGGTGTCGACGGTGTGCGGGTTGTCCGAGTGCCTGGCGGCGACCATCGTGAGGCCGGCGATCACCAGGAAGAGGACGATCGGCGCGGCGACGTAGAGGCCGAGCGTGCTGGCCACGCTCAGGCCCGGACCCGGGTCGTCACCGTCGTCGCGGGTGAGCGCGAACGCGGGGGACGACATCAGCAGCATCAGCAGCGTGCCGGCCGAGATGGCACCGGCTCGCACGGCGTTCTTGTTCTTAGAGCTCACGGCCTCAAGATATCGGGAGCGTAAGAGGCCCGCGCGCCCGGGGGTGGGGCTACGGCTCCGCCACCGCCGCGACCTCGGCCATCAGGGCCCGCAGCCGGGGCGAGGCGGTCAGCTCCTCCAGGGACAGCGGGCGCCCGTCGGGCCCGGCGACGGGCAGCCGCCAGTTGGGGTACTGGTCCCACGTGCCGGGCACGTTCTGCGGGCGGCGGTCCCCGACGGCGTCGGGCAGCCAGACGCCGACGAGGCGGGCGGGGGTGCGCAGCAGATAGCGGTGGACGGCCAGGACGAGCGCCTCCTCGTCGTCCTCGCCGTACGGCCCCTCGGGCAGGAGCCCGAGCCGGGCGAAGAGCTCCAGCCACTCCCCCGTCTCGCGGGCGTCCTCGCGCTGCTCCTCGGCGAGGGGCCGGGTGAGCAGCCCGAGCCGGTGGCGCAGGCCGACGTGGTCGCCGGTGAGCCGGGCGGCGGTGCTGGGCAGGTCGTGCGTGGTGGCGGTGGCGAGGCAGCCGGCGCGCCACCGGCCGGGCGGCAGGGGTGCGGCCGCGCCGGTCGCGTAGTCCCGCTCGAACCACAGCACGGACGTCCCGAGCACGCCGCGCTCGGCCAGGGCCTCGCGCACCCCGGGCTCGACCGTGCCGAGGTCCTCGCCCACCACGGTGGCGCCGGCCCGGTGCGCCTCCAGGGCGAGGACGCCGAGCATGGCCTCGGGGTCGTAGCGCACGTACGTGCCGCGCGTGGGCTCCTCGCCCTGCGGCACCCACCAGAGCCGGAAGAGGCCCATGACGTGGTCGACGCGCAGGCCGCCGGCGTGCCGCAGGAGGCCGCGCAGCAGCTCGCGGTAGGGGCGGTAGCCGCCGGCCTCCAGGGCGTCGGGGCGCCAGGGCGGCAGGCCCCAGTCCTGGCCGCGGGGGCTGAAGGCGTCGGGCGGGGCGCCGACGGACATGCCGGCGGCGTAGGCGTCCTGCTGCGCCCAGGTGTCCGCGCCGGAGGGGTGGACGCCGACGGCGAGGTCGTGGACGAGGCCGATGCGCATGCCGGCGGCGCGCGCGGCGCGCTGGGCGGCGGCGAGCTGCTGGTCGGTGAGCCAGGCGAGCCAGCGGTGGAAGTCGATGCGGCCGGCGAGCCCGGTGCGCGCGCGGGCGGTGGCGGCGGAGCGGGGGTCGGCGAGCCCGCCGGGCCAGGAGCGCCAGTGCGGGCCGTGCACCTCGGCGAGGGCGTTCCAGGTGCAGTGGTCGTCGAGGGCGCGGCCCTGCTCGGCGACGAAGGCCTCGTAGGCGGTGCGGCGGGCGGGGGCGAGCGGCACCGTGCGGACGAGCTCCAGGGCGCGCCGCTTGAGCTCCCAGGCGGCGTCGCGGTCGATGAGCTCGCCCTTGTGGAGGACCGCGTCGCGCAGGGCGGCGGCCCGGCCGAGGAGCGCTCCGGCGCGCTCGCGCGCCTCGCCGGTGAGCAGGGCGAACTCGGGGACGTCCGCGACGCGCAGGTGGACGGGGTCGGGGAAGCGGCGGGACGAGGGCCGGTAGGGCGAGGGGTCGGTGGGGGCGCCGCCGGCGCCGGGGACGGCCGCGTGCAGGGGGTTGACCTGGACGAAGTCCGTGCCGAAGGCGCGGCCGGACCAGCCGGCGAGCGCGGCCAGGTCGCCGAGGTCGCCCATGCCCCACGAGCCGGCGGAGAGCAGGGAGTAGAGCTGGACGAGGAAGCCGTGGCCGCGCGCGGGCGGGGCGGGCAGCCGGTCCGGGGCGACGATCAGGGGCGCGGCGGCGGAGCGGCCGTCGGGGGCGTGGGCGCGCAGCAGGTGCGTGCCGAGCGGGAGCGCGCCGGGGGCGTACGCGGAGGCCGCCGGCCCGTCACCCGCCCGGGGGCCGCCGGACGCGAGGTCCAGGACGACGACCGCGCCGTCCTCGGTCTCCACGCACGCCTCGGTGCCGGGCGGCAGCGCCGGGAGCGCGCCGCGCCCCGCGCGCAGGACCACGGTGGCGGGCAGCAGCCTGCGCCGGGCCGCTTCCTCGTGGGCGGCCAGGGCGTCGCGCACGGAGGCGGGCGTGGCGGCGTCGACGCCGAGCGCGGCGAGGACGGCGACGACGGTGTCCTCGGGCACCTCCGCGCTGCGGCCGGGCGCGGGGCTGTAGGACGTCGCGATGCCGTGCAGTGCGGCGAGCCGCGCCCTGGCCGTGAGCACCTCGGCCATCACCACCTCCGCAGGTGTCCGTGCGAAAGGCCGTACCCGCCGCCGGGCGGCGGGACACCACTCGAATTCCCGTTCACCCGCGGAGGTTCGGCTTTCGCCGTCGACGCGCCGGGCAATACAGGCACTTCGGTCACGTGCGTTGACACGTCCACCGGCTGGTGATGGGCTCGCCCCCGTCTGGAGTACCGCGAGGGCGAGGGAGACGGCCGTGCACTTCCGGGGCAGCGACTCCGCACCCGCCGGCCACGGGCCCGCGCGCCCCCGGCGGGCCGGGGTGACCGTCCTGGCGGCGGCCCTGCTCAGCGGCCTGCTGGCGGGCGCGCCCGGGACCGCCGCGGCCCCCCGCCCGGGCGACGCGGCGGCCGCCGCGACCGACCCGCAGAGCGACGGCGCGCTGCCGCCGGTGTGGCCGCGGCCCCAGGTCTCGCGCGCGCTCGGCTCGTTCGCCCCGGCCGGCGACGAGGTCACGCTGATGACGGAGCCGGGCACGGACCCGTACGCGGTCGAGGCGCTGCGGGACGTGCTGCGCGCGGCGGGTGCCCGTACGGTCGTGGACGCGGCCCCCGGCGGGACGCCGCCCCCGAGCGGGCTGATCGTCTACGCGGGCGGGAAGGGCGCCGAGGAGGCACTGCGGGCGCTGGGCGCGCCGGAGGCCGGGGACCTGCCGGCCGGAGGCTACCGGCTGGCGACGGGTCAGGTGGCGGGCCGGCCGACGGCGGCGCTCGCGGGCGTCGGCGCCGACGGGCTGTTCCACGCGGTGCAGACGCTGCGTCAGCTGACGGTGGAGCGGGGCGGCGCGAAGGGCTTCGCGGGAGCGGTGGTGCGCGACTGGCCGGGCACGGCGGTACGGGGCCTGTCCGAGGGCTTCTACGGCGAGCCGTGGACGCGCGAGCAGCGGCTGGCGCAGCTGGACTTCATGGGCCGCACCAAGCAGAACCGCTATCTGTACGCGCCGGGCGACGACCCGTACCGGCAAGCCCGCTGGCGCGCCGCCTATCCCGCGGCGCAGCGCGAGGAGTTCCGGGCGCTGGCCGAGCGGGCGCGCCGCAACCATGTGACGCTGGGCTGGGCGGTGACGCCCGGGCAGGCCTTGTGCTTCTCGTCGGCGGAGGACCTGCGGGCGCTCAAGCGCAAGGTGGACGGCATGTGGGCGCTGGGCTTCCGGGCGTTCCAGCTGCAGTTCCAGGACGTGAGCTACAGCGAGTGGCACTGCGGGGCGGACGCGGACGCGTTCGGGTCGGGGCCGAAGGCGGCGGCGAAGGCGCAGGCGAAGGTGGCGGGCGCGCTGGCGGAGCACCTGGCGGCGAAGGGCCCGGAGGCGGCCCCGCTGTCGCTGCTGCCCACCGAGTACTACCAGGACGGGCGGACGGCGTTCCGGCGGGCGCTCGCGGAGCAGCTCGACCCGCGCGTGGAGGTGGCGTGGACGGGCGTCGGGGTGGTGCCGAAGACCATCACCGGGGGTGAACTGGCCGACGCCCGGGCGGCGTTCGGGCACCCGCTGGTGACGATGGACAACTACCCGGTCAACGACTTCGCGCAGGACCGTATCTTCCTCGGCCCGTACACCGGCCGCGAGCCGGCCGTCGCGGCCGGCTCCGCCGCGCTGCTGGCCAACGCCTCGTCCCAGGCCGCGGTCTCGCGGATCCCGCTGTTCACGGCGGCCGACTACGCCTGGAACCCGCGCGGCTACCGCCCCCAGGAGTCGTGGCAGGCGGCGGTCAACGACCTGGCGGGGCCGGACGCGCGCACCCGGGAGGCGCTGCGGGCGCTGGCGGGCAACGACGCGTCCTCGGTGCTCGGCGGCGAGGAGTCGGCCTACCTGCGCCCGCTGCTGGACGCGTTCTGGACCGCCCTGGCGGGGACGGACGCCAAGGCGCGGGAGGAGGCCGCGGACCGGCTGCGGGCCGCCTTCGGCACGATGCGGGACGCCCCGCAGCGCCTGTCGGGGACCTTCGGCGACGAGGCCGGCCCGTGGCTGGAGCAGCTCGCGCGGCACGGCGAGGCCGGGGCGCGGGCCCTGGACATGCTCCTCGCGCAGGCCCGCGGCGACGGCGCGGAGGCCTGGCGGGCCCAGCTGGACGTGCAGCGGCTGCGCGGGCGGATCAAGGACAGCCCGGTGACGGTCGGCAAGGGCGTGCTCACGCCCTTCCTCGATCAGGCCCTGACCAGGGCGAACGGCTGGACGGGCGTGGACCGGCCGGTGCGCTCGGCGGGCGCGGCGACCGACGGCGACCCGGCCACCGCGTTCACGGGCGCCGCGGGCGAGCCGCTGACCGTGCGGCTGGCCGGGCCGCGGCCGCTGACGGCCGTCACGGTGCTCACCGCCCCGGCGCCGGGCGCGCGCGGCACGGCCTGGGCGCACGACGTCGCCAAGGGCTGGCAGCCGCTGGGCGCGGTGTCGGACAGCGGCTGGACGCAGGTGCCGGGCAAGGGCCTGAAGGCGGACGCGCTGCGGGTGGTGTGGGAGGGGGACGGCACGCCGCCGCCCGTCCACGAGCTCGCCCCGTGGTTCGCGGACACGCCCACGGCGGACGTCGAGCTCACGCGCACGGAGGCGGAGGCGGAGCTCGGCGGGGCCCCGGCGGCGGTGGACGTACGGATGATCAACCGGCGGCCGGAGCAGGTGCGGGAGAAGCTCACCGTGCGGGCGCCCGACGGGGTCCGGGTGACGGCCCCCGCCGAGGTGAGCGTGGCGCGCGGCGGGGTGACCACGGCCCGGATCGAGCTCGCGGTCCCGGCGGGCGGCCCGGCCCGCACCTTCACCGTGCCGGTGCGCCTGGGCGACCAGGAGCGGGTCCTGACCGTACGGGCCTACCCGCAGGCCGGAGGGCCGGACCTGGCGCGCGGCGCGGCCCTGAGCTCGCCGGGCGAGGGCGTCCGGCAGCTGGAGCTGGCCCGCCCCGTACGGCTGGGGCGGCTGGTGCTGCACTGGCAGGACGGTCAGAAGCCTGCCGGCTGCCGCGTCCAGGTGTCCGCGGACGGCCGCACCTGGCGGGATGCCGCCCGGGCCACCGGCGCCGGCGGGACGGAGGTGGTGCGCACGGACGCACCGGACACCCGTTTCGTCCGCGTACAGGGCGAGGGGTCCGGGAGCGCTCTGAGGCGCGTGGAGGCGTACGAGGCGAACGCGGCCCGCTAGCGCGGCCGGTGCGGCAGGACGTGCCGCTCCGGTTGCAGCGCGTTCCGCCGGACTCTCGCCGTCATGGCGGATCACCGTTGCGACGGGCGGATCCTTCCCGCCGCAACGGCGCGGGCTCCGGCTACCGGAGCAAGCCGGGAGCATCGCCCAGTGCCAACGTTGATGGCCCGGAACCGTCAGGCGGAAATGCCGTCGATCCGGGCCATCGCGTCCTCCGCGCCGAATGCCTCCAGATAAGGCAGCCAGCGCGGATCCCTATGGCCCGTGCCGATGATGCGCCAGGCCAGGCCGGACGGCGGTGCGGGCTGGTGGCGCAGCCGCCAGCCCAGCTCGGCGACGTGCCGGTCGGCCTTGACGTGATTGCAGCGGCGGCAGGCCGCCACCACGTTCTCCCAGGCGTGCTGGCCGCCGCGGCTGCGCGGGACCACGTGATCGACGCTGGTTGCGACGCCACCGCAATACGCGCAGCGCCCGCCGTCACGGGCGAAGAGAGCACGGCGGGTGAGCGGGACGGGCCCCCGAAAGGGCACGCGCACGAAGCGTTTGAGGCGGACCACGCTGGGAGCGGGGATGGTGCACGTTGCGCTGTGCATATAGGCGCCGGTGTCCTCGAGGCTGACGGCCTTTTCATTGAGGACGAGTATGAGCGCGCGGCGGAGCGGTACGACGCCGAGCGGCTCGTACGACGCGTTGAGGACCAGGACATGCGGCACGGGTGCCTCCTTGTACGCCGGCGGCGCGTGGCTCGCGCCGGGACGATCTCCTGCAAGTGTCCCCCGGCCCCTGGTCGGAGCGCCACCATGACCAGGTAACGGGTCACGGGTGTTTTGGAACACATCTTGTTCATCCCCCGCTCAGGACCGGTCGCATCTCGAACACAGCAACGGACGATCACCTGCGCCCCGATAGTGTGGGGGGTCTTGCCCGCCCGCCTCCCGCGGGCCGGCATCACACACGGAGGGTTCCTGCAGTGTTCTGGTCCGCTGCCCTGGCCGCAGAAGAGACGCCTCGGCCTGTCTCTCTCGACGAGGCACAACGGACGGCGAACGACGCCGCCGGCTGGGTCGAGGAGAACTGGTCCGTCTGGCTCAGCAACAGCCTGCGCATCATCCTGATCCTGGTCATCGCGATCGTGATGCGCTCCTTGATCCGGCGTGCCATCACCAAGCTCATAGCGCGGATGAACCGCACGGCCTCGGCCGTGGACGGCACGGCCCTCGGGGGCCTGCTGGTCAACGCGGAGCGGCGCCGGCAGCGCTCGGAGGCCATCGGCTCCGTGCTGCGCAGCGTCACCTCGTTCCTGATCATGGGCACGGCGGCGCTCACCGTGCTGTCGGTCCTGCAGATCAATCTGGCCCCGCTGCTGGCGAGCGCGGGTGTGGCGGGCGTCGCGATCGGTTTCGGCGCCCGCAATCTGGTCACCGACTTCCTCTCCGGCGTCTTCATGATCTTGGAGGACCAGTACGGCGTAGGCGACTCGATCGACGCCGGGGTCGCCTCCGGCGAGGTGATCGAGGTGGGCCTGCGCGTGACCAAGCTGCGCGGCACGGACGGCGAGATCTGGTACGTGCGCAACGGCGAGGTCAAGCGCATCGGCAACCTGAGCCAGGGCTGGGCGACTGCGGGCGTCGACATCCAGGTCCGCGCCGACGAGGACCTGGACCGGGTGCGCGAGGTCCTCACCCGTACGGGCGAGGAGATGCACAAGGACGAGCCGTGGACGGAGCGGCTGTGGGAGCCCGTCGAGGTCCTGGGCCTGAACGCGGTCTACCTGGACTCGGTGGTCATCCGGGTGTCGGCCAAGACCATGCCGGGCAAGGCGCTGGGCGTCGAGCGGGAGCTGCGCTGGCGCATCAAGCAGGCGCTGGACGCGGAGGGGATCCGGATCGTGGGGCGCCCGCCGGAGGCGAACCTGGAGACGGAGTCCGGGCCCGATCCGATGGCGGCCGTGGCCGCCCCGTCCGTCCTGGCCAATCCCGCCTCGCCGCAGTCCAAGGCGACGACGCCGATCCCGCCGCCGGGGCAGCCGCTCGGGAATTGAATCCTCCCCTCCCGGATGGAGGGGATTTCTGGCTCAGGCCGCCTCCCGGAGCGGTGCTCCGGGAGGTCTTGCGCCATCAGCACCAGCCGGGGTGAGACCAGCCCGGATGAGCATGACGTGTGCGGGGTTCTTGTCCCGTGGGGACACGGTTCCGCACGAGGTGCAGGTGTAGGTGCGCTCACCCAGCGGCAGTGCGTGCTTGGCTCTCGCATCGCAGCGCGCGCAGTCCATCGTGGTGTACGCAGGGTGTACAAGGCGGATGTCCCGCCCGTGCTTGCGGCCCATCTCGATCAGAGCGGCTTTGGTGGCGCCGATGGCGGCGTCAGCGACTTTTCTGGCCATCGTTGTCTTGGCCAGGAACTTCGGACGGAAGTCCTCAACAGCGACGACGTCGTGGTCACGAACAGCCTTTTTGGCCCACTTGCGGGCGGTGTCCTCCCGCTGCCGGGCAACCTTCTTGCAGACCTTGGCGCGCAGGTGCTTGGCCTCGCGGTAGCCCTTCGATCCGGGCTGCCCCTTCTTCGGCTTGCGGCGGGCCACCATCCGGTCGTACCGGGTCAGCTTGGCAGCGGCCTTTTTGCCGTGCTCGGCGTGCGGGAGATCGTGCTTGTCTGACGTGGTGGTGGCGGTCTCCTTGACGCCCCAGTCCACGCCGATCGCACGCCCGGTACCGGGCAAAGGTTCGGACTGGGCGGGGACGACGAAGCTGGCGTACCAGTGGCCGAGGCTGTCGCGGTAGACGCGCACCGACGAAGGCTCGGCGGCCAGGTCCCGCGACCACACCACGGTCAGCACGATCCCGCCCGCCAGGTACAGACCGCCGTCCTTCAACCGGAACCCGCGCCGGGTGTAGTTCAGGGACGGCAGCTCCTCGCGCTTGGTCTTCCAGCGCGGCATCCCGGCCCGCTGCCGCATCGGCAGCCGCTCACGGATGTCCTTCTGCGCCTTGGCACGGGAGCGGCTGAAGTCCCGGATGATCTGCTGCTGAGGAACGCTGGAACCCTCGCGCAGCCAGGACATCGACCGGCGTGCCTCGGTCAGCATCTTGTCCAGTTGAGCCGGGCCGCACGTGGCCTTCTGGCCAGTGGCCTTGTTGCGTAGGTGCACGGCCTTGGACTTGGCGACACATTCGTTCCACACCCACCGGCACCGGCCCCACTCCGCCGCCAGGGCCGCGCCGGCGGTGGACGAGACACGAAGCCGGTACGTGTAGCGGGCATGCCCGCCCTCCGCAGCCGCCTTCACCTGTGCCATCCCCGCCCCCGGCGCTCCCCGGCCGGGAGCCATGGCAACTCCCAACCCTGCGAAGGGCCATACGCACGATCACCGCACACATGTACCCGAACCCATGACCACCACCCCAACCAGCGACCATACGCACGCGCGTTCGCATCACGCACGATTCCTCCCCGGCGCGAACGCCAGGGTCTCCTCGCAGGAAACAAGTGACGTCAAAGCCGGAGGGGCCCGACCGCATCGGTCGGGACCCTCCGGCTTTCCGCCGTTCCGCGGTGCGTCAGCCGCGCCGGACCTTCGCCAGGAAGTCGTCCAGGTTCCCGAGCATGCGGGCGATCCGCTCCTCCTCGCCGAGGGTTTCCTTGTAGCGCATCGACAGCTCCGGAACCCGCTTGCCCCGCACGTAGAGCGAGCACGCGAGGTCCGCGCACATGTAGGCGCCGACGGTGTTGCCCTCGCGGCCGGCGGCGCCGACGCGGCGGGCGGCCAGCAGGGAGACGCCCGAGCCCGGGTGGCTCGTCAGGCACAGCGAGCACATCGTGGTCTTCGCCATGCTCCGCGGCCCGCCCTGCGGCACCCGCAGGGTCACACCGGTCAGCCGCCCGTCGCGCTCGGCGACGACGTAGCCGCGGTCCGGCGCGCCCGGGTCCCGCCAGCCCAGGAAGTCGAGGTCCTCCCAGGGGACTTCGGAGAGGTTGCGCGGAAGCGCGATCCGGCGGGCCTCCCCCTTGGAGCAGTTGATGAAGGACGCGCGTATGTCACTGTCGGCGAGCGGTTGCATGGTCAGGGAAATTAACAGCGTTCGGGCGATTCGTCGCCCGATTTTCGGGCGGAGCCGTTGACGCCCGGCCCGGCGGGTGCCTACGCTCCGGTCATCGATAGGAAAGTTTCCTAACAGATTGGGGAGCGAGATGGCCGGGGCCCCCGGGACGCCGCGCGTGCTGCGAGCCATGAACGACCGCGCCGCCCTCGACCTCCTCATCGCCCACGGCCCGCTCACCCGCACCCGCCTCGGCGAGCTGACCGGCCTGTCCAAGCCCACCGCCTCCCAGCTGCTCACCCGCCTGGAGACCGCCGGCCTGGTGCGCCGCACCGGCAGCGTCACCGGGCGCCCCGGCCCCAGCGCCCAGCTGTACGAGATCGATCCCGGCATCGCCCACGTCGCCGCGCTGGCCGTCGACCCCGAGGGCATCACCGCGCAGGTCGCGGACATCGCCGGCACGGTCGCCGGCGAGCACCGCGTACGCCCGGAGGAGGGCCGCGGGACGGCGGAGCTCGTCGCGCGGGCCGTCGACGGCGCCCTCGCCGCGGCCGGGCTCGACCGGGCCGCCCTGCACCACACCGTCATCGGCACCCCCGGCGCCCTCGACCCGCGCACCGGCGTCCTGCGCTACGCCCCTCACTTGCCGGGCTGGCAGTCCCGCACCCTGCGCGGCGAGCTCACGGCGGCCCTGGGCACGCCCGTCGTCATCGAGAACGACGTCAACCTCGCCGCCGTCGCCGAGCAGCACGCCGGCGCGGCGCAGGGCTGCGGCGACTACGTCCTGGTGTGGGCGGACGAGGGCGTCGGCGCCGCGGTCGTGCTCGGCGGCCGGCTGCTGCGCGGCGCCACGGGCGGCGCCGGCGAGATCGGCTACATGCCGCTGCCGGGCGCGCCGCTCGCCCGCGGCGGGGACGACGCCACGGCCGGCCCCGACGGCGGCGGGGGCTTCCAGATGCTCGTGTCCTCCTCCGCCGTCGTCGCGCTGGCCCGTTCCCACGGCATCGACGCCCGTACGGCTCCCGAGGCGCTCGCCCGCGCGGCGGAGCTGCCGGGCGCCGGCGACGACGTGTTCGCCGAGCTGGGCCGGCGGCTGGCCGTCGGGCTCGCGGCCGTCGTCGCCGTGGTCGACCCCGCCCTGGTGGTGCTCTCCGGCGCGGTGTGCCGGGCGGGCGGCGAGCGGCTGCGCGCGATGGCCGAGGCCGAGCTCACCGGGCTGGCCCTGCCCCGGCCCGAGCTGCGGCTGAGCGCCGTGGAGGGCCGCCCGATCCTGACCGGCGCCCTGCGGACGGCGCTCGCGGCGGCCCGGGAGACCGCGTTCGACACGGCCTGAGCCCTCGTCGTCCCGGCCGGGGCGACCGACGAAGGAGTCACGGTTGAAGCTCGCAGTGGTGGGTGGCGGCTCCACGTACACCCCCGAACTCGCCGACGGCTTCGCGCGGCTGCGCGACGTGCTGCCGGTGACGGAACTCGTCCTGATCGACCCGGACGCGCGGCGGCTGGAACTCGTCGGCGGGCTCGCGCGGCGGATCCTCGCCCGGCAGGGCCACCCCGGCCGCGTCTCCTGGACCGCCGACCTGGACGCCGGCGTGGACGGCGCGGACGCCGTCCTGCTGCAGCTGCGCGTGGGCGGCCAGGCGGCCCGGCAGCAGGACGAGACGTGGCCGCTGGAGTGCGGCTGCGTCGGCCAGGAGACCACCGGCGCGGGCGGCCTCGCCAAGGCGCTGCGCACGGTCCCGGTGGTGCTGGACATCGCCGAGCGCGTGCGGCGGCGCAGCCCGGACGCCTGGATCGTGGACTTCACCAACCCGGTCGGCATCGTGACCCGGGCGCTGCTGGGCGCCGGGCACCGGGCCGTGGGGCTGTGCAACGTGGCGATCGGCTTCCAGCGGAAGTTCGCCCGGCTGCTCGGGGTGGCGCCGGGGGACGTGGCGCTGGAGCACGTCGGCCTCAACCACCTCACGTGGGAGCGGTCGGTGACCGTGGGCGGGCGGGACGTCCTGCCGGAGCTGATCGCCGGGCACGGGGACGCCATCGCCGCGGACCTGCGCATGCCGCGCTCGGTCGTGGACCGGCTGGGCGTCGTGCCCTCCTACTACCTGCGCTACTTCTACCGGCACGACGAGGTGGTCCGGGAGCTGCGGAGCGGGCCGTCGCGGGCGGCCGAAGTGGCCGCGATGGAGCGGGAGCTGCTGGCCCTGTACGCCGATCCCGCGCTCGACGAGAAGCCCGCGCTGCTGGCGAAGCGCGGCGGCGCCTTCTACTCGGAGGCGGCGGTGGCCCTGACCGCGTCGCTGCTGCGGGACACGGGGGACGTCCAGGTCGTCAACGCCCTCAACAACGGCACCCTGCCCTTCCTCCCGGACGACGCGGTGATCGAGGTGCCCGCGGCCGTGGACGCGCGGGGCGCCCGCCCGCTGCCCGTGCGCCCCCTGGAGCCGCTCTACGCGGGGCTGGTCGCGAGCGTCACGGCGTACGAGCACCTGGCGCTGGAGGCGGCGCTCAAGGGCGGCCGGGACCGCGTGTTCGCGGCGCTGCTCGCGCACCCGCTGGTCGGGCAGCTCGACCACGCCGACCGGCTGACCGACGCCCTCCTCGCGCACAACCGGGACCACCTCGCGTGGGCGTGACGCGCGCGGACGGCGCGCTGCTCGCCGTCGACGCGGGCAACAGCAAGACCGACGTGGCGCTGGTGGGGCCGGACGGCGCGGTGCTGGGGGCGGCGCGCGGCGGCGGGTTCCAGCCGCAGGGCGGGAACGTGCGGAGCGCGGTGGACGGCCTGGCGGAGCTGGTGGAACGGGCCGTCGCGGGAGCCGGCGACGGCGGGCCCGGCCCGCTCCCGTACGCGGCCCGCGTCCAGGCGTGCCTGGCCAACTGCGACCTGCCGGTGGAGGAGGAGCGGCTGACCGCGGAGATCACCGCCCGCGGCTGGGGGCGGGCGGTCGCCGTCGCCAACGACACCTTCGCGCTGCTGCGGGCGGGGCTGCCCGACGGGGGCGAGCCGGTGGGGGTCGCGGTGGTGTGCGGGGCGGGCATCAACTGCTCCGGGCTCGGCCCGGGCGGGCGGACGGCCCGCTTCCCGGCGCTCGGGCGGCTCTCCGGCGACCGGGGCGGCGGCACGGACCTGGCGGAGGAGGCGCTGTGGTGGGCGGCGCGGGCGGCCGACGGCCGCGGCGGGCCCACCGCGCTGGCAAACGCCCTGCCCGCGCGCTTCGGCCTGGACGGGATGCCCGCGCTGATCGAGGCGCTGCACCTGGGCGCGGTGGCGGCGGCGCGGCGGCACGAGCTCGTGCCGGTGCTGTTCGCGGTGGCCGCCGCGGGCGATCCGGTGGCCCGCGGCATCGTGGACCGGCAGGCGGAGGAGGTCGTCACCATGGCCGCGGTCGCGCTGGGGCGGCTGGACCTGCTGGGGGCGCGGGTGCCGGTGGTGCTGGGCGGCGGTGTGCTCGCGGCCCGGCACCCCCTGCTGCACGAGCGGGTGGTGGCCCTGCTGGCGCGGCGCGCGCCGGGGGCCGTGCCGGTGGTGGTGACGGCGCCGCCGGTGCTGGGCGCGGCGCTGCTGGCGCTGGACCGCGCGGGGGCCCCGGCGGCGGCGTACGCGCGGCTGCGCGCGCACTACGCGTAGGGGCGGGGAGCCGGGCCGCGCGGGTGCGGAGAACCGGACGAGCACGGCCGGAATCCGCCGTACCGCCGCATTCTTCACGTCACGTTCACATCGTGAGAGACGTCACCACACCTCACCCTCCACAGGAAGATCTTTCGGCGGACCCCCTCGCGGCCGTCAAGTTTCCTGACTCGGCGTCAACAACGTCACGAGTCGGAAATTCCTTCCTCAAGCACTTGTTGACCGTTCATTTACCTAATGTCCCAAAACCGGCCAACCGTTTTCCTCCCCCTTCCCGATCATGCGAGAGTCCGCCCCGCACGGATTGATCACGAAATACAACAAGCAACCGTCATCAAAAGGGATTTACGGCTGCATTCGTGACGACTTCCGCCACTGATCGTCCATTCCGCGCCTTGTCGGCGCGTTACCCGAGGGGGACCGACCATGTCGTCCAACGTCAGCCGACGCGTTGTGCTCAGAGGAACCGCCGCTGCCGCCGCCGGCGTGGCGCTGCTCGCCACCGGTGCCCGGGCGGCCGACCACACCGGCCACACCATGGACCACACCGGACACGGCGGCCACGGCACCGGGCCTGCGGCGTTCGACGAGGTCTACAAGGGCCGCCGCATCGTCGGCAAGCCGGCGACGAGCGGCCACGAGGCCCACCACGGCGGCTTCGCCGTCACGATCGACGGCAAGGAACTGCACGTCATGCAGAACGCCGACGGCTCCTGGATCAGCGTGGTCAACCACTACCAGGTCTTCGACGAGCCGCTCGCGCTCACCCGCGCCGCCGTCGACGCCCTCCGCGGCGCGACGCTCGTCCCGATCGCGATGAACTGACCGGCCACTGCCGCACGCACCCCACCGCCCCACACTTCTCACTCACGAGGACACGAACCCCATGGCAGTGCGCAAGAACCAGGCGAACCTGACCGCCACCGAGAAGCGCAACTTCGTCAACGCCGTGCTGGAGCTCAAGCGCACCGGCGTCTACGACGGCTTCGTCAGAACGCACAACGAGTTCATCATGAGCGACCGCGACGACAGCGACCGCGTCGGCCACCGCTCCCCCTCCTTCCTGCCCTGGCACCGCCGCTTCCTGATCCAGTTCGAGCAGGAGCTGCAGAAGGTCGACTCCTCGGTCACGCTCCCCTACTGGGACTGGACCGCCGACCGCACGGCCAACGCCTCGATCTTCGGCGCCGACTTCATGGGCGGCAACGGCCGCAGCCGTGACGCGCAGGTCACCACCGGCCCCTTCGCCTACTCCACGGGCAAGTGGAACATCAACGTCAGCGTGGACAACCGTCCCTTCCTGCAGCGCGAGATGGGCGCCGCGGGCACGCTGCCCACGCGCGCCCAGGTGGACGCCGTCCTCGCCATGCCGGTCTACGACACGGCCCCGTGGAACAGCGCCTCGGAGGGCAGCTTCCGCAACTACCTGGAGGGCTGGCGCGGCGCGGGCCGCGTCCACAACAACGTCCACGTGTGGATGGGCGGCCAGATGGCCACCGGCGTCTCCCCCAACGACCCGGTCTTCTGGCTGCACCACGCCCACATCGACAAGCTGTGGTCCGACTGGCAGCGCATGCACCCCTCCTCGGCCTACCTGCCGGCCGCCGGCACCGCGAACGTCGTCGACCTCAACGACACCATGCGTCCGTGGAACAACGTCACCCCGGCCCAGATGCTCGACCACAGCGCGTACTACACATACGCGTAAGGCACGGCACACCACACGCGCACGCGCGTCCGGCCCGGTGCGGGGAACCGCACCGGGCCGGCGGGCGTGATGGGGAGCGAGGGCCGCCACGGGCCCCGGTGAAGAGCGCGACCGCACACATGATCGGTCCGGCACCGGTGTGTTTGCCGGTTCTTGCGGCCATACTGCTGGCCGGGCACCTGTTCCCCGCGATCCGGGAGACGGGCCGCCCTCAGCGACCGAGGGGGAGGTCACGTGTCACAGCCGCAGCCGGCGGGGGGAAAGCCGGAGGCGCCCGGCCGCAGCGCCGTCCCGGCGTGGCGCGAGGCGCTCGACCGCGTGCGGGCCGCGGCCGTCACCGAGCCCGGCCGGCTGCGCGCCATCGGCGCCGTCCTGGCCCTGGTCCTCGTGGCGTTCGGGGCGGTCACCGCCTGGCAGGTCGCGTCCAGATCCGCGGCGGCCGACGCCGTCGTGGACACCAGCCAGCCGCTGAGCGCCGACGCGGCCGCCATCTACCGCTCGCTCGCGGACGCCGACACCACGGCCGCGAGCGGCTTCCTCGCCGGCGGCCAGGAGCCGCGCGCGGTCCGGCAGCGCTACGAGAAGGACATCGCGCTCGCCTCGCGGCTGCTCGTGAAGGCCGCGGCCGCCGGCGAGGCCTCGGGCGCGGCCCGCAGCCGGATCGCCGCCCTCAACGAAGGACTGCCGCGCTACACCGGCCTCGTGGAGGCCGCCCGCGCCAACAACCGCCAGGGCCTGCCGCTCGGCGGCGCCTACCTGCGCTACGCGGGCGACCGGATGCGCGAGGAGCTGCTGCCCGCCGCCCGCGGCCTGTACGAGGCCGAGACGGGCCGCCTCGGCTCGGACTACGACGACGCGGAGTCCTGGCCGTGGGCCGCCCTGGCCCTCGGCGTCGTCGCGCTCGGCACGCTGGCCTGGGCCCAGCGGCGCAACTACCTGCGCACCAACCGGGTCTTCAACCACGGCCTGCTGGCGGCCACCGCGGCCACCGCCGTCGTCCTGCTGTGGCTGGTCGCCGGCCACGCCGTGGCCCGCTCCGGCCTGGAGAGCTCCTACGCCCACGGCGCGCGGTCCCTGCAGGCGCTGACCGAGGCCCGGATCGGCTCGCTCCAGGCCCGCGGCGACGAGAACCTCACGATGGTCGCCCGCGGCGCCGTGCTCACGAAGGACGGCGACGACCAGTACGAGAGCAACTACCGCGCCGGCATGGGCCGGCTCATCGGCGGCGACCGGGGCCCGGCCCGCGAGGGCAGCCTGCTGGACCGCGCCCTCGCCCTCGCCGACGACGCCGAGGGCCGCGCGCCGGTCGACGCCGCGATCAAGGACGTCCGCACGTGGCAGCAGCGCCACGGCGAGGTGCGGGCGCTCGCCGACGACCGCGGCGACTACAAGGACGCCCTGCAGAAGGTGATCGGCGACAAGGACAGCACCGGCGCGTCCTTCGACCGCGTGGACACCGAACTGGAGCGCGCGCTGGGCTACGAGCAGGACGAGTTCCGGCAGGCGGCCGACGACGGGCGCGGCGCGTTCTCGGGCCTGGCCGCCGGAGCGTCCGTGCTGTCCGTCCTCGGCGCGGCGGGCGCCGTGGCCGGCGTCGGGCGCAGGCTGTCGGAGTACCGGTGAGGCCGGTGCTGCGGGAGGAGGGGGAGACCGTGGGAGAGACCCGTACGGCACGGCGGCTGCGCATGGGGTCCCGGCCCGCGGCCGTGGCCGCCGCCGCGTGCGCCCTCGCCGCGGTGGCCACGGCCGTGCTGCCCGCCGGCCAGGGGCCGGCCCGGGGCGGGCCGGGGCGTTCCTCGTCCGCCGCGCACGCCGCACCCGCACCCGCACCCGCACCCGGCCCGGAGGCCGCCGCCGCCCCCGCGCAGTGCACCGACCCCGAGGCGAGCCTGCGGCCCGCGGGCGGCACCGACGGCCCCGCCGTGCAGCGCATCAAGGCCCGCGGCCGGCTCATCGCGGGCGTCGACCAGAACAGCTACCGCTGGGGCTACCGCAACCCCGCCGACGGCGAGCTGAGCGGCTTCGACATCGACCTCGTGCGGGCGGTCGCCAAGGACATCCTCGGCGACCCGGAGAAGGTCACCTTTCTCGCGATCCCCACGAGCCGGCGCATACCCGCCCTGCAAACGGGCAAGGTGGACATCGTCGCCCGCACGATGACCATCACCTGCGACCGGATCAGGCAAGTGGCGTTCTCCACCGCCTACTTCGAGTCCGGGCAGCAGGTCATGGTCCCCAAGGGGTCACCGGTGACGGCGTTCGACGACTCGCTGAAGGGGAAGAAGGTCTGTACGGCGGAGGGGTCCACGGCCGAGCTCAAGGTCCGGGAGGAACCGCACGGTTCGTCCCTGCTGACCGTCCCCAACCATCTGGACTGCCTGGTGCGGCTCCAGCTCGGCGAGGTCGACGCGGTGGTCAACGACAGGGCGCTGGCGGCCGGCCAGGCGGCCCAGGACCCGTCCGTGCAGCTCGTCGGAAAGCCGTTCACCACCGAACCGTACGGCGTGGCGATGAACCTCGCGGACACGGACCTGGTACGCCGGGTCAACAAGGTGCTGGAGGACTACCGCGGCGGCGGCGCCGCAAGCCTCTGGATGAAGGCGTACGAGCGGTGGCTCGCCAGCGACCTGAAGGGGATCACCGGCCCGCCGATGCCCAAGTACCGGGACTGACGGCGGGACGGGGAGCACAGCCGTAACGGACCGGCCCGCGGCGCGGGCGGCGGACAGGAGAGAGGGGATCGATGGCGGTCGCGGAGCCCACCGGGCCGGCCCTGACCCGCGAGGAGGCGGACCGCGCGCTGGCCAGGCTCGGCGCGGAGCACGAGGCCGTGGAGTCCTCGCTGCTCGCCCTCCAGGACCACGCGGGGCGGCGCCTGCTGGAGGGGGCGGAGCTCACCGGCGAGACCAGGAGCCGCTGGGCGGCCGCCGAGGCCCTCATCGGGCAGCTGTGGGCGTACTTCGACGCCTACACGGCCGCCCTGACCACCGCCCGCGAGCTGCGCGCCCGCCGCCGCTGGCCCACCCAGGGCGAGCTGTCCGAGCTCACCGAACTGCTGCGCGGCTCCGGCATCACCCTGGCCGCCCACGGCACGGCCGCGTCCGGCGCCGCGGGCCTGACGGCGGGGGTGCCGGGGCTGACCGCCCGGCTCAGCGAGCGGCTGAGCCTGCAGGAGCTGCTGGACCGGATGAACGGCTGGTACGCCCAGGCCCTCGACGTCGTCGTCATCGCCGACGCCGTCTGGTCCGCGCTGCCCGCCCGCATCGACCTGCTCGCCGCCGAGCTGCGGCGCACCCGCTCCCTCGCCCACTCGGTGGGCGTGCGGCCCGGCGAGCACCCCTCCGGCGACGACCTGGAGCAGATCACGCGGGAACTGACCGCGCTGCGCGCCGAGGTGATAGGGGATCCCCTGGCCTTCTGGGCCGGCGCCTCGCCCAGCTCTGCGCCGGGCGGCGGCCGCCCCGACACCACGCGCTACGACCGGGCCGCGCGGGCCCTGGAGGACGTGCGCCGGGAGGTCGAGGCCGTCCTCGACGTCCGGCAGGACGCCGAGCAGCGGCTGATGCGCGTGCGCGACGTCCTCTCGCGCGCGGACCGCACGCTGAACGAGGCCCGTCAGGCGCGCGCCGAGGTCCTGTCGAAGATCGCCGCCTCCGTGGTGCCGGCCGTGTCGGGCCCGCCCACGGCCCTCTACGAGCAGCTGACGGCCGCCGCCGACCACCGCAGGCACGCGCGCTGGCACCGGCTGTCGCCGCTCCTGGAGGGGCTGGAGCAGCGCGCGGAGGAGGAGCTGCTGCGCGCCCGCGAGTCGCTGACGGCGGTGACGGCCCCGCTGGCGGTCCGGGCGGAGCTGCGCGGCCGCCTGGACGCGTACAAGGCGAAGACCGCCCGGCACGGGCTCGCGGAGGACTCGCTGCTCGTCGAGCGCTACGACGCGGCGCGGCGCATGCTGTGGAGTGCGCCGTGCGATCTGGTCGCCGCCGAAGGGGCGGTGCTGCGCTATCAGCAGGCGCTGGCCGAGGCGCTGGCGGCGACGGGTGCCGGGGAGCGGGCCACGGGCCGGAGGGGGGAGTCGTGAGCGGGGCGTGTCAGCGGCCGGGGTGTGCCGGTTCGTACGAGGACGTCGGCGGCGGCGAGCTGTACTGCGACACGTGCGGGCTGGCGCCTGTCGTGTCGCCGAACGGGTCGGTGGGCTCGCCGGCCACAGGGGTCACGGGAGGCGCGGCGAGCGCGTCCTCGAAGGACAGCGGCAGCGGGGGATCGGGCTCGCGGGGCTCGTCGTCGCGCTCCGGGTCGGCGCGCTCGGCGTCGTCGCGCCGCTCGGTCTCGGGGCGGCTGTCGCGCTCCCGGCCGGGCTCCGAGGGCTCGTCTCCCTCGTCGTCGCGGGCGGTGTCGGTGCGCAGCTCCGGCTCGGTGCCCGCGGGATCGGGCCGCGGCAAGCTGGGGGCCGGGCTGGTCAAGGTTCCGGAGGTGCCGCGTCCGGATCCGCGGACGGCCGTGCTGGAGAACCCGGAGGTCCCCGAGCGGAAGCGCTTCTGCAGCCGCGGCGACTGCGGGGCGCCGGTGGGGCGGGCGCGCGGCGACCGGCCCGGCCGCACGGAGGGCTTCTGCACGAAGTGCGGCCACCCGTACTCCTTCGTGCCCAAGCTGCGCGCGGGCGACGTGGTGCACGGGCAGTACGAGGTGGCGGGCTGCCTCGCGCACGGCGGGCTCGGCTGGATCTACCTGGCCATCGACCGAGCCGTGTCCGACCGCTGGGTGGTGCTCAAGGGCCTGCTGGACACCGGCGACGAGGACGCCCTGGCGGTGGCGGTCTCCGAGCGGCGCTTCCTCGCCGAGATCGAGCACGCCAACATCGTCCGCATCTACAACTTCGTCGAGCACCTCGACCAGCGCACCGGCAGCCTCGACGGCTACATCGTCATGGAGTACGTCGGCGGCAGGTCGCTGAAGGAGATCGCCAACGCGCGGCGGACGCCGGACGGCCGGCGCGATCCGCTGCCGGTCGCGCAGGCCTGCGCGTACGGCATCGAGGCGCTGGAGGCGCTCGGCCACCTGCACAGCCGCAACCTGCTGTACTGCGACTTCAAGGTGGACAACGCCATCCAGCAGCAGGACCAGCTCAAGCTGATCGACATGGGCGCGGTCCGGCGGATGGACGACCAGGACAGCGCGATCTACGGCACGGTGGGCTACCAGGCCCCCGAGGTCGCGGAGGTGGGCCCGTCGGTCGCCTCCGACCTGTACACGGTCGCCCGTACGCTCGCCGTGCTCACCTTCGACTTCCAGGGCTACACGAACGTCTTCGCGGACCGCCTGCCCGACCCGGACCACATCGAGGTGTTCGCCCGCTACGAGTCCTTCTACCGGCTGCTCGTGCGCGCCACGGACCCGGATGCGGCGCGGCGGTTCGCGTCCGCCGCGGAGATGGCCGACCAGCTGACGGGGGTGCTGCGGGAGGTCGTCGCGCTGGAGACGGGCCGGCCGCGGCCGGCGCTGTCCACGCTGTTCGGGCCGGAGCTGCGGGTGGTGGACACCCGGCTGTTCGCGGAGGCCGACGGGGAGGAGGTGTCGGCGCTGGGCGGGCGGGTGCCGGCGGGCCGCAGAGCAGTGCCGTCCGGGGCGGCGGCCCGGCCGGCCCTCGGGGGCGCGCCCCCCTCTCCTGCTCCGTCTCCCCCCACCGCCCCCGTCGCCGCGCTGGACACCCGCGCCGCCGCGCTCGCCCTGCCCGTGCCGCTCGTCGACCCCGGCGACCCCAACGCGGGCTTCCTCGCGGGCCTGATCGCCTCGCAGCCCGCCGAGCTGTACGCCGCGCTGCGGACCGCGCCGGCCGAGTCGCCGGAGCTGCGGCTGCGGCGGATCCGCGCCCAGCTGGAACTGGGCGAGGAGGCGCAGGCGTCCCACGCTCTGGAGAGCCTGGAAGCCGCCCATCCGGGCGACTGGCGGATCGTCTGGTACCGCGGGCTCCACGCACTGGTCCGCGGCGACAAGGAGACGGCGGCGCTGTCCTTCGATGCGGTCTACGACGCCTTCCCGGGCGAACCCGCCCCGAAGCTGGCGCTCGGCGTGTGCGCGGAGGTCCTCGGGCAGCTGGACAACGCCGCCGAGTACTACCGGCTGGTGTGGGCGACCGACCCGAGCTACGTCAGCGCCGCCTTCGGGCTGGCGCGGGTGCGGCTCGCCGGCGGGGACCGCCCGGGCGCGGTGCGCGCCCTGGAGTCCGTGCCGGAGGCGTCCATCCACTACACCGCGGCGCGCGTCGCCGCGGTGCGGGCCCGGCTGCGGCGGCGCTCGCCGCAGGAGCCGCTGCTGGACGACCTGGTGGCCGCCGCGGGCCAGGTCGAGCGGCTCGCGGACTTCGGGCTGGACGCCGTGCGCCGCGAGCGGCTCTCCGCGGAGGTGCTGGGCAGCGCCCTGGACTGGGTGCTGTCGGGCTCCCCCGGCGCGGGCGGCGGCCCGCGGGCGGCCCGCCCGGGCGCCCTGCTGGGCCGCGGGCTGGACGAGCGCGAGCTGCGCTTCGGGCTGGAGCGCTCGTACCGCGTGCTCGCGCGGCTGGCCCAGCGCGGCGAGGAACGGATCGAACTGGTGGAGCGGGCCAACCGCTTCCGCCCCAGGACATGGGTGTGATCGATGTCGCAAGTGCCGCGCCCCTCACAGCTGACGGCGTGCCCCGCCTGCCGCGAGCCGCTGGACCCGGCCGACAACTTCTGCGGCGGCTGCGGCGCCGACCTGTCGGCGGTGCCGCCGCCGGCCCTCCTCGACGAGGGCCCGGCCGACTACCGGCTCGCGCTGCCCGACCCCGGCGCCCGTACGGCCGTGCGGGCTCCCCTCGCGCCTCCCGCGCCCCCGGGCGACGGCCCGCACCGGCCCGCCTGGCCGCCGGGCGCCGACGCGTCGGCCGGGCCCGCCGCGCCCGACCCGCGCACCGGCGCTGTGCTGGGGGTCCCTCCGCAGGCCGGCCACGCGGCCCCCGGGGCGCCGCCCGGGCCGGGCACGGTCCGCCCGGGCGCGGGCAGGACCGGGCGGAGCTGCGGGTCGTGCCGATCCGGCATGATCGACAAGGACGGGTACTGCGAACACTGCGGGCATGCACAGCCGCGCGAACGGGATCACATGGAGCACGAGTTGCCAGGCGTCGCGGCGGTCAGCGACCGCGGACTGCGCCACCACCGGAACGAGGACGCGTACGCCGTGTCCGCCATCGCCCTCGCCGACGGGGCCCCGGCCACCGTCGCCGTCGTCAGTGACGGCGTGTCGTCCGCGACCCGCCCCGACGAGGCGTCGGCGGCGGCCTGCGCGGCCGCGCGGGAGCTGCTGGTCACGGCCCTGCCGCGGGGCGAGGACCCGCGGGAGGCCACCCACGACGCGATCATGCGGGCGGCCGAGGCCGTCAACGCGCTGGCCGCGCCCGCGCGCGGCCCGCTGCAGCACGACCCGCACCGCCACGAGAACGCCCCCGCCTGCACGATCGTGACGGCCGTCGTCACGGGCGAGCTGCTCACCGTCGGCTGGGTCGGCGACAGCCGCGCCTACTGGGTGCCGGAGGACCGTTCCACCCAGCCCGCCCGGCTCACCGAGGACGACTCCTGGGCCGCCCAGATGGTGGCGGCGGGCCTGCTGTCGGAGGCCGAGGCGTACGCGGACGAGCGGGCCCACGCCATCACCGGCTGGCTGGGCGCGGACGCCTACGAGGTCGAGCCGCACACCGCGTCCTTCCACCCCGACCGCAAGGGCGTGGTCATCGTCTGCACGGACGGGCTGTGGAACTACGCCGAGTCCGCCGAGCTGATGGCCGAGGTCACCCCGCCCGACGCCCGGACCCGGCCGCTGGAGTGCGCCCGGCAACTGCTGGCCCACGCCCTGGACGGAGGGGGCCACGACAACGTAACAGTGGCCGTACTGCCGTTCCCCCTGGCTCCCGAGGGGGCAGGATCGGCCTGAGGCCGGGGCGGTCGCAGGGGGGATGCAACGCCGGTGCCCGCGTGGCACCGCGCGCCGGCCCGCCCCCTCGTGCCCCGGCACGGACGGAGTACCGAGGAGCGGATCAGATGGCCAATTTCTCCAAGAGCGGCGCACACCGGTTCACGGTCGACGTGTACCAGAACGCCCATCTGCCCGAGGGCGGACGCGAGGTCGACGCGATCGTCACCGTCACCGCCACGGGCGGAGGGACCACCGCGACGATGCCCCTCGTGTCCGCCGTGCCCCACCCGTCCCCGGCGTCGTACGGCCTGCAGCCCGCGGGGCCGGACGCGGCCGTGGTCGTCATGGTCGACTGCTCGGGCTCGATGGACTACCCGCCGACCAAGATGCGCAACGCCCGCGCCGCCACGGCCGCCGCCATCGACACCCTGCGCGACGGCGTGGCCTTCGCCGTGGTGGCCGGCACCCACCAGGCGAAGGAGGCCTACCCCGGCGGCGGACGGCTCGCACCGGCCGACGCCACCACCCGGCAGCAGGCCAAGGAGGCCCTGCGCAAGCTGACTCCGGGCGGCGGCACGGCGATCGGCACCTGGCTGCGCCTGGCCGGCCGGCTCCTGGAGACGTCCGAGGCGCCGATACGGCACGGCATCCTGCTCACCGACGGCCGCAACGAGCACGAGGAGCCCGACGCGCTGCGCGCCTCCCTGAAGCACTGCGCGGGCCGCTTCACCTGCGACGCCCGCGGCGTGGGCACCGACTGGGAGGTCAAGGAGGTCACCGCGATCGCCTCGGCGCTGCTGGGCACCGCCGACATCGTCGCCGACCCGGCCGGGCTGGCCGCCGACTTCACGCGGATGATGGAGACCGCGATGGGCAAGGAGGTCGCGGACGTCGCCCTGCGCCTGTGGACGCCGCAGGGCGCCGAGGTGAAGTTCCTCAAGCAGGTGGCGCCCGCGCTGGAGACGCTCACCGAGCGGCGCGTCGACGCGGGCCCGCGCATCGGCGACTACCCGACCGGCTCGTGGGGCGACGAGTCGCGCGACTACCACCTGTGCGTCCGGGTGCCGGCCGCCGCGGTGGGCGAGGAGATGCTCGCCGCCCGGGTCTCGCTGGTGCTGCCCACGCCTGACGGGTCCTCACCGCGCGTGCTCGCCCAGGGCCTGGTGCGGGCGATCTGGACGGACGACCTGTCCGCGTCGACCTCCATCAACGCGCAGGTCGCCCACTACACCGGCCAGGCCGAGCTCGCCCGGTACATCCAGGAGGGCCTGGACCTGCGCCGCTCCGGCGACCTGGACGGCGCCACGGCCAAGCTCGGCCGCGCCGTCCAGCTGGCGAACCGCTCCGGCAACGAGGACACGGCCAAACTCCTCGCCAAGGTGGTGGACGTGGTGGACGCCGCGACGGGTACTGTGCGGCTGAAGGCGAAGGTCACCGCGGAGGCGCAGATGACCCTCGAAACGCGCTCGACGAAAACCGTACGGGTGAAGAAGTAGCGCCGGGCCCGGGCAACGCGGACCGGCGACAACCGCAACGAACGGCACACGAGGGGGATCAACCGACATGCCGACCTGCCCGAACGGCCACCAGTCGACGGCCGAGGACTGGTGCGAGGTGTGCGGCCACCGCATGTCGGGGGCGCCCGACCGGCCCGTCCCCTCCGGGGCCACGGGAGCCGGCGGGGCCGTCCCGCCGCCGCCCCCCGCCCCGCCCACGGGCGCGCCCCTGCCGCCCCCGAGCGGCCCGCAGGGCGCCCCCGGCTACGGCTACGGGCCGCACACCGGGAGCGCGCGTCCCGAGCACACGGGGGACACGACCGTGCAGGCGGAGCTGTGCCCGCACTGCCGTACGCCCCGCGAGGCGCAGGCGCCCTTCTGCGAGGAGTGCCGCTACAACTTCCTGACGCGGACGGGCGCCACAGGCTTCGGGCCGCCCCCGCCGCCGACCCCGCAGGGACTGCAGTCGGCGCCGCCGCCCCCGCCGCAGCACACCCAGCCGCCGCAGTCGTACGAGTACTACGGCTCGCGCCCGTCGCGCATCAACCGCCCTGCCGAGCCGCTCACTCCGGAGACGCACCCGGCCTCGCCCTACGCGGACCCGGCGTACGGCGAGTCCCCCTACGCGGACTCCCCGTACAGCGATTCGCCGGCCTACGCCGACGGCCCCGACGGCGACTGGATGCTGCCACCGCCGACCACGCCCCCGGCGCAGCCCGCGCCCCCGTACGGCTACGAGCACGGGGCGACGGGCGGCGTGCCGGGCCAGCAGGGCGCGCAGCAGCAGGCGCCGGCCGCGTGGACGGCCGTCGTGGCGCCCGACCGCGAGTACTTCACGGCGATGATGAACCGCAGCGGCCCCGAGGCCGCCGCGCTCAACCTGCCCGCGTACTCCCCCGAGCTGCAGCTGCAGCTGAGCGGGCCGCAGGTCACGGTCGGCCGGAAGCGGCACAGCACGGGTGAGTCCCCCGACATCGACCTGTCGCGCCCGCCGGAGGACCCGGGCGTCTCGCACCAGCACGCGATGTTCGTGCAGCAGCCGGACGGCACGTGGGCGGTCGTCGACCAGGACTCCACCAACGGCACGACGATCAACGGCTCGGAGACGCCGATCCAGCCCTACGTGCCGGTGCCGCTGCAGGACGGCGACCGGGTGCACGTGGGGGCGTGGACGACGATCACGCTGCGCCGGGGCTGACGCCGGCCCCGCGCGGGCCCGCGGCGCCCAGCGGCCACCGGTACAGCCCGTCCGGGTGGTCCAGCCAGGCCCACTGGGCGTCGCCCGCGACGGAGACGCCGTAGCGCTCGCGGCCCGGGCGGCCCGTGCCGCGCCACAGCCGGTGGGCGTCGCCCGGGTCCAGCACGCCCGCGGTCAGCGCCAGCAGGAAGCGGAAGCGGTCGCTCTGCAGCAGCCGGAAGGGCAGGCCCCGTACGCGCGGCACGGGCGCGGGGGCGGCGCCGCGCAGCGGGACGAAGTAGGCAGGGGTGCGCAGGAAGCGGCCCTCGGCGTGGGTGGCGCTCCTGACCCGCAGGGCGATCAGGCCGGTGGCGAGCGGGGCGAGGACCAGCCCGTCGGGGCGGGTCTGGGCGAGCCAGGCAGGGGGCACCCGGCTGATCGCGCAGGTGGCGAGGATCCGGTCGAAGGGGGCGCGCCACGGGCAGCCGAACGCGCCGTCGCCCGTGACGACCTCCGGGTGGAAGCCGGCCTCGGCGAGGTGGGCGCGGGCGGGCCCGGTGATCTCCGGGGCGAGGTCGACGGTGGTGACCTTGTCGTCGCCGAGGCGGTGGGAGAGCAGGGCCGCGTTGTAGCCGGTGCCCGTGCCGATCTCCAGCACGGTGTGGCCGTCCTGGACGTTCAGGGCGGCGAGCATCTTCGCCATCAGGGAGGGCTGGCTGCTGGAGGAGATCAGCTCCCCGTCCCGGAGGTGCGTGGCGAGCGGCTCGTCCGCGTAGGCGCCGACCAGCCAGCTCTCGTGGCGCAGGGGGTCGGGGTCGTCGCCGGAGAAGCGCTGGTAGCCGCCGACGACTCCGACGTGGTAGGCGGGGACGAACAGCTCCCGGGGCACGTCGGCGAAGGCGCGCCGCCACCGGGGGTCGGTGAGCTCACCGGCCGCCCGCAGCCCCTCGACGAGCTCGGCCCGCAGCGCGGAGGAGAGCTCGGCATCCCGCTTCAGGTGCGTATCGCCCATGAGTCCACTGTGCGCCGGGGCCGCCGGTCGTGCGCCGGGGCCGCCGGTCGGGCCGAAGGACCGAAGGACCTACGTCCCCCGTCCTCGGCCGGTCCGTCTGAGACCATGGAGGGGTGATGGAGATTCCGCGCGGCACCCTTCAGGAGCAGACCTTCTACGAGCAGGTCGGCGGCGAGGAGACCTTCCGGCGCCTGGTCCGCCGCTTCTACGAGGGCGTGGCCGCCGATCCGCTGCTGCGGCCGATGTACCCGGAAGAGGACCTCGGCCCGGCCGAGGAGCGGCTGGTGCTCTTCCTCATGCAGTACTGGGGCGGGCCGCGGACCTACAGCGAGAACCGGGGCCACCCGCGGCTGCGGATGCGCCACGCGCCCTTCACCGTGGACCGGGCCGCGCACGACGCCTGGCTGCGGCACATGCGCGACGCGGTGGACGAGCTGCAGCTCGCTCCGGAGCTGGAGAAGCAGCTGTGGAACTACCTGACGTACGCGGCGGCGTCGATGGTGAACACCGGCTCGTAAAGCTCATACGTCAGGGGCCCGGGGGCGGAGCCCCCGGTTACGGCCCGGTCAGGCAGGGGTGACCGTCAGCCCCGGGACCCCACCTGTCCGTACGGCGACCGAGCCGTAGGGCGTGCTCAGGCGCAGCCATCCGGACGCCGCGAACAGCACCACCGGCTCTTCCGGCGCGAACGCCGTGCCCGCGCCGCCTCGTGCCGCGGCGGTCGCCACGGCCCGTACGGGCCGCAGGAAGCCCAGCGACTGCGCGGCATGCACCGCGCGCAGCGGCAGCTCCGTGTCACCGAGCGTGCGGGACCAGATCTCGCGGCCGATGCGGTCGCGCTCGACCCGCGTGCGCCGGTGCTCGGGCAGCTCTTCGTCGCGGGCGCGGAACTCCGCGACCGCAGCTCCGACCGCGCCCCGCAGGGCCTCCTGGCCGGGCAGCCCCGGCACGCGCCGCCAGCCGCCGCGGGGTGGCAGCACACCGGCCCAGGGCGGGCCGGTGACGGCGTCGGGGACGGTGATCTCCAGCTCGCCGGAGGGCGCGGCGGGCGCCGCGTCCAGGGCGTCGGCGAGCTGCCCGGCCGAGACGGTGACGTCGAACGTCCCGCCGCGGGCCAGCCGGGCCGTGCGCACCGCGAGCACCTCGAAGGACGGCGGGCGGCCGAAGACGCCGAGGACGCCGTCGCCGGCCTGCAGCCGGACGACGGCGGCCCGGTCGTAGTGGATCAGCCGGGCCAGGAAGGCGACCAGGTCGGCCGCCTCCCCGGCGTCGGCGAACCGCAGCCGGTGCCCGGGCGGAGGCTGGAGCCCCGTCATGCGGCGACGGCCTCCTCCGCGGCGTCGTCCCGGAACTCCTCCAGGAACATGCGCTCCTCGTCGGTGATCCGGCGCGGCCGGCCCGCCTCGAAGTCGAACGGGACGACGACGGTGCTGGCCCGCACGTACACCCGGTCCTCGTCCTTGACCTCGTAGGCGACGGTCAGGGACGCGGCACCCACCTTGGTCACCCAGGTCTCCACGGTCACCGGCGCGTGCCGGTGGACCAGGGGGCGCAGATAGTCGATCTCGTGCCGGGCCACGACGGACCCGCCCTGGAACGACTCGCTCCCCTCCCCCGGCGCCAGCCGGAACATGAAGTCGATCCGTGCCTCTTCGAGGTAGCGGATGAAGACCGCGTTGTTGACATGGCCGAAGGCGTCCATGTCGGACCAGCGCAGGGGGCAGGAGTAGAGGTGACGCGCCATGGTCAGCCCCGGGTGAGCTTCTTGTAGGTGGCGCGGTGCGGACGGGCCGCGTCCGGGCCGAGGCGCTCGATCTTGTTCTTCTCGTAGGACTCGAAGTTGCCCTCGAACCAGAACCACTTGGAGTCGCCCTCGTAGGCCAGGATGTGCGTGGCCACCCGGTCCAGGAACCAGCGGTCGTGGGAGACGACCACAGCGGCGCCCGGGAAGTCGAGCAGGGCGTTCTCCAGCGAGGAGAGGGTCTCGACGTCGAGGTCGTTGGTGGGCTCGTCGAGGAGGAGCAGGTTGCCGCCCTGCTTGAGGGTCAGCGCCAGGTTGAGGCGGTTGCGCTCACCACCGGAGAGCACGCCGGCCGGCTTCTGCTGGTCCGGGCCCTTGAAGCCGAACGCGGAGACGTAGGCGCGGGAGGGCATCTCGACGTGGCCGACGTTGATGTAGTCCAGCTCGTCGGAGACGACGGCCCACAGCGTCTTCTTGGGGTCGATGTTGGCGCGGCTCTGGTCGACGTACGAGATCTTGACGGTCTCGCCGACCTTGATCTCGCCGGAGTCCGGGGTCTCCAGGCCCTGGATCATCTTGAACAGCGTGGTCTTGCCGGCGCCGTTCGGGCCGATGACGCCCACGATGCCGTTGCGCGGCAGGGTGAAGGACAGGTCGTCGATGAGGACCTTCTCGCCGAAGGCCTTGGAGAGGTTGTTGACCTCGACGACGATGTTGCCCAGGCGCGGGCCCGGCGGGATCTGGATCTCCTCGAAGTCCAGCTTCCGCATCTTGTCGGCCTCGGCGGCCATCTCCTCGTAACGGGCGAGGCGCGCCTTGGACTTGGCCTGGCGGCCCTTGGCGTTGGAGCGGACCCACTCCAGCTCTTCCTTGAGGCGCTTCTGGCGCTTGGCGTCCTTCTGGCCCTCGACCTTCAGACGGGCGGCCTTGTTCTCCAGGTAGGTGGAGTAGTTGCCCTCGTAGGGGTGGGCGCGGCCGCGGTCGAGCTCCAGGATCCACTCGGCGACGTTGTCCAGGAAGTACCGGTCGTGGGTGATCGCCACGACGGTGCCGGCGTACTTGGCCAGGTGCTGCTCCAGCCAGTTCACCGACTCGGCGTCGAGGTGGTTGGTGGGCTCGTCGAGGAGCAGCAGGTCGGGGGCCTCCAGCAGCAGCTTGCAGAGGGCGACGCGGCGCTTCTCACCACCGGAGAGGTTGACGACCGGCCAGTCGGCGGGCGGGCAGCCCAGGGCGTCCATGGCCTGCTCGAGCTGGGCGTCGAGGTCCCAGGCGTTGGCGTGGTCGAGCTCCTCCTGGAGCTTGCCCATCTCGTCGAGCAGGGCGTCCGAGTAGTCGGTCGCCATGAGCTCGGCGATCTCGTTGAAGCGGTTGAGCTTGCCCTTGACCTCCGCGACGCCGTCCTCGACGTTCTCCAGGACGGTCTTGGACTCGTCCAGCTTCGGCTCCTGCATCAGGATGCCGACGCTGTAGCCCGGCGACAGGAACGCGTCGCCGTTGGACGGCTGCTCCAGACCCGCCATGATCTTGAGGACGGTGGACTTACCGGCACCGTTGGGGCCGACCACACCGATCTTCGCACCGGGCAGGAAGCTCAGCGTCACGTCATCGAGGATGACCTTGTCGCCGTGCGCCTTGCGCGTCTTGCGCATGGTGTAGATGTACTCAGCCAAGAGAAACCGTCCGGCAATCGAGAAGGGCCAATGTGCGGCTCCGCCGCGTGAGGGCAGATACACCCATCTTGCCGCACCGGACGCCCGGGGCGGAAACCCGATTCGGGCGCGGCCCGCTCGCGGGCCGCCGGAGGGGGCCGCCGGGGGGCCGCCGGAGGGCTTTTGCGGCCTTCCCGGCGCCCCGGGCGGGGCGCCGGGCCCCGCCCCGCGGACCGCGCGCCGGGGCCCGCCGGCTCACTCCCCGGCGGCTCACTCCCCGGCGGAGGCGCGCTCCCTGCGCAGCAGGTAGACCGCACCGCTGCCCACGACGATCAGGGCGATCGCTATCCCGGCGATCGTGGGCGTGGTGTTGCTGCCCCCGGTCGCGGCGAGGTCACCGTCGGCCCTGACGGCGGCCTTGCCACTGCCGCCGCCCGTCGACGCCGGGCTCATACGGGAGGCCAGGGTGGCCTTGGTGCCGCCGTCCCCGGCGGCCGCGGTGCCGGAACCCGCTCGGTCCTCGTGGCCGGATCCTGCGGCACCCTCCGCGGGGGGCGCGGCCGCGGTGGCGGCGAAGGTCGCGCAGTCCATGATCCCGGAGAAGGTCCTGGACAGCCCGCCCGGTCCCGTGATCGTGAACCGGTAGGCCCGGTCCTCGCCGACCTTCACCAGCGTGGTCTCGGAGCGGCCGGGAGCGACGGTGTGCGTCCGGCCGGCCAGCTCGTAGGTGAAGGGGGCGTCGCCCTGGTTGTCGGCGGTGACGTCGACACCGCCCTTGGCGCAGTTCTTGCGGGCGGACAGGGCCGGGGCCGCGCCCTTGGCCGTCCAGTGCGCGGTGGCGCCCGCGGAGACGGTGCTCTCGCTGGAGCCGGCCAGGATCTGCGTCTGGGTGGTGGTGTGATCGCCGACGAAGACGCGGCCGACCGGGACCTTGGCGGCGCCCGAGGCCTTCAGCGACATGGAGCCGTCGGGGGCGCCCGCCGGGACGTCCACGTAGAACTCGCCGCCGTTGCCGGTGGCGGCGACCGGCTTGCCGTCCTTGTCGACGATCTTCACGCCCCGGGCCACCGCATCACCCGAAGGGGTGAGGGTGACACTGCTCGCCGTGGTGCGCACCGTGACCGGGCCGAGCTTGCGGCCCGGCTTGCCGGAGAGCGCCGACGGGCTGAGGGTCAGCGACGCCTCGGGCTCCTCGACGTCCTTCGCGGTCTTGTAGAGGTAGTCGGCGAGCTTGGCGGCCGCGGGGTCCTTGGCCTCGACCTTGGCGGCGTCCGAATACCGCCAGATGGCGACCTGGGTGCCGGCGGCGGCGGTGTTCGCGTCCAGCGTGCCCGAGCCGGCGTCCTTGGCGAGCGCGGCGAGGTCGTTCACCTGCGGGTAGGAGTGCTGCAGGATCCAGCGGATCTTCCCCGCGTCCTTGTTGGCGTGCAGGGACGACTCGGCCGCGCCGACCTCGCGGTAGCGGGCGCCGTCCACGGTGTTGGTGAGGATGTCGACGCAGTACGTCTGCAGCGAGCCGCCGCCGTCGACCTTCATCTCGAACAGGCCCGCAGGGATCTCGGCCGTCCGGCGCCGGTCGTGCACCACGACGCCCGAGCCCGCGGTGATGCCGCCGAGCGTGGCGGTGACGCCTCCCGCGTTCTGCGGCGCGTCGTCCGCGACGGCGGGGCCCGCCACGGCTATCGTGCCCACCGCGGCGAGCCCTGCTGCCAGGCAGGCTGCGGCAAGGCGGGCGGCTCCCCGCCTCCTGACAGAAATCATCGACTTCCTTCCGGGCGAACGCAGATCAGATCGGCGCGCCTCGCCACCGAACTCAAGACTCAGAAGCCCCCGTTGCACGCTGTCGCTCGCAGCCGTTGACACGTCGCCGCGGCCCCCCGTTGCACGTTGCTGTGAACGTGATCTTAAGGAGCGGGCGCGGCGCCATCCCCACGCGGGGGGCCGCTCAATCGATCCGAATCGGAATCGTTACCAGCGGACCTCGGCCCGACCCGGCAATATCGATAAATCGCCGGGACAAACCGGGTGTTTCAGAAGGGCGGCACCTCGGTTCCGGCGACCGCGGCCTCCCGATCCGGAACGGCCGGAGCGGACGGCTCCGTCTGGGCCGCCGGGACCACCGCCGGGACGACCGCCATCCGGACCGGATCCCCCGGCAGCGGCCTCGCCTGCGACACCCTGCGGAACACCGACGTCCCGCGGCTCAGGTCGTGGCCGATCGACACCGCGTCAATGTCCGCCGACAGCCACCGCTTTCCCTCGCGCTCCTCTTCACGGATGCGCAACTTGCCCTGGACCACGACCGGTTCCCCCACGCCGAGCGACGCCGCGACGTTGGCCCCGAGGGCGCGCCACGCCCACACGGTGTAGAAGCTCGTGTACGCGTCCGCCCACTCCTCCTTGGCCCGGTCCCAGCGGCGCACCGACGCCGCCAAGCGGAACCGCGAGGATGCCGCGCCGCTCGCCGCCTCCCTGAATTCCGGCTCCGTCGCGACGTTTCCCACGACCGTCACCAGCGTCTCGTTCATGCGGATCCCCCTGTTTTCCCCGTTCGGCGACTGCTTCGTGAAGCCATGGTGTCGGCGACGGCGGGATCCTGCTGAGGCCTGTGGACGACGAGCGGGATGGGGATAACCCCGTCACCCCCAGGGCTCTCCGGATCAGGCCCCTCCGGATCAGGCTTCCCCAGATCAGGCCTCCGCGGGGCAGCCTCTCCGGATCACGCTCGTCCGGATCAGGCCTCCGCGGGGCACGCCTCTCGGGATCAGCCCGTCCGGATCAGGCCTCCCCGGGTCCCGCCTCTCCGGATCACGCCTCCCCGGATCACGCCTCCCCAGCCGCGATCACGTACTGGGCGCGGACTTCCTGATACCGCAGCAGTTCCGCGGCGACGGGCTCCAGCACCCGCTCCCGCCCGCAGCCCGCGGCGGCGTTCCGCAGCCGCCGCTCCGTCTCCAGCCCGTAGCGGCGAGCCGGGCCCCGCGCCATCGCCCGGCAGCACCAGGCCAGGGCCGGGCCGCTCGCGACGGCGCCCGTCAACAGCAGCGCGGGGATCCACCACTCACCGCCCCAGACGCCGGTCAGCAGCCCCAGCAGCCACGCCGCGGTGAGCACCTGCAGCGCCGACAGCACCCACTGCACGGCGGCCGCCACGGCCCACCAGCCGGGCCGGACCGGCCGGGCCGGGCCGCCCGCGCGGGCCCGCCGGCCGCCGATGATCCACCCGCCCGAGCGGCCCCCGGCAGGCTCGCCGGTGCGCCCTGCGGTGCGGCCTCCGGCCTCCGGAGACCCGGCCTGGCGCCCCACGCTCGTGCACCAGGCGCTCGCCCGGCGCGCCCCGGTGCGCCACATCCCCGCGCGGCCCGGCCCCGCCGCGGCCATCGCGGCGGCAGCGGCGGCGGAGGCCGCGTCAAGGGCCTCCGCGAGGCCCTCGGCCCCGCGTCGCGCCGCCTCGCGCACGGCCAGCGCCCAGGGGTCGGGAAGCCCCGTGGACGCCTCGTAGGCCAGGGCCCGTACGGCCTGCTCCACGAGCGGGCGGGAGACGGCGCGGCAGGGAGAGGAGGGAGAGGAGGGCGCACCCGCGCCAAGGGCCGCACCCGTCTCCAGGGCCGCAGCAGACCCCAGGGCTGTGGCAGTCTCCAGAGCCGCACCCGCCCCTACGGATCCAGCCGCCCCTACGACTCCCGACGCCCCTACGGCTCCAGCCGTCCTGGCCGTTGCAGCCGTCCCGGCCGTTGCAGCCTCGGGCGTGCGCGGCGGCCCCGCGATCATCCCGGCAATCGCTGCTGCCTCTGCCATCGCCACTGCCTCCGCGATCGCAGCCGCACTGCTCGTCGCACCCGTCGACTTCCGCCGGGCGCGCCCCCGTACGTACCACCGGTGCGCCCGCGTCCACGGCGTCCCGCACGCCCGTCCGGCGTCCCGGAGCCAGGCGCGTTCCGCCGCGAGCCCGGCCGCCTGGGCGCCCACCGCCTCGGCCAGCCGGTCCTCGAACTCGTGCCGGGCCGACTCCGTCAGCCCGGGCCGCCCGTCCGCCACGTACGCGCTGCGCAGCCGCGCCGAGACCCCGTCGACGTCGGCCGTCAGCCGACGCAGCGCGGCGCCCCGCGAGGCCGTGAACCGGCCGAGGCTCTCGCGGAGTTCCCCGACGCCGTCGCCGGTGAGGGCCGACAGGGCCAGCACCTCGGCGCCCGGTTCGCCGTGCTCGCCGAGCGCGATGCCGTCGTCGTCCAGGAGCCGCCGCAGGTCGTCGAGGACCTGGTCGGCCGCGTCCATGCTCAGCCGGTCGGTCTGGTTGAGGACGATGAACGAGACCTCGGCGTAGCCCGCGAGGGGCCGCAGGTAGCGCTCGTGGAGGACGGCGTCCGCGTACTTCTCCGGGTCCACCACCCAGATCACCGCGTCGACGAGCCCGAGGAGCCGGTCGACCTGTTCGCGGTGGCCGGGGCTGGCCGAGTCGTGGTCGGGCAGGTCGAGCAGGACGAGCCCGTTGAGGGCCGGGTCGTACGGGCGGACCGGCTGCCGTCGGGAGCGGGCGGGGATGCCGAGCCGGTCGAGGACGCCGTCCGCGCGCTCGGGCTCCTCCGTCCACACGCAGGCCACGGGCGCGGCGGTGGTGGGGCGGCGGACGCCCGCCTCCGAGAGCTGGGCCCGGGCGAGCGCGTTGAAGAGGGTGGACTTGCCGCTGCCGGACGCCCCGGCGATGGCCACGACGGTGAGGTCGAGGGGGTGCCGCTGCCGGGCGACGGCCTCGTCCAGGACGCGTCCCGCCTCGGCGAGCGTCCGCCGGTCCAGGCGGGCCCGGGACAGCCCGACGAGCTCCCGCAGGGCGTCCAGGCGCGGCCGGAGGACGGCGGCGCCGGGGTGCGGCGCGGGCGCGGACGGGGGGCGCGGGGCGGTCTCCGGGCGCGGTGGGGGTGCGGTGCGCGCCTCGGGGCCGCCCGCGCGCGGGGGTCGGCCGGGGCGGGCGCGGCGGGCGATGAGGCCGTCGTCCCAGATGCCGGCGGAGGTGCGCGGGCGGGCGGTGGCCTGGTCGGGGGGCGGAGGAGCGGCCGGAGCGGCTCCCTCGGCGGGGCGGCCGGCTGATCGGTCGGCTGATCGGTCGGTGGGGCGCACGGTGGTCACCTCTCCCTCTGCAGTACGGACAGCGCGGCGATGAGCTCGACCTGGTGGTCGGGGGTGACCTCCAGGGCTTCCAGCGGGGCGGTCCGGCGATCGCGCTCGGCGTCGAGCACGCCGTCGAGGCACTCGGTGAGGAGGTGACCGCCGCGGTCGCGCAGGCGCAGGGCGCCCTGGGCGCCGAGCAGTTCGGCGAGGCTCTCCCCGGCCGGGCGGGCCTGTCCGCCGCCGAGCAGGGCGGCGGCGAGGAGGGCGGCCGCCCGGTCGGCGTCGAGGCCGGCCCCGCGCTCGGCGGCCCGCACCTCCTCCTCCGCGAGCTCCTCCAGGCAGCGCCGCCAGCGGCGCACGGCGACGCCGATCCGGCCGACCGCGCCGTCCGGGTCGCGCGGGGCGAGGACGGCGTCCGCGGCGGGGTCGCCCGCGCAGGCCGAAGCGACCTCCTCGTCGGCGGCGGCGACGGCGCAGCCGACCAGGGCGGCGAGGGCGGCCGTGAGCGCGCCGAGCAGCTCGTCGGAGGTGCTGTCCTCGGGGTGGCCGCGCCAGTGGGTGAGCGCGTCGCCCGCGAGGGCCTCACCGGCCGCGACCCCGTCCCGTACGCGCGCCGCGGCCTTCCCGTACGCGTCCTCCACGCGCTGGGTCAGCCGGACCGCGGCCGCGTGCTGGACGGCGGCGGCGCCGGCGAGCCCGGGCAGCCGCGACCCCAGGGAGGCCAGCAGCCCGGCGACGGTGCGGGCGGAGGCCACGGCGCGGGCGGCGGGGTCCTGCGCCCGCTGGTGCAGCCAGGCGCGCAGCCCCGCGACCGCGGTGTCGGGCAGCAGGCCGGTGCCGCCGCCCGCGGACTCCGGGAGCTCGGGAATGGTGAAGCGCGGGACGTCCCCGAGGCCGGCGGCGGCCAGCAGCGCCCCGTAGTGCTTGGAGACCTCGGTGGCGACCTGATGGGGCACCCGGTCGAGCACGGTGACGAGGGTGACGTCGTACTCCTTGGCCGTCCGCATCAGGTGCCACGGCACCGCATCGGCGTACCTGGTCGCGGTGGTGACGAGTACCCAGATGTCCGCCGCGCAGATCAGCTCGGCGGCGAGCTCGCGGTTGCGGGCGACGAGGGAGTCGATGTCGGGGGCGTCGACGAGGGCGAGCCCGGGCGGCATCGCGCGATCGGTCTCGATCCGCAGGGACGGGGGCTCGCCGGCGTCCTCCTCGTCACCGCGGCGGGCGTCGGGGTCCGGGTCGTAGAGGGTGGAGACGTCCTGGGCTGGCACCCAGACGCGGCGCAGTTCGGGCAGGACCCGCTGTCCCGCGAACCAGTGGTGGTCGTCCGGGTGGCAGACCAGTACAGGCGTACGGGTCGTCGGCCGCAGCACCCCCGCCTCAGTGACCCGCCGCCCCACCAGGGAGTTGACGAGGGTGGACTTGCCGGCCCCCGTCGAGCCCCCGACGACCGCGAGCAGCGGCGCTTCGGGGGCGCACAGGCGGGGCACCAAGTAGTCATCGAGTTGCGCCAGGAGTTCGGCACGGTTCCGGCGGGCGCGGGCGGCGCCGGGAAGGGGAAGGGGGAAGCGTGCGGCGTCGACACGGTCACGCAGTGCGGACAGTGCGTCGAGCAGTCGGGGCCGTACGTCCAAGGTCGCCACACGTGCAGAATGCCCAATTCTGGTGTGATTTTGAAGCGTATAGGCCATGGCGCGCGAGGCGTGGCGCACGGGGCTCAGGCATAACGAGTACACAACACCCGTCGCCTGAGGCGTGAAAAACGGTGCAAGATTCGTACCCGCCTGCGATTATCAGGACCGCTTCACTAAACCTCCACATCGTGGCACGGAGGTGAAGCAACCGGGACGAGGTGAGCGGAGCCCTATCCTTGTCCCCGGCAAGGTCACGGCACCACCGAGCCCGGGGCTTCAGCCGTCCGCGACACCGCCGCACACACCGGCCCCCGTAGCTCAGTGGATAGAGCAGGCGCCTTCTAAGCGCTTGGCCGCAGGTTCGAGTCCTGCCGGGGGCGCACCGCACGGCCCTCCTTCGGGAGGGCCTTTTTGCTGTTCAGAGGGCCTACGCAACGCCAGAACAGCCGGAGGTCACCACCGAAATTTCGGGGGTGACCTCCGGCTCCATCCGGCTGACACCGGGTACCTACGGGTGGCCACGGTGGATACGCGGTGGCGTTCTCACCTGCAGGCCGAGCGAGCGCAGGACAAGATCACAGGCTGCTGCACCACAGCGGTTCAGCACGCCCAGCTGCCCCTACCCCCTCCGCATGAGCCGCCGCCACCAACTGCTGGAGGTGGTCGGCTCCGCCGAGGCGGTGATGCCAACCGGCCGAGGGCGCGGCCCAGTCTCCACGTAAAGCGGAGTAGCCACGATCAGCCGATGCTCCAACCCCACAGGAGCGAAGTTGCATAACACTCGGGCATGACCATGCAGGTAGGCAGGCCCACCCGCAAAGTAGTGCGAGATCATGGAGTAGCACGAGCGGGCCGCGAACTCCTGGTCCCCTCGGCTAGTGGAAGACAAGCGGGCTGGCAGCGACATGTCTCCTCGCGCTTCACTGTCGACCAGGTCGGCCGCAAGGTCGTGAAGCCAATCAGAGCCTGACCCCATACGCGTCGGCGGGCGGTCCCGGTATTCCAGTACATGCTGGGTCGAACCGCACAAGATGACTTCAACGCCCGAGCACTCTTCGCCGTTCCTCAGTGGGCAGGCAGCGTCTTCCAGCGACGCATAGGTGTACACCCCACGATCAGCCAGGCCCAGGTCACGTAGTCCAGGGCCGTAGCGGAAGCGGCCCGTGAACTCGATCCAGTCACGAGCCTCCAAGGACTCACACGAGCCTGGGACGGGGGTGTGCGCCCAACACTTCTCCCGAATGTGGGCCACCACCTGTTCCAGGCGAACCTCAGCCGATGCTTCCTCCGTGGGCGCTTCTCCCAAGGAGAAGCGGGCCCCAAGGCCAAGCACTGATGCCTCAGCCTCAGCTGCCCGCCGGGTGGAGAACCCGCTTCTTCCCGGGACTCGATAGAACTCACCTAGCTTGGCCGTCGACAGGTAGAGCAGTTCCCGCTCCCGCATTGGACCCCCAGAACCTATGGACTCCCCACCTGCAACAGGTAGGCCCTGGGCGCATTCTCGAACAGATACAGGGCTAAAGCTTTGGGTTGGCGAAAAGCGGGGCAGGGGATCCTCCATGGCCCGATCTGATGTTCAGGTCCAGCGACGGTCAGCCTCTGCCGTACATGTCCGCCAGGTCGTCCCCCGCCTCGATGCGCTTCTGCAGGTCCTTGAGCTGGCCGGAGATGCATCGTGCGTACGTGGCGAGGAGAACGGGGACGCTGTTGCCGGCCCACTCGGCGACCTGGGCGGGCGGGACCCCCTTGTTGAGCCACGTCGTCAAGCACGTGTGCCGCAGGTCGTAGACGCGCTTGCCGAGGGGTGACGCGTACTCGTCCGGGGTGAGGACCTTCCGTCGCGCGCTGCGCCATGCCCGGCGGAAGACCGACCCGGCGAGCAGGTCGCCCTTCTCGCCGGGGAACAGCAAGTCGCCGGGCTTCAGCTCCTCCGCCTCGATGTGGTCGCGCAGGATCTTCGCCAGGGCCGGGCGGCAGGGCACGGTCCGGGTGTCATCGGTGGCTCGACCCTTCAGCCCGCGTTCCTCGTGCACGTCACCCGTATCGGTCCATTGCTTGCCGACCTCGGGCTGTGCCGTGTGGAAGAGCAGTTCCCCCCATTGGTCCTCGGCGCCCTCCGCCGGCAGGATCGCGTCCCGTACGCGCATCGCCACGACTTCCTCCGGCCGTGGCCCGGCGAGATAGATGGTGGCGAAGAACGCGTGCAGCCGCCGGCCCCCGCGAGGGCGCTGCCAGATCCAGCCGAGTAACGCCCCCGCCTGGGCGGGGTTGACCAAGCAGCGCTTGTCCACGGCCGACGACGTCTTGGGGGAAGTCCCTCTGCCCTTCGGAAGGGGGTTCTCTCGCAGGATCCGGTGTTTGACCGCGTACTCCATGGCCACATTCAGGATCCGGCGGTTGCGCTTTGCCGACGATGCGGCCCCGGGCGTGCCGTCCAGCTTGGTGGCCAGAGCATTCAGCACCTCCTCGACCTTACGAGGGTCCTCCCACGCGGCCATGGTGAGGGTGTTCCGCTCGATCCACCTGAGGATCGCCACGACGTCGGCCGGGGCCGAGTCGCGACGCTTGGTGTTGAAAGCCCACTCCCGCAGGGCCCTGCGGACATCGATGGGCTTGAAGCTGCTCGGCTGGACACGCAGGAGCGCGATGGTGGTCGTCATCAGCGCCTTCGCGACGTTCTTGCGATTGTTCCCCGAAGTTCGAGCCCATTGAGCGTCGGTGAACTGAACGGCGAAGTCGTACCAGTTCACGGCGCTCGCCCCGGACTGGTGAGATACGGGCCGCCCGGTCGTGAGGCTGAAGGCCTCGCCCCGCCGGGTGGCACTGACGAGCTCGGAGCGGAACGCGTCGGCGAGGGCGCGTGTCACAAACGGGGCCCGCCATTCCTTGCCGTCCAGTGTCCAGCGGACCGTGTACGTGGTGCCGCGGGCCTGCTTGCGAGTCCCGATCTTCCAGACCTTGACGTTGTACGTGGTGTCCATCAGCCTCGGTCCTCCCGATCGTCGAGCCAGATGTTCAAGTCGCTGCGGCGGATCCGGAGGTCTCCGTTCGGGAGCTTGATGCAGCGCGGCGCGCGGCCCTTCGCGCGCCAGTCGTAGAAGGTCGATGGAGAGATCCGGAGTTCGGCACAGAGCTCGGCGAGGGTAAGCATCGACCGCATGCCGGAGGTGGACGTCGTCACCGTGCGGTCCTCTCGCTCGGCTCGCAGCAGGGGTGAGCTGTTGCACCCTGCGTGACGAGGGAAGGGTTAATCGGAGTGCGGCAGACCTCGCAAAGGCCGGTCGGCACAGAGATGTGCTGCAACGCAGCACCCGGAGCGCCCGCAGCACCCGCCAGCGCTGCTTCGCGCTGGCCAAAGGGGAAGCGGATTCCGGGTGCTGGCGTCTCCTCAGCACCCGGTGCAGCTCCCGCAGCACCCGGAACGGGGTGCTCATGAGTGCTGCCGGGTGCTGTGCGGGTGCTGGGCTCGTTGTCAGCACCCGGGCGCTCGTGCTGGTCATCTGTGGTTCCGGGTGCTGCGGGTGTTCCGGGTGCTGGAATGCGGCTTCCCTCTAATGAGGTGAGCCGGTAGAGGCGGGAGCGGTTGCCGTCGGGTTCACGCTCCGTATCGTCGACGTCGATGCCGATCGCCCTCAGCGCGGGAGCGAGGCGCTTGAGCTGACCGCCGGCGCGGGTGGCGTCCTTGGGCCACTTCTTCGGGAGCTTCTCCGGGGTGGCGACCTTTTTCAGGATGTCGCCCGCGGTCATACGGACCCCGGCGGGGCCGGCTGCGCGGACGAGGTCGACTACTGCACGAGCGAACGGCTCGCCTTCCAGAACATCGGCGACCGCATCGGCGGCAGTGGCACGGTAGCTGCCCTGGGTGTCCCAGCCCGTGACGTGGTCGACTGCCGCCAGGACGCGGGCGAAGTCGGCCATGCGTGGGCGGTGGGTGAGCTCCACCTCGGGAAGGACCCTCAGGACTTCGACGAGGAGATCGAAGAGCGAGGCGAGGACGGCAGGGTGGGCGTCCCGGTACGCACGGTCCAGCTCGGCTTCCTCTCGCCGGTTCCGGTCCGGGATGGTGTGCAGCTCGATGGTGAGCAGACGCTCGGCGAGATCTCCGGCGAGGGCGCCCGCGTCGATAGTGGTCATGGCCAACACCCGGCGGAATTCCAGGACCACGACGTCATCGTCGGTGTAGAGGGCACGGTCGACGATTCCGTCCCCGGTCACTGCTCGGCACAGCGCGTCGGAGAACCAGTCCGGGATGTACGAGACGTTGTCGATACACAGTGCCCAGGAGTTGAAGGCCTGCGTCGCCCAGGACTTCACGTCCCGCGGCGCGGTCCGTTTCGGAGCGCCGGAGGGGTCGACGATGCCGATCACCATGGCGGCGCCCTTGGACTTCCCGGTGCCCTGCTCGCCCCGGAAAGTGAGGATCGGATGGGGCAGGTCCGGAATGAACGAGGCGATCAGCCATGCGGTGAGCAGGTGGAATCCCTCGTCGCTGGTGTTCATCAGGGCGCGCAGTTTGGCCAGGCCATCGCCATCGCGGACGGGCACGGGGAGAGCCTTCATGGCGCCGGAGCGACGGAAGAGGACGGGCGAGCGGGGGCTGCGCTCCCAGCCGTCGGGTCCGATGAGGACGCAGCGGCCGTCGGGGGTGGCAAGGTCGACGACGATGCGGTCCTCGTGGCGGGCCGTGCGCAGCTGCGGGGTACAGGGCTCGGCGACAGCCGCGACGCCTTCCAGAACGGTCATGGCGTCCGCCAGGGCGGATTGCGAAGGGACGTTGCCGCCGGTGACGTCGGTGTAGAGCCGGGCGAGCTGAGAGCGCAGGCCTGCCTTCCCGCGCAGGGGCAGGGCGACGTTCGGGCCGCCCTGGGTGACGGCGTAGGGCCGGCCGTCCTCGGACATGAAGACGTCGTAGCGCTGGCGGGCGAGGGCGACGAGCTGAGACGCCTGCGAGGGGCCTTTGCCCTTCCCATCCTCATTGATCAGGGCGGGCGGAGGCTCGATGGCCTCGCAGCCGGCGGGGAGCTCGCTGACAGGCAGGGGCATCAGGTTGCGCACGGTGGCATCGGGCGTCACGCCGCCGCCTCCGTGTCGCCCTCGTAGGTGAGGCAGCGGCCGCCACCACCGGGGATCCGGATCGGGGGCCACCCCGGTGTGGCCTTCTGTTCGCGGATGCGGCCGGTGTCCACGCGGCGAGCGTTGAGCTCAGCGACAGTTGGCGTACGAGCGAGGGTTCCGGCGATCTTGCATGCATACGCGTCGGCGTCCGCGGTGACCTCTGCGAACCAGCGGTCGGGGTCATCCTCGGCGAGCCGGTCGAGCCGGGCCTGTTCGGTGACGTGGCGGCGCCACTGCTCGGCCGCCTCGATGATGGCGGCCGCCCGGCGGGGGTCGTCAGCGGAGAGCTGCAGCCACTCGGTACAGCCGTACTCGGGGACGGTCCAGTCCTTGATGTTCGCGGCGAGCGCGGTGACCTGCGCGCTCGCCCACAACGCGGTGGCGTCGGGTGCATCAGGTTCGGGATAGGGCATGCTGGGGGTCTCCTGTTTCTTTGATCGGGACTGGAGACCGGGGCGGGCGGAATTCCTTGGCCGGAGACGCCCGCCCCGGGTGTATCTACTGGTCGGCGAGCCAGCGGGCGTAGGCCTGGCGGACGTAGCCGCGGTAGGACGCCTCGCCCTCATGCCCCATCGGCTGTTCGCCGCATCCCGGCTCGTGGTCTGCTCGGGCGAAGGCAAGGGCAGCGGCTTCGGCGGCCTCCACCGCGTTGGCAGCCACGTCCGGCGCGTAGGTGGCAGCCTCGTCCAGGGCGATGCGGTCGAGCAGCGCCGCTTTACGAAGTCGCTGTTCGCGTTCGGCGGCGGGGGTGCGGCCGCCGGGCCGACCGAGCTGCAGGGACAGCTCCAGGACGTTGTTCATCTCCTTGAGGACCGGCGGGGCGCCCTTGTAGGCGGTCTCGGCGTCCGGCCAGTCCTGGGCGCCTGATGCGGCCGGTGTGCGGTCGATCGTGACGCACTGGCTGTGGTCGGCCGTGATGTACAGGCGGACCCGGTCACCCCCGCGAGCGGGGTAGGGGCGGCTCATGGCGCTGATGTCGAATGCGCCGGACAGGCGCCGGGTGATGGCATCGACGTCGCGGCTGTCGCAGATGATGCGGATGTCGAACACGTCTCTCCTCTTGGGGGTCAGAACGGCAGCTGGTCGTGGGCGCAGGCCGGGCCGGTGCACCAGGGGTCGTGCGCGGCCGGGCGCCGGCGGCGGGTGAAACGTGGGAGCTTGGGGAGCCAGATGAAGGCCAGGGGCTGGAACGGTGCGCAGTGGCAGTCGTCGTAGCCCGGTTCGTCCACGTCGGGGCCGGCGCACGTCACTTCGCCCAGGCCGCCGCAGGTCGTGCAGTCCGGGTCGGGTAAGCGGTGGAGAGCCAGGACGGGCCAGGGGCCAGCCGTCCGGCCGCTCCGGCTGGTGGAGACCCAGGCGGCCCAGTAGTGGATGGCCAGCCGGTGGCGGGCCAGCAGGACCCGGATCGCGTGGTGCAGATGGCGGTGAGCAGGGATGTTCGTCATGCGGCCCTCCGGGTCCTGCGGCGGTGGGCGTCGAGGTGGACGACGGCCGCCAGGGGGTGCGGTTCGCCGGGGGAGGGCGGGACCGGGGCGGGCGTGGGCGGTGTGGGGCGGAAGGCGGCGATGGCGGCCGCGGCGGCTTCGTCGTGTCGGCGGGCCAGGCGGTGTCCGAACAGGCAGACCGGGCCGAGGATCAGGCCGGGGCCGAGGAGGATGCCGGCGGCGAGGAGGTCGGGGTTCACGGACGTAGCTCCCTCATGGTGTGGAGGAGATCGGCGGTGGTTGCGCCGAGGCGGGCGAGGCGGTGTTCGATGGCCTGCCAGGACTCGGGGTCGATGCTCATCAGCGCGCTGATGGCCGCGGGGACGTCGCCGCAGGCGTGGGCGGCCAGGGCGTCGCGGAGGTTGCCTGCAGCCATGAGACTGATGGCGCCGGGCGGCGGAGTGGTGCCGGGTGCGGGCATGGAGGCCTCTTCTCGGGTCAGAGGTTGCCCAGGGCGTTGACGACAGCCGCGGTCAGCTGGTTCACCGGTCCGGCCGCGCCGGTGGAGGCGAGGTAGAAGCCGAACATGATGGCGATGAAGGCGGAGCCGTAGCCGAGGGACTTGGAGCGCAGGAGGAAGCAGAGCACGAGGCCGAACAGGAAGACCATGGAGACGGTCAGGGCCACGGCGGGCCTCCTTTCACGGGAGTTGGGCTGTGGTGGCGGGTGGCGGGGCGGCCGGGCCGGTGTCCTGGCCGGAGCAGTTGCCGGCGGCGAGACCGAGCAGGACGGCGATGAGAGCGAGGTAGAGCGGGCGGCGGATCACCGGGTGCCGTCGCGGTGGAGGCGTGCGGCAGCGTTGTAGAGGTGGCGGCCGACGCGGATGCGGATGCCGTGGCCGTCGCAGCGGCGGCAGGGGCGGCCGCGTCGGGGGCGGCCTTTGCGGTCGGCCTTCATGGCGAAGCCGAGTCCGCGGCACTTGCGGCAGCGGCCGAACGGGCTGGCAGCGCACATCGCCGCGTAACCAAGTGTGACGATGATCAGGCAGGTGACAGCGAGGAGCGTGGGGGTCATCGGGGGCCCTCCAGGGCGGTTTCCGGGGTTTGCGCAGGTGGGGTGCTATGCGCTAGATCGCTGATGGCGGGCGGTGTGGGGTGCTAGCGGGGGTGCTACCGGTAGCAGGTGGCCCTGCTACCGGTAGCGGCGATCGAGGGCTATGCGGTGCCCGGATTTCCGTCACGCTCTGCAATGGCTTTGGTGAGGTCGGCTCGGACGATGCCGCGCCGTGTGGTGCGGGCTCCGTCGTCCGTCGTTCCAGCCACGCCGGTGGTCTTGATGCCGTGCGGCTTCAGCGCGGAGGTGACGTTCTCGCCCTTCCATCCGGCGTAGACGTCCGGCCGTAGCTCGGCGAGACGGGCAGCGATCCGCTCGTTCCACACCCGCTCCTCGCTCGCGGGGACGACGGCTGCGATGTCGGCGAGCAGGTCGTACGACGGCCCCGCAGTTGTCTCGCTCTCCTCCCCGAGGGCGAACCCGGACAGGGTGCCCGCGCCCTTGCGCAGCGCGAGGGCGCGCTGGGCGATGGCGTTGGTGGCCGGGTCGTCCAGGTAGGCGGTGCGCACTACGGTCGGCAGCGGTGCGGCGCCGGCGAGGTAGCCGTTACCGGCGTCGATCTCCGGGCGGAAGGCAGTGGCGCGCACGCCGTTCTTGTAGGCGGAGGTGCCGAGGATCATGTCGTTCTCCACCTGGCCCGCGACCCTCAGGCAGAAGCGGATGGAGACGTTGCCGCTGATGCCGGTAGGCAGCGATTCCTTGTCCGGCCGTTGGGTGGCCAGCACGAGGATCACACCCAGGGCCCGCCCGAGCTTGATGACGAACTCGGCGTCCTCGCCCGCCTGTTTGCCGTAGGCGGAGTGGGCGAAGACGTTCTGGCACTCATCGAAGACGGCGAGCAAGGGCCAGAGCTTCAGGGAGCGCTTGTCGGCGATCTCGCGGGTGATGCGCTTGTCCGGGCACAGGTCCCGCGGCAGCTTCTTGATGGCCGCAGCCCGGCGCATGACCTCCTCGCGCAGCAGCTTGAGGGAGTCGGCCGCGTACTTGACCGACTCGTCGTCAATGCCGGAGACGAACCGGTGTGAGACGCAGGCAAGGGCGTCCAGATCGCCGGTGCCCTTGTTCTCGTGCAGCCATAGCTCCACGCTCGGGTCCAGAGCCGCCCCGCAGGCGAGCACACGCACCGAGGCAGTCTTGCCCTGGCCGGGCTGTGAGCCGATCAGCACGTTGTGCTGGATCAGCGGCACCGACTGACTGCGCCCCCGCGGGTCCAGGCCGAACGGGACACGCTTGAACACATCGTGACGGCGCGCGTTCGCGAGCTGCCATTTCACGATGCCGGTCTTGGACAGGTCCCGGTCGCCGACCCACAGGATCAGCCGCCCCTCGTGCTCGGCCGGGTCGGCCTCCGGCCACACGCAGCCCAGCGGGCGACGCAGACCGGAGGCGAGCCGGGCTCGCCGGTCGGCCACATCGCCGACGGTGACACCGAGCGGGAGGTCGATATCGGCGCGCCAGCCCGGGCCTTCCCGGGTAATTGGGGCGACGAACTTGATGCCGTCCAGGCCCTTGGCGACTGCTGAGGCGATCTGGCCAATGCCGATGGAGGCCATGGCCTTGACCACCATGTCGCTGGTGAGCTTCTGCACCTCAGGCTTGATGACGGCCCGGCTGGAGAGCGGCTTGTCCGCCGGCGCGCCCAGGATGCCGCACCAGCACACCGTCACTGCCAGTACCGCCAGCTGAAGCCATAACGAGGCCCCGTAGACCAGATACAGGGTCAGGGCCAGGAGCACGGGGAGGGTAGCGACGGCAACCGCGCCACGCCAGCGCACCCTACGGTCCCGCTGCCGGGTCAGCTTCAGGTACTCCTCAGCGTTCTCCGCGCTCGCGGCAGCCTGCCGCAGCGGCTCGCTCTCGATGTCGGCGACCCACCGCATCCGCCCGCCGATGATGCGCGCAGCACCCGCCGGGGACCGCCCGATGAGCTTCGCCGCATACAGCGGGGAACGCACCGCGTGGAAAGCAACGGTGTGGCCCACATGCCCGGCCAGCCAGCCCGCGGCATCCGTGAACTCCGCCCGGGACTTCAGCCAGCCAGGCAGAACGTCCAGTCGCTTGGAGTCCCTGATCCGGTCCAGCAGCCCCGGACCCGAGGAGACCGGCGCCAACCGGTCGACCAGCATGGGGCCGGAGTCGTTCGCCTCTTGGGCACCCGGCGCGGCCACCTGCTCCGGCTCGGTAACCCCGGCCGAAGCGCGCGCCCCGCCCTCGTGCTCGTCCGTTTCTGCCGATGGGGCAGGTGCGGATGCTTCGACCGGGGCGGGAGCCGGAGCGGCGGGGCGTTTGGTGGTGATGTCGACGACTTCCGCCGTCTTCTCCTCCGGCGCCTCAACAGGCAGACCGGAAACGTCTATCTCCGTCACGATGGAACTGCTCCTTGAAGTGGGAGTCAGGGGTCCGGCCGGCGCTATGGCAGGCAGGCGGCCGGGCCCCGCGAGTGCAGGGAGGGGCTGATCAGCCCTGGGCCCGCCGGACGCGGAAGCTGCCCACGACGTGCTCCATGCCGCGCTGGGCCATGGCCGCGCAGAAGTCCCGGTAGGCGTCATCCACGCTGTAGCCGCGAGGCCCGCTGACGGTGCCGTGAGCCGCGACGGCCCTACCGTGCACGTAGAGCTCAGCACTCCACTTGTACGTAACGGTGCGCATGACAGATCTCCTTGGATGAACCGAAGGTGGTCAGAGAACGCGCTGGTCTTCGGGATAGGCGCAGGTCACGCACTCCCCGAGCGAGGTGGGGATGCAGTAGCCGGCGTCCTGGCGGCAGGTGGGGCAGGTGCGGCGGGCGAGCATCGCCGCCGCCAGCGCCGCGGCCCGGCCCGGGGTCATAGGACGTACGGGCAGGGCGCGGTCGACGCGGTAGAGGTAGCCCACCTGCACCCCGGTCTTCCGGCGGCGGGAGTGGAACATCACCTGCGCGACAACCGGCTGCCCGCCGGGACGCAGTCCGTGAGCGCGGAGCTGTCGGCGGGTGGCCAGCCCGTCCGGGGCCAGGCGCCACGGGTACGTGGGTATCCCGTGCCGGGCCCCGGTCGGGTCGTAGCACTCGGCGAACGCGGCGGGCATCAGCGGTCTCCGCCGGACGGCACCAAGAGGTCCTGCAGGCCGGCGGGCATGGTGGCCGCGTCGTCGGTGACGAGGTGCAGGCCGTGCCGTCGGTCGGTCTCGTCGTCCTGGAACTGGGCGGTGATCTCGGCACGCTCGGCCTGGAGGATGTCGCGCAGATACCGGGCCTTCGCCGCACCGATCCGCAACGTGGTCCGCAACCGCTCCGCGTTCAGCTCGTCATCGGGCCACGCCGCGGTCTGCTTACGCGCGGTGTCGAGCAGCTCGTCGTCGGTCCGTCGACCGGCTGCCTCATACCGGGCAGCGACCGGTACCCGACCGGTTGCCCGCCGGGGCGCCGACCCAGTCGACTCCGCGACGGCCCGACTCCGCGGCTTCCCAGCGGGGCCGTCGGCCGCCTTGCGTACCGGTCGGACCGGCAGCGGTGCCAGCGGCCGGGCGGCCGAAGAGTCGGCCGACCCGTCGAGCGGCACAGGCGCGGAAACCCGCAGGCCAGCCATCGACCGATCCGCCACGGAGTCGGGCCGGTTCTCTTGCCTCTTGAGGGGTACGGGGCAGGTACGGCCGAGGACCGGGAGCCCCTCGTCGCCGACGGTCCACAGTCGGGCGGTGACCCGTTGCGGGCCGCTGTCGGCGGCCTGCTCGACGACCTCGCCCAGCCCCGCTTCCGCTGCGAGCCGGTCGGCCAGGAGTTGAGCGGTCAGCCCCGGGTTGGCGCCGTGGAGGACGCGCCACGCGGCGACGAACGCCTCCTCCGCGGTGAGCGTCCCGTGAGGGGCTGCGGTGATGAGCCGGTCGGCAACCTGGCACACCTTCCGGTGATGCCGCCGGCGGTGGCGCTCGTGCCGGGCCCGCTCACGCTCCTCCCGGGAGGGTGCGTGGGAGCCGTTCAGGTGCAGCTCCCACATCCCCACCGCGAACAACGACGCGACAGCCAGCACAACACCGAGCCATAGGCCGTAGTCGTGGCTGCCGTGCGCAAAGTTGATCGCCGCGGCCACCACTGCACAGGCCCATGTGGCAGCCCGGTAGCGGCCGGTCGGGCGGTCCTGCCGGGCCGCCTCCGCGGCCCCGAACGTCGCCGCCCACGCCCCGCCTTCGAGCATCGCCGCCAGCAACGCGGCCAGCAGCGGCCCCACACCGGCGGTCGACAGCGCGGTGAACTGCGCGGCCAGAGCCGGAACGATGGCGCAGGCCATAACGATGCCCGTGCACATCAGCGCCCCGTGACCGACGATCCACGCCCGCCAGCCGCGCCACCGCTCAGCGCGGCCGGCCTTGTCCTGCCGCTTCTCACTCCTGGCGGCCGCCCGGTCCGCCCGGTCCTGCTCACGCTCCAGCCGACGGTCTTCGCGCCGCTCCGCCGCCCGCGCGGCCTTGTCGGCCCGATCCTGCTCCCGATCGGCCAGCCGGTCTCGGCGGCGCTGCTCCTGCCAGCTGCTCAGGTCGCTCATGCCGCCACCGCCTCGTGCTCGTCGCACGGGATGGCGACACCGGTCATGTCGGCGTGGTGCGCGGCCTGGAGGCCGGTGAGGTGACCGTGCTCGTCTACCGCGGCGGCGAGGCGAAGGACCCGGTCCCACAGGTGGGCCAGGGCCGCGTCGGCGACTGCCTGAACGGTGGCGTAGTGCATGCCACCCGCCGTCCCGTTCCCGTCCCCGAAGTGCAGTTCCATACCTCGCGCCGTACGCAGGCTGTCGGCGATGAGTTCACGGTCGCTGCTTGCGCAGCGTTCGACTACCCAGGCACGTTCAGGGGTCCACAGGCCCAGCTCGCGCATCCACCGTTCCTGGGCCCGCTCCCCCGCCGCGCACATCGCGAGATAGCGCACGTAGGGAACGCTCCAGTTCCCACAAGTCCTCACCCACGCTGCGAACCCGTCGCCGGGGACTTTGCCGAGGTCATCGCGCACGCCGATTTCGGCGATCGGGATGCCGAACGCCATGTTCAGCACTGCGTGCCCCGCCTCATGGACAGCGAGGGACCGGCGCAGCATCGCGTCGGAGAAGTCCAGGAAGCTGTAGAGGGACTCGGCGACGCCGGTCCACCAGTCGCGGGGTTCGGGCTGGCGGGTGTAGAGCGGGCGGTCGGAGTTGAGGAACCACTCACTCATCGCGCACCCCCGGCGGTGCCGTGTCGCCCGTCCCCGCCGTACGGTGCGGGCTGCGTGTAGTCGGCGCGCACGAGGTCGGGGTCCAGGTCGAGGAACTGGTGTCGCTGCTCGGCCAGCTCGTCGCCGGCCTGCGCGGCCCGCAGCTCCTGCAGCACCTGCTCAAGCGGCACGTCCAGCGCGCTGATCCCGGCGGGCCTTCCGATGGTGGGCTTCATGCCGCCGCCCCCTCGGCCGTGCCGGCGGTGAGACGGCGACGCCCGCCCACGGCGTGGTTCAGGCACGCCTCGCACGCGTTCTCGCCCTCGCGGCGGTGTCGCAAGTAGCCGCGGCGCGTACCGCACGGAGCGGGCTTGCGCTCCGGAACCGTCGAGACCTCAACCGGACGCGAAGCGGCCTCTGAGGAGCTAGCGGACTGGCGCATGCGCCGAGAGAGCTGGTAGCGCTGGTTCGGGGTCAAACCGCCACGGATGCCGAATCGGCTGCTGTGGCTGCGGCCGCCCTCCATCTTGAGGGCGTCAGCCAGGCAGGCCTCGATCACCGGGCAGCGGGCGCAGATCTCCCGCGCCAGGTTGGCGGTCTTGTGGTCCCCCTTCTCGGGGAAGAACAGCTCCGGCTCGACCGCGACGCACAAGGCGCCGGCCAAGCCGGGGTCCGGCGCCAGCTCGAACGCCAGAGTCGCTCCGGAGGGACGCGCCACCAAATGAGCGGTACGCGTACCCCCGATTAATGACGTAGCCATCACCACTCCTGTTCTTGATCGGGACAGGTCTTGGTGCAGCGCGGCCGGAATTCTCTTGGCCGGAGACGACCGCGCGCAGCTAGCTTGAACTACCTCAAGCTATATCACAACCCCTTCGGGGGACCTCGCTCTAGTTCGAGCTGCTGGATACGCTTGCGAGCATGAGCATCGACCCGGATGACCCCCGCCTGCCGTCCGTGCAGATTGCCGACGCGATCCGCAAGGACATCGCTGATGAAGTGCTCAAGCCGGGCCGGAAGCTGCCCACTCACAAGCAGCTGGCGGAGCGATTCGGTGTCGCTACTCAGACCGTGCAGAACGGCCTTCGCATCCTGCGCGAGGAGGGGCTCATCGAGTCCGCCGGCGCGAGAGGAAGCTTCGTCGCAGACAAGGCCCGCCAGCCTGACCGACCGGGCGACCTTGATGCGATCCGAGCCGAAGTCGCGCAGTTGAAGGAGCGCGTTGCCGTGCTTGAGGAGCTTGTACGTCACAAGTGAGGCGCCTGCACGCCTTCCCTCATCCCGCATCAGAAGTGCCTGACTCATCGTCGATTCCTCCCGCCGACAACTCTCAGATGAGTCACCATGACCACACGAGGGCCTGACCCGGACCACTGCCGGACCAACGGCGGACCCCTGCCGGACCAGGCGCGGACACACCCCCACTACTCGTTGCACCCTGAAGGCATGTAGGACACGGGGACACAGGGAGGGCACCGTGGCTGACACCGCGAGCAGGAACGGCCGAGAACCCCGGACAGTGCTTGAACACCTGCTCTGGCAGCAGGACCGCACCTACGAGGAGATCGCCGCGGAGTTCGGCCGCATCGCCGACGGTCTCAACGAAGACGCCACCCTCAGCACCCGCCACTTGCGGCGTCTCGCCAGTGGCGAGCGGGGCAACACCACCCCTGTAACCCGCCGCGTCCTGCAGGCAATGTTCGGCAAGCCGCTGAACGAGTTACTCCGACCGTGGGAAGCAGCAACCTCTGCGGTGGAGCGCACGCCTTCGGGACTGGTGATCGCAGCTGGCCAGCCCGACCCAGACAAGGAGCTGATCACGTTGGCAGCGCGACGGGCAAAAGCATTCGCCCTCACGGCGAACCAGGGGAACCTCACCGGCGAAGTGATGGAGCAGATCCACGAGGATGTTCGCCAACTGGCGACCGACTATCCCCAGCGTCCTCTCTCAGAACTCCTCGGCGACCTGGTCCAGACCCAGGAGACGCTGTACACCCTCCTGGACAGCCGGCAGCGTCCCGAGCAGGCCCGGCAGCTGTACTTCTTGACGGGTGTGACCAGTGGGCTACTCGCGAAGGCATCCCACGATCTCGCCGACCCTCACGCGGCAATGACCCAGGCTCGGGCTGCCTACCTCTGCGCCGAGAACGCCGACCATAACGGCCTCCGCGCATGGATCCGCGGGCTCCAGGCCCTCATCGCCTACTGGGCCGGACGGCTCCACGAGTCCGTGAAGTACGCACAATCCGGAGCCGAATTCGCTGTCCTCAGCCACAGCACAACCTCTGTGTGGCTCCCGATCAGCGAGGCCCGTGCCTGGGCAGCCCTCGGCAACGTCAACCAGACCCACGCAGCAATCCGTCGAGCCGAGGACGCCTGGAACGAGGTCCGCTCGGACGAGGTCGACGAGCTCGGCGGGCTGTGCTCGTTCGGTCGCACGCGCCAGATCTACTACGCGGCGGACGCACTCGCTTGGCTCCCCTCGGAGGCCGGCACCGCTCAGGACTACGCCGCCCAGGCGGTTGACATCTACGCCGACACGAGCGGTCCGGAATGGGCCTTCGGAGACGCGGCCGGCAGCCGGGCCGACCTCGCCATCGCGCATATCCACCTAGGGCAGTTGGAGGGCGCCGACGAGGCGGTGAGCCCGATCCTGGAGCTGGCGCCCGAGAACCGGATCAACGGCATCATCAACAGTGCCATGCGGGTGCACAAGGCCCTCAGCCGCTCGCCGCTCGCCCCCTCCGGAAGCGACCTCCAAGAGCGGATCGAGATGTTCACCCGGACCCCTCTCAGGTCGCTGCCCCGCTGAAGGAGAACCTACGTGCCGTACCCCATCCGACTCGCAGGTGATGCCGTCGTCCTCCGTGACTTCACGATGGACGACGTCGACGATGCCCTGAAAATCGTGGGCGATGACCGGGTGACCACCTGGCTCTCCTTCGATAGCAGAGACCGCCAGGGGACTCAGGCCATGCTCGAAGGCGCCATAAGCCGGGCCCAGGAAGAGCCTCGCAATGAGTACTACCTGGCGATCGTCGCCCCACCGAGCGACCACGTCATCGGCTTCTGCCGCATCGGCCTCAGCGGCGTCCGCGCCGGCAAGCTCGGCTACGCGGTCGCAGCGTCCGAGTGGGGCAAGGGCTACGCAACGGACGCGGCCCGCACGATGATTGACTTCGGCTTCCGCACGCTCGGCCTGCACCGCATCAGCGCCGCCATCGGCCCCGACAACTTTGCATCGATCAAGCTGATCGAACGCCTGGGCTTCACACGCGAGGGAGTCCTCCGCGACCACGTACACACCAATGGAACATGGCGGGACAGCGCCCTCTTCTCCCTCCTTGACGAAGAGTGGGACCAAGCACAGACCCCAACGACCATCAAGGCGTAAGTCACCAAAAGCCAAAAGATCGGGGTGCCTTCTCTTCAGGAGGCACCCGCACGGTTCAGGTGCTCACCAAGCGGTACACCCACCGTCACAACACGGAACGAGTGGGACTGGCAGCAGCTAGACCGGCCCGCGAAAAAATCGTGATGGCACCAACGGACAAGGTTGAGCCGTCTTCATCAATAGATGCCGCCCGCCCAAATACGCTGGCCCTGATTTCAACCCCCGCACGGAGTCGCTGCAACCCTTGGGGGGTCACCAACTCCCCAACGGACGGCTGCTTAATTGGCACACGCACAACCAAAGCAACGCTTGACGGCATAGGCACGACATCATCCGAGGCCGCCAATTGCGCAAGATTCAAAAGCGCAGCGCCATCCTCCAACGCCACCCTCCAAGTTGCGTCAATTAGCAAGAACTCTGCACCAGAAGCAACCTTCTTGAACTGCTCCCTCTTACTTACCGATAGCAGTTCATCCAACAGGCTTTCAGCCGAGGCCAGACTTTTACCCTTCCCTGCAGCCATGAGGGATTTTATCTCAGGGAGCCCTATAGGTGGCGTAGCCGCCAAGTCAGTTCTCACGCTCTCGCGATTGGCAATGGCGTCGATGACCTGCTGGGTGAGAACATTAAGGTCTGCGGGAATGTTATAAAGGAGCTTCTGACTCTCACTCGCCTCCCTTTGCGTAGAAATCTCAGGCGAACCCTTGAAGCCGAGCTTCGCCCCGAGAGACTTCTTCCTCTCAGAGGCTGTTTCTATACTGTCAGGAGATCGCCCTACTCCGTACTGGGCCGCCAAAGTTTGCAGACCTACGGAGTCTACATAGTCACAGATGACTGCCCCAACGCGTGAGGTTGTCCTTTCTCGCAAGAATTCGATCTGTACATCACGCAGACGCATCCTAGCGTTGCGGGACGTAGTCAAAACACCAAACAGCGCAGCCGCGAATCCTGCGACGATAGCAGCGATCAGTGAACTGTCCATATATCGAGCCTAGCTAGTTCACATCAGAGCGGCATCTTGTCCCACCTTGGTGTACGTTCACTCGCCTCTGCGGGATGAACCTCATGAAGTAATTACGGCGCTTCAGCCTGCACTGACGCGAAGCGACTCCGTACACAAGTGCCTTCCCACTCACCCACTCAGGCATCCTTTACGGAGCCTCGCAGGCAGCCCGGTCAGGGCCCACGGACGACTACACGACCCTCAGCGCCGAGCCGCGGAATTGAACCTTCCCATGGATGCGCGGAGGCATTGCCCTCCACAGTCATCTCCCCAGCCTCTCCCCCGCAGGTCAAGGGCATGGTGACGTTGCATCAACCAAGGGCCTTGAGGCCGTGCACCCAGCGGGTGGGATCATCCCCGCGTGTGCAGGGAACAGGACGCCTTCTCGCGGTCGTACGGAACGTCGTTGGGTCCATCCCCGCATACGCGGGAGCAGTCCCGGGGCAGGACGCGTTCGAGCTCGGCGACGGGTCCATCCCCGCGTGCGCGGGGAGCAGACGTTGCCGAACTGGACGCAGGCGTCTTCGTGGGGTTCATCCCCGCATGCGCGGGGAGCAGAGGTTACGACCTCGGCATCTTCCCACGCCCCTCCCGGCTTTCGGCCAACTCCCCAGAGATTCCAACGTAGCGCGCGTCAAGCTGATAGCGGGATGGAGTGAGTATCGGAGGCATCATCGAACAGACTTCGTTCCACGGAACGGAGGCTTCCGGTGCGTGGGCGGTGGGCCCGGTCAACCGGTCACGCCACCCGCCTCTCCCACAAAGGTCAGAGCCACGATCGCGTCTCACTGGCCCAGCCCCTTCTAAGCGCTTGGCCGCAGGTTCGAGTCCTGCCGGGGGCGCTCGTTCAACGTTCTGCGCCTCTCCTCGTCAGGAGGGGCGTTTTTGCTGTTCAGGGGCCTTTTGGCGGGTGTGCCGGGAGGGGTCGGGCCGGGAAGGACCGGGAGGATTCTGCTCAGCCCGCTGACTTTCAGTGCCTGGGTGACGGCGGGACACGGCGCGACGAGGCAGAGGTCGCCGCCGGAGGACCGGGCGCGGCGGGCGGCGGCGACGAGCATTCCGAGGCCCAGGGCGTCACAGGAGGTGACGCCGGACAAGTCGAGGACCAGCCGGCTTCCGGGGCCGGGGGATACGTGCAGAAGGCGCTCACGCAGTCCCGGAACCCCGGCGAGGTTCAGTATTCCGCGGACCGTGAGCACGTGGTCTCGCGGCTCGCCGAAGGGCGGGGAGCGACGGCGCGGTGCGGACACGCGCGCGCCTGCCCCTCGGGGAGCTCCGTCGGGGGTGAGAACGGTTCTGCGCTCTACGGGCACCACGCGCCTCCTCGGAGCCGATCACATCTCGATGCTGCCGAGGGCCGGGGCCTCATGGCACACCCTAGTCCTGCCCCCGCGCCACGAACAGGGCTGGACAGAGCGGCCCTTGAGGCTTGCCGGGCGGTGGGGCGGCTTCGGCGGTCCCGGCGAGAGGATCTGTTCGGCCCGCGCGACGTCGCCGGCCCGTACGGGCCTGGCCATGGTGGCCCGCGCCGCGTCGGGTGCTGCGTCGGGCGGGAGATCCGGCAGGGCGAAGTGATTGTTCTCGCCCCAGGACGGTGATCAGGCCGGGAGGTCTCCGAGGATTCGGCCGTCTCCGGGGATCCGGCGCATTCGTTCGTCGTCCGGGGTGCGTCGCAGTCACCGGGCGAAGCGCCCGCAGCGATCCCACCCGTACTCCGCGGGCCGGCGGCGGGTTCGCCACAGGGCCCTCGCACGCCCACACTCCCGGGGGTCGCCCTGGTCGCGCAAGGTCTGCGAACCGCCCGCCGGAGTAGGGTGGAGGAACCGGGAACACTCCGTACACCGGCCTCCATGCGGGTGTCGTTCCCGGCGAGTCACAACGCCGGGCAGTCGACGACGAGCCCGGGGGCAGGGGCAGGTTCACATCATGGCTGTCACCCTCGACCGCACGACCACCGCTGAGCATCCCCATCCGCTGCCCGCTCGCCTGTCCCTTACGCCCGGGACGGCGCCGGGGCTTCTGGACGGCGCCTGGTGGCCCCGCTCGCGCGACCTCACCCGCGAGCTACCCGCGCTGGCGGAGAGGCTGGACCACTCCTGGGCACGGGTCTCCCGCGTCACGGTGAATCCGGCCTTCTGGCCCGTGATCCCGCGCAAGGTTCCCGTCACCGGACACACGGTGCATGTGGGGTGGTTCGGGAATGAGCAGGACCCGCACAAGCTCCTCCTGCTCTCCCGCACGGCGGACCGCCTGGACCTGCTGATCATCCCGCCGGAGACCGGCCCGGCCGCGGCTGCCCGGCTGATGACTGCCGCGACCACTCCCGGAAGCCTCCTCACCGCGAGCAGGCTGATGGAGGACGAGCGAACGGCCGACGAGGCGACGGACTCACGGAACCGCGAAGAGGAATGGGAGACCGACGGTGGAACCGCCCGGCCGGCAACCCGACCGGGCCGGATCTTCTCCGGCTGGAGGCGGTGAGACATGACGTCCGCACACCGCACACCCAACCCCGCATCGGCGGATCCGGTGCCCCGGGCGGGGCGCGCCGACATTCGCGTCGTCGCCGCGTCCCCCGAGACCGCCCGCCGCGTCGCGGAAGTCCTCCGGCACTGCTTCGACTCCACCGAGCAACGCAGCTACCCAGCCGGCCGCGAAGGCGGCACCCGGCTCCACCTGACCGTGGACACCACCCAGCCCGCCGAGCCCGCGCGGTCCTGGCTGGCGGCCAGCCGGGCTTCGGTGGCCGACCGCCCGCAGGATGACGAGGTCTGAACAGCCCGTGCGCGCCCCTGATCCCGGAGCGCGAAGCTCACGAAAGGGCCGTACCGTTGGTTCATGAGCGTCTTCATCAAGCTGGTGGAAAATCGTCCACCGAAGGAATACGCGAACGATCGTACGGCGGATATTTCCTATGACGACACCGTCGAGGGCGATGCCGAGATCACTTACCAGTACGACGTACTTCCCGGCGGGATCCTGAGAATCCTGCGGGTCGCACGAGGTGAGGAAGCCGTCATCCGTGCCGTCTACGCTCCGGGCCTGTGGTTCCGCGTCGAGGGCCACTGCCGCGGCACTACGGAATAGCGGCCCGGAGAGGACCTGACGAACAATTCTGCGTCAGCGGAGGATGCCCTCCAGGAAGTCGCTGCTCAGGCGGGCCACCGCGCGGACGTCCAGCTGGTAGAGGACGTAGCGGCCGCGGCGGCGGGAGGTGATCAGGCCCGCCTTCTTGAGGACCGACAGGTGGCGGGAGACCTCCGGGGGGCTGATGCCGAGGACGCCGGCCAGTTCGCCCGTGGTGTGCGGGGTGCGGGCCGTGCTGCGGCAGACCCGCATGCGGACGGGGTGGGCCAGGGCTTCCAGGCGGAGTTTGAGGAGGTCGACCGAGGTGGGGGCGGGCAGTTCGGGCGAGCCGACCGGGTAGTGGACGACGGGGCGCCACTGCGGGCGGTGCAGGACCATCAGGTGCGGCCAGCCGAAGTGGGACGGGACGAGGGTGAGGCCCGGCCGCACCACGGGGCCCGTCGCCGTGGCCCGGCCCTCGGCCAGTTTGTCGACGCGGATGCGGCGACCCCCGTCCTCCAGGTGGAGGGCCGGGGAGACCGCGGCGAGCGCCTCGCGGAGGCCCTTGCGGCGCAGCAGCTCCGTCTTGTGCCGGACGTCGGCGGCGAGCCGGGGCTCGACGCGCTGCCAGATGTCCGCGAAGAACGCGTCGTCGCAGTCCTCGAACAGGCGGCGCACCCAGGCCCGTACGGAGGAAGGGTCCTTCAGCAGGCGCTCGGCGAACTCCACCTGCCGGGGGCCGCGGGCCGCGGCCAGTTCCAGGGTGCGGGCGCGCGTGGGCGGGTGGGTGAGCGGTGACGGGCCGCCGGTGCCGTACGAGGCGAGGCAGGCGAACTCCAGGGCGGTGGTGACGAACTGGTCGTCGTCCAGCAGGTCGAGGAGGTCCAGTTCGTCGGCGAGGGTCGCCCCGGGCCTGCCAGGGCCGCCGCGCAGCCCGGCCCAGGGCATGAACAGGTCGGAGAAGGTGGTGCGCCACAGGAAGTCGGCTTCCTGGAGGCGGTCGGCGAGGTCCGGGCGGAGCGCGGCGGCGGTGGCCTCGGCCCAGCCGGCCGTGCCCGGGTGGTGGCCGGGCTCGGACAGCACGTGCAGCGCGAGGCACAACTCGCCCATCGGCGAGGTCTCGAAGACGATCCGTTCGGGGGCCAGGCCGGTGATGTCTATGCTCACGCTCACACCGTCATGATGCCTCCTCGTGCCCGCTACCTGCGCGTTCGCAGGCGAGCAGGCGCTGCTTGCGGGGCAGTCCGCCGCCGTATCCGGTGAGGGCGCCGCTCGCGCCCACGACACGGTGGCAGGGGACGACGATGCCGACGGGGTTGCGGCCGTTGGCCAGTCCCACGGCCCTGGACGCGGCCGGGCGGCCGATGCGGGCGGCCAGCAGGCCGTACGAGACGGTCTCCCCGTACGGGATCTCCTGGAGGGCGTGCCAGACGGTGCGCTGGAAGTCGGTTCCGGCGAGCGCGAGGGGGAGGTCGAACCCGGTGCGGGCGCCGGCGAAGTACTCCTCCAGCTGCTCGCGGGTCCGGGCGAACACCGAGCCCTGTGCGTGCGGTTGCGGGTCGTACGCGCCGAAGGTCTCCTGGGGCGGGCGGTGGCGTTGTCCTTCCATGTAGAGGCCGGTGAGCCGGCTGTCAGTGGCTACCAGCGTCAGGAGGCCGTACGGGCTGTCGATGACGGTGTGGGACCGGTGGGTCATGGGTTCCTCCTGAGGTGCGTCTTGAGGTGCTTCGCGGTCAGGCCGCCGGCATGCGGTTGACCGGGTGGTCGCCCGTCGCCCACAGGTGCTGGACGGCGTACGACCGCCACGGCCGCCAGGCCCGGGACCTGCGGGTGAGGGCCGCGGGCGTGGCGGGCAGGCCGAGGCCCGCCACGGCGAGGCGGACGCCGAGGTCGGTGGCGACGAAGGCGTCCGGGTCGCCGAGGGCGCGCATGGCGATCGTCTCCACGGTCCAGGGGCCGATGCCCGGCAGCGCGGCGAGCTGCTCCCGGGTGCGCTGCCAGTCGCTGCCCGGGCCGAGGTCGAGCGCGGACGACGCGAGCGCGGCGACGAGGGCCGTGAACGTACGGCGGCGCGTGCCCGGCATGGCCAGGGTGGCGGGGTCGAGTTCCGCGAGGGCCCCGGGCTCCGGGAAGAGGTGGGTGAGGCCGCCCTCCGGGTCCTCCACCGGGGTGCCGTGCGCGGCGACCAGGCGCCCGGCGAGGGTGCGGGCCGCGGCCGTGGACACCTGCTGGCCGAGCACCGCGCGGAGGGCGAATTCGGCCGGGTCCACGGTGTGCGGCACCCTGCGGCCGGGCGCGCGGTCGACGAGCGGGGCCAGCAGCGGGTCCTCGCGCAGGAGCCCGTCGACGGCTTCGGGGTCCGCGTCCAGGTCGAGGAGGCGGCGGCAGCGGCTGACCGCGGCGGCCAGGTCGCGCAGGTCCGTCAGGGTCAGCCGGCAGCCGATGTGGCCGTCCGCGGGGCGGAGCGTCGCTATGCCGTGCCCGTGCGGCAGCCGCATCGTGCAGCGGTACGCGCCCTCCCGCCACTCCTCCGTGCCGGGCACGGCGGTCGCCACCAGGTGCCCGAACAGGTTGTCCGGGAAGAGCGGGGCGCGGTAGGGCAGGCGCAGGGACACGGTGCCGGGCGTCGTGCCGGACGTCGTGCCCGGCGTGGTGCCGGTGGCCGTCTCCGGGCGGCCCCGGCCGGCCGCGCGGGTCCGCAGCTCGCTCGGGGAGAGCGCGAAGACCTCCCGCACGGTGTCGTTGAAGGTGCGGATGCTCGCGAACCCGGAGGCGAACGCGACCTCCCCCATCGGCAGGGACGTCGTCTCGATCAGCAGCCGCGCCGTCTGGGCGCGCTGCGCGCGGGCCAGGGCGAGGGGGCCCGCGCCCAGCTCGGCGAGGAGCTGCCGCTCGATCTGCCGGGTGCTGTACCCGAGCCGCGCCCCGAGCCCCGGCACGCCCTCGCGGTCCACCACCCCGTCGGCGATCAGGCGCATCGCCCGGGCCGCCAGGTCGGCCCTCTCGTTCCAGCGCGGCGAGCCCGGGCTCGCGTCGGGCCGGCAGCGCTTGCAAGCGCGGAAACCGGCCTGCTGCGCGGCGGCCGCGCTCGGGTAGAAGGTCATGTTCCGCGGCTTGGGCGGTACGACGGGGCAGCTCGGGCGGCAGTAGATGCGGGTCGTCGTCACGGCGGTGAAGAACCACCCGTCGAAGCGGGCGTCCTTGGACTGTACGGCCCGGACGCACCGGTCCGTGTCGGTGTGCGTGCCGCCGGTGTGCATGCCGCCGGTGTGCGTGCCGCCGGTGTGCGTGTCATCGCTGTGCGGCGGCTTCCCCGCCACCATGACGTCGTTGCGCATGCCGCCAGTATTGGCAGAGGTCACGGCCCCGATCCGGCGGAAATCCGACATCCACGTCGGAGGTGTGCTGTGCTTCAGTGGGGCCAATGTTTCCGGTGTTGCCAGTGATTGTTGGGGGGACGTGGAGATGCGTGGGACGAGTACGGAAGCACCCTTGCGGGTTCCCGTCGGGGACGACGCCCACCGGTGGGTGACCCGGGCCGCGTGCCGCCGCGTCCTGTTCGTCGTGCACAACGTCACCTCCGCCACCCGGCTGCTGGACGTGCTGCCGCTCTTCCGGGACGACCTGCGGGTGCAGCTCCTCGTGACGTGCACCGGGTCGTCGCCGTTCCTCGCCGGAGTGCCGGAGCTGCTGGCCTCCGTGGGGCTGCCCGTACTGCCGTGGGAGCAGGCCAAGGAGACGCCCGTCGACCTGGCCGTGTCCGCCAGCTACGGCGGTGAACTTGAGTTGATACGCGGGGATTTGGCCGTGCTCTCACACGGCGTTGGCTACAATAAGAGGTTGGCCACACCGGACACCGGACACCGGACACCGGACACCGGACACCGGACGCCCGCTGCCCCTGCCCCCGTCTTCGGGCTCTCCCCCGACTGGCTGCTCCACGACGGCCGCCCCCTCGCCGCCGCGACCGTCCTCTCGCACCCCGAGCAGCTCGACCGCCTGCGCGCCGCCTGCCCGGAGGCGGCCGGCACCGCCGTCCTCGCCGGTGACCCCTGCTACGACCGCATCCTCGCCGCCCTCCCCCACCGGGACCGCTTCCGCCGGGCCCTCGGCGTGGCCCCCGGCCAGCGGCTCGTCGTCGTCAACTCCACCTGGTCGCCCGGCTCCCTCTTCGGCGACGACGACTCCGAGGGCGATCTGCTGCCGTCCCTCCTGCCGCGGCTGGCAGCCGAGCTCCCCGCCGACGAATACCGCACGGCCGCCGTCCTCCACCCCAACATCTGGCACGGCCACGGCCCCGGCCAGATACGGGCCTGGCTCGACCGGGCCCGCCGCGCCGGGCTCGCCCTCGTGGACCCGCTGGAGGACTGGCGCCAGGCGCTGATCGCCGCGGACTGCGTGATCGGTGACCACGGCTCCGTCACGTACTACGCGGCCGCCATCGGCAGGCCCGTCCTCCTCGGCGCGTTCCCCGGCGGTGCCCTCGACCCGGACTCGCCCGTCGCGGCCCTCGGGCGGGCCGCGCCGCGGCTGCGCCCGTACGACGGGCTGCGCGCGCAGGTCGACCGCGCCGTCGACCGCCACGACCCCGGCCGCTTCCGCGCCCAGGCCGAGCACGTCAGCTCCGCGCCGGGCCGCTCCGCCGCGCTCCTGCGCCGCGCGTTCTACGGCCTGATCGGCATGACTGAGCCCGCCGGCCGCCCCGCGCTCCTCGACCCGCTGCGGCTCCCGTCGTACGCGCCGGCCGAGCGCACGGCGCCCGTTCGTGTCCTCAGCAGGCTGACCGACGCCTCCGGTGCTCCGGAGATCGCGGTGGTGCGCTGCACGGCGGACGACGGCGTGCACGACGGACCGGACGGGCTCCCGGATTCCGGCGGCTCCGACGGCTCCGACGACATCGGCTGGGACGCCCACACCTCCGTCCACGAGGACACCCCCGATCCGGGCCGGCTGCGCGTCGCGGACGTGATCGTGCGGTACGCGGCGGCCGACGACCCGCGCGTCGGGCCGCCCGCCGCTTGGACCGCGGAGGTTCTCGGCCGGCACCCGGGCTGCGCGCTCGCCGTGTACGTGACGGGGCCCGGGCGCTGCACCGTCCGCACCCGTGGCGGCGACCTGCTGCAGCTCGCCGCCCGCCCCGGCGCGGACGGCCGGCCCGACCTGTGCGACCCGGCGGCCCACGCCTCCGCCCTCCACGCCTGGCTCGCGGGCGGCAAGTCCGTGGAGGAGGCGGTGGCGAGCGGCATCACGGTGGTGACGGGGAGGGTGCGGCACGGTGTGGACGTCGAGCGGGTCGACGGCGGCCTGGCCGTGCAGGGCCTGGCTGTGTAGGAGGACGTGGCGTTGGTGCCCGGCCCGTGCCCATGCCGGTGTCTGCGCATGCCGCCGGACCCTCGGCGTCGCGGCAGTTCGCCGTCGCGGCGGAACAAATCCGGCACCGCCGGCCGCTGCCTGCACCGCACCCACGGAACACCCGGCCGCGGACCAGCAAGCCCGGGGCCTGCGCATGCCGCCGGACCCCGCCGTTGTGGCACTTCGCCGTCGCGGCGGAAAAATCCAGCACGGCCGACCGCATCCTCCACCGCAACGCCGCAACGCCCGGCCGCGGACCAGCAAGCCCGGCGCGCACGCCGCCGGACCCCCGCCATCGCGGCACTTGGCCATCGCGGCGGAAAAATCCAGCACGGCCGACCGCATCCTCCACCGCAACGCCGCAACGCCCGGCCGCGGACCAGCAAGCCCGGCGCGTACGTATCCCGGTGCCTGCGCACACCGCCGGACCCCCGCCATCGCGGCACTTCGCCATCGCGGCGGAAAGGATTCGGCCCCGCCCTCAGCCCACCCCCCTCTCCCGCAAGAGTGCTCCCGTGCGGGATGCGCCCGCCGTGTCGCCCGCCTCCTCGTACAGCGAGCGGGCCAGGTGCAGGTGGCGTACCGCGTCGGCCGGGGTCGCGGCGCAGTGGGCGCGGAGTTCGGCGGCGTCCGCCTGTTGCAGGACGGCGCCTTCGGCCGCCATGACGGCGAGTGCCTCGTCGAGGGGCGTACGGGCCGCGGCGGGGTCGCCGGCGGACAGGTGGGTCTCGCCGAGGCTCATCCGGACGCGGGCCTCGTTGTAGAGGTCTCGGGCGGGCAGCGCCCGGAAGCGGGCGAGGGCGTCCGTCAGTTGTGCCAGGGCCTCGGCGTGGCGGCCCTGGCCGCGCAGGGCCCGCCCGAGGTGGTGGGCGAGGAGCGCGTCGGCGCGCGGTACGTCGGCCGCGCCGTCGCCGCCCGGAGCGATGCCGTCCAGGACGTGCCGGGCCTGCCGGAAGTGCTCCTCGGCGGTCTCGTACCGCCACTGCCGCAGGCAGAGCAGGCCGAGCGACTCGGTGGCCGTGGCGCGGCCGCGGTGGTGGCCGGCGCGCTCGTCGGCCGCCGCGGCGGCGGTCAGCTGGGCCTCGGCCTCCGCGTACCGGCCGAGGCCCATGTACCCGAAGGCGAGCTGGGTCCGCATCCGGCCCTCCGCCCGCGGGTCGCCGATGCCGGCGGCGCAGCGGCGGGCCGCCTCGACGCCCCGCAGGTGCGTGGCCACCCACTGGTCGTGGAAGCCCAGGCGCAGGTGCAGGCCCCACGTGGCCTCGCACAGTTGCCAGGCCTCCTCGTCGAAGCCGTACTCCTCCGCGGCCCGTACGGCCTCGGCGAGGTTGGCGCGTTCGCGCCGCAGCACGGCCAGGGCCGCGCGGGCCGCCTCCGTGGTGCGGCCGGCGGGGCCGTCGCCGCCCTGCGTGCGGGCGTACGCGGGGCCGAGGTGCCACCGGCCGGGGACGACGAGGGCGTCGGCGCGGGCGGCCAGCCGCAGGTACCAGGTGACGGTGCGGCGCACGGCGAGGGCCGTCGCCCCGCGGCCGTCCTCCTCGTGGGCGCGGCGCTCGGCGTGGAGGCGGACGAGGTCGTGGAAGCGGTAGCGCTCCTCGCCGGTCTCCTCCAAGAGGTGGGCCGCGGCGAGGGTTTCGAGCAGGCGGCGCGCCTCGGCCTCGCCGGTGTCCGCCGCGGCCGCAGCCGCCCCGGCGGGGATGTCCGGCCAGGGGCGCAGGGCCAGCAGCCGGTAGAGGCGAGCGGCGTCGGGGGCCAGGTCGCGGTAGGAGAGGTCGGTGGCGAGGAGGGCCGGTTCGACCGGTGAGTCACCACCCTCAGACGTAACAGGGGTAATGGGGGTAACAGCGTCATCAAGACCATCAACATCATCAGGCATTCCTGGAGCCTGTCCCCGCCCGCTCCCCCTCAAGCCCGCGACCGCCGCCGCGAATTCACGCTCCAGGCTCTCCCAGCTCAGCTGCTCCCGCACCTGCACCCGGGCCCCCGTCTCGCACAGCGCGAGCGGTATGCCCCCGCACCGCGCCGCCACGGCCTCCGCGTGCGTGCGCTGGCCGGCGACGCGCTCCGGGCCGGCGATGCGGGTGAGCAGCAGGAAGGAGTCGGCGTCGGACAGCGGGCCGACCCGTACGACCCGCGCCCCGTGGTCACGAACCAGCTCGGGCAGCCGGTGGCGGCTGGTGACCAGCACGAGGGAACCGGGCGAAGCCGTCAGCAGCGGGCCCAGTTGGGAGGCGCTGTGGGCGTTGTCGAGCAGGACGACCATGCGCCGGCCCGCGGTGCGCTCGCGGTAGAGGTCGGCCTGGCCCTGCTCGTCGGCGGGCATCCGGTCCGCCGGCACGCCCAGGTGGTGCAGGAAGCGGACGAGCACCTCGGACGGGGTGACGGCGGTGGCCGCGGCGGATCCGCGCAGGTCGGCGTAGAGCTCGCCGTCCGGGAAGCGGGCGGCGAGGGCGCGGGCGCAGTGCACGGCCGCCGCGGTCTTGCCGACGCCGGCGGGGCCGACGAGCAGGGCCATGGGCGCGGCCATGCGCGCGGCCGTATGCGATGCGGCGCTGTCGCCCGTGCCACCGCCCGTGCCACCGCCCGCACCGCCACCCGCGCCGCCGTCCTGCCCGTCCAGCAACGCCGTGACCGCCGCCAGAGCGTCCTCGCGGTCGGTGAAGGCCGACGTCAGCGGCGGCAGCATCCGCGGGCGGGCCGCGCCGGGAGCCGTCGCGGGTACGGCGGTGGCCGCCGCCAGCCACTCGCTCTCGCGGAGCCAGGCGGCCAGGTCTCGGGCGAAGCCCGGCTCGGCGCGGGCCTGTTCGATCAGCAGGGCGGCAAGTGCCCTGCGTCCGCCGTCATCGGTGGGCGCCGCGGGCGGCCCGTCGCCCCCGTCCCTGCCCCCGTCCTCGCCGTCGACCCCGTCCCTGCGCCAGGCCCGGCGGGCCAGGCCGGCCAGGCCCTCCGCGGTCCGCCGCCCCAGCTCCCCGGCCGCACCCGACAGCGCTCCCGACGCCGCCGTGTCGACGGCCGCCAGCACCGCCGTCATCGTGAACGGATCCACCGCACGCCTCCCCCGACTCGCCCCGCCCCACAGACCCGACCACGCTAGCGGGAAGATCACCTGCTGGGGAGAGCGACTCCGCACGCGAGCCCCGGGAGAGCAACTCCACGCCGGAGCAGGGAAACACCCGAAACACCCCCGCAAACACAGCGTGGCGCCCGCGACGGAAATCGGGGGCGCCACACGGAAGCGGCCCGGGGCGGGGGCACCCCGAATCCGCTGGTTTTTCTCCTGCGTCAGTCGATGACGCAGACGTTGCCGGACGCGGGGTTCAGCAGTCCGACGATGTCGATCGTGTTGCCGCACAGGTTGATCGGGATCTGGATCGGGACCTGGATGACGTTGCCCGAGATGACACCCGGGGAACCGACGGCCGCCCCCTTGGCGCCGGCGTCGGCGAGCGCGGTACCGGTGATACCCGCGAGCGCCGCGCCCACGGTGGCGGTCAGGGCAGCCGTTTTGACGATTCGTGACATGCGGAGACACCTTTGCTGCTTGATCTTGCTCGGTCGTACTGGGAGGCACCCGGCCGTGACGGCCGGGGTGTGCTTTTCAACGCCCCGTACTCGCAAAGGTTTCGTCCGTGGTGCGGATGGGTGACCGGTTTTCTCCTCTCCGGGCGGCCCTGTCCGTGTGCCGGTCCGTGCCGTGGCCACGGAGAAATCCGCGGCGCTTACCCGTACCCCTGCAGTCATTTCGGCAGGTCGTCGGTCTAATGCGCTGTGCGGGCGGCCTCGGAGGCGGCCGGTGTCGCGGATAGGAAAAGCCCTACAAATGCGGTTCCGCAGAATTACCCGTACGGCCCAATGCGGCGGCTTCCGTAATCCGCGCCCGCCGCCCTACCCCCGCTCCGCCGCCATCCGCACCGCGAAGGCCGTCAGCTCCTCGCACCACCCCGTCGTCAGCCGCGCCGCGGCCGCGGTCCGGGACGCCCGGTCCACCAGTTCGCGGATGAGGCGCTCGGCGATGCCTCGCTCCTCGCGCTCCAGGAGGATCTCCCGCAGCAGTTCGGCGTCCCAGTCGTACTCCGGGCCGCCGTCGAGGAAGCCGCGCAGCCGCCAGGCGGCGTGCAACGAGCGGGCGTAGGCGTCGTAGGCGGTGTCGAGGTCGGGCCGGTCGGCGAGGGCGGCGCCCAGCCGGAGCGGGTGCCGCAGGGCGTACCAGCCCGCGCTGCAGCCGCGGTCGCATCCCGATATGCACCGCCCGGGCCACGGGTCGTCGAGGTACTCGGCCGCCATCGCCTCGTGGGCGTACGTGCCGATCACGCGCTCCACGCGCATCTCGTCCCAGATCTGCCAGGCGGCGGCGGGCAGCCGCGCGGCGAGCCGGTCGGCGAGCGAGAGGGCGAGGTCGCCGGCCAGGGTGGCGGTGGACTCGCCGAAGCGGCGGGCGTCGCCGGCCCAGCCGTTGCGCTCGTGCTCGGCGGCGCGGCTGACGTGCAGCGTGGGGATGCCGCGGCGCAGGGCGGCGTTGTCGCGCACGTCGCTGCGGATGAGGGTGCAGGTGTCGAGGAGTTCGAGGGCGGCGGCGGCCTCGACGGCGGCCGGGGCGTCCGCGTCGCCGCCCCCCGCCAGGTAGCCGGTGAGGAGGATGACCGGGCGGACCCGGTCGGCTCCCACGGCGACGAGTTCGGCGAGGGATTCGACGACGCCGGCGCCCCGCGCGTCGGCGGTGCGCCAGCGACGGTGCTCGTCGTTGAGGAGGCCGCGCAGCCGTTTCTCGACCTGGTCGAGCATCCCGGCGCGCTGGAGCTGGGGGACCGGCTCCTGGGGCGCCACCGCGCGGGGCGGCCGGGGTTGCGTCGTCATCGTGTGCCTCCCTGGATCGGTTTCGGTCCTGCGACCGACCCTGCCGGGCGGGCGCCCCGCCCGGGGCGGCGGAGCCTGACCGGCCAGAAGACTGCCCACAGGAGCGCTCGGGAAGCGACGGTTTCCTGCCATACCGGAATGCGTCATCCCTCCTGCTTCATGGCGCTCTCGCCGCCCTCTCCCGGCCGCTGGGACGGCCCCAGGAGGCGGCTTGCGGCCCGTGCGCGCGTACGAGCGTGGTGCGCGTGTGGCTCATAATCGGCTGTCCCCGACCGGCCGGCCTGGGCCGATTCCCCTCAGCCCCCCCCATGCCGGTCGTATCATCCGCCGATTCACCCGTGTGACCTGCGAGAGAGCCGCCTCCACGGACCGTCAACTTCAGGCCAACACCGTGCGGGTGCGGGCCGGTGCGGACGATGATGGCGCCGTCTGTACAGCGCGCCGAGCGCGCGGCTGTTGCGGCGCGGAGCGTCGCCGCATCCGGTTCAGGGCGCGTGTCGGCACGGCTGCCATGCACCGCCGGGTGGTGCGAACGTGCGTGCCTGCGGTCGCCGGGCGGGGAGAGTGCTGCGGGATCGGGCCCATGCGTGCGGAGCCGTGTCCCCGCACCACCCGAAGCGGATCGGGCCGGCGGCTGGCCTGGCGGCTGCCGGCGCGGCGGTTCCGGCGGACGGTGGATAGCCTGGTCGCACGAGCGACGGGTCGCACGACAACGAGGGCGACACGACGGCACGACGACGAGGACGAAGAGGAGGCCGGCGGACCGCATGAGCACGACCCGGCCCGGTACGGTCACCGAAGGCCCGCCCCCGCGGACGCGTCCGCCCGGGCGGCGGCCCGTGGCACGCGGGCAGGGCGCGGTCGTCTGCGCGGTCTCGCTCGGCGGGGGCGCCGGGGCCGCGGCCCGCTACGGCGCCGGGCTGCTGTGGCCCGCCCCGGCCGGCGCCTTCCCCTGGACCACCTTCCTGATCAACGTCGTGGGCTGCGCCCTGATCGGCGTGCTGCTGGCGGTGATCGGCGAGCTCGCCGCGCCGCACCGGCTGCTGCGGCCGTTCCTCGGCACGGGCGTGCTCGGCGGCTTCACCACCTTCTCGACGTACGCGGTGGACATCCAGCGGCTGGCCGAGGGCGGGCACGTCGCGACGGCGCTCGCCTACCTGGCGGGCACGCTGCTCGCCGCGCTGGCGGCCGTGTGGGCGGCCGCGACGGCGACGCGGGCGGTCCTGCTCCGCAGGAGCGGGCGATGAGGCCCGCCGGCAGGGCGCTGCGCCTGACGGTCTTCCTCGGCGAATCCGACCGGTGGCACCACCGGCCGCTGTCCACCGAGATCGTGCACCGCGCGCACGCCGCCGGGCTCGCCGGCGCGACGGTCTTCCGCGGGACCGAGGGCTACGGCGCCTCGTCCGTCGTGCACACGGCGCGGCTGCTCTCGCTGAGCGAGGACCTGCCGGTGACGGTGGTGATCGTGGACGCCGAGGAGCGCGTACGGGCGTTCCTGCCGGCCCTGGGGGAGGTCACCGGGGAGCGGCTCGTCACGCTGGAACCGGTCGAGGTCCCGCGGCTCGGGCGGCCGGCGCCGGCCGCCCCGGAGGACGGCGCGTGAACTGGCTCCTCGTCGTCGCCGGCGCGATGGCCGGCGCGCCCCTGCGCTACCTCACCGACCGTGCGGTCCAGGCACGTCACGACTCGGTCTTCCCGTGGGGCACGTTCACCGTGAACGTCGTGGGCAGCCTGATCCTGGGCGTCCTCACCGCCGCGGCCCCGTCCCCGCTGCGGCTGCTCCTGGGCACGGGCCTGTGCGGCGCGCTCACGACGTACTCCACGTTCTCGTACGAGACGCTGACGCTGGCCCGCGAGGGCGCGCGCGGCTACGCCGTGGCGAACGCGGCGCTGAGCGTGGTGTGCGGGCTGGGCGCGGCGTTCGCGGGGGTGGCGCTGGGGCGGGCCTGGTGGGGCTGAGCTCCCCTCACTCCCGTTCTTCTTCCCCCTCCCCCAGCCCCAGGTGCTCCAGCAGCACCGCCCGCAGCTCCCGGGCCGCGCGCGGCGGGGCCACGTCCTTGCGGTGGGCCAGCGCGACCGTGCGGCGCATGCGGGTGCCCTCGAAGGGCGTGACGCGCAGGCCCGAGCGGGCGGCCACCATGCCGGGCACCACGGCCAGGCCCAGGCCCGCGCGGACGAAGCCGAGGACGGCGTCCATCTCCCCGCCCTCGACGGTGAAGGACGGTTCGAAGCCGGCGGCGCGGCAGGCCGTGGTGGTGATCTCGCGGAGGTCGTAGCCGCGGCGGAACATCACCATGGGCAGGCCCTCCAGGTCCGCCACGCGCAGGGCGCGGCGGCGGGTGGGCGGGGGCTCGCCGGGGGCGGTGACGACGACGAGGTCCTCGCGCAGGAGCTCGGTCGTGGCGAGGGCCGGCGCGCCGACGGCCAGCGGCGTGATGATCAGGGCGAGGTCGAGGCCGCCGGCGGCGAGGGTGCGCACGAGGTCCTGGGAACCGCCCTCGTCGACGACGAGCTCGATGCCGGGGTAGCGGGCGTGGTAGGCGCGCAGCACGTCGGGGACGAGGCTCGCGCACAGGCTGGGCGGGGCGCCGAGGCGGACCCGGCCGCGCCGCAGCTGGGCGACCTCCTGGACCTCGCGGCGCGCGGTCTCGGTGTCGGCGAGGATCTGCCGGGCCAGCGGCAGCAGGGCCTCGCCGGCGTCGGTGAGGGTGATGTTGCCGCGGGCGCGCTGGAAGAGCTCGGCGCCCAGCTCCCGTTCGAGGGCCCGGATCTGCTGGGAGAGGGAGGGCTGGGCCACGTGCAGCGCCTCGGCGGCCCGGGTGAAGTGACGGACTTCGGCCAAGGCCGCGAAGTAGCGGAGCTGCTGGAGTTGCACGGTCAGCAGCATAGATAGGCGGAGCCTATGGAAACCAGCTTCATCATGTCTTGGACGGATCGCCCGGGGGCTGCCTAGCGTCTGGTGCCATGGCACTGGCGACCCGGACGGACCGTCCTCCACGTCCTCCGTCCCTCATCGGCTCCGTGTGGCGGTCGACCGTCGGCAAGAAGGCGGTCATGGCGGTCACCGGCGTGATCATGCTGGCGTATCTGGTCGCCCACGTGGTGGGCAACCTGAAGGTGTTCTTCGGCGCCGGGGAGTTCAACCACTACGGGCACTGGATCCGCACCATCGGCGAGCCGTTCCTGCACTACGAGTGGTTCCTGTGGATCGCCCGCGCCGGCCTGGGAACGGCGGTCGTGCTGCACGGCGTGGCCGCGTACCAGCTCAGCCGCCGCGACCTCGCGGCCCGCCCCCGGAAGTACGAGCGCAAGCGGCCGCGCGCGAGCTACGCGACCCGCACCATGCGCTGGGGCGGGGTGATCCTGGCCCTGTTCATCGTCTGGCACATCCTCGACTTCACCACCCTGGACGTGAACCCCAACGCCCAGGAAGGGCGCCCGTACGAGAACCTCGTCGCCTCCTTCGACCGCCCGGTGGTCAGCGCCTTCTACATCGTCGCGATGCTCGCCCTCGGCCTGCACGTCCGGCACGGCTTCTGGAGCGCCGCGCAGACGCTGGGGGCCAACGCGCCACGGCGCGACCGGGCGCTGAAGTTCCTGGCCAACGCGCTGGCGCTGGTGCTGACCTGCGGCTTCATCGCCGTGCCCGTGGGCGTCCTGACAGGAGTCGTGAGCTGATCATGCCTGACACACCCGACGTTTCCGACTACACGCACTACACGACCGGCGAGCCCGTCACCGACACCGCCGCCCCCGCCGGGCCCATCGCCGAACGCTGGGACCGCCGCCGCTTCGAGGCCAAGCTCGTCAACCCCGCGAACCGGCGCAAGCACACCGTGATCGTCGTCGGCACCGGGCTCGCGGGCGGCGCCGCCGGGGCCACCCTCGCCGAACAGGGCTACCACGTCGTGCAGTTCTGCTACCAGGACTCGCCGCGCCGCGCCCACTCCATCGCCGCCCAGGGCGGCATCAACGCCGCCAAGAACTACCGCAACGACGGCGACTCCGTGCACCGCCTCTTCTACGACACCGTCAAGGGCGGCGACTTCCGGGCCCGCGAGTCCAACGTCCACCGCCTCGCCCAGGTCTCCGTCGAGATCATCGACCAGTGCGTCGCGCAGGGCGTGCCCTTCGCCCGCGAGTACGGCGGGCTGCTCGACACGCGCTCCTTCGGCGGCGTGCAGGTGTCGCGGACCTTCTACGCGCGCGGGCAGACCGGCCAGCAGCTCCTCCTCGGCGCGTACCAGGCGCTCAGCCGCCAGATCGACGCGGGCAACGTCGAGATGCACGCCCGTACGGAGATGCTCGACCTGATCGTCGTCGACGGGCGGGCGCGCGGCATCGTCGCCCGGGACCTGATCACCGGCGCCGTCAGCACGTACCTCGCGGACGCCGTGGTCCTCGCGAGCGGCGGCTACGGCAACGTCTTCTACCTCTCCACCAACGCCAAGAACTCCAACACCACCGCGATCTGGCGGGCCCACCGCCGCGGCGCGTACTTCGCGAACCCCTGCTTCACCCAGATCCACCCCACCTGCATCCCGCGCTCCGGCGACCACCAGTCGAAGCTGACGCTGATGAGCGAGTCGCTGCGCAACGACGGCCGCATCTGGGTGCCGAAGGCGAAGGGCGACACCCGGCCGCCGGGCGAGATCCCCGAGGCCGAGCGCGACTACTACCTGGAGCGGATCTACCCCTCCTTCGGCAACCTCGTCCCGCGCGACATCGCCTCGCGCGCCGCGAAGAACGTCTGCGACGAGGGGCGCGGCGTCGGCCCCGGCGGGCAGGGCGTCTACCTGGACTTCGCCGACGCGATCCGGCGCATGGGCCGCGACGCCGTCGAGGCCAGGTACGGCAATCTCTTCGAGATGTACGAGCGGATCACGGCGGAGGACCCGTACGAGGTCCCCATGCGGATCTACCCGGCCATCCACTACACGATGGGCGGCCTGTGGGTGGACTACGACCTGCAGACCACGGTCCCCGGCCTCTTCGCGATCGGCGAGGCCAACTTCTCCGACCACGGCGCGAACCGGCTCGGCGCGTCCGCCCTGATGCAGGGCCTCGCCGACGGCTACTTCGTCCTGCCGTCCACCATCAACGACTTCCTGGCCCGGCACCCGCACGACGCCGTGCCCGCGGACCACCCCGCCGTGACGGAGGCCGTCGCGGAGGTGACGGACCGGCTGCGGCGCCTGCTGGCCGTCGGCGGCGACCGCACCCCGGACTCCTTCCACCGCGAGCTCGGCGAGCTGCTGTGGGACGAGTGCGGCATGGCCCGCACAGACGCGGGCCTGCGCAAGGCGCTCGGCCGCATCCCCGCCCTGCGCGAGGAGTTCTGGCGGCGCATCAGGGTGCCGGGCACGGGCGAGGAGCTCAACCAGTCCTTGGAGAAGGCCAACCGCATCGTCGACTACCTGGAGCTCGCCGAGCTCATGTGCCTGGACGCCCTCCACCGCACGGAGTCCTGCGGTGGCCACTTCCGGGAGGAGAGCGCCACGCCGGACGGCGAGGCGGCCCGCAAGGACGAGGAGTTCTCGTACGCGGCGGCCTGGCAGTTCACGGGGACGGGCAGCGCGCCGGTCCTCCACAGGGAAGCCCTGACCTTCGAACACGTCCACCCCACCCAGCGGAGCTACGCGTAATGGACCTCACCCTGCGCATATGGCGCCAGCGCACCGCCGACGAAGCGGGCGCCATGACCACGTACCGGGTCACGGGCATCAGCGAGGACATGTCCTTCCTGGAGATGCTCGACCACCTCAACGAGGAGCTGATCCTCGCCGGGGACGAGCCGGTCGCCTTCGACCACGACTGCCGCGAGGGCATCTGCGGGGCGTGCGGCATGGTCATCAACGGGCAGGCGCACGGCCCCGAGCGGACCACGACCTGCCAGCTGCAAATGCGGCACTTCAGCGACGGCGACACCATCGACGTCGAACCGTGGCGCGCGGCGGCCTTCCCGGTCGTGAAGGACCTGGTCGTGGACCGGTCCGCGTTCGACCGCATCATCGGCTCCGGGGGCTACGTCTCCGTCCCGACGGGCTCCGCCCCGGACGCGCACGCGACGCCCGTCCCCAAGCCGGTGGCGGACCTCGCCTTCGAGCACGCCGAGTGCATCGGCTGCGGCGCGTGCGTGGCCGCCTGCCCGAACGGCTCGGCGATGCTCTTCACCTCCGCGAAGGTCGTCCACCTCAACGTCCTGCCCCAGGGCGCGCCCGAGCGGGAGTCGCGGGTCCTGGGCATGGTGGACGCCATGGACGACCAGGGCTTCGGAGGCTGCACGAACACCGGCGAGTGCGCCACCGCCTGCCCGAAGGGGATCCCGCTGCAGTCCATCGCGACGATGAACCGCGAGTACCTGCGGGCCTCGCTCAAGGGCGGGCGCCGGCGCTGAGCGGGCGCCGCCCCGCGGCCGGGCGGTGGTCGCGGGTGCGCAGGTGGAAGGCGGCGGTGCCCAGCAGCCACATCGCCGCGAACCAGGCGGGGCCCAGCAGCAGGTGCCCGTACGGGGTGTCGTGCGAGAAGCCCGCGGCCACGCTCACCTGCGTGGGCCCGTACTCGGGCAGGGCCTGCACGCCGCCCTTGGTGGCGCCGGGGTTGCTGATCGGGTTCTGCAGCATGGTGTCGAGCAGGCTGGTCATGATGATGACGAACAGGCCGGCCAGCTCGTTGCGCAGGAAGGCCCCGAGGAGGATGCCGATCCCGCCGTAGCCGACGCCGGCCGTGAACACGCCGGCCATGAGCAGCCAGGGCCGGACCGGGTCCCAGTACCAGCAGATGACGGCCGTCGCGTACGCGGAGATCAGGGCCGCGGCGAGCACCATCGCGCCCACCTTGGCGACGAGCAGGCAGACGCGCGGGTAGCCGGCCAGGACCAGCCGGCGGTCGAAGGCCAGCGACTTGAACGTCGTCATGAACATCATGAAGCCGACGATCAGCGTGACGGCGTTGATCGCGCCGGAGACCATCGTCAGCCGGTTGCCGTCGACGGTCAGGTGCCGCCCGGTGGCCCGCAGCAGGAAGCCGGTGGGCGCGGAGGCGACGAACCAGTGCTCCATCGTCAGCCAGAACGGGATGTAGAAGACGACGAGCACGAGCGCGAAGCGGTTGCGGGTGTGCTCCAGCAGGGCGAAGGCGGCGGCCGTGGCGAAGCGGCGTCCCGGGGTGTCCATCCGCTCACCCGCCGCCCCGGCCGGGCCGCCAGCTCGCCGCGACGCCGTCGTGCAGGCGGTAGAGGGCGTCGAGCCGCTCGGTGTCCCAGGCGAGGTGGGAGACGACCAGGATGCAGCGGCCGCGGTCGCGCAGGCGGGTGGCGACGCTCCAGAACCGCAGGTAGGTCTCCCAGTCGAAGCCCTGGTACGGCTCGTCGAGCAGCAGCACCTGCGGGTCGTGCATGAGGGCGAGCGTGAGGTTGAGCTTCTGGCGGGTCCCGCCGCTGAGCACGGCGACGCGGGAGTGCCGGTACCCGGAGAAGTGGAGCTCCTCCATCAGCTCCTCGGCGCGCCGCGTGCTCCCCAGCCCGTAGGCGACCTGGAAGTAGCGCAGGTGCTGCTCGACGGTGAGGAAGTCGTTGAGGACCGTCTCCTGGGGGCAGTAGCCGAGCCGGCCCCGGTGCTCGACGGCACCGGAGTCGGCGGCGGTCTGCCCGCACAGGATGCGCAGCAGCGTCGTCTTCCCGGCGCCGTTCTCACCGACGATGCCGGCGAGGGTGCCGGGGCCGAGTTCGAGCGAGACGCCGCGCAGCACCCGCCGGGCACCGTACGACTTGTGCACCCCGCTGACGCGCAGGGCGTTCGGGGGTGCATACGGTGCGGACACGTCTGTCCAACGACGGACGCGGCGCCTCGTTGCGGACGGGATCGGCGAACGGACCGGCGGACGGGCCGGCGGACGGGTCAGCGGGCGCCGAAGACCTGGGTCCAGCGGGGACCGCCCGGCGCCTGGTTGACGCCCACGCCGATCTCCTTGAAGGAGCAGTTGAGGATGTTCTTGCGGTGGCCGTCGCTGTTCATCCACGAGTCCATGACGGACGCCGGCGTCTGCTGCCCGTAGGCGATGTTCTCGCCGTACGTGCTCCAGTTGTAGCCGGCGGCGGTGATGCGGTCGCCGGGGCCCTTGCCGTCGGGGTTGGTGTGGTCGAAGAAGCCGCGGGCGGCCATGTCGTCGGAGTGGCCCTGGGCCGCCCTGTCCAGCGTGCTGTTCTCGGTCAGGGGCGAGCAGCCGGCCTTGGCGCGCTCGGCGTTCACGAGGGCCGTGACCTGCTGGCCGAGGGAGCCGCCGCCGGGGCCCGCGGCCTTGGGGGCGCTCTTGGCCGGGGCCGCGCTCTTCGCCTCGGGCGAGGGCTTCGCGGCGGCGGACCGGCTCGGCTCCGGCGCCGAGGACGAGGGCGAGGCGGAGGCCGACGCGGACGCGGACGGCTTGGCCGACGCGGACGCGGACGCGCTCGCCGACGGGGACGGCGAGGCGCTGGGCGGCAGCGCGGCCGTGCTGGCGTCGAGGGCCTGCACCCGGTTCTGCGCCGTCTGCCCGTCCTTGGCCGAGACGCTCTTGCCGTCCGAGGAGTCGGTGAAGAGGTAGAGGCCGCCGCCGGCGAGGACGGCCAGGACGGCGGCGCCGGCCGCGGCCCGCCGGGCGGTGCGGGGGCGGCTCGCGCGGTGGCCGCGGCTGCCGTCGCCATGGCCGTTGCCCGCGCGGCGGCGGCCGGCGCGGGTGCCGCCGGTGGCGGCGTGGGAGGAAGCCTGGGAGGAGGCGGCCGGGGAGGCGTGGCCCACCTGCTGCGTCCGCAGCATCGCGCCGCCGGGCCACCAGCCCAGCAGCGCCGCCCCGACGGGCACCAGTCCGAGGCCGACGAGCAGCCCCTCGGCCGGGACCAGCGCCGACAGCGCGCCGGCGCAGCGGCCGCAGCCGCGCACGTGGCGGGCGACGCGCTTGCGCCACAGGGCGGACGGAGCGCCGTCCCAGGAGGCGACGACGTCCCCGAGCTGCGGGCAGAGCGGATGCGCGGCGAGGGCCCGTACGACGCCGCGGGCGGTGTCCAGCTGGGCCTTGGTGCGCTGGATGCGGACGGCCGCGTGCTGCGGGGTCATCTCCAGGGCGGTGGCGACCTCGGCGCGCGTGAGCTCGCCGGCGGCCTCCAGCCACCACAGGGAGAGCACGGTCTGCTCGTCGTCGTCGAGCCAGCGCGTGGCCTCGGCGACCTCCTTGCGCTGCCCCTGCAGACCGAGCCGGACGATGGTGAGGTCGACGAAGTCCGCCTCCGGGTCGGCGACCTCGGCAACCTCCTGCAGGCCACTGACGGGAGCCTCCGGGCGCTCCCGCCAGTGGCTGCGTATCTGGTTCATGGTGATGGCGACGAGCCAGGAGCGGAACGCGGCCGCGTCCCGCAGCTCGCCCAGGCCGTTGATGACCCGGAGCATGGTCTCCTGGACCACGTCGTCCACGTCGGCGTGGCCGCCCAGGGCCCGGCCGACGATGTTGTAGACGAGCGGCAGGTGGGCGGCGACGAGCTCGTCCTGTGCCGCCGTGTCCCCGGCTCGCGCCGCCTCGACCACGGCCACGCTCTGACTGTTCACGCTCCGCCACCCTTCTCCGGCATTCCGTTTCGGGAGTCGATCCGTTCGGTCCGACACATAGGAGATGCGGATGGGGCGCGACGATAACAAAAACTGCTCGGAAAACTTTAAGCGGACCGGACAAATCCTTTTATGTGCCGCTGTGTTCGCCGCGCTCCAGGAATTCGGCGAGCATGCCCGGAGTGGCCGTTTCCGCGAAGCCCGCGGCGGTACCGGCGGGCATGTCCCGGATGCGGTATCCGTCCTCTCCCGCGGCGACGGCGGCGGTCGCCGTGACGAGGCCCGCCCGGCGCGAGAACGGGGTGTCCGTGAAGGTCCACGCCAGCACGGCCGAGCGGTCCAGCGCGACCGTCTCCCGGCCGAACGTGCCGGAGCGCACGAACAGGAAGCGGCCCCGGAGGCCGTGCCCGAGCCCGCGGTAGGCGTCGCGCGCCAGCCCGTACGCGACCGGTGCGGCCAGGACGAGCCAGCCCGCCGCGCAGTACAGCAGGACGGGCGTCAGGAGCGCGCCCAGCACGGCCAGCGCGACGGCGGGCGGCAGCACGCACCACGCGAAGGCCCGGACGACACGGCGGCGGAGCGCGGCCCGCGGGTGGGCCGTCAGCCCGGCCGGGGCGAAGGGCTCGCCCAGCACGCCGTCGCACACGCGCAGCGCCTCGCCGCGCGAGGCGGGCGGCAGGACGACGCTGCGGCGGCGGTTCTCCTCCTTGTCGCCCAGGCCGCCCGCGACGGCCCGGACGCTCGCGCCGCCGCCCGCGCGCAGCAGGAGCGGCTCGCGCAGGGCGACGCCGCGCAGGCGGGCACGCTCGATGGACACGGACCGGGTGGTGAACAGGCCGTGGCGGACGCGCAAGGTGGCCGCGTCGGTCCACTCCAGGCGGTAGTTCCACCAGTTCTCGGCGTAGAGGGCGACCGCGCCGACGCAGCCGAGGGCGGTGACGGCGAGGAGCGCGAGCGGGATCGTGAGCCACAGCGCGCTGTTGCCGAAGTCCTCGAAGGCGCGGCGCACGAACCCGATGCGCCACGGCTGGACGCCGATCCCGTCGAGGACGCGCCAGACGGTGCCCGCCGCGGCGAAGACGCCGCCGACGACCCAGAAGGTCAGCGGTGCGTAGCGCAGGCGGCGAAGGTCGGTGGTGGCGAGCACCGGGTCGTCGGTGCGGCCGGCGCCGGCGCGGGCCAGGAGCTCGGCGCGCAGGCGCACCGCTTCGGGGCGGGCGAGGGCGTCCAGGGAGAGCTCGCCGCCCTGCCCGCCGCCGCCCGTGCCGGCGCGCAGCACGGCCAGGCCGAGGAGGCGCTGGACGGGGTTCGCCGTGATGTCCACGTTGCGCACGCGGTGCAGGGGGATCGCGCGGACGCTGCGGGTGAACAGGCCCGTGCGGAGCTCGATGGCGTCGGCGGTGACGCGGTAGCGGGTGCGGCGCCAGGTGATGACGCCGGAGGTGGTGACGGCCGCGAAGACGGCGCCGATCACCGCGAGGGTGATCCACGCGCGGGTGTCGAGCCGGCCGCCGGTGGCCAGCGCGGTGAGGGCCAGCGAGCCGAGGGGGGCGCCCATCCAGGTGCAGTGCACGGCGATCGTACGGGGGTCGAGCGTGCGCCACGGCTGCTCGCCGGGGCGGGGGCCGCCGGCCGGAAGGCCGCTCATCGGAGAGTCGCTCATGCGGCGTCACCCTCACCGGGCGCGAGGCGGGCGGCCTCGGTGATGCGGGCCGCTATCCGCTCCGCGTCCTCGTCCGACACGCCCGTGATGCGGACGTCGCCGGCCGTGGAGGCGGTGGTGACGGTGACCGTGGCGAGGCCGAACGCGCGCTGCAGCGGGCCGCGCACGGTGTCGACGGTCTGGACGCGGGAGAGCGGGGCTATGCGCCGCTTGTGCAGCAGCCAGCCGCCCGCCGCGTAGACCGCGCTGCCGCCGACCTCCCAGGCGTGGATGCGGCAGCGCAGGCGCGGCATCGCCAGGACGTAGCCGGCGGCGGGCAGGACGAGGACGCCGAGGAGCAGCGGGCCGAGCCACGGGAGGGCGCCGGGGAAGAAGAGCAGGGAGAGGACGAGGAGGGTGACGGCGGTCAGCAGCAGGGGGCCGGTGACCGTCAGCCAGGCCTGCACGGTCCACCAGCGGCGGGCGCGAGGGGCGACGCCGTGGCGGGGCGGCCTGAGCCTGATCGTCGTCTGTCCGTGTCGTGCCATGGCCGCGTCGCTCCCCGCTCCCGCTTTTCCAAGTCAATTGTATTGAGAATAAGCTATAGCAATACGAGCGACTTGGAAAGGTGGGGTGGTGGGCGTGCCCAAGCGCGTGGACCACGAGGAGCGGCGCCGGGCGATCGCGGAGGCCCTGTGGCGCATCGCGTGCGCGCGGGGGCTGGACGGGGCGAGCCTGCGGGACGTCGCGGCGGAGGCGGGGATCTCGCTGGGGCAGCTGCAGCACTACTTCTCCAGCAAGGACGAGATGCTCGTCTTCGCCCTCAAGTACCTGGGCGGGCTGGCGGAGGAGCGCATCCGGGCGCGCCTGCTGGGGTTTTCCGGGCCGCCGTCCCCGCGGGACGTCCTGCGGGAGACGGTCATGGAGATGCTCCCCCTGGACGACGCGAGCCGCACCGGGAACCTCGTCCAGATCGCCTACTTCGTACGGGCCCTGCACGACGAACGGCTGCGCGGGCACGCGAAGGAGGGCGTTCCCGCGCTGCGGGCGTTCTTCGCGGACCGGGTGCGGGAGGGGATCTCGGCGGGCGAGGTGGACACGTCCCGCGACGCGGACGCGGAGGCGATGCTCCTGATCGCCCTGACGGACGGCCTGACGACGCAGGTCCTGATGGAGACGTGCGGTCCGGAGGAGGCGGTGTCCTTGCTGGACGGGCATTTGGACCGGCTGTTCACGGCGTGACGGGGGGTGGGGCGGTTCGGCACCGCCGGCCTCCGCCGCTGGGCTGATCGCCGTCGCGGCGGAAGAAAGTGCCCGGCAGGGCAATGCGAGGTGGCGCGCCCGCGTCTCCCCCGCCGCAACAGCGCGCAGCCACCGCAGTGGAGACCGGTGGTGCCGCACCGGGCGGACAGGGCGGTCCGGCACCGCCGGAATGCGCCGTAGGGGTTGCGCGCCGCCGCGGCGGAAGGAAGTGCCCGGCCGGGCCATGCCAGGTGAAACGGCCGCCTCTCCCCCGCCGTCGCGGCGGAAGAAAGGCGCCCGGCACGGCAGTGTGAGGCGGCGCCCCGCGCCCCCGCCCCGGGGCCGCTACGGCCTGCGCGTGGCGCGGTTGCGGCCGCCCGGGCCCGGGGAGAGGGACGCCGCGAGTTCGTCCAGGGCGTCCAGGAGGAGTTCCGAGCCGCGGACGGCCACGCTCTCCTCACCCTCGTCCGCGCGCCACGCGGCGAGCGCCTCCCGCGGGGCCGTCCAGTCGAGGGCGCGGCGGTCGCGGATCGCCCCGGCCGCCGCCGGCAGCGCGGCCTCCAGCGCCGCGGCAAAGGCGGCCGCGCCCTTCGACGGCTCCGCCCCACGGTCCGGAAGGTGAGCCTCCATCAGCATCGTGGCGCGGCCCAGCGTGGCCAGCGCCGCCTCCGCGGCCCGCTCGGAGCTGCGGGAGAGCCCGCGGTGGCGCACGGGCTCGGTCAGGGCGCGGCCGGCCATCTCCTCCCAGGCCGTACGGGCGGCCCGCGCGTCCAGGAGGGCTTCCCGTACGCGCCGCGGCTTGCGCTCCTCCGGCCGGGCGAACGCGCCGAGCACGGCGAGCGCGTAGTGCCCGTTGGCGGTGAGCCAGTCGGCGAGCCGGTCGCGCAGGCGGGGCGTCTCCCAGGTGGGGAAGAGCGCGTACGCGGCCATGGCGAGGAGTCCGCCGAGCAGGGTGAGGGCGACGCGCGCCTCGATGGTCTGGGACCAGCCCTCCCCCGCGATGCCCAGCAGGAAGACGACGTAGGCGGCGATGCAGGCGGAGGTGACGCTGTAGCCCGTGCGCATCAGCAGGTACATGAGCCCGACGCACAGCACCGCGAGCCCCGCGCACACCCACGGCCCGGGGTGGGTGAAGGCCATGAGCGCGCCGGCGACGGCCACGCCGACGACCGTCCCGGCGAACCGGGCGACGCCCCGCGAGTAGGTCTGCCCGAAGTCGGGCCGCATGACCATGACGGAGGTCATGGGTGCCCAGTAGGCGTGCCCCCACGGCAGGGCGGTGCCGGCGGCGTAACCGGCGAGCACCACGGCGGCGACCCGCACCGCGTGCCGCCCGACCGGCGAGGACCAGCGCGCCTCGCGCCGCAGGGCGTGCAGCGCGACGGGCACGAGCCGCGGCACGGACGGCCGCAGGAGGTGCCGGTGTTCGCGGCCGCCGCCGCGCGCCGAGGTCCGGCGCACGGGTTCGTCGGTGGCGTCGACCGCGTCACCGAGGAGCGCCATCAGGCGCAGGGCGGAGCGCCGCGCGGCGCCGTGGAGGACCGGCCCGGTGGCGGGCACGGTGAGGACGGCGGTGGCCTCGTCGGGGAGTTTCACGGGCTTGCCCCACCGGATGGCGCGGGCGACCGCGTCCAGCACGGTCGCCGCCGCGCCCAGCAGGTCCCGCGCGCGGTCCCGTTCGGGGCCCTCGGCGGGGGCGCCGAGGACGGGGTCGGCGAGCGCGGCGAGGACGGGCCGCAGCCGTTCGGCGACGCCGCGCGGCCCGCCCAGCTGGCGGGGCCGGCTGCGGGCCTGGCGGGGCGTCAGCTCGGCGGCCTCGCGGGCGTCCATGAGCGGCTGCGGGTCGAAGAGGGCCCGCGGATCGTGCCGGAGCCTGCGCGCGTAGTCCGCCTCGGCGGCCAGCGCGTCGGCGAGCGCGTCCCGCTGGACGCCCCAGGGGCGGACGGGCAGCAGCACGATGAGGGCCGCCTGCACGAGCCCGCCGACGGCGATCAGCCCGGCGTGGTGCAGCGCCCCCATGACGGAGGTCGGCAGGGTGACGGTGACGAGCATGACGGCGATGGTCTGGGTGGCGACCAGGCCGGAGACCGGCCCGACCGCCCAGGCCATGCCCGCGAGCAGCGTCCAGACGGTCAGCAGGGTGCCGAAGACGACGGGGTCGAAGGCGGCCACGTAGCCGAGGAACGTGCTGACGGCGAGGCCGGTCGCCACGGCGAGCGCCAGCACCGGCCGGGGCCGCCAGCTGCGCTGGAACGTCACCAGGCCGGCGGAGAACGCGCCGAACGCGGACGACACGGCGAGCGCCGGGGTCCCCAGCCACAGGGTGACCCCGACGACGATCGCCACGCCGAGCGCACCACGGGCGGCGACCACGGGCGTCAGCTTGGTGCGCTCGATCGTCAGCCCGTCGCGGGCGGCGTTCCGCAGCGCGCTGGACCAGGTCATGGCCTGAGCTTACGTTCCGGACCAGTGCGTTCCGCGCAGCGGGGCGGGCTCAGCGGTGGCTGGGGAAGCCCAGGTCCACGCCGCTGTCGGCCGGGTCGGGCCACCGGGTGGTGACGACCTTGCCGCGCGTGTAGAAGTGGACGCCGTCGTTGCCGTAGATGTGGTGGTCGCCGAAGAGGGAGTCCTTCCAGCCGCCGAAGGAGTGGTAGCCGACCGGCACCGGGATGGGCACGTTGATGCCGACCATGCCCGCCTCGACCTCCAGCTGGAAGCGGCGGGCCGCACCGCCGTCCCGGGTGAAGACGGCCGTGCCGTTGCCCCACGGCGAGGAGTTGATGAGGGCCAGCCCCTCCTCGTAGGACTCCGCGCGCAGCACGCACAGCACCGGGCCGAAGATCTCGTCGCGGTAGGCGTCTGCCTCGACCCGCACCTTGTCGAGCAGGGACAGCCCGATCCAGTGCCCGTTCTCGTAGCCCTCGACGGTGAAGCCGGTGCCGTCGAGGACGACCTCGGCGCCCTGGGCGGCGGCGCCGTGCACGTACGAGGCGACCTTGTCGCGGTGGGCCGCGGTGATGAGCGGGCCCATCTCGGAGGACGGGTCGTCGCCCGGCCCGATCTTGATCTTCTCGGCGCGCTCGCGGATCTTCGCCACCAGCTCGTCGCCGGCCGAGCCCACCGCGACGACCGCGGAGACGGCCATGCAGCGCTCGCCGGCCGAGCCGTACGCGGCGGAGACGGCGGCGTCCGCGGCCGCGTCGAGGTCGGCGTCGGGCAGCACCAGCATGTGGTTCTTGGCGCCGCCGAGGGCCTGGACGCGCTTGCCGTGCTCGGTGGCCGTGCGGTGGATGTGGCGGGCGATGGGCGTGGAGCCCACGAAGGAGACGGCGGCGACGTCCGGGTGTGTCAGCAGCCGGTCGACGGCCGTCTTGTCGCCGTTGACGACGTTGAGGACGCCCTCGGGCAGCCCCGCCTCGGCGGCCAGCTGCGCGAGGAGGATCGCGGGCGAGGGGTCCTTCTCGCTGGGCTTGAGCACGAAGGTGTTGCCGCAGGCGATGGCCAGCGGGAACATCCACATCGGCACCATCGCCGGGAAGTTGAAGGGCGTGATGCCCGCGACGACGCCGAGCGGCTGGCGGATCGCGGCGACGTCCACGCCGCCGGACACCTGGGTCGACAGCTCGCCCTTGAGCTGCGTGGTGATGCCGCACGCCAGCTCGACGATCTCCAGGCCGCGGGCGACCTCGCCGAGCGCGTCGGCGTGCACCTTGCCGTGCTCGGCGGTGATCAGCTCGGCGAGCTCGGCGCGGTGGGCGTCCAGCAGCGCGCGGTAGCGGAAGAGGATCGCGGTGCGGGCGGCGAGGGAGGACGTGCCCCACGTCGCGAAGGCGGCCTTGGCGGCCGCGACGGCGGCGTCCACCTCCTCCGCCGAGGCGAACGCGACCCGTGTCGTCCGCACGCCCGTCGCGGGGTCGGTGACCGGCCCGTACGTGCCGGAGGCGCCCTCGACGGCCTTGCCGTCGATCCAGTGGTTGACGGTCTTCATCGGTCGGCCTCTCCTACGTCAAAGATAGCGGCGGCGGGCGGCGGCTTCGCGCTCGTACTCCTCCCGGGCCCGGCGGGCCGCAGAGCGGGTCGCGACCCCGGCGACAGGCACATCCCACCACGCCTGGGCAGGGGGCGCGCCCGGCACTGTGTCGGCTGTTTCGGTCTCCACGTAGACACATGTGGGGCGGTCGCAGGCGCGCGCCTCGGCGAGCGCCGCGCGCAGCTCGCCGGCCGTGCGGGCGCGCAGCACGTGCATCCCGAGCGAGGCGGCGTTGGCGGCCAGGTCCACGGGGAGCGGGTCGCCCGTGTACGTGCCGTCGGCGGCGCGGAAGCGGTACGCGGTGCCGTGGCGCTCACCGCCGACGGCCTCGGACAGGCTGCCGATCGAGGCGTAGCCGTGGTTCTGGATCAGCACCACCTTGATCGGGACGCCCTCCTGCACGGCGGTGACGAGCTCGGTCGGCATCATCAGGTACGTGCCGTCGCCGACGAGGGCCCACACCGGGCGGCCGGGCTCGGCCATGGCGACGCCGATCGCGGCCGGGATCTCGTAACCCATGCAGGAGTAGCCGTATTCGAGGTGGTACTGGCGGCGGGAGCGGGCGCGCCAGAGCTTGTGGAGGTCGCCGGGGAGGGAGCCGGCCGCGTTGATGACGATGTCCGTCTCGTCGGCGAGGGAGTCGAGGGCGCCGAGGACCTGGGCCTGGGTGGGGCGCGCCGTCTCGTCCCGCGCGGTGAACGCCCGGGTGACGGCCTGCTCCCACGCCTGCTTGCCGGCCGCGTACTCCTTCTCGTACGCCTCCGGGACGCGGTGGCCGGCCAGGGCTTGTGTCAGCGCCTCCAGGCCGGTGCGGGCGTCCGCGACGAGCGGCAGGGCGGCGAGCTTGTGCGCGTCGGAGGGGGCGATGTTGAGGTTGACGAAGCGGACGCCCGGGGCGGCGAAGAGGGTGTTCGAAGCGGTGGTGAAGTCGCTGTAGCGGGTGCCCGCGCCGATGATCAGGTCGGCCGTGCGGGCCAGGTCGTCGGCGGCGGCCGTGCCGGTGTGGCCGATGCCGCCGACGTCGGCGGGGTGGGCGTGGTGCAGGGAGCCCTTGCCCGCCTGAGTGGAGGCGACGGGGATGCCGGTCGCGTCGGCGAGGGCGCGCAGCGCGTCCTCGGCCTCGCTGTGGTGGACGCCGCCGCCGGCGATCAGCAGGGGGCGGCGGGCGGCCCGTACGGCTGCCGCGGCCGCGGCCAGCTCGGCCGGGTCGGGGGCGGGGCGGCGCACGTGCCAGACGCGCTCGGCGAAGAACTCCTCCGGCCAGTCGTACGCCTCGGCCTGGACGTCCTGCGGGAGGGCGAGGGTGACGGCGCCGGTCTCGACGGGGTCGGCGAGGACGCGCACGGCCTGCAGGGCGGCGGGGATGAGCGCCTCCGGCCGGGTGATCCGGTCGAACCAGCGGGAGACCGGGCGCAGGCAGTCGTTGACGGACACGTCGCCCGCGCCCGGGTGTTCGAGCTGCTGCAGGACCGGGTCGGCGGGGCGCGTGGCGAAGGTGTCGCCGGGGAGGAGCAGGACGGGGAGGCGGTTGATCGTGGCGAGGGCGGCGCCGGTGACGAGGTTGGTGGCGCCGGGGCCGATGGAGGTGGTGACGGCGTGGGCGGAGAGGCGGTCGCGGTGGCGGGCCCAGCCGACGGCCGCGTGGACCATGGCCTGTTCGTTGCGCCCCTGGTGGTACGGCATGGCGTCGCCGGACTCCAGCAGTGCCTGCCCGATGCCGGCGACGTTGCCGTGGCCGAAGATGCCCCAGCAGGCGGCGATCAGGCGCTGCCGCCGGCCGTCGCGCTCGGTGTACTGGGCGGCGAGGAAGGCGATCAGGGCCTGGGCGGTGGTGAGGCGGCGGGTGGTGGTCATCGGGGGCCTCCCTCGTGGCCGTCGCAGCCGTTGTGGCCATCGCGGCCCTGGTGACTCTCATGGCCCTGGTGACTCTCATGGCTCTCATGGCCCTCGTGGCCCTCGTGGAGCGGCAGCCTGGGGTCGACGGGCTGTCCGGGCCAGGTGTCACGGATCCAGGCGTGGTCGGGGTGGTCGCGGATGAGCCACTCGCGCTCCGCGCCCGGGCCGGCCATGACGTTGAGGTAGTACATGTCGTGGCCGGGCGCGGCGATGGAGGGGCCGTGCCAGCCGTCGGGGATGAGCACGGCGTCGCCCGTGCGGACCTCGGCGAGCACGTCGGTTCCCTTGTCGCGCGAGGGGGTCACGCGCTGGTAGCCGAGGCCGGGGGTGCCGGCGGGCCCGTCCGCGATCTCGAAGTAGTAGATCTCCTCCAGCTCGGACTCCTCGCCCGGGTGGTGCTCGTCGTGCTTGTGGGGCGGGTAGGAGGACCAGTTGCCGCCCGGAGTGAGGACTTCGACGGCGATGAGCTTGTCGCACTCGAAGACGCCGGCGGCGGCGAAGTTGTTGACCTGGCGGGAGCAGGTGCCGGTGCCGCGCAGTTCGACGGGGACGGCTGAGGCGGGGACGTGGCGGGCGGGCAGGACGCGCGCGCAGCGGGCGCCGGCGAGGGCGAAGCGGCCCCCGGCCGCCGAGGTGAGGGTGGCGGTGGTGTCGCGCGGGACGTAGGCGAAGTCGGTGGTGGAGGCGAAGACCCCGGCGCGCCCGCGCAGGGCGAAGGACAGCCCGCCGGTGGCGACCGTGCACCCGCCGCTGAGCGGCAGGACGACCCACTCACTGGAGCCGGTGGGGAAGGTGTGGGTGCCGCCGGGGGGAAGAGTGAGGACTTTGAGGGAGGAGTGCGCCCAGCCGGCGTCCTCGGGCCGGATGTCGAGGTCGTACGGGGCGCCGGCGCCGGTGCCGGCCGGGAGGTGCCGGGCGGGGAAGGCCCCTCCCCGCTCGTGCCCCTCCCGAGGGCGGGGCTCCGCTGGTCGGCTCATGGTGGCCTCCTCGCACGTCGGGCAGGCCTGGATCGGCTGCGTCCGTTCCCCGGAGGGTAAGGGATCAAGCAACGCGCCGACAGGGGTCGTCCGTGGCTCACCGCGGCATGAACCCCTGCCTCACAGTGGCGTGATCCCGTGCCTCACGGCGGCGCGATGCCGTGCCTCACAGCGGCATGAAGGCGTCGAGTTCGCCGTCCAGGGAGAGGACGAGGCCGCTGTCCACACCGTAGAACCAGCCGTGCAGCCGCAGCGTGCCCTCGCCCAGGCGGCGGCGGACGCACGGGTAGGTGTGCAGCCGTTCGAGCTGGGCGCGGACGTTGCGCTGTCCGGCGGCGTGCAACCCGGGGTCGGCGGCCTCGTGCCGGGCGGTGTCCGGGAGCTCGTGGCCCGCGTCGCCGGGCAGCTGGGTGGTGAGCCAGTGGTCGACCGCGGGCAGCGCGGAGAGGTCGTCGCCGCGGGTCCGGGCGCCGACGGCCCCGCAGTGGGAGTGGCCGCAGACGATGATGTCGGGCACGCGCAGCACGTCGACGGCGTACTCGATGGTGGCCGCGTCGCCGCCGGGCCGCACGTGGCTGTAGGCGGGGACGGCGTTGCCGGCGGTGCGCAGTTCGAACAGGTCGCCGGGGCGCGCGCCGGTGATCAGGGAGGGGATGACGCGGGAGTCGGAGCAGGTGACGAAGAGGGCCATGGGCGACTGGCCCGCGGCCAGGGCGCCGAACTCCGCGCGGCGGCCGTCGCGGTCGATGCGCAGGCGCAGGGAGCGGGCGTGCTCGATGAGGGGCTGCACGGTGTTCACCTACCTATCGCGGGGACGGGATGCGGGCGGTCCCGGGGAGGTCGCCGGGGCCGGTCGTACGGGCCGGGGCCGGGCCGCCGGGCGTCAGTTCGCGGGCGAGGAGGCACTCCTCGGCGAAGGCCAGGGCGCGCAGGTGGTAGGTGCGGGCGGCCCAGCCCAGGCTGATGTTGTGCCCGGCGTTCGGCTGCCGGTCGAAGACGACCCGCGGCGAGGCCAGGTGGGCGCGCATGGAGGCGATGGTGTCCTCGTCGTGGTGCCACCAGCCCTCGTGCTCGGCGAACGTGAAGCGGACGGGCACGCGGACGCGGGCGGCGAGGCCGGGGAAGGCCTGCGCCCAGCGGGGCGCCTCCTGGGCCTCGCGCGGGGGCATCGGGGTGACCAGGGGCTTGGCGGCGCTGAAGGTGCCCGGCGGGTAGAGGCCCAGACGGCCCCAGTGCAGCGGCCAGGTCTTGACGCCGTGGAAGTCGTCGAGGCGGGCGGGGTCGACGGCGTAGCGGTGGCTGATGCCGGAGATGTCCAGCCCGAGGAAGGCGGCGCCGCGCGGGTCCGCGGCGGCGTGGAGGGCGAGTTTGCCGCCGTAGGAGTGCGCCATGAGGAAGATGCCGGCGCCGGTGTCGTGCTCGGCCGCGTAGGAGGCGAGGGCGTTGTGCAGGACGTGGGACTGCTCGGAGAGCGTGGCGCCCTGGGGGAAGTTGGGCTCGGACAGGCCGTAGCCGGGCCGGTCCAGCGCCAGGACGGCGTAGCCCAGGCCGGCGGCGAGGTTGAGCAGGGACTGCCCGCAGTGGCTGAGGCCGTGGAAGTAGCCGGCGCGCATGCCGCCGCCGTGGACGGCGACGACGGTGGCGCGCGGGGGCGCCTCGGGCAGGGCGATCAGGCCGGACAGCGGGATGCCGTCGGCGTCGAGGACGATGTCGCGGACGCGGACCGCGGGGGCGGTGTCGGTGAGGTTCACGATCAGTCCAGGCCGCGCACGATGTGGGGCTCGTGGCCCGGGTCCTCGTCGTCGCCCGCGAGCCACGGAAGGGGGCGGGCCTCCTCCGGTGCGGGTGCGGCGTCGGTGCGGCGGGCGTTCATGCGCAGTTCTCCTTCGGGCGGTGCGGGCTGACCGGTGCGAGAACGTCGAGGGCGTCGAAGAGGGCTCTGCGGGCGCGGGCGCGCAGCAGGCCGGTGCGGGTGCTCCTCGCCGTGGTGGTGGCCATGAGTGCTTCCGGGTGGGTGGCGGCAGGGGACGAAAACGCCGGACGCGGCGGCCCGGGGGAGGCCGCCGCGTCCGGCGGGTGAACGGTCTGCGGGGGTTCAGTCCGTTCGGTCGATACGGCGGAGGACTGCCGTCCTGCGGCCCCTTGAGCCGGGGCCGCGAAGCGGCAGTGACCTACTTGCCGTAGGGCTTGCGGGCGCGGGCCTCGCGCAGGGCCTCGGCCCACCAGACGAGCTGGTCCAGCTGGGTCTTGGCGGCGACGGACGTGCCCGCCTCGTCCTTCGGCTCGCCGTTCTCGTCGAACTGCTCCCAGGCCGTGTGGAAGCTGATCTGCTCGCGGATCGTGACCGCGTGCAGCTCCGCGAAGATCGGGCGCAGCTGCTCGGCGGAGCGCAGGCCGCCGGAGAGGCCGCCGTAGGAGACGAGGCCGACCGGCTTGGCCTGCCACTGGGTGTAGTGCCAGTCGATCAGGCTCTTGAGCGAGGCCGGGAAGCTGTGGTTGTACTCGGGGGTGACCACGACGAAGGCGTCGGCCTGCTCCAGGCGCGGCGTGATCTTCGACAGGGTCTCGGTGACCTCGGCGGAGGGCTGGTGCGAGATCACGTACGGCAGCTCGTGGTCGGCCAGGTCGATGAAGTCGACCTCGAAGCCGCCGTGCGCCTCGGCCTTCTTGGCGAACCAGTTCGCAACGGTCGGGCCGAAGCGGTTCTCGCGGACGCTGGCCATGATGACGGCGAGCTTCAGGGGGGTCTGGGACACGGATCTACTCCTCGTGGAAGGGAACAACAGAAAACAGGGGTGAAAAAGCGGAAGGCGGAACGGAGAAGGGCGGCAGTGCGGGGAGCGCGGAATTCCGGGCTATCGCGCGCTGCCGGATCCCGCTTCCAGCGCGCTGAAATAGACCTGTTCGCTCCGGGCCCCGGTGAAGGCCGTGGTTCCATCGAAGACGAAGTGCGGTACGGCGTGCGTGCCGAGCCCCCGCACCCGGGCCAGTTCGGCCCGCAGCACCTCGGCCTCCACGGGGGCGGCCGTCGCGGGCAGGCCGGCCTCGGCGGCCAGCCGGGCGAGGGTCGCCGGGTCCGAGATGTCGGCTCCCTCGGTGAAGTACGCCCGGAACAACCGCTCCGCGACGGCTTCGCCGTGTCCCTCGGCAGCGGCGCCGGCCAGCAGCCGGTGCGCTTCGAAGGTGTTGACGTAAATGGCGCGCCCGAAGTCGAGCACCAGGCCGTCGCGGGCGCCCACGGCCGCCATGTGGGCGGTGAGCTCCCCGGCCCGGTCGCCGAAGTCCCGCCGGTGGATCTCGGTCAGCGGCACCCCTTCGGCCGGGGCGCCGGGGGCCACCTGGAAGGGCAGGAACGTGACGTCCGCCTCGCCGCCGGCCGCTCGGTAGCGCCGTACCGCGGCCTGGAAGCGGTGGAATCCCAGATAGGAATGGACGCAGGTCAGGTCGAGTATCAGCTCGACGCGCCGGCGAGCAGTTCGGTGCGTGGCCATGCGTCGATCATCGGGTGCGCGGAGCGCACCGCTCAAGCCGGGAAAGGGGAGTTGACAAGGAATTGCCATTGCCCGGATGTTTCTCACACCGGGCGGGCACCGGGGCCGTCAGATTCCGAGGTGGGCCAGGGACGGATGGCGCGGCCCCGCGAGCCACACCGGGTGGAATTCCATGCGGCTGAGCCGCCATCCGTCGTCCGTGCGGACGGCCTCGGCGGTGTAGTGGCCGCCGACGGAGAGGTGTTCCGTCGTCCGGGGCTCGTCGTGGTGGGAGTGCGTCGCCAACTGGTGCGACCTGACCGCCGCCCGGTCGCCCGTCACCTCGACGACGCAGTTGGTGCCGATGTGGTGGGTGCGCGCCCAGCGGGCCTTGGCGGTGCGCTGGAACGCGCACAGGCCCGTAACGCCCCGGTGGTCGCCGACGGGGAAGACGAGGCGGACGTCGTCGGTGAAGACCGTGCGGAACCACGCGTCGTCGTAGGACTCCTCGTCGACGGTGTCGAGGGCGACGACGTAGCGGTCGAAGAGCTCCCTGATCTCCACGCGGTCGGCCAGGGAGCGCAGTTCGGCGCGGAGCGCCGCGACCTCGCGTTCGAGGGCGGATTCGGGGGAAGCCATGTTCTCCTGCTCTGTCGGAAGGGCCGGGAGGCGGCCGGCCGTGCGGCCGCCTCCCGGCGGGCGGTCAGCCCCTGGCGGCGCGGCGGCCGCCGAGGTAGTAGGCGCCCGAGACCACCGCGGCGCCGGCGGCGACGACCGCGAAGGTCGGCTGGATCCCCAGCGCGTCGACGATCGGCTGGGTGATCAGCGGGGAGATGAACTGACCAAGAAACAGCGCCGTGGTCAGGAATCCGGCGTAGCGGGCCCTGGACTCCGGCGGGGCGTCCGACAGCACCCAGTTGTTGAGGTTGGGCATCAGCGAGCCGAGGCCCGCCGCCATGAAGAACATGCCGACGACGAGCACCGCCACGTTCGGGGCCAGGAAGAGGACGGTGTAGCCCAGGGCGATCGCCAGGAAGGAGAGGGCGACCAGGGTGTACTCCCCCGCGAGCCGCCGGATGAACGCGAACCGCAGCGCGACCATGCCGGTGCAGAACGTCTGTACGGCGATGATGGCGCCGGACACCACCGAGCTGCTGCCGAAGTGGTCCTCCACCAGGAAGGGCACCTGGACGGGGACGGAGTAGAAGGCCACCTGGCCCAGCATCATCGCGCCCAGCGCCGCCAGCACCGGGCCGGGTATGCCGCGCTTCCGGGCGGGCGCGGCGGCGTCCTGCCCCGGGGCGGCCGCGACGGCCGGGACGCGCTTGGGGAGGAACAGCAGCGCGGGGACCACCAGCACCATGCCCAGCAGGTAGAGCAGGAAGACCACGTGCCAGTCCAGGCCGGCCAGCAGCCCGCCGCCGAGCAGCAGGACGACGCCGCCGAAGGCGCCGGCGGCGGTCTGCCGGCCGAGCAGGCGCTGCCGCTCGCTGCCCTCGTAGAGGTCGGCCACCAGGGCGACGCTGCTCGTCATGATCAGGGAGACGCCGACGCCGAGCACGGCGCGGCCGGCCAGAATGCTCACCAGGTCGGGCAGGTAGGCGCCGGAGCTGCCGCCGACGCCGAACGCCAGCATGCCCGTGATCAGGGCGTTCTTCTTGCCCATGCGCTCGACCACGCCACCGGCCAGCGGGGCGAACAGCACGATCGCGAGCGCGTGCGTCGTGGTGATCATCCTGGCCAGCAGGTCCACGTGGGCGGTGCCGGCGAACGCCTCGCGGATCCCGGGGATGGCCGGGGCGACCGTCGCCCCCGCCATGATGGTCAGCGTGCCCACCAGGACGAGCGTGGCCGCCTGCCCCGCCCCTCCCGGCCGGGTCGGCGCAGGCGTCCCGGACGACTGCTGGGTGGTGATACTCATTCAGTTTCTCCTCGAAACCTCGGTACAGATGTGGTGCTTTCCGGCCGCCGGCCGTGTTCGTCCCCCGGGTGCCGCGGTGCCGGTACCGCCGCGCCCAAGGGTGGCGGACGCGGACGGGGCCCTCCGGGCCGGGTGGTCCTACGCCTCAGGACGGCGGCCCCAGACGGAGAACTCCAGCGTCGTCACGTCCCGCGCCGCCGGGTCGTCCAGCCCCGCGACGAACGCGGCCAGGTCCTCGGCCGAGACCAGGCCGTTCTCGACGAGCCCGGGCCCCTGCAGCTTCATCCGCAGGCGCATCAGGTCGTTGTCGGCGGCGTGCTGGCCCGGACCGAGCGGGGTGACGTGCAGGCCGATGGAGGTCAGCCCGGCCCGCGCGAGGGTCGAGGGGAGCCTGCGGCCCCAGTGCATGTCGGCGCCCTTGGCCTTCCAGCCCTGCAGATAGGCGTCGACGAGGGCCCGGCCGGCCGCGGTCGGCGCGTGCTCGCTGGGCAGGAAGTAGAAGTCCTCCAGGAGGATCCAGCCGCCCGGCGCCAGCCAGCTCACCGCCCGCTCCAGCGCCGCGGCGGGGTCCGCCAGGTGCTCGAACACGGCCCGGCCCAGGATGAGGTCGAACGAGCCGGGCGCGAAGTCCGCCTCGGCGATGTCGAGGTTCCGCACGGTCAGGTTGGCGGGCCGCTCGGCGGCGAACTGCTCGGTGTCGGTGTCGACGGCGAGCACGGTGCCCCGGTCGGCGCGCCCGGCCAGCCAGGCCGCCATGGAGCCGGCCCCGCAGCCGACGTCCAGGCAACGCCATTCCCGCTGGATGGGCAGCTTCTCGATGATGGCGGTGGTCTGGGGGTCGTAGATCTGCTCCCAGAGGGCGTTGAGGGCGTGCTCGACCGCGCGGTCGTCCGCCTTGGGGCCGGAAGGCTTGGTCATGTGGTGGTCCTGTTCACTGTGTCTGCGGTCTCTGCGGTCTCTGCGGTGCCCGCGGAGCCGGCGGGCGCGGCGTCGATGTGGGAGGCGACGGTGCACACGAGGTACTGCGGCGGCGCGACTTCCAGGCGGGCGATCTCCGCCTGTCCCTCGCCGATGCGGGGGTCGGCCATCCAGGAGCGGTAGGCGACCTCGCTCACCCACATCGGGTAGTTGACGAAGGCCGCGCCGTCCTCGCTGAAGTGGGGCGTGGCGGAGATGAAGCCCGGGAAGGAGCGCTTCCACTCGCCGCTGTCCGCCAGCAGCTCCATCAGCGCCCGGGCCGAGTCGCCGCCGGCCAGGTGGCGGGTGGCGACGGCGACCATGCCGGGGTCCGCGCCCGCTGCCGGCCCCTCCAGGCCGGGGGCTTCGGTGCCCGCGAACACCGTCGCCTCCAGCACGCCGGGGTGGTCGGCCAGGGACCGCAGCACGGCCGCGGCCGGGTTCTCCTGGAAGAACTCCCGGTAGTGCGTTTCGCTCTCCCACTGGCCCCGGTTGACGACCGTGGTCCCGTCGACGCTGACGTGCGTCCGCGCGGAGACGAAGCCGGGGGTGTGCCGCACCCACGCGGTGACCTCGCGGGTGATGCTCTCGACGAGGGCGGCGGCCGTCCGGGGGGAGTCCGCCTTCAGGGTGCCGAAGGTGACCCAGCCGACCTCGGGCGCGGAAGCGCCGACTGCTGTCATGGTGTAACTCCGTCGGTCTCGAAGGGTGGTGCGGGCCGGTGCGGCGGCGTCCGCCGCCGCCCGCGGCTCAGCGGAAGGCCTCGACGTTCTCGTCGACCCACTGCCGGAAGGTGCGGGCCGGCCTGCCCGTCACGTCCTGGACCACCGTGGAACCCACCTCGTTCTCCTTGGTGAGCATGGCGAAGTAGTCCAGCGCGCCGTCGGCGTACGAGGGCGGCCAGCCGCTGTCCACCATCGCGCTGCGGGCGGCCTCGTGCTCGACGTCCTGCCAGCCCAGCGGGCGGCCCAGCGCCTCACCGATGAGGTGCACCTGCTCCTCCTGGCTCAGCGCCTCGGGGCCGGTGACCAGGTACTTCTGTCCCGCGTGGCCGTCGGTGAGGAGGGCCTCCACGCCGACCGCCGCGAGGTCGGCCTCGTGGACGGAGGTGCGGGTCGCGGCCCCGTACGGGAAGCGCACGACGCCGTCGCCGCGGATCTGCCCGGCGAAGCCGAGGGCGTTGGCCATGAAACCGGTGGTGCGCAGGAAGGTCCAGTCGAGCCCGGTCTCCTCGATGAGCTCCTCGAGGTAGGCGTGGCAGTTGTTGTCCACCCGCTCCAGGCCGATGTGGACGCCCACGGAGGAGACCAGGACGATGCGCCGGGCCTGTGCCTCGATCTTCTTCAGCACGGCCGGAGCGGTGTCCACCGGGAGTGTGAAGAACGGCCACATCCAGAAGACGCCGTCGACGCCGTCCAGGGCCGCGTCCAGGCTGCCGGGGTCGGCGAGGTCGCCGTGGAAGAGCTCCACGCCCTCGGGGAGCTTGGCGATGCCCGGGTCCCCTTCGAGCACGAGCGCGCGCACGGTGGCGCCCCGCTCCTGGAGGCGGCGCACGACGTGCGGGCCGAGGTTGCCGGTGGCGCAGGTGACCAGAACGACGTTCTGGGAGGTCATGGTGGGTTCCCTTTCCCGGTGGGATCAGCGGTGGGGTCAGCGGTGGGCGGCGGGGCGGGCCGGGGCGGCGCTCCAGCTGCGCGGCCCAGGAGTGCGCGGGGTGCGTTCGGGGCGGGTCCACCGGGCGGTGGCGCGGTGGTGGCGGGCCAGGTCGTCGGGGTCGGCGCCGGCGGCGGTGCGGGCGAGGAGGACGGCCGTCAGGGCGGCCAGTTCCTCGGGGCCGGCGCTGCCCTTTTCGATGCGGATGAAGAAGTCGCTGCTCATGGGGGCTCCTTCCGTCACTGCGGCGGGTTGCCGTGCTTGCGGGAGGGCAGGTCGGCGTGCTTCTCGCGGAGCATGGCCAGGGAGCGGGCGAGGATCCGGCGGGTCTCGCGCGGGTCGATGACGTCGTCCACCAGGCCGCGTTCGGCGGCGTAGTAGGGGTGCATCAGCTCGGCCTTGTACTCCTTGATCTTCTGCCCGCGCACGGCCTCGGGGTCGTCGGCGGCGTTGATCTCGCGGCGGAAGATGACGTTGGCCGCGCCCTCCGCGCCCATGACGGCGATCTCGTTGCTGGGCCAGGCCAGGGCGAGGTCGGCACCGATGGAGCGGGAGTCCATGACGATGTAGGCGCCGCCGTAGGCCTTGCGCAGGACCAGGGAGATCCGCGGGACGGTGGCGTTGCAGTACGCGTAGAGGAGCTTGGCGCCGCGGCGGATGATGCCGTTGTGCTCCTGGTCGACGCCGGGGAGGAAGCCGGGGACGTCGACGAGGGTGACGAGCGGGATGTTGAAGGCGTCGCAGAACTGCACGAAGCGGGCGGCCTTCTCGCTGGACTCGATGTCCAGGACGCCGGCGTAGGAGGCGGGCTGGTTGGCGACGATGCCGACGACGCCGCCGTCGATCCGGCTCAGGGCGCAGACGATGTTGGTGGCCCAGGCCGGGTGCACCTCGAAGTACTCGCCGTCGTCGACGATCTCCTCGATGACGGCCCGGATGTCGTAGCTGCGGCCGGGGTCGTCGGGGACGAGGTCGAGGAGGGAGTCGGTGCTCCGGTCGGCGGGGTCCTCGGTGCGGGAGACGGGGGGCAGTTCGCGGTTGTTGGAGGGCAGGAGGGAGAGGAGGTAGCGGACCTCCTCCAGGCAGGTCTCCTCGTCGTCGTAGGCGAAGTGGGAGACGCCCGAGGTGGCGGAGTGGACGTCGGCGCCGCCGAGGCCGTTCTGGGTGATCTCCTCGCCGGTGACGGCGCGGACGACGTCGGGGCCGGTGATGAACATCTGCGAGGTCTCGCGGACCATGAACACGAAGTCCGTCAGCGCCGGCG
>NZ_JBMMMZ010000001.1:563511-788818 GCF_049725035.1 Streptomyces sp. XH2 | reverse complement strand
AGGGATCCGCCACGAAGCGCTCGGCCGTCAGGCCGGGGCGATGCACGTATCCCCTCGCCACCCCCGCCCCGGCCACGTACAGCTCGCCCACCGCACCCGGCGGCACCAGCCGCAGACCACCGTCCAGCACGTACACCCGCGTATTGGCGATCGGAGCGCCGATGGGCGCTGCCGACGGCCACTCCGAGACGCGATCCGGCAGGTGGTGCGCGGTCACGACGTGCGTTTCGGTGGGTCCGTAGTGGTTGTGCAGCCGCCGCGTCCCCTCGCCGAAGAACCGGCGCACCGCGTCGGTGAGCGTCAGTGCTTCTCCGGCCTGGGCGATGTGGCGCAGCGCCGGGAGCCGCAGGCCTTGTTCGACCGCTGCCGTGCACACGGCGTCCACGACGAGATTCGGGGCGAACAGCTCGCTGATCTCGTTCCGCTCCAGCCAGTGGGCGAGCTCGTCGGCGTCACGGCGGACGTCTTCGGTGGTGACCACCAATGAGCGTCCGGACGTCAGCGCGCCGAGGATTTCCTGCGCCGACACGTCGAAGCTGATCGTGGTGAACTGCGCCGTACGACCGCCGCTCCCGCTCCCGCCTCCGCTGAGCGGCATGGCCGTCTCTTGCCATGCCAGCAGGTTCACCAGCCCGCGGCAGGTCATGGAGACGCCCTTGGGTCTGCCGGTGGAGCCCGATGTGTAGATCACGTAGGCCGGGTGGTGCGGCGAGAGGGGGCAGGTCCGGTCGGCGTCGGTCAGATCGGCGCCGGACCGGCTGCCGACGAGAGCCCTGGTGTCGTCGTGGTCGAGGACCATGCGCGGCACAGCTCCCGCGCTCCCCGCCCCGGGAGTTCCGGCCTCGACCGCGGACGTGGTCAGCATCAGCGCTGCCCCGGCGTCCTCAAGGATGAAGGAGATGCGCTCGGCCGGGTGTTCCGGGTCCAGCGGCAGGTAGGCCGCCCCCGCCTTGAGCACCGCGAGCATCGCCACCAGGAGCTCGCCGGACCTGGGCAGGAGGAGGGCGACGATCTGCTCGGGGCCGGCCCCTCGCCGGACCAGCTCCCGTGCCAGCCGGTTGGCTCGCGCGTTGAGCTCTGCGTACGACACCACGGTGTCGCCATGGGCGGTCGGCACGGTGTCCCCAGGCGACGACCGTACGGTGGCCGGGAAGACCAACGCGGCCTTCTCCGGAGTGCGGGCGGCCTGGGCCCGCAGCAGTTCCGGCAGGCTCGCCGGGGGTACCGGGCACGCCGTGTCGTTCCACTCCACCAGCAGCCGGTGCCGCTCCTCGGCGGTCAGCACGTCACTCTGCCCGATGGGCCGCCGGGGGTCGGCGGCCACCGCTTCCAGCAGCCGGTTGAGCCGTGTCGCGATCGCCTCGGCCGCGTCCGGAGTGAACAGGTCCGGCCGGTAGCCGAGCGTGAACCGCAGGCTCTTGCCCGGGAACGCGATGAGGGTCAGCGGGTAGTGCGTCGCGTCGTGGGCGGTCAGACCGGTCACTTCCACGCCGGCCAGGGACGCCTGAACGGCATTGGTGTCGAGGGGATAGTTCTCGAACACCGTCGTGGTGTCGAACAGCTCGCGCATCCCCGCCACGCGCTGGATCTCGGCCAGCCCCAGGTGCTGGTGCTCCAGCAGCTTCGACTGCTCGTCCTGCAGCCTCGCCAGCATGTCCCGCCACGGCTCGGCTTCGTCCCAGCGCACGCGAACGGGCAGGGTGTTGATGAACAGGCCCACCATGGCCTCGACGCCGGAGATCTCCGGCGTACGACCGGAGACGGTGGCTCCGAAGACCACGTCGTGCCGGTCCAGCGCACGCCCCAGCAGCGCTCCCCAGACCCCCTGGACCACGGTGTTGAGCGTCAGCCCGTGACCGCGCGCCACCTTCGCCAGCGCCGAGGTCAGCTCCTCCGGCAGCTCCCACCCCAGCTCCTCGGGCGGCGTCACCGTGCCGCCGGCGCCTGCCGGGGCCAGCAACGTCGGCTCCGCCACCCCCGCCAGCGCCTCCCGCCAGGCCTCCTCGGCCGCGCCCCGGTCCCGCCCCGCCAGCCAGGCCAGGTAGTTCCGGTACGGCACGGCGGCCGGCAGCCCGGTGCCGTCCCCGCGCCGGGAGTACAGGGTGAACAGCTCTTGGACGAGGTTCGGCAGCGACCACCCGTCGATCAGGAGGTGGTGGCTCAGGAACACCAGGCAGTACCGCTCGGAAGAGAGCCGGACCAGAGTGAAGCGCAGCAGCGGCGGGCGAGCCGGATCGAACCGCCCGGCCCGGTCCTCGTCCACCAGCCGAGCCAGCTCCTGCTCCTGGCTGACCTTGCCGGTGCGGTCCGTGAGATCCGTGAGATCCGTGAGGCCCGTGAGGTCCACCTCACGCCACGGCAACTCCACCTCTCGCGGGATCACCTGCAGCGGCTGATCCGCACCCCGCTGCCAGAACCCCGCCCGCAGGTTGGGGTGCCGGTGCAGCAACGTCGCCACCGCGGCCCGCAGCGCCGCGGCGTCGACCCGTCCGTGGAGCTCGAAGACCAGCTGGACGGTGTAGACGTCCGGCGTCTGCCGGTCGAAGACCGTGTGGAAGAGCAGTCCCTCCTGAAGCGGCGAGAGCGGAAGCACTTCCTGCAGTTCCGACGGCCCACCCCATGCTTCCGCCAGCCTCTCGCGCTGGTCCTGCGTCAGCTCGATCAGCGGCAGCCCCGGGCTCGTTCCGCTCTCCTCGACGGCGACCGCGGCCGCTGCCAGGCCCGCCGCGGTCTGGTGCAGGAACACGTCGCGAGGGGTGATGACCAGGCCTGCCTCGCGCGCCCGCGACACCAGCTGGATGGACACGATGCTGTCCCCGCCGAGCGCGAAGAAGCCGTCGTCGGCACCGACCTCCGCCACACCCAGCAGCTCGGCGAACAGATCGGACAGGATCCTCTCCCGAGGTGTACGCGGGGTACGCGGCGGGCGTCCTCCGGCCGCGCGCGTGGCTTCGGGGGCGGGGAGTCCCGCACGGTTCAGCTTGCCGCTGGGCAGCATGGGCAGCTCGTCCAGCAGCACGAACGCGGCCGGGACCATGTAGTCCGGCAACAGGCCCTGCGCGTGTTCCCGTAGCGCTGCGGCATCCACGGCCTCGGCATCCGCGGCGGAGCCGGCTGCCGGTACCACGTACGCCACGAGCCACCGCCCGGACGGCCCGTCCTCCCGGAGCGCCACCGCGGCCCGGGCCACGCCGGGATGCCGTGCCAGCACCGCCTCGATCTCGCCGGGCTCGATGCGGAAGCCCCGGACCTTCACCTGGTCGTCCGACCGGCCCAGGAACTCCAGCGTTCCGTCCGGGCGGCGGCGCGCCAGGTCCCCCGTGCGGTACATGCGCGAACCCGCCGGGCCGAACGGATCGGGTAGGAACCGCAGCGCCGTCATTCCGGGCCGGTTCACGTACCCGCGGGCCAGCCCCCGCCCGGCCAGGTACAGCTCGCCCACCACGCCCGGCGGCACCAGCTGCAGGGCGTCGTCCAGCACGTGGACCCGCGTGTTCGAGATCGGTGCGCCGATCGGCACCGTCCCGGCGAAGTCCCGCGGGCAGGCCCAGGCCGTGACGTCGACGGCGGCCTCGGTCGGTCCGTAGAGGTTGTGCAGCGGCGCGTCCAGCGTGCCCTGGAACCGCGTGACCAGCTCGGGTGGCAGCGCCTCACCGCTGCAGAACACCCGGCGCAGCGTCCGGCAGTCCCGCGCAGCCGGCGATTCCAGGAAGGCGCGCAGCATCGACGGGACGAAATGGACCGTGGTCACCCGTGCGGTACGGATCAGACCGGCGAGATGGGCGGGGTCCCTGTGGCCCTCGGGCTTCGCCACCACCAGGGTCGCGCCTTCGATCAGGGGCCAGAAGAACTCCCAGACCGAGACGTCGAACGTGAAGGGCGTCTTCTGCAGGACGCGGTCGGTCGCGTCGAGGCGGTACTCGGCCTGCATCCAGTGGAGCCGGTTCACGATCGCGGTGTGCGGGACCGCAACGCCCTTGGGCCTGCCGGTGGAGCCGGAGGTGTAGATGACGTAGGCCGGGTGCAGCGGGGTGAGCCGGCCCGTACGAACGGGATTGGTGTCCGGGCAGGCGTCCAGGGCGCCGGTCGCATCGAGCTCGTCGGTCGTGGTCAGTACGGTCACCGGTCGCGCGTCGTCGAGCATGAACGCGGTCCGCTCGGCGGGCTGGGCCGGGTCGACGGGCAGGTACGCGGCGCCGGTCTTGAGCACCGCCAGCAGTGCCACGACCAGCTCCGCCGACCGCGGCAGGGCGACGGCCACGACGCGTTCGGGCCCCGCGCCCCGCGCGATCAGGAAGTGCGCGAGCCGGTTCGCCCGGGCGTTGAGCTCGGCGTAGGTCAGCTCGGTGCCCTCGAAAAGCAGCGCAAGGGCCCGGGGGCTGCGCGCGGCCCGCGTCTCGAACAGCGTCGGCAGGTCGGACTCCGGCACCGGGCGTGCGGTGTCGTTCCACTTCCCCAGCAGTTGCTCGCGCTCCTCCCGGCTGAGGATCTCGATCCGGCCGATCGGCTGCCCGGGGTCGGCCACCACGGCTTCCAGCAGCCGTTGGTACCTGCTGACCAGCGTCCTGATGGAGGCGGCGTCGAACAGGTCGGTGCTGTACTCGACGAGGCCGTCCATGCCGTCGGCGGTGCCGTGGTCCGTGAGCTCGACGGTGAGGTCGAACTTCGTCGTGCCGGTCCGCACACCCTCGGCCTCGGCCCGTAGACCCGGGAGCTCCAGGTCGGGCCCGGCGGTGTTGTGGAACGCCAGCGCGACCTGGAACAGCGGGTGATAGGCCAGCGAACGAGCCGGCCGCAGGTCCTCCACCAGGCGTTCGAACGGCAGGTCCTGGTGGGCGTAGGCGGCCAGGTCGGTCTCGCGCACCCGCTCCAGCAGCGTCCGGAAGCTCGGGTTCCCGGAGGTGTCGGCGCGCAGCACCAAGGTGTTGACGAAGAACCCGATGAGGTCGTCCAGGCTCTCGTCCGTACGCCCGGCGATCGGGGAGCCGATCGGGATGTCCGTGCCCGCACCCAGCCGGGTCAGCAGGGCTGCCAAGGCCGCCTGGGCGACCATGAAGACGCTCGCCTGGTTCCGCTTCGCGAGGTCGACGAGCCCCCGGTGCAGCTCCGCACTGAGCGTGAAGCCGTGGTTGGCGCCTCGGTGGCTGGTCACTGCCGGGCGCGGGCGGTCGGTGGGCAGCTCCAGGTGGTCGGGGAGCCCGGCAAGGGCGTCACGCCAGTACGAGAGCTGCTGCGAGGCCAGGGTGACCGCTGTGCCTTCCCGTTCTTCCTTTCCCTGTCCTTCCTCGCCTCTTTCGTCACCGAGGAGTTCGCGCTGCCAGAGCGTGTAGTCGGCGTACTGGACCGGCAGCGGCGACCACGCGGGTGCCGTGCCGGCGACCCGCGCGCGGTAGGCGGTGCCCAGATCCCTGGCGAGGGGCGTCAGCGACCATCCGTCACCCGCGATGTGGTGCAGTACGAGGACCAGTACGTGTTCCCGCGGGCCCAGGACGAACAGTGTGGCGCGCAACGGCTGCTCGGTGGCCAGGTCGAACTCGTACCGGACCGCGTCGGCCACCTTCTCCGCCAGCTTCGCCTGGTCGGCGGCCCTGCCGGGCCCGCCGGCGCCGTCGGCCCCGTCGGATCCGCCGGATGCTTCGATCTCGGAGATCTCCAGTACGGGCTGCGCGGCGGCCGCGTCGAGGACGAGCTGGCGCGGCCGCCCGGACCGCTCCGGGAACGTGGTGCGCAGGCTCTCGTGCCGGGCGACCACGTCGGCCAGCGCCGCGCTGAGGGCATCGCGGTCCACGACGCCCGACAGCCGCACGGCCAGGGGAACGTTGTACGTCGCGCCGGGCCCCTCCAGCCGGTGCAGGAACCACAGCCGGCGCTGCGCGAAAGACAGGGGGATCTCTTCCGGGCGGGCCACGGGGCGCAGCGCCGGCCGGGCCGGCCGTGCCGTGGGCAGCCGCTCGGCGAGGCCGGCGACGGTCGGTGTCTCGAAGAGCAGGCGGACCGGGAGCTCGATGCCCAGCTCCGACCTGACCCTGCCGGCCAGGCGGGTGGCCAGCAGGGAGTGCCCGCCGAGGTCGAAGAAGCTGTCGTCGACGCCGACGGCGGACAGGCCGAGGACGTCCGCGAACAGCCCGCACAGGAGCTCCTCCTGGGCGGTGCGCGGTGGGCGGCCGGTCGATGCCGCGCCGAAGTCCGGCGCGGGCAGGGCCGCGCGGTCGAGCTTCCCGTTGACGGTCAGCGGCAGGCGGTCCAGCACGACGACGGCGGACGGCTGCATGTAGTCCGGCAGCCGGTCCCGGAGGTACGAGCGCAGGGCGGTGACCAGTGCGCCGGACCGCCGGCCGGCGTCGGGGTCGTTGGCGTAGGCCGAGAGCTCCCCGTGCTCAGTGGCCGCCGGGAGATAGGTGTCCACGGGCGTGGCGGACGCGGTCTGCGCGGCGTCGGCGAAGACGACGTCGAGGCTGCCGTGGTCCTCGGTGCCCGACCAGGTCACGGCGACGCGGTAGCCGAGCCCCGTGCCGAGTTCGTGGAAGGCTTCGGGGTCGGGGGCCTTCTCGTGAGGGCCGACGGGCTCGCCGCCGTTGTCCAGCATGCGCATCATGGCGAGCTCGCCCGACAGGCGGGCGTTGGGGACTCCCACGAGCCGCAGCGTTCCGGGACGCCGGGCGGACAGCTGCTCGCGCAGCTCCTGCAGTCCGTCGACGTCCTGTCCCCAGTGCAGGCGCCGCGCCTCGCTCAGCGCGAGAGGCGCCTCGGGCTGTTTGCGCAGTACGACGTCATAGCGGTGCCGGGTCAGCTCGTTGTGGTGCCGGCCGCGTTTGACGCGCAGATCGACGCGCAGCCCGGTGCCGTCGGCACCGGCGAGGGCGCGTGGCAGTGCCACGAAGAAATCCGGGTCGATCAGCAGTTCCTTGTCCCGGGCCAGGTTCTGCTCGACCGCGCGGCGGATGCGGGCCGCGTCCTTCGAGGGGGCGGGGGCGTGGGCCTGTACGGCGGTGTGGAAGCACCGCTGGAGACGGAGGTTACGGATGTCGCCGACGAACACGGCCCCGCCGGGGACCACCAGTTCCGTCGCCTTGCGCAGCACTTCGACCAGATAGCGGGCGTTGGGGAAGTACTGCACCACCGAATTGATGATCACGGTGTCGAAGAATCCGGTCGGCAGTCCGTCGAAGTCGTGTGCCGGCTGGTGCAGCAGGGTCACCCGGCCGGTGAGCCCGGGGGTACGGCCGACGTGCGCCCTCAGTGCCTCGACGGCCGGGGCGGAGAAGTCGGTCGCCCAGTACTCCTCGCACCGCGGGGCCACCGGCCCCAGGAGCAGGCCGGTGCCGACGCCGATCTCCAGCACGCGGCGGGGCCGTAACGACAGGACGCGCTCGACCGTGGCCGCCCGCCATTCCTCCATCTCGGCCAGGGGGATGGGCTGTCCGTCGTAGCTGCTGTTCCATCCCGTGAAGTTCGAGCCCGGCAGGTGCGCGGCGGCGTCTTCGTAGAGCGAGTCGTAGATCGACTGCCATTCGCCGACCTGCTGTGCCTCGGCATGCGGCCGGGTCCGGGTCTGCGTCTGGGGCTGTGCCTGGACCTGCGCCGGCTCGTCGCTCACCGGTCCGGCCGCTGTCACCGGCACCGCGTAGGCGACGAGACGCTGGTCTCCCGGCCGGTGCTCATGGGCGACGACGGCGGCCTGGGCCAGGCCGGGGTGCCGGGACAGCACGGCCTCGATCTCGCCCGGCTCGATCCGGAAGCCGCGGATCTTCACCTGGTCATCGGTCCGGCCCACGAAATCGAGGGCCCCGTCGGAACGCCTCCGCACCAGGTCGCCCGTGCGGTACATGCGGGAGCCCGCCGGGCCGAGGGGATCAGCGACGAACCGCTCGGCGGTCAGGCCCGGCCGGCCGAAGTAGCCGCGTGCCAGCCCTGCCCCCGCGATGTGGAGCTCGCCCACCACGCCGACCGGGAGCGGTTGCAGGCCTCCGTCGAGGACGTACAGCCGCATGCCGTCCATGGCGCGGCCGATGGGCACGCTGTGCGGCACCTGGTCCGGTGCCCGCGTCGTGTGGTGTGCGGCGAAGGTGGTGGTCTCGGTGGGGCCGTAACCGTTGACGACCGCGGTCCGCGGGCAGTGGTCCAGCACCCGCCGGACCGCTGCGGCCGGGACGACATCGCCTCCGGTCCACACCGCCCGGACACCGGCGAAGCTGCCGGGGGACTCTTCGGCCATCACCTGGAAGAGGCCCGCCGTCAGCCACAGGCCCGTGACGCTTCCGCCGGCGACGAGGCGCGCGAGAACGCGGGTGTCCACCTCACCGGGAGGGGCCACGACGACCTGGCCGCCGTTGAGCAGGGGAACCCACAGTTCGTACGTCGAGGCGTCGAAAGCGTGCGGGGAATGCAGCAGCACCCGCTCGTGGTCGCCGCCTCGCCAGCAGCGGTCGGATGCCAGGCCGAGCACGTCCCGGTGGGTGACGGCCACGCCCTTCGCCGCACCGAGCGACCCGGAGGTGTACATGATGTACGCGAGCTGCTCCGGGTGGGTGTCCACGGAGGGATCACTGTCGTCCTCGCCGTCCTCGCCGGCGAGGAGTTGATCTGCATCAACGACGACGACCCGTGCGCCGTGCGGGAATGCGCGGCCCTCTGCGCTCTGTGCGGCCTGTGAGGACTGGTCGGTGAGCAGTACGTCGGCTTCGGTCTCGGCCATGATGGCTTGTTGTCGCGCTGCCGGGTGGCTGTGGTGCAGCGGTACGTAGACGCCACCCGCTTTCAGCACCGCCAGGACGGACACCACGAGGCCGGCCGACCGCCGGAGCAGAAAGGCCACCCGGGATTCGGGACCCACTCCCATGCCGATCAGCCGGTGTGCGAGGCGGTTGGCCCGGGCGTTCAGTTCCCCGTAGGTCAGTTCCTCGTCGTCCGACCGGACGGCCACCGCGTGCGGAGTGCGCGCTGCTTGCCCGGCGAACCGTTGCTGAATGCTGCTCCCGGCGTCGGGCGTCGCGTTCGCGGTGTCGTTCCAGGCCGCGAGCAGACGGTGCTCCCGCGCCGAGAGCAGTTCCATCGCGCCGACCGGCAGGCCGGCGTCGGCGTTCAGGATCCGCAGGAAGCGCCGGTGGTGGTCCGCGAGCTCACCGTCCTCGTACAGCGCGGGGTTGGCGTCGAAGTCGATGCGCGGGCCTTGCTCCTTCGCCCGCTGGTAGACGGTGATCGACAGGTCTTCGACCTGCCCGGCCGAAAGGGTGTGGGACGTCGCGCGGGAGTCGCCGAACCGGAGGTCGTAATCGAAGGGCATGATGTTGACGACCGGGCCGAACAGCTTCCGGTCGTCGCGGAACAGGCCCAGATCCCGGCGCAGGTCCTCGTACCGGTAGCGCTGGTGCCGGAGTACGGAAAAGACTTCCTGCGACGCCTGCTGGACGAGGCCGGAGAAGACCGTGTCCGGCCGTACCGCCAGACGCAGGGGCAGCACGTTCGACACCATTCCCGGTATCTCCTGGGAAAGCGACGTGTCGCGGCCGGTGACGCCCAGGCCGACCGTGACGTCGCGTGCGCCTGTCATGCGGTGCAGATAGGCGGCCGTGGCGGCGACGACGACCGAGGGCCAGGTCGTCCGTGCGCCACGGGCCACGGCCCGCAGCCGCTCTATGCCCGACCGGGGGAGCTGTGCCGTCGCCCGCCGCACGCTGGGGGACGTGGGAGAGAACCTGCCGGCGAGGGTCACCGGTTCCGGCAGGTCGGCGAACCGCCCGGTCCAGTGCTCACGGTCCTGAGCGAACTGTTCCGATGAACGGTAGGTGCGTTCTTCCTCCAGGAGGAGACGCAAGGGACCGAAGGTCTCCTCGTCGACCGGCAGGCCGCGCGACAACGCGGTGTAGATGTCGCAGAGCCGCCGGATGACGAGCGCCGCTCCGTAGCCGTCCATGACGAGGTGGTGAACGCGCTGGTACCAGAAGAACCTGTCCGGTGCCGCCCGGAACAGGGCGCAGGTGAAGAGCGGGACGGAGGCCAGGTCGAGCGGCCGCGCCAGGTCGGCCTCCATCCACGCCAGGGCGGCCCCGCGCGGATCGGGCTCCGCGCTGACATCGATGAGCGGTACGGTCAGGCCGGCCAGCGGGGTGACGATCTGCCAGGGACCGGCGCTGTCGGTGACGAAGCGGACCCGGAGCGCCTCCGCTTCGGCGATGGCGCGCCGGGCCGATTCCTCCAGCAACGCGGTGTTCACCGGGCCGTGTATTTCCAGGTATTCCCCGAGAATGTAGGTCGGGTTCTCCGGGGCCAGTTGCTGGGCGTACCAGATGCCGGTCTGAGCAGCCGACAAAGGAAGACGGGCATCCCGAGAATCGAACATGCTCTCCCCGTGGGGTCCAGTGACCGACGCGGCCGACGTCGGTGGGCGTGATGAACGCGAATCACCAAAGGTGAAGAGGGGGGTAAGAAGCCTGCAGGGTGTCGGTGCTGGTGGCCCGATTGCTGCTTTTGGTGTGATCGTTTCAGGCCTGGACCGATCTGCCGATTGTTGAGGGTGAGACCGGATGGTGTCAATGGGCCGGCATCGGCCAACGCCCGTGGCCGGAAAGGGACTTGAGTCGGACTTCAGTCCGGGGCCGGCCGCCGTTGCATCGCCGCTCGCGCCTTCGTGCCGTCGGGGGGCCTGGCTGCTTCGAGTCGCTGCCCCATCGGCTCGGTGCCGCACGGCCGGAGCGCCTTGCCCGCCTCCCCGGACGGCGGCGGGGGTGCCCGGCGGGGTGGCGGGCGTCCCCCATGTGGCGGAATGAGCGCAACTGTATCCGCCGGAAGCGGTTGCCTTTCAGCGAGGTGCCGGTTCCGCCCTTGAGGGCGGAGCGTGCCGCCGCCCGCAATTCCGCTGGTCCCGTTTTTGAGGAGGTCATGGTGTCTCTGCGAAGGATTTCTGTGCTGGGCGCTGTCAGTGGAGCGCTCGTCCTGTCGGCTGTGACGGCAGCCCATGCTGTCGGTGACAAGGACGTGGACCGCGCTTTCGAGAGCGTTCCCGGGCCCGACAGCGGCAACGTCGGACGAAAGGTGTCCGTACCGGCTCAGGTGGTCGGGATGGACATCAATCCCCTCAGCCTGCTGATTCCCGGCGTATGAAAAGGAACGGCGCCGCCTGAGGGCTCATCCGGCCGGCTCCCGGTCGTCGCGGTAGATCACCAGTGTCCGGTCCGGCTGTTCGGCGAGATGGAACGCGGTGTAGGCGAACTCGACCACCCCGCGCCCCGGGCACCGCAGCCGCTTCCGTCCACTGCGCCGGGCCTGTACGTCGTACTGCGGCCACCAGGCACGCATTTCCGGGCTGCCCGCACGCAGTTCGTCGATCAGCCGGGTGTACCGGAGGTCGCCCGGGTGACGGCCGGCCAGCGTGCGCAGCCGGGCGAGCAGGCCGCGCGCGTCGAGCTCCCAGTCGACCAGGACGTCCCGGGCCGCGGGCTCGAGGAACACCCAGCGGGCGAAGTTCGCCGGCCGTTCCGCTGCCGCGGCGGTGAGGTTCGGGAACAGCTCGTCGGCCGCCCGATTGCGGCTGAGCACGTCGTAGTTGCCGCCGATGATGTACGCCGGATGGGGCTGGAGCAGGAGCGGGACGGCCGCCACCTCGGCAGCGAGCGGCTCGGGTTCATCGGCTTCGGCCTCGGAGGCGGGGGCGTGACCGGCGAGCCGGAAGAGGTGACCGCGCTCGTGCCGGCCGAGCCGCAGCGCCGAGGCGAGGGCGTCGAGCACCTGTTCCGACGCACGGATGTCCCGGCCCTGTTCGAGGTACGTGTACCAGGTCGCGCTGATCCCGGCGAGCAGCGCGAGTTCCTCCCGGCGCAGGCCCGGCGTCCGGCGGCGGCGCCCGGCATGCGGCAGCCCGACCTCATCGGGAGTGATCCGCTCTCTGCGGCTGCGGAGGAAAGCCCCCAGCTCACGACGTTGATCCGGCTGCTGCTGCACGATGAGTGGCACCTCTGGTTCCAGAATAAACACGCTCTGGATACCAGGTTAGGGCCACCGCAGACTGGCATCCGGCGCCGGTCGACCGGCCGGCGCGCGGACGGAACGGGTACCCACGCGGACGCGACCGGTGCCCGGAAGGAAGGGGGACACGATGCCGGAAACCGACGGCAAGGTCGTGGTGATCACAGGGGCCGGTAGCGGCATCGGCGAGGCCACCGCACTATTGCTGGCCGAACGGGGGGCGCGGCTCGTCCTGGGGGCACGGCGTTCCGAGCGCCTCGCGGAGCTGGTGGCGCGGATCGAGAAGGCGGGCGGCGCAGCCGTGCAGACCCGTACGGACGTGACCCGGCGCGACGACCTGCACGCCCTGGTCGCCTTGGCCCGCGAGCGGTTCGGCCGGCTCGACGTGCTGGTCAGCAACGCCGGGGCCGGTACGATCTCGCCCCTCGACGACCTGCGCGTCGACGAGTGGGACCGGATGGTCGACGTCAACGTCAAGGGCGTGCTGCACGGCATCGGCGCCGCGCTGCCGGTCTTCCGGGCCCAGGGCACGGGCCACTTCATCACCATTGCCTCCACGGCCGCGTTCCGCGTCGTGCCGGCCATGGCGGTCTACGCCGGCACCAAGTTCGCGGTCCGCGCCATCTGCGAGGGCCTGCGTCAGGAAGCCGGTGACTCCCTGCGGGTGACGACGGTCTCGCCCGGTGCGGTCGCCACCGATTTCGCCGACGCCTCGACGAATCCGGAAGTCAGAGCGCGGATAGCGGAGATGCGGGACCGGATCGCGATTCCGCCCGAAGCGATCGCCCGAGCCGTCGCGTTCGCCATCGAGCAGCCCGCGACCGTCGATGTGAACGAGATCGTCGTCCGGCCCACCGCCCAGACCTGACTCCGCTCACGCGACGATCCGCCGGGCGGCCCGGACCGGCTCATCGCGTCCGCGGCGGAGCCGCTGCCTCCAGGGCGTCGACGCTGCCGGACATGATCGTGCGGATGTGCTCGGTGATGTGCTCGGCCGGCCAGTCCCACCAGGCGAGTTCGAGGAGACGCGCGACGTCGGTGTCGTCGTAGCGGCGCCGGATCAGCCGGGCGGGGTTGCCGCCGACGATCCCGTAGTCCGGGACGTCGTCCACGACGACGGCGCCCGAAGCGATGATGGCGCCGTGGCCGATGCGGACACCGGGCATGACCGTGGCCCCGTGCCCGAACCAGACGTCGTTGCCGACCACGGTGTCGCCGCGGCCGGGCAGACCGGTGATGAGGTCCATGTGCTCGGCCCACGAGCCGCCCATGATGGGGAAGGGGAACGTCGACGGGCCGTCCATGCGGTGGTTGGCGCCGTTCATGATGAACCGCGCCCCCGTCCCCAGAGCGCAGAACTTGCCGATGACCAGCTTCTCCGGCCCGTAGTGGTAGAGCACGTTCCGGGTTTCGAACGCGGTCGGGTCGTCCGGGTCGTCGTAGTAGGAGTACTCGCCGACCTCGATGAGCGGAGAGGCGACCAGGGGCTTGAGCAGCACCACGCGCGGCTGACCCGGCATCGGATGGATCATGGTGGGATCGGCGGGAACGGCCGGCATGAGGGGCACCACTCTTTCGTCGCCTGTGGGTCTGCGTTCCATGATCGTAAACCGGGCGGGGCGAAACCGCTGCCCTGCTTGCGGACTTCCAGGGCACCCGGCCCGCCGAAGTGCGCGGGGACGATCAGCTCGCGCTCGGCCGCGGCCCGTTCGAGGATGCGGCGGCGGCCGGCGGTCGCCTGCTCCTGGCCGAGGCAGAAGCCGCTGTCGCAGGAGGGGCGGAGGACCTGCAGAAGGCGATGCCGACCGGAGCGTGGCCCGGTGTCCTGGACGACGAGGTGACGGCCGCCGCCCTGCCTGCGCTGCACACGGATCCGGCAGCGCCGTGGACCGACGAGCGCCTGGCCGCCGAGGCGGGCGTCTCCCGCCCCCGGCACACGCTCGCCTCCATCGCGCGCCGCGTCGGCTACGGCAGCCCGTACGCGCTCTCGCACGCCTTCAGCAGGGAGTTCGGGACGACGCCGGGACGGTACCGGGCGCGGTTGCAGGCCACGGCGGACGACGGAGCACGGACGGCGAACGGCGAACGGCGAACGGCGAACGGCAAAGGCGAGGAGTGCTGACCACTCCTCGCCACTCTTAACTTATAGCGCACAGGGGGCCTTGCGGCAAGGCCCCCGTCATGCCGCAGAATCAGCGGGCAAAGCCTGGACCTGCGGAAATAGGGATTGTGATGATCGACGTCATCGTTGCCGGCGGCGGACCGACCGGACTGATGCTGGCCTGCGAACTGCGGCTGCACGGTGTGCACGTGGTCGTGCTGGAGAGGGACGCGGAGCCGGCCGGGCACGTCCGGGCGCTCGGTCTGCACGCGCGCAGCGTCGAGGTGATGGCCCAGCGCGGTCTGCTGGACCGGTTCCTCGAGCACGGCAAGCAGTACCAGGTCGGCGGGTTCTTCGCCGCCATCGACAAACCGTGGCCCGACCGGCTGGACAGCGCGCACGCGTACGTCCTCGGCATCCCGCAGCCGGTCACCGAGCGGCTGCTCAACGAGCGTGCCCTCGAACTCGGTGCCGAGATCCGGCGCGGTGTCGCCGTGACCGGGCTGAGCCAGGACGAAGAGGGAGTGACGGTCGAGCTGGCGGAGGGCACGCGGCTGCGCTCGCACTACCTCGTCGGCTGCGACGGCGGCCGCAGCACGGTGCGCAAGCTGCTCGGCGTCGGCTTCCCCGGCGAGCCCACCAGGGTCGAGACGCTGCTGGGCGAGATGGAGGTGGGCGTGCCTCCGGAGGAGATCGCCGCCGTGATGGCCGAGGTCCGCAAGACCCAGAAGCGGTTCGGCGCCGGGTCGTTCGGGGGCGGGATCTACCGCGTCGTGGTGCCCGCCGACGGGGTGGCCGAGGACCGCACCGTCCCGCCGACCCTGGAGGAGTTCAAGAAGCAGCTGCGGGCCACCGCCGGGACCGACTTCGGCGTGCACTCGCCGCGCTGGCTCTCCCGCTTCGGCGACGCCACCCGCCAGGCCGAGCGCTACCGGGTCGGCCGGGTGCTGCTGGCCGGGGACGCGGCGCACATCCACCCGCCGACCGGCGGGCAGGGCCTCAACCTCGGCGTGCAGGACGCGTTCAACCTCGGCTGGAAGCTGGCCGCCGAGATAGGCGGCTGGGCGCCCGAGGGGCTGCTGGACAGTTACCACGCCGAACGGCACGCGGTAGCCGCCGACGTGCTGGACAACACCCGCGCGCAGATGGAGCTGATGTCCACCGAGCCGGGTGCCCAGGCGGTGCGCCGGCTGGTGTCGGAGCTGATGGACTTCGAGGAGGTGAACCGGTACCTGATCGAGAAGATCACCGCGATCGGGATCCGCTACGACCTCGGCGAGGGGCACGAGCTGCTCGGCCTGCGGATGCGGGACGTGCAGCTGAAGCGCGGTCGCCTCTACGAGCTGATGCACGGCGGCCGCGGTCTGCTGCTCGACCAGACCGGCCGGCTCTCGGTGGAGGGCTGGGCGGACCGCGTCGACCACGTCGTCGACGTCAGCGAGGAACTGGACGTGCCCGCGGTGCTGTTGCGGCCCGACGGTCACGTGGCGTGGGTGGGCGAGGACCAGCAGGATCTGCGGGACCACCTGCCCAAGTGGTTCGGCACCGCCGCCGGCTGACCGGCAATCAGCTCGGCCCTGACACGGCCCTGCCTGCCTTACCCGCCCGCGGCGACGATGCCCGCCAAGGCGCGTTCGGCGAGGGCCGCGATCGTCAGGGACGGGTTGGCTCCGCCCACGCTTCCCGGCAGCAGCGAGCCGTCCACGACGTACAGGCCCTTGCAGCCCTTGACCCGGCCCTCCAGGTCCGTGGAGCGGCCGATGACGCAGCCGCCGACGGGGTGGCCGGTGAAGGGGTAGGGGTTGTTCACCGTCACCGGGAGGCTGCCCGGGTTGGCCTCGATGACCCGGGTGCTGAAGGCCGGCAAGGCGCGGGCCGCGGCCGCCGACTTCTCCCGCGTCCAGTCCGCCAGCACCACACGGCGCGTCGGCCGGTCGTACCGGAAGGTGCCCCGGTGGTCGGTGTCCGCGGTCATGGCGAAGGTGGCGGTCGCCGGGAGGGAGGCGTAGCCGGAGAGCAGCCAGTTCTCCACGCGCAGGGGCAGCCCGAATCCGGTGGGGAAGAAGGCGGTGGACGCGCAGGGGGAGCCCTGGGCGGGGCCGATGGGCTCCAGGGGCTGTGAGCGCAGGTTCGCCTGGTCGCCGTTGTCCCCGAATCCGGTGCCGACGGTCTCCGGCAGGTCCGGGAGGCGGCCTTCCTCGCGGGCGGCCACGAGAAGCCGGTTGGTGTTGAGGGTGCCGGCCGCGAGGAAGAGCATCTCGCACGTGTACTCGGTGGTGCCGAGGGCGGCGCCGTCCTCGCCCAGGCGCCGCACGACGACGGAGTAGGTGCCGTCGCGTCCGCGGCCGACGGACCGCACCTCGTGCAGCGCGCGCAGCTGGACGCGGCCGGTGGCCAGGGCCGCCGGGAGGTAGGTGCGGGTGAGGTCCCGCTTGGTTCCGTTGCCGCAGCCGAAGTCGGACTCGCCGATGGTCGCCGACGGCGGGAGGGCGTGGGCGAGCTCCTGCCGGACGGCGTGCCAGTCGAAGGCCGAGTCGGCGGGGCGGGTCGTCATCCGCGCGTTGGCGAGCTGCCGGTCCCACAGCCGGGAGTGGGTGAACGGCGCGGAGTCGTAGACGTCCTCGGGCATCGGGCCGGCGCGCAGCATGGCGCGCACGGCGGGGAACCACCGGCCGGTGAACTCGTCGTAGGACAGGCCGGGCGGGTACAGCCTCTCGAAGCAGCGCCGCGGCGGGGCGATCGTCACGCCGGTGTAGACGACGGAGCCGCCTCCGACGGCCGCCCCGCAGGCGATGTCGAGGTTGCGCTCTTCGGACAGCTCCATGACGCCGGGGGCGGGGGTGACGGGGACGGGGAGCATGCCGGGCCACCGGGTGGTGCGGCGGAACCAGAACATCGTGCTGGTGATCCGGGTGGACGAGCCGAAGACGGGCCGGGCGGGGAGCGTGGGCCAGTCCCGGCCGCGCTCCACGACCAGCGTGTCGACCCCCGCCCGCCCCAGCCGCAGCGCCGCGACGGAGCCGCCGAAGCCCGAGCCGATGACCAGGGCACGGAAGTGCGTACGGGACGCGGCGGCGGCCAGGGCCCGGCTGCCGGGCGGGCCGAGGACGGCTCCGGTGATGCCGGCGAGCGCGCCCTTGGCCGCGAGCCCCAGCACTTCCCTGCGATACGGATCGGGCACGGGTCCTCCTGAGCGGTCCCTCGCATCCTGGGCCGGAAGGGGTGCGTGAACGGCTCGCCGGGCGTCTTGTCCACCCGAAAGGGTGCGAACCGGGCCGGGCGGCCGCCGCCTCCCGCCTCAGCCGGACAGCCGGGACCGCAGCTCCTGCCTGTCCGGCTTGCCCGCGGCCGTCAGCGGAAGGGCGGGCACCAGGTGCAGGGCCTCGGGAGCGTAGAGGCGCCCCTTGCGGGACGTGACGAAGTCCCGGATCTCCTCCAGGGAGGGGTGCTGACCGGCGACGGGCACCACGGCCGCGTGGACGTGCTCCACCGATTCCTCGTCCCGGCTGCCGAAGACCGTGCACTGGGCGACGGCGGGATGGCTCAGCAGCAGGTCCTCCAGCTCCGCCGGATAGACGTGGCCCCCGACGACCACGATCATCTCCTTGATCCGGTCCACGATGTAGAGGTAGCCGTCCTCGTCGAGGTAGCCGACGTCACCGGTGTGCACCCAGCCGTCCCGCAGCACCTCGGCGGTCAGCTCCGGCTGCTTCCAGTAGCCGTGCATCATGAAGGGCGAACGCACCTGTACTTCGCCCCGCTCCCCGGGCGGCAGGGTGGTGCCGCCGGCGTCCCGGACGGCGATCTCGACGCCGGGCATGGCCCGGCCGACCGTCAGGTGCCCGCCGAAGCCCGTCCGCTCCTGCTCGCCCGGTCCCGCTTCGGTGATGGACTGCGCCTCGGACTGCCCGTACCAGCCGTAGAGCACGGGCCCCAGGACCTTGGCCGCCTGCCGCAGCCTGACCGGTGAGGCGGCGGTGCCCCCGTAGGTGATGCGGCTCAGGCTGGACAGGTCGGTGCCGGACAGGTCCGGGTGGTCCAGGAGCCGGTAGAGCAGCGGCGGCAGCAGCCAGGTGTGGGTGATGCGCTCGCGCTCGATCGCGGCCAGCACGTCTCCGGGCTCGAAACCGTGCCGCAGGACCACCGAGCCGCCCCGGAAGAGGGTCATGTCGGCGACGATGCCGGCGAGATGGGCGAGCGAGGTGCAGGCGAGGTAGCGGGGCGGGTCGCCGGCGTCGGCGAGCTGCTGGTCCAGGGTTCGCCGGTACGAGCCGTGGGTCATCCGGATGCCTTTGGGCATGCCGGTGGTTCCGCCGGTGTGCCGGATGCACCAGTCGTCGTCCGGGCCCACCGGGGCGCCCACCCGCCGCGCCGGGCGGCGGGCGGCCACGGCCAGTACGTCCTCGGCGAAGCCGCTCGGCCCCAGGGACAGCATCGGGGGAACTCCGGCGGGGTCGGTGAGCTGCCGCAGCTCACCGGCGGTGGCGTGCCGCTGGGCGTCCACCAGCAGCAGGGAGCAGTCGACGCTCGCCATGATGCCTGCCATGGCCGGCGCGCTCATGCCCTCGTAGAGGCCGACCACCCGGGCCCCCGACAGGTTGGCGGCGTAGCGGGCGACGAGGGCCTCGGCGGTGTTGCCGGTGAGCAGGGTGACCGTGGCGCCGCGGCCCACCCCGCGCTCGATCAGCTCCCCGGCGAGCCGGTGGACCTGGTCCCGGAACTCCGCGGCCCGGGTCACCGCCCCCTCGGCGTCGGTGATGACCTCGCGCTCCGGGTCGGCGGACAGCACGTCGAGGACGGCCTCCACGTAGCTGCGGAAACCGCCTTCCGCGGTGCCGTGTCCATGACTCATCGCTGTTCTCCCTCGTCGGAACCCCCGTGGCCGTCTTCGACGCTAGTGCCGCGGGCTCATGCGTTCCACGACCGGTTTCGTCATGTGCTCATGACTCACTGGGTATGAGCTCCATGGCCAGCCGGCGGAAGTCCAGGGCGGCGGGGGAGAGGTAGGCGTTCTCGCGCCACACCAGGGTCAGCGTCCGGTGGCAGTCCTCGGCGTCCAGCCGCAGCCAGGACACCGGGCTGCGCTCGGCGAGCGTCCGCCGGGCGATCGCGGGCATCAGGGCGATGCCCAGGCCGACGCCGACCAGCTCCGGAGTGGCGGCGGCCTCGTCGCCCTCGCAGACGATGCGCGGTGTGAGTCCCTCCCCGGCGAACAGCCTGTCCAGGAGGGCGCGCTGCCAGTGCCCGGTGCGCGTGCTGACGAAATCCTCGTCGGCCAGCTCGGCCACCGTGACGCGCTCCCGGCCCGCCAGCGGATGGCCGGGCGGGACGACCAGCAGCACCTCCTCCCGCACCAGCTCCACGGAGCACAGGCCGGGCCCTGCCAGCGGCTGGGAGGCCAGGGCGAAGTCCACCTCGGCGGAGTTCAGGCGCTGCCGCATCGAGCCCACCGGAGCCTGGGACACGTGCACCTTCACCCCGGGGCGGTGTGCGCGGAACGCGGCCAGTACTCCGGCCAGCTGAAGCAGCGTCTCGGCTGCGACGGCGACACGGCCCGGGCCGGCACCGGCGGCGTCGGCCATCTCCCGCCGGGCGTCGTCGAGCTCGGCCAGCGCCCGCTCGACCCGGAGGAGGAAGGCCGCGCCGTGCTCGTTCAGCCGTATCCGGCGGCCCCGGCGGTCGAAGAGCGGGACGCCGAGGTCGGACTCGAGCCGGATGATGGTCCGGCTCACCGACGGCTGGGCGACCCGGAGCTCCTCGGCCGCGCGGCTGATGTGCTGGTGGCGGGCCACGGCCTGGAAATAACGCAGAGACAGCAGATCCATGGCGGTAGTCTCGCCGGATTTTCCACTGTCAGTGATCAAGTCGGGGAACGGGGGTGATTCTCCCTAACAGTTACCTAAATCAGCACAACGGTCACGGGTGGTCAGGGTGATTCCACAAGTTCTCGCTCCGAGTTCTAGTAGAAGTCCCTCTTTCCTGTCCCGTTCTCCTCGCCAAGGATCTGAGGGCATCCGGAAGCGGCTAGTCCGTTTCATCGCCTCGGCACCCCATGAGGTCTTTGTGTTGATCCCCTTCGGCTCCCAGTGGCGTTCAGAATGCACGGCGAACGGGAGAGCACTGTCCCGTTGAGATTCCGGATCGGTCGTCCGAACAGCACCCCCGTACACCCGGCCCCCGAGTACCCGGACCCGCATTATCCGGCGCCCGCCCTGGCCGGCGCGTACGACGGAGAGCCGGAGACCGCAGATGCGCCAGACGCCCCGGACGCGCCGGAAGCGCCTTTGTCGGACCACGAAATAGGACTCATCAGGACGTCCCTGTCAGTGGTCGAACCCCTCGCGGGGGAGATAACGGTCTACTTCTACGCCATCCTCTTCGCCCGCTACCCCGAAGTCCGTGCCATGTTCCCGCCGGGGATGGACACCCAGCGCGATCGCCTCCTGCGCGCACTGCTGCGCGTCGTGGACCTGGTCGACGATCCCCGGAACCTCGTCCGCTTCTGCGGACACCTCGGCCGCGATCACCGCAAGTTCGGCACGCTCCCCGCGCACTTCCCGGCCGTGGGCGAATGCCTCCTCGCCTCTCTGGCCCGGTACGCCGGCTCCGCGTGGACCCCGGAGATCGCCGCCGCCTGGACGAAGGCGTACGGCGCGGTCGCCCAGGTCATGATCAGCGCGGCCGAGGAGGACGAGGCGGTACGGCCGGCCGTGTGGCCCGCCACGGTGGTCCACCGCGTCGCGCGCGGCCACGGCATCGCCGAAATCACCGTACGTCCCCACATGCCGTACGAGTACGCCGCCGGCCAGTACGTGAGCATCGAGACGCCGTGGTGGCCGAAGCAGTGGCGTTACTACTCCGTCGCCAACGCGCCTCGTGAGGACGGCACCCTCACCTTCCACGTGCGTGCCGTGCCCGGCGGCTCGGTGAGCGAGGCGCTGGTGCAACGGGCGGCGGTGGGGGACGTCATCAGGCTCGGGCCCCCGATGGGCGACATGGTCCTGGACGCGGCCGAGCACGAGGACCTGCTCCTGGTGGCCGGCGGCACCGGTCTCGCCCCGATCCGCGCCCTCATCGAAGAGGTCGCCCGCCGAGGGGGACGCAGGCAGGTGCACCTGTTCCTCGGCGCCCGGACCGGGGCGGAGCTGTACGGGGTCGACGACATGCTCCGGATGGCCCAGCGGTACCACTGGCTGACCATCAGGGGCGCGGTCTCCGACGAGTACGTCCCCGGGATCCGCGGAACGCTCCCGGACGTGCTGGCCGAATACGGGCCGTGGCACGAGTGCGACGTCTTCCTCAGCGGCCCGGCCCGGATGGTCGTCTCCGCCAAGGAGACGCTCACGCTCAGCGGCACCCGGCCCGACCGCATCCATCACGACCCGTTCGAGACCCCCGTGCTGTCCGCTTCCTGATCCCGCAGCACCTTCCCCCTGCCAGGAGAACTCCCTCGTGACCTTGCCGCCGCCGCCATTCGGATCAGCGGGTGAACGCCAGCTCCAGCAGCACTTCGGCACCGCCGACCGCGCCGACCGGTTCTACGACCAGCAGGTGCGGCGCCATCTCACCCCCGAGATGCGGGACTTCATCGGCCGGCAGGCGATGGTCTTCCTGGCCACCGCCGACTCCCGGGGCGAATGCGACGCCAGTTTCCGGGCCGGGCCACCGGGATTCGTCCACGTGATCGACGCCCGCACGCTCGCCTACCCCGAATTCCGCGGGAACGGCGTGATGGCCAGCGCCGGCAACGTGATCGAGAACCCTCATCTCGGCATGCTCTTCGTGGACTTCACCCACCACCACGTGGGACTTCACATCAATGGCGTGGCCCGCCTCCACGGCGACAGCGACCTGCGCCGTATCCATCCGGGCCTGCCCACTGACGTCGCGCCCGGGCGCAGTCCGGAGATGTGGGTCCGTCTCACCGTCGAGGAGGCCTACATTCACTGCTCCAAACACATACCCCATCTGGAACCGGCACCCCGGCCCTCCGGCCGCGACGCGACCCGCCCCCGGGACTCGGACTACTTCACCAAGCCCCGTACGGCACCGGAGGGCCGGGTGGATCCGGCCTAGGTGAGTTCCGCGGCCTTGGTGGTGGCGCAGTCCTTCATGGCGTCCCAGATGCCCTGGCCCAGGCTCTCGAAGAGCTTCTCCGGGTGGTCCTGGAGGTAGCCCACGATGTCGTCCCACTTCCGGATGCCGAAGGTCAGGTCGAGGTCGAACCCGACCAGGTGGACGCCGGCGAGGTACGCGTCGCAGCCGGCCGTCAGGCGCAGGTTCGCGCCGCTGCCGTCGATCTTCAGGTCGAAGCCGCCGTGCGCCTTGATGCCGACCAGGGTGCCGCCGGCGATGGGGATGCCTCCGAGGAGGACGCCCCGGGGGAGGTCGACGCTGAAGTCCAGGCCGACGGACGCGGCGGCGTGCAGGCCGCTGCCGGTGTCGAGGGTGCAGCTGATCTCCGACGTCAGGATGTCCAGGAGGTGGGCTTCGAGGGTGAAAGCGAAGCCCTCGCCGCCGAGCCGGGCCTCGACCGCGACGGAGAGCCCGAGGAGGGCGACCTTGCCGGAGAGGCAGAAGATCTTCTCCGGGAGGTGGCCGCCCTTGATGCCCCGGGTGTCGAGGAGGTACTGGGGGCCCTTGGTGCCGTCGCTGTTCGAGAAGGTGAACACCTCGCCGATGGCGAGGGGGTGGGCGATCGCACTGCTCGCGTAGATGCCGTCGTTGCCGACGGCGACCTCGAAGCGCCAGTTGTTGTCGAGGAAGTCGATGTTCCCCTTGCCGTAGAAGCCCTGGTCCCAGTGCTCGCCCAGCGGGCTCGTCCAGCCGCCGGGGACCGTCACGGCGCAGAACATCAGCTCGTGCAGCACGATCTTCTTCAGGAAGGCGAGCGCCTCCGGCGGAGAAACGACGATCGCCAGGACGTCCCACAGGGAGACGCCCTTGTCCTTGTCGGCGGTGGTGAGGGAGAACCGGAAGACCGTGACGAGGGGTTCCGGATCCAGGGCGCCGACGACGTCCAGCTCCAGCCCGGCCTCGCCGACGCGGATGGAGCCGCCCATGCCCAGGGTGAGGCCGCTCGTTCCGGTGCCGATCTGCGCCCAGAACGCCTCGATGTCGAAGCCTTCGATGCCGAAGGCGTTCTTCCAGGCGGGTCCGCCCTGCGGCGCGGCGGCCTCGGTCAGCCGACGGGTCGCGTCGTACACGATCTGCCCGTCCGTGCCGGTCACGGGGACGGCCGACAGGGCCGTACGACCCGGCTCCTCCAGCGCGAAGGCGTACTGCCCCGGGGCGAGCTGCCCGGCGATCGTGCCGAGGGCCGCGTCGGCGGGCTTGAGGGTGAGGAAGAGGGAGAAGCCCTCCCGGGACACCGTTCCCCCGGCCACGAACTGCAGCAGTGTCTCCGGCGACGAACCCATCGCGGGAACGGTGAAGTTCCACGAGGTCTTGAGGGTGATCCTGAGCTGGGCCGGCTGGATCTCCACTTCCAGTCCGCCGAAGCCGGGCCGCAGTTTCTGCTCCGCTATGGACGCCCTGAACACCGAGTTCCGCACCGGCGAGGTCAGGACGGCCTGCAGGTGCACGCCGGTGGCCACGCCTTCGAACAGGGCCTTGAGCGGCTCCAGCGGCCCGGTGAAGCCGATCTCGGTGAAGAAGGTGAGGCCCTTGTCGAGGGTGGCCGGGAGCGTGTCCGGGGGGGAGCCCGCGTCCAGGCTGACGCCGTCGGCGGAGCAGACGGCCAGGCCGGACTTGGCGAAGGTGATGTCGCCGAGGATGCCCAGGACCTCGGACCAGCCCTGGACCTGGTTCGGCGCCCACGTCCAGCCGTCCTGCCAGAAGGCGGCGGCGAACAGGGTGCCGGAGCCGCTGTCCTTCGCCGCCTTGCCCACGAAGGTCAGCGCGTGGGCCCCGGCGAACTCGACCGTGCTGCCGACCGCGAGCTCGTAGCCCTTGCCCTCGGCGGGCTCGCCCACCCGGGCCCCGCCGAGGCGCAGCTTCACCGTCGAGTCGCGCAGCTCGACCGTGGGCAGGCCGTCGGGCAGCGGCACGTCGATCTCGCAGGCGAGCGCCTTGAGGAGGGCGGTCAGGTCGATCTCGGGGAAGGTGCCGCCGAGTTCGAAGGTGCCGGGGAGGTGCCAGGAGGCGTCGAAGGCGATGGCGCCGTCGCGATCGGCCGCCGGGCCGAGCGTCGCCTTCGCGGCGAGGGTGCCGGTGGTCTTCGCGGCGGCAGCGGCAGTGGCGGCGGCGGCGTCGCTCGTGAGGGCCGCGGCCCGCGTTTCCGCCGCTACGGCCCGCGGTTTGCGCCAGGACTTCCGGGCGCCCCGGTGCTTGCCGCCCTTGCGGGCCTCCGCCTCCGCCTCCTCCTTCTTGTGCTGCAGCGCCAAGGAGGCTTCGTCGAGCTGCAGGCGCGACGCTCCGACGTCGATGTGCCACTCCGTGGCCACGGCGGCCGACACCTCGTACTCGCCCTTCGTGGGCACGGCCGTGCCGTCGAACTTCTTGAGCGTCAGATCGGGCACGCCGTTGAGGTCGGCCTTCGGGAGGAAGTGCCGGATCACGTCCTTGAGCTGCGCCGGCGTCCCCTCGTCCAGGGTGAGCGTGAAACTGCCGGGCGGGATCGCGGCGGAGGCGTGCAGGGCGACCGTGCCCGCGACGGCGAAGTCCCCGTATCCGGTGACGGTGGCCGAGCGGCTCGGCCGGAGCGGTGCGGTGACGGTCAGCTGGGCGCCGACGCCGGTCACGGCGAGGTCGTCACCGGCGATCGGCCAGGAGACCCCGGGCTTCGCCGCGGCCTTGACGGTGATCGCGGTCAGGGCCTCGGCCGGGCCCTGACCGATCTTCGTCACGTCGATGGTCACGCCGAGTTCGGTGAGCCGGACGGCGTCCCCGAGGGTGAACCCCTGGGAGGTCAGCTGCTGTACGGCGGCGCCGGTGCCGTACCACCCCGCGAGGACGCCGGTGCCCACGTCACCGCCCGGCAGCGCGTCCACGGCGAGCACGATCTCGTTCCCGGACACGGGGACCGGCGCGCTGACGGCCACGCCGACGTCCTGCGCCAGCACGAGGTCCGCGGCCAGACGGAGCCCGTACGTCAGTGGCGGGCCGTCGCCGCGCGATCCCGCCCACAGGAGGAAGTCCCCGCCGAACTCCCCCGACGGCTCGGGTACGGACCGCAGCGCGATGTCCGTCACGACCTTGTCGCCGACGGGCCGGAGCCGCACGGGCCCGGTCAGCGAGAGGGATCCCCGCGCGGGGCGGACCAGCGCGACGAGGGATCCGAGCGCTGCCGGGTCCTGGACCTCGGGCGCGTGGAAGGTCAGGCCCCGGCCGAGGGCGGGGCGGCCGTCGCGGGCGGGGCGGGGCGCGGAGGTGAGCAGGAGCTCGGGGAGGCGGCTGCCGAAGGCGAGGCCGGCCAGGTCGCTGCCTTCGGTGTCGGGGAAGGACGTGGCGAGCGTCCAGCCGCCGGGGGCCGTGAGGGGGATGAAGAGGGCCGGGGCCCGGTCGACGGGGTCGAGGCCGAACTCGATGCCGGTGACCTGGGCTCCGGTGATGCCCAGTGCGCTGAGTTCGCCGTTGACGACGACGGTCTTCGTCTCCGGGTGGTCCTCGCGGTGGAGCGCGCTGATCGTGAGGGTCTTGTCGTCCAGCCAGGTGCCGACCAGCGCGGCGGCCGGCCCGCGGCCGAGGTCGGCGGCCGCGAGGGTGAGGGTGTCGCCGGTGGTGTGCTGGTCGAGCATGGCCTGGAGCTCGGTGAACTGCATGCGGGAGGCCTTCCGGGGCGGGGCGGGTCCGTGTGCCGAGCGGCTCGTACGGGAGCGGGTGTGCGTACGGTCCGCTCGGCGCACGGACCCGCATCCGCGCTGCGGTCAGCCCGACAGCTTCTCGGCGATGACCTTGCGGGCGTTGTCCGTCAGGGCCTTGGCGATGTCGTCCTTGCGCTGGGCGGCGCCGTCCTGGATGCCCTTGATGAAGCCGGCCTTGATCTCGGCGGTGTTGAGGATCTTGTGCAGCGCGTCGTCGGGCAGGCCCTCGACGTGGACGCTGATGTCCAGGCGGGCCGGGTCGACGTCGACGGCGAGCGAGCGCAGGCCGATGGTGAGGCTGTCGGCGTCGGGGCCGGAGAAGGACAGGCCCAGGGCCACGGAGGGCTGCTGCGCCGTGGTGCTCATGGTGCCGTCGAGGTGATCGCCGGACTTGACGAAGGTGGCCACGACCGCGGCCTTGACGGTGATCGGCGTCCCGGAGATCCGGCCGAACCGCAGGGTCGCGTCGACGCCTTCGGCGACGAGAGCGGCGTCCCCGGCGGGGACGAGCACGTCGGAGATGCCGCCGACCGTGACGTCGTTCAGCTTGAAGTTGACGGGGACGCCCATGACCTGCTGGTCACCGAGGTCGATCGTGTCGATCGCCAGCGGGTCGAGCTTCGGGTCGCTGGACGACGTGACGACGGTCGGCGGGTAGAAGCCGGAGCCCGTGTCGTTGAGCGAGGCCCGTACCCGGTCGAAGAGGTAGACCTCCAGGGGGCCGTCGCCCGCCGGAGGCTGCCCGCTGTCCGCCGGGAGCGTGCCCGTGCCGAAGACGCTGTCGAGCGCCTTGTCCAGCTGCTCGGTGACGGAGCCGGAGAACTGGGTGCGGAAGTCGTCCGCGTTGAGGGCGTCGGCGAGTTTGGCGGTGAGGGCCTTGGCGGCGTCGGGGGTGTTGAACGCCGCCACGGCGGACTGTATCCAGATCTGCTTGTTGAGGTCGGAGACCGTGTCGCCCTCGATCGTGAGGTGGTCCTTGTCGAGGGTGAAGGACGGAGTGCCGACGGTGGCGACCGACTCCACGGTGACCTTCGCCGTGCGGCCGGCGCCGGTCCCGGTCGCCTCGATGCTCAGCTGCACGTCGAAGACGAGACCGGTCACGGTGAAGAGGAACTGCCCGCGGCCCTCGATGCCCTGGGACGGCCAGTCCACCCCGTACGCGTCGAGGCCCTTGAGCACCACCTGGGTCGGCGGCTTGACGTCGGAGGCCCGTGGCGCGTCGATGACGACGACGTGCTGGTCGAGCTGGTACTTCCCGGTGATCGTGATCTGCGGCTGGTAGCCGTGCGAGTCGTACGCGGCGGTCGTGACCCTGATGGTGCCGCGGTAGCCGTTCTCGGTGGGGGTGAGGCCGGTCAGGTCTCCGACCGCGGCGTTCGGCAGGCCGGCCACGGTGACGCCGTTCAGCGCCAGCGTGGGGTACTGGTCGGTGTTGCTGCGCTGGCTGATGAAGGCGTTGAGGTTGGCGGGCAGGCCGGAGACGCCGGCGTCCTTGGCCTTCTTGAAGGCCCGCTTCACGAAGATCCACCACGCGTCGGCGATGGTGTCGGCGATGAACACGCCCTGGTCCCCGGTGAGTGCCCCGAGGGCCCACTGGTCCACCGTCAGCGGCGACAGCGTGTGGTCGTCAGGGGTGCGGATCTGCTCCAGGATCTTCGGCAGCCAGTACGGGCTGTCGGGGTCGTTGACCCGCTTGTGCATGGTGGCGTAGACGAAGTCGACCAGGGCCGTGGTCATGGCGATGCTCCTCCTGGGACCGTGCGAAGGGTGGGGTGCGGTACGGGAGCCGGGGTGCCGCCCGGTCAGGGCTTCCGGTCGACGACGTGCAGGGCCAGGTCCTCCAGGGCGTACCGGTAGCGGCTCGCCGGGAAGGGACGGAGCAGCTCGATGGCCTCCAGCGCCTGGGTGCGGGCATCGGCGTAGGCGCGGGAGAAGCCGGTGCTGGCCCGCACCTGGGCGACGCACCGCTCGAGCCCCTCGGCGTCCACGGGCTCCCCGCGCAGCACACGGCTCACCCGGTGGTCCGGGCCCAGCTCCTGCATCGCGTACACCAGCGGCAGGGAAGCCCGGCGCCGCAGCAGGTCCATCCCGCGCGGCTTGCCCGAGTCGGCCTCGCCCTGGGCCAGGTCGAAGAGGTCGTCCATGACCTGCAGGGCCCGGCCGAGCCGGCGCCCGAAGAAGCCGGCCCGGCGGGCGTCACCGGTGCGCCCGCCCGCGAGGGTGACGCCCGCTTCGGCGGCGAGGCCGAAGAGGACGGCGGTCTTGCGGTCGGCCGTGTGCCAGTAGCGCTGGATCAGCCGCTCGGGGGCGAGGCTCATGTCGGTGCGCAGCTCGTCCAGCTCCCCGCAGCCGATCTGGAACGCGGTGTCCAGGACCAGCTCGACCAGCGCCATGTCACGGTCCCGGTCGATGGCCCGGACGAAGCCGCGGATGGCCTGGACGAACTGGAGGTCGCCGACGAGGACGGCGGTCTCGGTGCCCCGCGCGGCGTTGACGGAGGGAAGGCCGCGGCGCAGGGCCGAGCCGTCGATGATGTCGTCGTGGATCAGGGTCGCCACATGGAGCATCTCCAGGGAGACGGCGCCCTGGACCGCCTTGCGCGGCAACGGGGCGGAGCCGTGGACCATCCTGGCGGCGAGCAGCAGGACGGCGGGGCGCAGCCGTTTCCCGTGCCGGTAGAGGCTGCGCTCGGTGTCGCTGAGGTAGTCCTGCTGCGGTGCGAGGGCCTCGGTGAGGAACTCGTCGAAGGGCTGCTGGTCGCCGGCCAGGAGCTCCGTCCAGATGCCGGCGGTGACATCCTGGGCCGGAGCGGTGGAGGTGTCGAGGATGAGCACGGATCAGGACCGCCCGTCCTGGGGAGGGGCGTAACCCGCGATACGGGTGAGGGCGGCGTGCCGGACGGTCTCGCTGATCGCGTCGCGGAGCAGTTCCCGGACGAAGCGCATGGTGCGCAGCCGCTCCCTGGCCACTTCTCCGGCCGGCCCGTGCCATCCCTCGTCCTCGATGCTCAGCGCGAGGGCGGGCAGCGTGACGGTGACGTCGCCCCGGTCCGGGTCCACGGTGATGAGGGTGTCTTCGAGCCGGGCGGAGCAGGCACCGAGGTGGAGCGTGTCGGTCGCGGCCGGCCGGCGCTGCGCCTTGAGCCGGTAGGCGTTCTTCCCGAACCCCCTGATGTGGGCGCGCATGTCCGGCGACAGCGTGAGCCAGTCCTCGGGTTCGTCCGCCTCGGTCAGGGCGTACGTTCCGTCGGCCAGGGCCATGTGGCGCGCGAATTCCTCTTCCGTCGTGGTGGGCAGCTCGCCCGTGTGCGCGTCGATGGCCGTGTAGACGGCGGACTGGGACATCGGCTCGGTGTCCTTGTCCGTGTTGCCGGTGGTGCCGACGACCTTGGCGAAGTTGACGGTTTCCAGCGCGGCGGCCGTGTACTTCTGCTTCTTGACCTCGTCCGATGCGTCTTCCGCCATGAAGCCGAGGGTGGTGGCGAGGTTGTTCTGCTGCCTGAACGCATGACCGTTGTAGGTGGTGCCGGTCTGAGAGTCGCTCCAGTCGTTGACCGCCGGCTGAGCGGTGAGGGCCGATCCCGGGTTCGTCGTGTCGTAGGTCTGTTCGGACGCCCGCCGGGTGACGCCCTGATCGCGCCACAGCTGCCTCAGGCCGTAGGTGTCGTCCGGGTCGTCGAACGCGTCGTAGTAGCTCTCGTTGTGCCGGCCGTACTTGATGAGCAGCTGCTGGCCGTTCTCGCTCTGCATCAGCTTGTCGCGGTGCGCGTCGGCGCGGTCGCGCCACTTGCCGAGCGTGTCCGGGTCCGGCGGGTCGTGCGGGACGGCGGCGCGGCTCGCGGCGGGGAGGGTGGGCGTCTGCGCCTCCTCGGAGAGCGGGCGGAGGTTGCCGGCCGTGTCGAGGTCGCGGATCTCGTCGGGGCGGGCGTCGAGCGCGTACCGGCCGGTGAGGACGAGGGCCGGGATGCGGTACGTGCCCTCCTCTCCGGCGACGGCCTCCGGCAGTCCCTCGGCGCGGACCTGGAGCGCGCCCAAGCGGATGCTGAGGGAACCGGTGGGGTAGCCGACCGTGCCGGGCATCTCCACGGTGCGGGCGAGGGGGTAGCCGGGGGTGTCCGCGAGGTACAGCGGCCGGGGTTCGGGATGCGGGTTGCTCACGTACGTCTCCTGCGGTGAGTCGGGCTGGTTGCGGAGGGGGCCGGGCCGGTCAGGAGACGTCGGCGGTGCCGCTGATCATGAGCATGCCGCCGTGGGAACCCAGCTCCGGCGAGGCGAGCCCGACGTGGACGGTCGCGCCGCCGACCGGGATGTCGCAGCCGATGGGCTTGCCGATCGGGATGTCGGGGGACAGGCCCTTGACCTTGTCCTTGACGGCGCCGGGCGCCTTCTTGGCCAGGTCGTTGACGATGCCCGACAGCACGTCGGAGAGGGGCGTCCTGGGGTTGAAGGTGACCGTCCGGAGGTCGAGGGCCGTCACCTGGACGGTGAGGGCCGAGTTCGTGATGCCGGTGGCCTTGACCGTGACGACGGGCGACTTCGGGTCGTAGGTGACGTCGAATTCGATGGGGGCTGCCATGGTGGTGCTTCTCCTGGGTGGTCGATGCGCCGAGATGGTCCGACGAGCCGTCGGGTTCGGGTCAGGATTCGTGGCCCGCCTTGGACAGGGCGCAGCCGCCGCTGCCGTCCGGGGAGATGGGGACGAGGTCGAGCTCGGCGTGCCAGTCGATGTCGACTCCGGCCGAGGCGGTGGTGGGGTCGTCGCCGACCGTCAGGTTCGTGGCCCGCCGGAAGGTCGCGTCCCAGCGGGCCGAGGCGACGAACTGGACGGTCTTGTCGCCCTTGGCCAGCTGCGTGTTCTCGTACTGCTTGATCGCAGCCGTCAGGAGCGTGGTGAGCAGGCTCTTGCTGATGAGCGTGAACACCTGCTTGTCCGTCGGCCAGTCCACGGGGTCGGTGGCGAGCGCCGCCGCCTTCCGACCCACGGCGGCGGCCGACGCGAGGACCAGGTGCGTGGGGATGACGTCCACGCGGACGAGGTCCAGGGTGACGGTCTGCCCGAAGAGGTCCTGGGCCGGGATCTTCAGCCCCTTGAGGAGGGTGGCGCCCTGCGTGAGGAGCGTGGGGACCACGACGTTCTTGACGATGATGCTGGTCGGGCCGTCCGGCAGGTTCTCCAGCCAGGCGCCCAGCGGGACGACCGTGATGCCGCCGCCGTCCAGCTTCAGCTGCAGGGCCACCGTGACCTTGCCGGTGACCTGCGGGAGCGGGGTGTCTCCCACCTTGCAGTCCGCCTGCAGCTGCTGGGCGGTGAACTGGAGCACTCCGGAGTCCGGGAGGGCCGTGACGCCGTCAGCCTTGATCATCTTGCCCCAGAGGTCCGCGTCCGGCGGGGCGAGGGTGAGGGAGGGGGCGTCCAGGAAGTCCCACGCGAAGGTGTAGGTCGTGCCCTCGATGGGGTCCGGGGTCACGCTGCCCCGGAACGCGTCGCGATGCTGTTGGTATGCCGTCCCGAGGCCGGAGTTGATGGCGTCGCCGCCGACACCGACCGCGAGATCGAAATTCGAGTCACTCACGCCGCCATCCAAGGACACCGCCCGGTGGCCGGACCACGGCTTCCCGTGCGCTGTCGCAAACCGGTGCTCCGGCGGCTGTGAACTAGCCGCGGGTCGCGCAGGCGCGTTGGGGGCGTGAGAGAGGAGCGCTTGCCCGGTGTCACGTCATGCGACCAGGGGAAGCGGCCTCATGGTTTGGCATGGACACTTTGGGTAGCCGGTAGGTTAATGTGACCAACTCGGCTGAAAACAAGGCTTGTTACCGGCCTCGGACGGCTTCGGAGGGCGTTCGCCTTCGCGTACGGGGCCGTATTGCCGGATCCGGCGGCACCGGTCGATGATGTGAGGCCGCTCGGGCGAAAACCCCCATGACCGTCACCTCAGGGCCGTCATCACCATCCCCACCACCTCGGACAGAGGAAGTCGCACCATGAGTTACGACCTTGCAGTCGGAGCCGACGTCAGCATCGTGAACAAAGCGGCCGAGGAGGTCTACGGCCAGCTGTACCCGCGCTACTTCACCGGCTCCCAGCCCTACGACGCCGGAGGCACCAGTGTCACGGTGACCTGGGACGTCAAGACCGCCCCCGTCTTCGACCTCACCCCGGCCGCGTACTCCGAGAAGGAGTTACGCGCGCGCTTCACCGAGGGCGCCGTCGCCGGCCGGTTCACCGACGACCAGGTGGCGGAGCACGCGGCCGCCCTCCACAACTCGCTGGACGGAAGCACCTTCCAGGTCGTCCTTCGCCAAGTCCACGTCACCGTGGACACGGGCGGCGGGAACCTGGTGGAAGGGGACGTGACCGTGACGGTGGACGTCCAGGCCACCACGTCCCCGTCCGGTCTGCTCACCCTGAACCCCCTCAAGGCCGTGGCCAGTGACACCAGCCAGGTCCAGAAGGTGATCCTGGACAACGTCGTGCTGCCCGCCCTCCTCGACCAGGCCCGCCAGGTCCTCTCCGGCATCACGCTGCCCAAGCCGGACATCCCGCTGCTGGACCTGTCGGTACCGGTCCCCGTCATCCAGCCGCAGCGGGCCGTGGCCGCCATGAACCTGGTGGAGCACGGCATCCCGCAGCCGCCGTTCCCGGACACCTGGCCGGCCAGCCCGTTCTTCGCCCTGCTCGGCACGGACACGGTTCAGCGGATAGCCGAGGCGGCCACCGCGTACCTCGAAGGCAAGACCTTTCCCGCCGGTGATTCCAAGAACATCGGGGTCGGCACCGCCTACTACAAGGCGACGATCGTCATCCACAACGTGCGGTGCGAGATCGTCGGCAGTGACGTCCTTGCCGTACGCGTGCACGCCGCCGTCACCGGCAGCGGAAGCGCCGGCATCGACTGGATCATCGGCGGATCGACCGACGCGTTCTACGACCTGCGGCTGGAGCCCGACCCGACCGTCACCCTCACCCTGTCGATGTCCGGGACCACGCTCAAGGCCACGACGGACAGCGTGAGCTCCTTCGACCTCAAGCTCTCTCCGCACGGCGACATCGTCAGCGAGATCGCCGCCTGGGTCGCCAACGCCCTCTCCTCCACCCTCGGCGGGCTCGTGGGCGACGCGCTCCGCGGCATCGAGTTCGAGCTGGGCAGCCTCCCGGCCATTCCCGTCGACGTGGACCCGGTCCACCTCGACGTGACCCCGACGGGCCTGACCCTCGGCCGCTTCGGCGACGCCCTGTCCCTCCAGGGCGACGTCACCATCACCAAGCGGTAGCAGCCGGCGCGAGGGCGAGGGCGCGGGCGCGAAGAAGGGCCGCGGGGTGTTTCAGCCCGCGGCCGCTTCCGGCAGGACGTGCTTGAGGAGATGGACGTCGCCCTCGGGAACGGCGGATGATCGACACCCTTCCAGCCGCCCACCGGGCCGCGGCACCGTCGCTGTACGGATCTCCGGCTGCGACTTACGTCCTGGTGCCCCGGTCTTGCGGTGCGTTCGCAGCGCGGGGCCGCCGGGCGGATATCGTTTGTGAGGCCATGGGTACGGCCATAGGGTCGCGGCATGTCCAACGGTATGGCTATACGTCTTCGTATGCGTCAAGCACTGCCCGAAGCGATGCGAGACCGCGACAAGTCCGCGGTGAGTGCCCTGCGTTCGGCACTCGCTGCGCTGGACAACGCCGAGGCGGTGCCCGTGGGCGAGGCCGGGCTCCGCGGTGTGGCCCTCGAGCACTCGCCGGTCGGTGCCGGCACCACCGAGGCGGCGCGGCGCGAACTGAGCGAGAGCAACGTGGTCGATGTCGTGCGCGCGGAGGCCGCCGAGCGGCTGGAGGCTGCGGAACGGCTGACCGCACCTGCGCACGCTGACCGGGCCGCCCGGCTCCGCGCGGAGGCCGCCGTACTGCTCCGCTTCCTCGACGGCCCCGGCGCCGCGTAGGACGCGGTGCGGCGCCGCCCCCGGACCGACGCCGGATCAGGGCCCGGAACGGGGGCGGTCACTGCGTGGCCCTCGCGTGCGGCTACTTCTTCCTCCGCACGGTCATCATCTTCTTCTTGTCGCGACTCTGGAGCATGGCGTCCCGCGCCTTGCGCTGGACGAACGCCTTCTGCCCCTCCTTGAGGTACTTCTCCGCCAGGCTGTGATCCACCAGGATGCCGGCCATGGTCGACGGGGCCGGACGATTGTTGATCTGGATCTGGACGTTCTGGAAATCCGGTGGCGGGGTCTGCCGGTCGAGACGGACGGACTGGTAGGTCTTGACGTTGCTCTTCTGGGGTCCCCACAGATCGGCGTAGTCGATCTTGCTGACGAGGACCGTGCAGTCGTTCACGATGTCTTTGCTGACCTTGGGATAGGGAGAGATGTCCGCACCGGGGACGATCTCCACATCGAATGTCTCCCCCGCCAGGCCTTCGCCAGCGGCCTCGCTCCCGGTCGGCTCGACGGTCTCCGGATTCTCCGGCACGCCTTCCCGAGTCATCCTGCGTTCTCCCTCCGTAGACGGTCGCCGGCATCCGCGGGGGCTCCCTCCGGGGCCGCCCATGTGCCGGAGTACCGCTGGAGGCAGCCTGTCCTGCCGGCACCGCCGGCGACAGGGCGCCAACCGGCCATGTCCGTGACCGGCAATGCCGGCGCGGCGGGGTACGCACCCCCGCCGCGCACGGCCTGAGCCGGGGTCAGGCGGGGAGGGCGTCGACGGTGGGGACGACCGTGCCGAAGAGGTCGGTGATGGTGGTCAGGGCGGCGCTTTGGAGGGTGGTGGCGGGCAGGACCGTGCCGTCGGGGGCGGTGAGGGCGCGGGTGGCGGTGGTTTCGGCGATGACGGTGGGGCGGTAGCCGAGGTTGAAGGCGCCCTGGGCCGTGAAGCTGACGCACATGTGGGTCATGAAGCCGCCGATGACCAGGTCCTTCCCGCTGCCCGGGGCGGCGCCCAGGCCGGTGAGGGTCTGCTCCAGGCCGGTGAGGTGGAAGGCGTTGGGGAACTGCTTGACCACGACCGCCTCGCCGTCCGCCGGGGCGACTTCGTCACTGATGGCGCCGATGCGGGCGCGGATGTCGTAGGGGGTGTTCTCGCCGCCGTCGTTGATGACGTGGACGACCGGGACGCCCGCGGTACGGGCGCGCTCCAGGAGGCGGGCACCGGCCGCGAGGGCCTCCTCGGCGCCTTCCAGGGCCATGACGCCGGTGCGGTACGTGTTCTGGTAGTCGATCATGATCAGGACGGAGTCGCTCAGCTTGGGCGGCAGGCTGTCCAGGCCTATGACATCGCGCAGGGTGGTGGAGGGCAGGGGGCTGCTCATCGGGTGCCTTTCGTAGGTGATTTCACCGGGGTTCACAGGAGCACGCGGGCATGGCGGAGCCGTCCGTCCTGCCTGCGCGCGGGGGAGGTCCGTCAGGTGTCGCGGGTGCGGAAGCGGCGGCGGTAGGCGGCGGGGGTGGTGGCGAGCCGCCGTCTGAACGACCGGTGCAGGGTCTCCACCGAGCCGAGCCCGGCCGCGGCCGCGACGTGGCCGAGCGGGTCGTCGGTGGTCTCCAGCAGGCGCCGCGCCACCTCGATGCGGGCGGCCTCGACGTAGGCGGCGGGGCTGAGGCCGGTCTCCTGGGCGAAGACGCGGGCGAAGTGCCGCTCGCTCAGGCACATCCGGGCCGCCAGCACCTCCGCGGACAGGTCCTCGTCGAGGTGGTCGGCGATCCACAGCCGCAGCTCGTCGATGTCGCGGCGGGCGGAGGCGGGCCGGCTGAGCGGTACGGAGAACTGGCTCTGCCCGCCCTGCCGCTTGAGGTACATCACCAGTTGCCGGGCCACGGCCAGTGCGACGTCCTCGCCCAGGTCCTCGGCCACCAGGGCGAGCGCGAGGTCCAGGCAGGCGCTGATCCCGGCGCCCGTCCACAGCCGGCCGCGGTCGGTCCGCACGAAGATGGGATCCGGGTCGACGGTGACGGCCGGATGCTCGGCGGCGAGCCGGGCGGCGGTCGACCAGTGCGTGGTCGCCGTCTTCCCGTCCAGCAGCCCGGCCGCCGCCAGCACGTGCGCGCCCACGCAGACCGACGCCACCCGCCGCGCCTGCGCGGCGGTCCGCTTCACCCAGGCCACGACGCCGGCGTCGATCCGGGCGACGGGGCCGTCGTCGGTCATGTCGACCGCGCCGGGCACGAGCAGGGTGTCCACACGCCCGCCGACCTCGTCGAAGGCCAGATCGGCCAGCAGCCGCACACCTGCCGACGTCCGCACCTCGCCGGCGGCCGGCCCGGCGAGGCGGACCTGGTAGCCGGCGCGGCCCGCGGTCTCCCTGTTGGCCAGGGCGAAGACCTCGGCCGGGCCGGTGACGTCGAGGAGATCGACATCGGGGAAGACCGCGATGACGACACGGTGCGGAAGGGGCATGGACAACATCCTCACCGCCACCGGCCATGACGGCAATGACGGTGATCTGTCACATTCGGACATGCCGTCACGGGGCAGGGCGCCGGGAGCGGCGCCGGGCCGGTGACCGGGCGGAACACCCGGAGGACGCGCGAAACATCGCCTTCACGTTCGAGGCGGCGGCAGGAAATACGCGCTGCCTAGCGTTCCCGGTGCCCGGCTGCGAAGCCGTTGCAGCCACTGCACGACCAGGAGACAGCATGAGCAGCACCGAGCGACGACCGAGAGAACCCGCCGGCCGTGAAGAGTCTCCGCAGACCGGGGCCCGCGCCGCCGACCCCGGGGGAGCGGCGCGGGAGACCCTGGAGGACTACACCCTCCGGTTCGCCCCGCGCAGCTACCGCCGCTGGACGCCGATGGTCGTGGCCACCACGGCGCTGGGCGGGATCGCCTACCTGGCCGACTTCTCGATCGGCGCCGGCATCGGCCTCACCCACGGCACCGGGAACGCCCTGGCCGCGATCCTCGTCGCCGCCGTGGTCATCTTCGTCACCGGTTTCCCGCTCGCCTACTACGGGGCGCGGTACAACATCGACCTGGACCTGATCACCCGGGGCTCCGGGTTCGGCTACTACGGTTCGGTCCTGACCAGCGTCATCTTCGCCAGCTTCACGTTCATCTTCTTCGCCCTCGAAGGGTCGATCATGGCGCAGGGGCTGAAGCTGGGCCTGGGGCTGCCGCTGTGGCTGGGCTATCTGGTCTCGACCTTCATGGTGATCCCCCTGGTCGTGTACGGGATGAAGGCGCTCAGCAAGCTCCAGGTGTGGACGACGCCCGTCTGGCTGCTGCTGATGGTGGGGCCGCTGGTCTATCTGGTGGCCACCGACCCGGGCACGGTGGACCGCTGGCTGTCCTACGCCGGCACCGGCGGCCGGGGCGGGGTGAACACGGCCTCGGTGCTGCTGGGTTCCGGCGTCTGCCTGTCACTGATCGCCCAGATCGGCGAACAGATCGACTACTTGCGCTTCATGCCGCCCCGTACCGAAGGCAACCGGCGCGCCTGGTGGACGGCGGTCGTGGTGGCCGGCCCCGGCTGGGTCGTGCTCGGTGCGCTGAAGCAGGCGATCGGGGTGTTCCTCGCCGTGTACGTCATCGCTTCCGTGGGGCCGGCCGCCGCGGCGGAGCCCATTCAGCAGTTCAAGGCGGCCTTCGACGCGATGATGCCCTCCTGGCTGGTCGTCCCGCTGGCCGTGGTGCTGGTCGTGATCAGCCAGATCAAGATCAACGTGACGAACGCCTACTCCGGCTCGCTGGCGTGGACCAACTCCTTCACCCGGCTGACCGGGCGCTACCCGGGACGCATGGTGTTCGTGCTCCTCAACCTGGCCTTCGCACTGGCGCTGATGGAGGCCGACATGTTCAGCTTCCTCAACCGCGTCCTGAGCTTCTACTCCAACTGCGCCATCGCCTGGGTCGTCACCGTCGCCACCGACATCATGGTGAACAAGTACGTGCTGAAACTCTCCCCGCACGCACCGGAATTCCGGCGCGGCATGCTGTACGCGGTGAACCCCGTGGGCACGGTCGCCTTCGTCGCCGCCTCCGGCCTGTCGATCGCCATGTACTTCCACGCCCTGGGTGACACCCTCCAGCCGTACTCCCCGGTCGCGGCGGCACTGATCGCGTTCGTCCTCACGCCGCTGATGGCCGTCCTGACCAAGGGCCGCTACTACCTGCGCCGCACCACGGACGGGATCGACGAACCCCTGCTCGACGCGGACGGCAACCCGAGCGCCACGGTCTACCGGTGCCACGTGTGCCGGCAGGAGTTCGAGCGCCCGGACGTGGCCGCCTGCCGCACCCACGACGCGGTGGTCTGCTCCCTGTGCCTGAGCACCGACAGGATCGGCGACCACGTGTTGCCGGCGCCGGCAACGGCCGTCTGACCGGACCGGGGCCGGACAGGAGCAGGGGCAGGCCTGGCTGCGCCCGGATGTGTGACGCCGTCCGGGCGGAAGCCGTCGCATACCGCCGGCAGCTGCTGCGGGCCGCGGAGGACGGCCCCGCCGGCATGCCGGGTCGGCTTCCGTACGAAGCCTCAGCAAGCCCCTGCTCGCGCTGGTGGGGGTTTCGGGGACGGAACGGGATCGCGGCCGCCTACAGCTCGCAGTTCACTTTCGTGCCGCCGTTGACGGAGCACACGTCGAAGCCGGCGCCGCCGTCGACGACGCCTCCGTTGTTGTCCAGAACCGTGACGCGGTCGTTGTCGTTGCCGGCGTTCACGTGGCCGCGGTTGACGACCACGGTGATGGTGTCGTTGCCGCCGAGGCCGTTGACGGTGTCGGTGGCGCCGACGAAGGAACAGCTGATCGTGTCGGCCCCCGACGTGCCGTTGATGACCGTGCCGGCCGTGGACACGCCGTTGACCGTGCAGAGTGCCACCGCGGCGGAACTGCCGGAGCGGGGGGCGTCCGCGTGGACGGGGGCCGCCAGCAGCGCGGCGGGGAGTGCCGCGGTGGCGGCGGCCGTGGCAAGCCGGCCGGCCCAGCGGCGAGTTGTCGTACGCGCAGGGGCGGGGTTTCTCCTCATGCTGTCCATGACGAGCACGTTCCCTTCACGAGAAGGACCTTCCGGACTCAAGCGGAGCCGGACTCTCCTCGTAAACTTCCGCAAGCGCGACACGCCAAAACGGTGCGAATGTGACACGAAAGAGTGAATTTGCCCTTCCGGATTTCGGTGTAGGTCGACGTCAGGGCTGGGATCCGTCAACGCGGCGATGTGGCGCACTTGCGGGGAAGGTTTTTGTGTCGGCTGGCTGATGTTTCTGTGGGACGGGCACCTGCTGGCCGTGGTACGTCCGGTGCTGGCTTGACCAGTTCTCGAGTCCCCGGCGTAGGCTGCGGGCGCAGACGCTGCGGGCGACGCGCTCTTCCCGGAGAGCCCATGGCTGGACGGTGCCGTCGCTGGTGGCGACCGGTCAGGACGGCGTACGGGGGGGAGCCGGGCGTGCCCCCGCACTGTCCACCTGCCCTGCACCTTCGTGCACCGCAGCTCCTGCGGCCGCACGGCCTGACCACCCCGTGGCCCTCCCGCCACTGACCGCCCCGTGGCTTCCCGCCGCCCCGCCGCCCGAACGCCCGCGCACCCTCCCGAAAGGCATCACTTCATGATCATCGTTGCTGGTGAGGCCCTCATCGACCTCGTTCCCGCGGGGCCCCGGGAAGAGGACGGGCCCACCGGCGACGAACTCCCCGCCCTGCTGCCCAAGCGCGGCGGCGGCCCCTACAACACCGCCGTCGCCCTGGCCCGCCTCGGCTCCCGCACCGCGTTCTGCTCGCGGCTCTCCACCGACCACTTCGGCCGGGCCCTGCTGAGCGGCCTGACGGCGGACGGCGTGGACACCTCCCTCGTCCAGCGCGGCCCCGAACCCACCACCCTCGCCGTGGCACACGTCGGCGACGGCGGCTCGGCCGAGTACTCCTTCCACGTCGGCGGCACCGCGGACCGCCTGTTCACCACCCCGGACAGCCTGCCCGACGCGGCGCGCGCCGTCTCCTTCGGCACCTGCTCCCTGGTCCTCGAACCCGGGGCGAGCGCCTACGAGGACCTGATGCGCCGCGCGTCCGGCCGCGGCCTGTTCACCGCCCTGGACCCGAACGTCCGCCCCGGTCTCATCCCCGACGCGGACACCTACCGGGCCCGCTTCCGCTCGTGGCTCCCGCACGTCACCCTCCTCAAGCTCTCGGAGGAGGACGCGGCCTGGCTCGCGGGCCCGGAGGGCGAGGGCGATCCGGTGTCCGCCGCCGCGGAGTGGCTGGCAGCAGGCCCGTACGCCGTCGTGCTCACCCGCGGTGGCGCGGGGCTGACCGTGCTCACCCGCGACGGCCTCGAACTGTCCGTCCCCGGTGAGCGGGTGAGGGTCGTGGACACCATCGGCGCGGGCGACACCGTCAACGCCGCGCTGATGCACCGGCTCGACAGCCACGGCGCCCTCACCGCGGCCCCCGCCCTCGGCGCGGAGGAGTGGCGCGACATCCTGGCCTTCGCGGCCCGCGCGGCCGCGGTCACCTGCTCCCGCGCCGGTGCGCAGCCTCCGTACGCCACGGAGCTTGCTTCGTCACCTGTTGTCTGAGGTGGGCGGGGCCCTGCCCTCTCGGGACCGAGCCCGCTTTGATCACACCGGGTGACGGCGCGGGCGCGGAAATCGTCCCCGGCGTGCCGTTGGGCCGACCGGGTGACGGCGGGGCCGCAGCGTGCCGTCGCCGTCACACGCCGAGGTCGTCACCGGCCTCGGCCACGGGCTCATCGGGCACGATGTGCATCGCGGCCTCTTCCGCGGAAGCCGCCCCGCCGTCGATTCCCACGTCCCGGGCGTAGACGTCGTTGCGCCGAGGGGGCATGGCGTCGATGGTGGCGGCGAGGCGCCCGGCGCGTTCGCCGCCGACCTCCTCGTCGAGGGGCTCGCCCTCCCCGCCGGGCAGGTCGCCGATGCCGTCCCCGTCCGGCACCTCGATGTCGGGGACCTCCTCGGCGAGCCGCTGGTCGAGGCTCTCGCGCTCGTTCTGCTCGCGGGCCGTCGTTCCGTGGTGCCCCACGCCGAGGGGCCTCTCCGGGGGCGAATAGCCCGCGTCGAGCACCGTGTCGTAGAGATCGCCGTCGAGGGCGTTCTCCAGGTCCAGGTCACCTGGGTTGTCCCGGCGGTCGGACCGGGCAGGCTGGTAGACCTCGTCACCCATCACGTCATCGGACATCGTGATCCAGCCTCCTCCCGCACGGTTCCGCGGCGACGGCCTACTTCCACTCTCCCCTGTACGGCGGTCTCGCGCTCTCCGGACGGCGCGAAAGCCGGATGCCGCTGCCGGTATCCGGGGGCCGAATGCCGCCTCTCCGGGCCCGGCGCGCCGGTTTTCAGGGGCAGGACCGGCTGGTCGTTGACGGCTGTACGAAAGCGGAGACGGCCGCGGATACGGCTGTACGAGAGCGGGTGCCGGTGCGGGCGGGTCCCGGTGAGGAGGCAGGGGGCAGGAGGCCGCTACGGGCCGGAGCGAGCCGGGACCACGGCGCGGGTGCTGACCGCGGCCGTGGTTCCGGCGGGCCTCCGGCGGGCCGACCGTGGTGCCAGCCAGCCAGCCAGCCAGCCAGCCAGCCAGCCAGCCGAGGCCGGCCGTCCCGGCGGGGGCGCGTTCGGGCGGCGGGTACCGGGTCGGTCAGGTGATGGCGGGGCCGGAGCTGCTGTTGACCCAGGACCATTCGGACCAGGTGCTGAAACCGGTCTGCCATTTGTGGTGGACTCCGGTGCGGCTGGTGCCGAACACTTCGATGCGGCCGTCGGCGTTGGTGGTGGCGGCGACTCCGGTCCCGCCGCCGCCGAAAGCGGCCCAGTCGCCGTACGGCGCGTTGACCCCGGTCTGCCACATGTGCATGGCGACGTCATTGTTGATGGCGAACACCTCGACCCGCCCGTCGGGGGTCCGGTCGCTGGTCAGCCGGGAGTCGGCGGGGCCGCGCACGGGCTCCCACTCCGACCAGCTGGTGGGGTTCGTCTGGTACTTGTGGAAGACGCCGGCCGGACCGGAAGCGAACACCTCCAGGCGGCCGTCGGCGTTGTGGTCGACCGTCAGGTCGTGCCCGCCGCCGCCGAAGTCCTCCCACGACGACCAGGTGCCGTTGACGCCGGTCTGGTACTGGTGCTGGAAGACGTTGTCGTTGAGGGCGAAGACCTCGAGCCGGCCGTCGGGCGACTTCTCCATCTTGAGCCGGCCCGCGGCGGGGCCGCCGCCGGTGGGTTCCCAGTTCGACCAGCCGCTGTTGGGGGCCGTCTGGTACTTGTGGAACACGCCGGCCGGCCCGGAGGCGAACACTTCCAGGCGCCCGTCGCCGTTGGCCCCGGCGGCGACGTGGCGCCCGCCGGTGCCGAAGTCCTCCCAGCCCGACCAGCCGCCGGAGGGGGAGGTCTGGTAGCGGTGCCGGAAGGTGTCGCCGCTGAGCGCGAGCAGTTCCAGGCGGCCGTCGGCGTTGGGTGCCAGCGCGAGTTCCGCGGTGGCGGGCCCGCCCAGCGGCTCCCACTCCGACCAGGCGCCGTTCACCTGCGACTGCCACGCGTGGTGCACCCCGTCGGCCCCGGCCGCGAACACCTCCAGCCGTCCGTCGGCCGACCGCGCCGACACCACCCGGCCCGACTCCACCGGGTACACCAGCGGCCTGGGCCCGGGCCCGGGGCCGCCGCCCGGAGTGCACGGCAGCCCTATGCCGCGTTCTCCGAGGTAGGGCACGGGGTCGATGCCGCGGATGTCGGTGGACGTGCCCACCCGTACGCGCAGGTGGAGGTGGGGGCCGCTGGACTGGCCTTCGCTGCCCATGAGCGCGATGCGCTGGCCCGCCGCCACTTGCTGGCCGACGACGACGTCCCGCTGGTACATGTGCCCGTACTCGGTCACCGTTCCGTCGGGGTGCAGGATGCGGATCCACTGGCCGTAGCCCTGGGCGGGGCCGGAGTTGATGACCTCGCCGTCGCCGACGGCGTAGATCGGGGTGCCGTAGTCGTTGGCGATGTCGATGCCGTCGTGGTCGGCGCTGTAGTGCTGGGACACGAAGCCGGTGGTGGGGCACGAGGCCGTGAAGCCGGAGGCTCGGGCAGCGGCCGGGGACGCCGTCAGCAGCGACGGCAGGACGGTGGCTGCCGCCGCGAGAACGAAGCGCAGCGTACGCCGGCTTCGGCTTCGGCTTAGGTGTCGGTTTCGGTTTCGGGAAAGACCGTGAAGCACGTGGCGTTCCTCCCTCCTCGGGGGTCATGTGGAACCGGAGGTTGGACGGTAGCCACGGCTGCCCCGCGAGGGCATCCGGAACGCTACGGGCTGACAAGACGGACCGGACTCCGGTCAGGACGCGGGACCGCGCCCGCAGCCGTCCCGAGGCGTACGGAACCGGCCGAAGCCGAGGAGTGGGAGCGCCCGGCCGGGATGTGTAACGTTCGGCGTGCGTGAGGCCGGTGACCGGGGGACGAGGAGGGGGCAGTGAGCGGGGTAGTGATCTATCTGCCGCAGGGGACGGCGGGGGCCGGAGGGGAGCCGCACGGCGATGCGGTGACGTTACGGCTCGGCCCGGGGGAGGTGGCGCGTTTCGGGCGCGGGTCCGCGACGTGCCCGGTCGAGCTCCGTCTCGAGGACGAGGCGATATCCCGGCTGGCGGGCGAGATCCGGGTGACGGACGACCACTGGCAGCTGAGCAACCTCAGTACGACCCAGAGCTATCTGGTGGAGAACCCGGAGGGAGCGGGGGAGTACCTGAGGGTGCCGCCGCGGCGGGCGGGAGCCCCCATCCCCTTCGAGTTCTCGCGGGTCGTGCTGCCCACCCGCCGCAACACCACGGTCGCCTTCCAGGTGTTCGCGCCCGACCACGTCTACCTGGACCCCGACGGCACGGGCGACCCGTGGGGGAGCCGCACCGTCACGGCGTACTCCCTGGACGAGACGGCCCTCTACTTCCTGGTCCTGGTCGCGCTCTGCGAACCGCGGCTGCGCGACGAGTCCCCGGTCGCGGTGCCCACCACCCCGGAGATCGTCGAGAGGCTCAAGGGCCACCCCGCGTGCGGTCAGCTGACGGCCCGTGCGGTCAGCTCGCACATCGACTACCTGGCCGACGAGAAGATGCGGATCAGTGCTCCCGCCGAGCACGGACCCCGCAGGGAAGCCCGCCGCAACGGCAAGCGGGAGACGATCGTCGGACTCGTGCTGCGGTTCGGGCTCGTACGGGAGGAGCACCTCGCGCTGCTGCCGCCCCGGCCCGGAACGGGCGCACAGGAGCGGGGGCCGGCGAGATGAGACGTGGCGGACCCGTACGGCGACGCGGCCCGCGGACCGAAGGGGGACGCGGTGCGTGGCACGGCCGGCACATCGGGAGATGACCGTACGGAACTGCTCCCGCGCGGCTACCGCATCGGGGACTGGGAGGTCACCGAGCCGATCGGAGCCGGTGGCTGGGCCACCGTCTATGCGGGGCGAGCCGCCGGTGACGGGGCGGGCCGGGAGACGGAGCCGGGTGGCCACGGCCACGTCGCGCTCAAGGTGCTGCCGACCGCCGGGCTGGCACCGCGGCAGGCCCGCAAGGCCGCGGAAACCGCCCGGCGCGAGGTCGAGTTCGGCCGCCGGTCCTCCCACCCGAGACTGATCCGCCTGCTGGACTCCGTCGTCCTCGGCGAACCGGACCTTCCGCTTCTGGACGGCGCCGTCGTGCTGGTCATGGAGCGCGCCGAGCGCAGCCTGCGCGACCTGCTCGGCGCCGGAGTGACCGCGGCCGAGGGCGCCCGGCTGCTCGCCGGGATCTGTGAGGGCCTGGCCCACCTGCACCGCAGCGGCTGGGTGCACGGTGACCTCAAACCGGACAACATCCTGCTGATGGCCGACGGTTCGGTGAAGCTGTCGGACTTCGGCCTCGCCACCGAGCTGACCGGCACCCGCGGCACCCATGGGTACGCGCCCCCGATGGGCACCTTCGACTACCTCCCGCCCGAGCGCTGGAAGGCACCGCTCGGCGAGCAGGGGGTGGAGGTGCGCCCGAGCGCCGACATCTGGGCCCTGGGCATCGTGATCCACGAGGTGTTCGCCTCCGGTGCCCCGCCGTTCCACGGCGCCACGCCCATGGCCCGCGCCGCCGCGACCCAGGAGTACGCCGAGGGGCGTGCACCGCTCCGCCTGGACAGCGCGGTCCCTCCGTTCTGGCGTGCGCTGGCCGCCGACTGCCTGGCCCCGACCCACGCCGCACGCGCCGCGCACACGGCCGGGAGCCTGCTGGCCCGCATCGTCGACCGGCAGGCAAGGGAAGTGGAGCCCGCGGGAACGGAGTTCACGGAAGCGGAGCCCGCGGGAATGGAGCCCGCAGGAACGGAGCTCGCGGAAGCGGAGCCTGAGACGGAGGCCGGGCATCGGCATCCGGCGACGGGCCTGGGAACGCGTTGGCGCGTGGGCCTGCTCAGCCGGCGAAGAAGGACCCGCGTTGCCCTCGCGGCCGTGGCGCTGTGCATGGTGAGTGCGGCGCTCTGGCCGTACGCGGTGCGCGGCGGCGCATCCGGCACGAACGACGCGTCCCGTACGACCAGTGCGTCCGGTGCTTCGGCCGTCGAAGCCGTCGCCCGCATCCGGGTGTTCAACGCGGAGCGGAGCTGCCGGGCTCGTACGGACCGGGACCCGGAGTGCAGCCTCGGCCTGGCGATCGACCCCGGCCGGCCCTACACGATCGACAACGTCGTCACGACGCGGGTGTGGCACGGCGACGAGCTCGCCGCCGACTGCGTCCTCCCTCAAGGGATCCCCATCATCGACGAGGCGGACACACTGTCCGCCGCCTGGTACCGCGTGCGTCTGCCGCGGGGCTCCGCACGGCCCACTGCCTGGCTGCCCGCCGTGCGCACGAAGGACCGCCCACGGGTCCCCGAGTGCCCGCGCCCGGCACCCGTCCGGTGAGGGGCCGCAATCCGTAGCTCATAGCTCCGGCGCTCACGGCTCCGGCCCGTGGCTCGTGGCCGTAGTCCATCGGACACCGTCTCGCCTGTCACTCCGGATCGTTCCGGATGCCCGGCCCGGTGCTCCCGTGACTACCTTGCGGACCCGCGGTCCCCCGACCGCGCTCATCCCTCGTACGACACCGGGCTACCCGCGAAGGAGTAGGCACGTGCATGGCTCAGCCGCACGGCGCGCGAGATTCGGAACACTGCTTCTGGTGGTCACCACGGTCGTGTCCGCCCTGGCCGGCCCGGCGTGGGCGCGGAGCGCGAAGGACGTGCCCGGCCCCCTCGGGCACACCGCGACGGCCGAGTTCTTCTGCGACATCCCCGCGGAGCGGGACATCGCGGTGACCCGCAAGGTCTACGAGGTCGGCCAGCGCCGCGGCGTGTCCGACAAGGTCATGCTCGCCGGCTTCGAGACGGGCTGGGTCGAGTCCCGCATGAACAACCTGAACTGCGGGGACCGGGACTCGCTCGGCGTCTTCCAGCAGCGGCCCTCGCAGGGGTGGTGCAACCCCGACCAGTGCCTCGACGTCGACTACGCGGCGAACAAGTTCTTCGAGGTGGCCCAGCAGATGGAGCCGAACTGGGACACCGCGGGCGAGCTCGCGCAGGCCGTGCAGCGCTCCGCCTATCCGGAGCGGTACCCCCGGGCGGAGGGCGTCGCACGCGACCTGATGGCCGAGGCGTTCCAGCCCTACGGCTCGATCGGGGCGAAGTACGCCGCACTGGGCGGCCCCGGCGGCCCCCTGGGCCGGCCGGTCCGCGCCGAGGAGAACGCCGCGCTCGGCGGACGTTTCCAGCTCTTCCAGAACGGCATCGTCCTCTGGCACCCGGACGCGGCCTACGCGATCTACGGGGACATCCTGAAGAAGTTCTGGGACACCGACTCGGAGCAGCGCTGGGGCTTCCCGACGATGGACGAGGCGGATGCGGCGCAGGCGCCGGACGGGACCCGCGGGCGCTACCAGTTCTTCGAGCGGGGCCTGTTCCTGTGGTCGCCGCCGACCGGGGCGCACCCCGTGCACGGTGCGATCTACGACGCCTTCCACGCCGCCGGTCACGAGCGTGCGCTCGGCTATCCCGTGACCGACGAGACGGACGAGGCGGGCGGCAAGGCCCAGAAGTTCCAGAAGGCCACGATCCACTGGAACGCGTCCAGGGGCACCTGGATCACCGACAACTGACCAGACATTGCCTTCTTTCACGTACCGATCAGCCACTGACCAGGAGGTCCTGTTGAGCGAGCACCGCCCCACCCGCAGAAATGTCCTGAAGGCCGTCGGCGGTGCCTCCGCGGCACTGGCGCTCGGCGGCGGGGGCGTCCTCGCCTCGGCGGCGACCGCCAGCGCCGCGGGCGACGGCCGCGGACTGCGCATTACGGAACGGGGCGAATCGGATCCCCGCATGTGGTACTACCGCTTCCAGACCGGGGCGATCGGCGGCTGGAACCCCGCCGTCAACGTCCTGCTCCCCGACGACTACCACACCAGCGGACGCCGGTATCCCGTCCTGTACCTGCTCCACGGGGGCAAGGGCGACTTCATCGAGTTCGACCGCCTGCCCGAAGGCGGCATCCGGGCGTGGACCGCCGGCAAGCCCCTCATCGTCGTGATGCCCGACGGTGGTCAGGCCGGCTGGTACTCCAACCCGGTCAGCTCCAACGTCGGCGCCCGGAACTGGGAGTTCTTCCACATCGAGCAGCTGATCCCGTGGATCGACGACAACTTCCGGACGTACGCCGAGTACGACGGCCGCGCCGTCTCCGGGTTCTCCATGGGAGGCTTCGGCGCGCTGAAGTACACCGCCAAGTACTGGGGCCACTTCGCCTCGGTGAGCTCCCACTCCGGCCCGGCCAGCCTGCGCGGTGTCGCCGGCGGGCTGGCCGGCGCGGTCGTCCACTGGGCCAACCTGTCCTCCGCGGCCGTCGAACTGGGCGGCGGCACGGTCTACGGCGTGCCGTGGGACCAGAACAGGGTCAGCATGGACAACCCGTGCGAGCGCGTCGAGAGCTACCGGAACAAGCGGATCTTCATGGTTGCCGGGACGAGCCCCCTGCCCACCTTCTGGGACCGGTTCAACGAGACCGCCGTACTCGACACCCAGCGGGAGTTCCGCGGCTTCCTCGGCAGGGCCGGCATCCCGCACGAGTGGCACGAGGTGCCCGGCGGCCACTGGGTCCGCCCGGACCTGTTCCGCCAGGACCTCGACGGCATCGTCGACCGGCTCCGCAAGGCGTAGAGCGGAGGCGGCCGAGGCAGACGGGCCGAGGCAAACGGAAGGCGCCTGGCGGGCGGCAGCCCGGCCAGGCGCCTTTTCGCACGCGCGTGTCAGGCGTCGGCGACGGCCCGCAGAGGGCTCAGCGCGGCGGCCCGGCGGGCGGGGAGCGCGGCTGCGGCGGCGCCGACCGCGAGGGAGAGGGCGACGACGAGGGCGAGGGTGCCCCAGGGGAGGGCGAACGCGTACTGGGGAACGGCCCCGTTGGCGAGTCCGCTGATCTTCCAGGCCCCGAACAGGCCGCAGACGAGGCCCAGCAGGGTGCCGTAGGCGGCGACGATGAGGGACTCGAGGCGGATCATGCGGCGGATGCCGGTGCGGTCCATGCCGACGGCGCGCAGGACCCCGATCTCCCGGGTTCGCTCGGAGACCGACATGGCGAGCGTGTTGATCAGGCCGAGCACGGAGATGATCACGCCGATGGCGAGCAGTCCGAAGACCATGGTGATCAGGTCACCGGCGACGCCGGCCTGCTCCTGGACGAGCTGGGCACGGGTCTGCACCTTCAGCAGGGGGCTGCCGTCGACGGCGTCGCGCAGCCGCTTCTCCAGGGCCGGGGAGGAGGCGCCGCGGTCGGCGGCCACGAGGATGCGCTGGAGCGAGTCGCGCAGGAAGCCGTGCTGCTGGACGTCGCCGCGGTAGGCGAGGACGTCCCGGGCGGTGGGGTTGTCCTGGTAGATCCCGACGACGGTGTAGGGGCGGTTGCGGTCGCCCTGGCCGGGGCCGATGCTCGCCTTGACCTGTCCGCCGGTCCTGATCCGGTTCTCGCGGGCGAAGCTGCTGGAGACGGCGATCCGGCCCGGTCCGATGTCCTCGGCGGAGCCGCTGGTGAAGCGGAGCTTCATGACGGCCCCCACGGTCTTCGGGTCGACGCCCGAGACCTCCCGGGCGAAGGCGCCGGTCGAGATGGTGGAGTCCGCGACGGCGGAGGCGGTCGCGACGCCGGGAACGGCGGCGACCCGCTGGACGGCGGCCGCGTCGACGGCGGTGGTGGTGTTGCGGGTGCTGATGACGTAGTCGGCGCTCAGACCGGCCGCGGCCTGGGCGTCCAGGGCCCGGCCGGAGGAGTGGTCGATGACGGCGAGGCCGGAGACGAGGGCGGTGCTGATCATCAGGGCGACCGCGGTGGCGGCCGTGCGGCGGGGATCCCGCAGGGCGTTGTCCTTCGCGAGGTCGCCCGCGACACCGAAGCGCGCGGTGAGCCGGCCCAGGAGGCGGATCACCGGTCCGGCCAGCAGCGGGGCCAGCAGGATCAGACCGGTCACGAGAATGCCGCAGCCGGACATCGCGGTCTGCAGGTTCTCGTCCGAGGCGTCCTTCGCGTCGCTCAGGGAGAACAACAGGCCGGCGCCGAGGACGAGCACGGCCGCCCCGACCGCGCCCCGGATCCGGGAAAGCGTCGCGGAAGGGGGCTGCCCGGCGGTGCGCATCGCCTCGACCGGCGCGATCCCGGCCGCGCGGCGGGAGGGCAGCCACGCGGCGAGGACCGTGACGCCGACGCCGACGGCGAGGGAAGCGAGGACCGGGGCGGGGCCGACCACCAGCGGGCCTCGGGGCAGCAGGTCGTCGGCGGTGCCGAGCACCCCGGGCAGGACGGTGGCGACGCCGAGCCCGAGGGCGAAGCCGAGCACGGAGGCCACGAGGCCGACCAGGGCCGCCTCGGCGAGCACGGAGGCGACCACCTGGCGCCGGGTGGCACCGATCGCGCGGAGCAACGCGATCTCCCGGGAGCGCCGGGTGACGAGCATGGTGAAGGTGTTGATGATGAGGAACGAGCCGATGAACAGCGACACCACGGCGAAGACCATGGGCAGCCGGGAGTAGCTGCTGGTCTTCGTGTCGATGAAGACCGACTGCCGGCCGGCCTTCGCGGTCGCGGTGGTCGCTTCGGCCCGGTCGGCCGGCAGCAGCGCGCCGACGCGGCGGGCGAGTTCGAACTGGTCGGTCCCGGGCTCGGCGGACAGGTCGATCCCGGTGTAGTGGCCCGGGGTGGCGAACAGCTTCTGCGCGGTGGCCTTGTCGAACACGGTGAGAGTGCCACCGGAGGTGACCCGGGTGTCGTCGGTCCTGACGATGCCGACCAGCCGCATCCGCAGGACGGGGCCGTCGGTGGCCAGGGTGACGGTGTCGCCGAGCGCGTACTTGCCGGCGGCGGCGGTGCCGCGGTCCAGGGCCAGCTCGCCGTCCGTGCGCGGCGCGCGGCCGGCTGTCAGCGGAAAGCGGCTGTCCTTGCCGTCGGCGCCGGGGACGTACGCGGCGGCCGGCTTGCCCATCGTGTTGTCGGCACGCATGGGGGAGCCGTCCTTGGCGGCCAGGGTGGCCGAGCCGTCGACCGTCGGACGGGCCGCGGACACTCCGGGCACGGCGGCCAGCTTGGACACGAGCGCGTCGTCGAGGACGTCGGTGCGCCCGTCCGCAGGGGCGCCGGGTGGGGACTTCGGGTCGACGGTGACCGCGATGCCGGCGTAGTTCCGTGCCATGGAGGCGCGGTAGGCGGCGGTGGTGGAGTCGGCGAAGACGAGCGAGCCGGAGATGAACGCGACCCCGAGACCGACCGCCAGGACGGTCATGATCAGGCGGGCCTTGTGCGCGAGGACGTTGCGCAGGGCTGTTCGCAGCATGGTGAGCCTTCGAAGGGTGTGATGCGAGGGGTGTGATGCGAAGGTGTGGGGGACGGCGGTGAACGCGGTCAGGAAGTGCGGCCCTGGGCTTCGAACGCGAGCATCCGGTCCAGGACGGCGCCGGAGGTCGGCTCGTGCAGCTCGTCCACCAGGCGCCCGTCGGCGAGGAACACCACGCGGTCGGCGTGGGCGGCGGCCACGGGGTCATGGGTCACCATCACCACGGTCTGACCCAGCTCCCGCACCGAGTCGCGCAGGAAGCCGAGCACCTCGGCGCCGGAGCGGGAGTCGAGGTTGCCGGTCGGCTCGTCGGCGAACACGATCTCCGGGCGGGAGACCAGGGCGCGGGCCACGGCGACGCGCTGCTGCTGACCACCGGAGAGCTGGGAGGGGCGGTGGGCGAGCCGGCCCGCGAGACCGACGGTGGCGACGACGGTGTCCAGCCACGCGGCGTCCGGCTGCCGGCCGGCCAGCCGCAGGGGCAGGGTGATGTTCTCCAGCGCGGTGAGCGTCGGCAGCAGGTTGAAGCCCTGGAAGACGAATCCGACCTTCTCGCGGCGCAGCCGGGTGAGCTGCCGGTCGTTCAGATCGGACAGTTCGACACCGCCGATCCGGGCCGAACCCGAGGTCACCGGGTCCAGGCCGGCCATGCAGTGCATCAGCGTGGACTTGCCGGATCCGGAGGGGCCCATCACGGCGGTGAACCTGCCCCGCGCGAACTCCACGGACACCGCGTCCAGCGCGGTGACCCGGGTCTCGCCCTTCCCGTACGTCTTGGTCAGGCCGGACGCGCGGGCGGCCGGCTCCGCGAGAGCTGTGCTGGAGGAAGGGAAGGTCTGTGACATGGATGCTCCGCCTGGCGTGCGACGGCCCGCGAGGAGTTCCGCGAGCCGGGGGACGCATCCATCCTCACGGCCCTGACCTGCGCAAACATCGCCCTGAAGGCGGGAGTTGACCTCTGCCGAAAGGAGAGTGGCGCCTGCCTGTTCTCCACCGAAGGGCAGAGGCCCGGAACGGGAGACTCTGTCCCGGGGCAGGGCAGGGGGGCAGGAGCCGGCTGCCGGTTCCGTCAGGAAGCCAGGCCGGTCCGGTGGGCCAGCAGCGCCGCCTGGACGCGGCTCGCCGAACCGGTCTTGTCCAGGATGGCGCCGACGTGGGTCTTCACCGTGCCGATCCCGATGCCGAGCCGCGCCGCGACGTCCTGGTTGGACAGCCCCTCGCCGAGCATCGCCAGGACCTCCCGCTCCCGGCCGGTGAGCCGCGCGATCCGCTCGTCCGCGAGCGCGTCGCCGGCGCCCTGCGGGGCACCGGCGTGCAGCATCCGAGAGATCACCGCCCCGGTCACGCCCGGCGAGAGCACGGCGTCCCCGGCGGCCGCCGCCCGTACGGCACTGATCAGCTCCTGCGGGCCCTCGTCCTTCAGCAGGAACCCGGTGGCGCCCTCCCGCAGCGCCCGGACCACGTTGTCGTCGTCGCCGAAGGTCGTCAGCATCACCACGCGCGGCGCGGGGTCGAGGGCGAGCAGCGGGGCGATCGCGGCCAGCCCGTCGTACACCGGCATCCGGATGTCCAGCAGCACCACGTCGGGGCGGTGCGCGGCGGCCATCTCGACGGCCCGGCGGCCGTCCGGGGCCTCGGCGACGACCTCGATGCCGTCGGCGTGCCGGAGGATCAGGCGCACTCCGTGCCGGATCATCGTCTCGTCGTCGGCGAGCAGGACACGGATCGGCCGGGCGGGCTCGGTCACGGGGTCTCCCAAGGTACGGCGTCCCGGACCGACGGGACGGTGAAGCGGTCGATGGCGATCAGACGCTCCGAGGCGTCGAAGCAGTAGCGGGCGATCGTCAGGGCGCCGGGCCGGGTCTCGGTGGCGCCGTTGAACGGGTAGACGCAGCCGGCCGTGCCGGCGGGGCGCGGCGGTTCGTGGCCGGTGGCCGCGGCCCGGACCGCCTTGTTGTCCAGGACACCGGCCCCCCTCACGTCGCTGTAGGCCATGCCGACCCGGGGCAGCGGGCGCGGCCCGGCGCCCTGATGCGGCGCGCCGGCATACACGAAGGCGGTCCCGAGGGCGATCAGCACGCTCAGCGTCACCAGCCCGAGGGCGAGCGTCAGCACGTGCGCGGTGCGGCGTTCGGGCGCGGCGCCCCCCTCGGCCACGGCCTCGCCCCCCTCCGGTCCGGTGCCTTCGGTGCCGGACCGCTTGGGGGCGGGGGCGTCGCCGGGCTCGGCCGGCACGGTCGCGTCCACCTGGAAGCCGCCGGACGCCAGGGCGGCGGCGTCGAACGTCCCGCCCAGCAGCTCCACCCGCTCCCGGAGGCCGGTGAGACCGCGGCCGGTGCCCACGCTTCCGGCGGGGGCCGAGACCCTGGGCGGGGCGCCGTTGCGGACGGTGACCCGTACCGTCTCGTCGTCGTGCACCACGGTCACGGTGACGTGTGCCGCGCTCGCGTACCGGTGCACGTTGGTCAAGGACTCCCGCACCACCCGGTGCACCGCCCGGCGCACCGGCGCGGGACGCGCGTCGAGGTCCGGCCCCGTCCAGTCCAGCCGTACGGCGATGCCCCCGTCCCGGGACTCCGCCGCCAGCGTCTCGATGTCGGCGCGGGTACCGGTCGCGTCGGTGAGCGCCTCAGGCCCGGTGTCCCGGCCCAGCGGCCCGAGCACCCCGAGGGCCTGCCGCAGCTCGCGCATCGCGTCCCGGGTGGTCCGCCGCACCAGAACGGCTTCCTCGCGCAGCTCGGGATCGGCCCGCTCCAGGGCCAGCTCCAGCCCGCCGGCGTGCAGCGAGATGAGACTGAGCCGGTGCCCCACCAGATCGTGCATCTCGGCGGCGATGCGGGACCGCTCGTGGAGACGGGCCTCGCTGTCGGCGAACCGGCGGGCCCGCTCCGCCGCGTCCCCGCGCTCGCGCAGCGCCCGCACCAGACGCCGCTGCTGCCCGTACGACGTGCCGACCAGACCGGGGACGAGCACGGTGGTCGGCGTGAGGATCAGGCCGAGCGCCAGGCCGTACGGCACCGGTCCCGGACCGAGCCAGGGCGCCGACACCGTCGCGCACAGCACCACCAGGGCCGCCGCCGCGACCAGCAAGCGGCCGCGCCGCCGCGCCCGGACCGTCCGCCGTGCCACCGCGTACGCGGTCGCCGCCGTGACCGGCCCGACGCAGGGCGACAGACCCGTCAGCGCGGCGAGGACGAGGAGCGCGGCCACGGGGAAGCGGTGACGCAGCGCGAAGAGCCCGGCTCCGGCGGCCAGCGCGGGCACCTGCAGAGAGGGGTGGGGCAGGAACCCGAGGCCCGCGACCGCGCCCCACACGCCCAGACCCGCGAGCACCACCCCGGCCGTCTCCGCCGCCGCGCGCACGGCTCCGCCCGGAAGCCGTTCGGGCGGGCGGCCGTGATCGGGGAAAGGCGGGAAGGGACGAGTGCGTGCCACGCTGACCAGTATCAATGCCCGAAGTCGCGACGGCATGCGCCTCACGGCCGATCCGCGGCTCTGCCGAAAGACAGAGACCGGGCGGGGCCGACGAGGCCCCGGACGGTGTGCGCCGTACCGTCCGCCATGGGAGGTCTGACTCTCGACGGTGCAGGCGACCACGAGTTGCCCCGGCGCCACCAGGGCCAGGACGGCCGAGGCGGTCCGGGCCACGGTGGCGGGCGTCCGGGGGCGCAAGGGCCGCCACCGGTCGCTGACCAGCAGCAGCGGCAACAGGGCCGCCGGTCCGGCGAGGACGGAGAGTCCGGCGACGTACGTGATGCCCCGGCCCGGGGTGCCGAAGACGTCGCGAGCCGCTGCCGTACTGCGGGGTGCCGTCCACCACGCGGATGGCGGCCGGAAAACCGGAGTGGAACGTATCAGGAGCTGGTGAGGATGACGAGCCGTTGGGTCGCGCGGGTCATCGCCACATAGCGGTCGACGGCTCCTTCGATGCCGTCACCGAACCTCTCCGGGTCGATGAGGACGACCAGATCGAACTCGAGCCCCTTCGACAGTTCCGGCGTCAGCGACCGGACGCGGGACGTCGCCCGGAACGCGGGATCGCCGATGACGCAGGCGATTCCGTCGGCATGCGCGGCGAGCCAGGAGTCGAGGACCGAGTCCAGATCCGCGACGGATCCGTGGACCACGGGGATGCCGCTGCTGCGGATGGAAGCCGGCACGTTGGCGTCCGGGAGCGCGGCCCGGATGACCGGCGCGGCCTCCGCCATGACCTCTTCCGGCGTCCGGTAGTTGACGCTCAGGGAAGCCACGTCGATCCGGTCGAGCCCGACCCGCTCCAGCCGTTCCTGCCACGACTCCGTGAACCCGTGCCGTGCCTGGGCGCGGTCACCGACGATGGTGAAGCTCCGGGACGGGCAGCGCAGCAGCAGCATCTGCCACTCGGCGTCGGTCAGCTCCTGGGCCTCGTCCACGACGATGTGGGCGAACGGGCCGGCGAGCAGGTCCGGTTCGGTGCCGGGCAGCGCGCTCTCGTCGATGAGGGTGTCCTGCAGGTCCCGGCCGTGCAGCATGCCCAGCGCGCCTTCGCTCTCGTCGATCACGACGTTCTGCAGCAGGCTGTCCATGACTTCGGCCCTGCGCGCACGTTCGGCGGCGACCGAGGCCTCGTGCCGGCGCTTGCGCACCGATGCCTCCGGATCGCCGAGCCGCTGCCGCGCCGCGTCCAGGAGCGGCAGGTCCGACACCGTCCAGGCCTGGGCGTCCTCGCGCTGCAGCTTGCGAACGTCGTCGGGGCCGAGCCAGGGAGCGCACTTGCGCAGGTAGGCGGGGACCGACCACAGGTCGCCCACGAGGTCGGTCGCCTCCAGGATCGGCCACGCGCGGTTGAGGGTCCCGATCAGCTCCCGGTTCTGCAGCAGCGACCTGCGGAGCAGCTGGGGCGAGACCTCGTCGTCGTCCTCGTACTCGTCCGTGTGCTTGTCCATGAGGATCGTGAGCAGTTCCTCCCGGATCTGGTCGCGCGCCTCGTTGTGCGGGGTGCCGGGTTCCACGGCCGCGAACGCCGCGGCCCAGTCGTCGGCGCTCAGCCATACGTCGGACCAGTGGGTCGAGACCGTCATCCCCTCGGTGGGCGGCTCCTCGTAGATGCCGACGGCCGGCTCGATCGCCCTCACCATGTCCGCGGACGACTTCAGGAGGGCCACGCCCGGGTCGGCCTCGATTGCTGCTCCGGCTCCCTCGGCGACGAGGTCGCGCACGGTGCAGGTCTGCACGCCCTCCTCGCCGAGGCTGGGCAGGACGTCGGCCACGTAGGCCAGGTAGGGCCGGCTCGGACCGACGAACAGCACGCCGCCCCGGCGGTGACCGAGGCGGGGGTCGGAGTAGAGCAGGTGGGCGGCGCGGTGCAGCGCGACGACGGTCTTGCCCGTACCCGGGCCCCCGTCCACGACGAGAGTGCCGCGGGATCCCGCCCGGATGACGGCGTCCTGGTCGGCCTGGATGGTGGACAGCACGTCGCGCATCCGGGCCGACCGGTTGCTGCCCAGGCTGGCGATGAACGCGGACTGGTCGTCGAGCGCGGCGTGCCCCTCCAGCCCGTCGGCGGTGAACACTTCGTCCCAGTAGTCGCTGATCCGGCCGCGGGTCCAGCGGTACCTGCGGCGGCTCGCCAGCCCCATCGGGTTGGCGTGGGTCGCCGCGAAGAACGGCTCGGCCGCGGGGGAGCGCCAGTCGAGCAGCAGCCGGCGCCCCTCGCTGTCGGTGAGGCCGAGGCGTCCGATGTACACGGGGCCGGGGCTGTCCGTGGGGACGATGTGTCCCAGGCACAGGTCCAGGCCGAAGCGACGCAAGGTGCGCAGGCGACTGGTCAGGCGGTGGATCTCCGCGTCCCGGTCCATCGCTTCCCGGCCGATGCCGCCGGGCGCCTTGCGCGCGGCCTCGAGGCGGTCGGACAGCTCGGCGATCGTCTGCTCGAGCGTCTCCGCTATGGCCGCGAAGTGCCGCTCGTCGCCGGCGATCAGTGCCGGGACGGCCTTGGGGGAAAGACGGCCGGGCAGGTCGAACGCGCCGGTGGCCGGCGGGTTCACGGTGTCCGGGGTGTTGAGGGAGTTCAGGGCGTTCACGGCATGGCTCCGATCTGGGGGCGCTCGCGACCCCAGGGTGTGCAGGTGTCTCGTGTTCTGGATCTACGGGATCTTCCGGGCCCGGCTCGGTGACCCCGTGCGGTTCACGCCGCCACGTGCGGCTTTCCCCTGCTGATCACGTCGAGCAGCAGCTTCGCGGCCACCGTCGCTCCGTCGGTGCGGACCGTGCCGGCCACGGCGGTCGCCCGCGCACGGGTCCTGGGAGCCAGGGCTGTCCCGAGCGCGGCCGACAGGGACTCGGCGGTCGGGGCCGGCCCGTCGTGCGCCGCGCCGATGCCCAGCCCGGCCACGCGGCCGGCCCAGTAGGGCTGGTCCGCCGCCTGGGGGACCACCACCTGGGGCGCTCCGGCCGTGGTGGCCGTCGTCGTGGTGCCCGCGCCGCCGTGGTGCACGACGGCGGCCACCCGGCGGAAGAGGGCCTGCTGGTTGACCTCGCCGACGGCGAAGCAGTCGTCCTGGTCGCCGGCCGGGGCAAGGTCGGCCCAGCCGCGGGAGAGGAGCACGCGGCGGCCCTGCGCCCGGACCGCCTCGACGGCCACCTGGGCGGCATCCGCCGACGCGTGCATGGGCATGCTACCGAAGCCCACGTACACCGGTGGCGCACCGGCCTCCAGGAACGCCACCAGCTCCTCCGGGAGCGGCCGTTCGTCGGGCAGGACCCACGCCCCGGTCTGGACGACGTCGAGGTCCGGGCTCTGCGGCCACGGGTCCAGGACCGGGTCCGTCGCGAGCCACGGCCTGTCGCCGACGACGTAGTCGCGGATGCGGTCCACCGGCGCCAGGCCGTTCGCCACCCGGCTCGTGTTGAGCGCCTCGCCGAACAGCACGTCGATGCTCTGCGCGTCCAGATCCCACAGCACCCGGTTGTCGGTGACCTCCGGCGGGAACGGCCGGCCCGGATACGCCAGCGGCGGGCGGTGCGGCGAGGGCAGGGTGAGCTGCTGGAAGGTCACGGACACGGAGCGGATGCCCAGCTTCTCGGCCACCGACAGCGCGCCGGCCGCGGCCGGCATCATGCCGGTCGCCACCAGCACGTCGCACCCCTCGGCCGCCGCGGTGACCGCCTCGAACTGCCCGGCGATCAGCTCGGCCGCGCGCTGAGGCAGGGACGACGGCCGCGGCGCCGCCTTCGTCAGCTCGCGGGCCGACGGACCGACCGGCACCAGCGGCACGCCGACACCGGCCAGCCGCTGCGCGAAGGCCTCGTCCGGCGGCGCGCACACCCGCACCTCCGCACCGAGTGCCCGCAACCGCACCGCGAGCGCCACCAGCGGCTCGACGTCCCCGCGCGACCCGTACGTCGACAACAACACGCGCACTTCGTGACTCCCCGTTTTTCGCAGCTTTCCGGCCCAGGCCGGTGATTCTGCGGCATGACGGGGGCCTTGCCGCAAGGCCCCCGGTGCGCTATAAGTTAAGAGTGGCAAGGAGTGCGAATCTCCTTGCCTTTGTTTTTTGCCGTCCGCTGCGCACGCGCGACCACGGGGATGCGCCCGGTCGCTGTCTGACGATGCGACAGCTCGCCGGGCGACTGAACACCGACCCGCGAGGACGGCTTCGTGTCCGTGGGGTTCGCGGGGCAGGGATAATGAGGGGATGCAGTCTCCCGTCCCCGTCACGCTTCCCGGTCCGGCATGGCCCGGCGTGCCGGACCTGTACCCGGTCCCCGACGCGGTGGACTACCTGATGGGGGAGTGGACCGTCGAGCGCACCCTCCTCGATCTGGGGGCGGGACGCAGCGGGTCGTTCCGCGGCACGGCCGTGTTCCGGGCGGCCGGCGACGGCCGGGTGCTGCACACGGAGGAGGGCGAGCTGTGCTGGGACGGCGCGCCGGGCCGCGCGGGCCGCACGCTCGTGCTGCTTCCCGGGCCGGACGGCACCTGCGAGGTCACGTTCGCGGACGGCAGGTTCTTCCACGACCTGGACCTGCGCGCCGGCGAGTGGGCCGTCCGCCATCCCTGTGCGGCCGACCGCTACGAGGGGGCCTTCGCCGCCGTCTCCCGCGACGAGTGGCACGCGCGCTGGCGCACCACCGGCCCGGCCAAGGACCACCTGCAGCGTTCGGTCTACCGGCGCCCGCCTGCTGCGGGGGCGTGAGCAGGACGAGGAGCGTCACTCCTCGTAGGCCGTGAGCGCGGCTTCCTCCTCGACCGGGCCGGCAGTCCGGTTTCCACCCGTCCCCCCGGGCGAAGTATCGAAAGGTGGGTCGGCGGAGGGGGAGACCGTGACTGTGATCGTCGGGCTCGTGCACAACGGGCGGGTGCACCTGGGCGGGGACTCGGCCGGTGTCGCCGGCCTCAGACTCACCGTGCGCCGGGATCCGAAGATCTTCCGCAATGGTCCCTACGCCATGGGGTTCACCACCAGCTTCCGCATGGGCCAGCTGCTGCACCACGCGTTCAAGGCGCCGAAGCCCAAGGGTGACCTGGACCGGTTCATGTCCACCGTCTTCGTCGACAAGCTGCGCAGCTGTCTGAAGGACGGCGGCTGGGCGCGCAAGGACTCCGAGCAGGAGCAGTCCGGGACGTTCCTCGTCGGCATACAGGGCCGCCTGTTCGCCGTCTACGACGACTACCAGATAGCGGAGCCCGCCGACGGATATGCGGCCGTGGGCTGCGGGGACGAGTTCGCGCTCGGAGCCCTGCACGCCACCGCGGGCCTGGACCTGCCGGCGCGCAAGCGGCTGGCGCTGGCTCTCGCGGCCGCCGGGCACCACAGCGCCGGAGTCTGCGGACCGTTCCGTTACGTGACCGCGCGGAAGAGCCCCTCTTGACCGGGAGCTCGGCCGGCACTTCGACCGGGAGAGCCCGTGCTTCGACCGGGAGAGCCCGCGCTTCCCGCGCGGGAAGCGCGGTCCGAAAAACGCGGTGAGCCCCAGCACAACGCGGTGAGCCCCAGCGAACGATCGCTGGGGCTCACCGCGTTGTGCTGTGCCGGGCCCGTCAGGCCGCGACAGGTGCCGCCGCGGCCTCGGTGGACTCGGCGGCGCGGGGGATGCGGTGCAGGCCCTTGCGGTCGTAGAGGCGGGTGACGCCGAAGCCGAAGAGCACGGCGGCGACGAACGCGCTGCCCATGGAGATCCATGCGCGGGTGAGGCCGGCGTCGCCCTGGGCGTCGTAGTAGAGGATGGAGCGCATGCCTCCGGTGATCTGCCGCAGCGGCTCGAACTCCGAGAGCGTGCGGAAGAAGCCGGGCAGCGCCTCCAGCGGCACGGTCGCTCCGGAGGACGGGACGGCCATGGCGACGAAGACGATGGTGGAGACCAGCATGCCGGGCGTGCCGAAGACGGCGAGCAGGGCCAGGGCGCTGACGCCGACGGCCGCGATCGTGCCCACGGAGTAGAGCCACAGCAGGCCGAGGTGGGAGGCGTCCATGCCCAGGATGCCGACCGTGGCGAGCTCGACGAGGGAGCCCATGACCAGGGAGAGGCCGAGCATGAGGACCGTGCCGACGGCCAGCGTGCGGACCCGGCTGGTGTGCCGGACGGGCATGCGCTGGCGGAAGGGCCCGAAGTCGGTGTGCAGGTAGCCGAGCGCGGTGTCGACCTGGGAGACGATCGCGTTGGCGCCGAGCATGCCGCAGACGACGAGGACCAGCGCGTAGTAGAAGGCGCTCAGACCCATGGCGCTGTGCGTGCCGAGCGGGTGGCCGTCCGCGACCTCGACGTTCACCGGGTCGGTGAGCATCAGCTTGGCGGCCGGGGCGAGCTCGGCCTTCTGGGCGGCGGCGCGGCCCAGGAGCTCCTTGCCGAGCTGGGCGGAGGCGGCGTGGGCCGCCTTCTGGTTCGCCTGGCTGGCCATGGAGGAACCGATGCTGCCGGCGGACTGGTTGGTCAGCACGGTCAGGGTCGGCTGGGTGGCCTCCGCCGGCTTCGGGCTGCCCAGCCCGGCCACCGTGGCGGTGAAGTTCTCCGGCACGACGAGCGCGCCGTAGACCTTGCCCTGGCCGAGTCGCTTGTCGGCCTCCTGCCGGCTGACGACCTGCCAGGAGAAGCTGTGGTTGTCCGCGGCGGACTTCTCGATCCCCGAGACGACCTGGTCACCGAGGTTGAGGTGCTTGCCGTTGGCGTCGGCCCCGCGGTCGCTGTTGACCAGTGCGATGGGCAGGTCGCGCAGGTTGCCCTTGGGGTTCACGTTGCCGCCCACGTAGAGCAGGGCGAACAGGATGGAGACCACCGCGACGATGAGGCCTGAACCGATCCACAGCTTCGGGCTGCGGAGTACGGAGGAGGGCTCGGGGGAAGGCATATTCGCTCCGAGTTATTACCTAGAGTAACTGGATACTTAAGGTATCCAGTAGCTAGATAGTGGCAGTATCTTGCATGGGTGTCCAGTCGGTGCAGCAGGATGCCCGGCCGGCGCAACACCAGCGAGGAAGCCGCATGAAGATCTCGGAGCTCAGCCGCACGACCGGCGTGCCGGTCGCCAGCATCAAGTACTTCCGGCGGCAAGGCCTGATGCCCGCGGGCAAGGCGACGGCCGCGACCCTGGCCGAGTACGGGCAGGAGCACGTCCAGCGCCTGCGGCTGATCAAGGCGCTGACCACTCTGGGCGGGCTCTCCATCGCCGCCACCCGCGACGTCCTGACGGCCGTCGACCAGGCGCACAGCACCGAGAGCGCCCTGGGGGCGGTCAGCTACGCCCTGCCCGTGCCCGTCGCGGAGTCCCCCGTCGGTGACGCCGACCGGGAGGCTGAGATCGGATCGGCCGCGGAGGCGGAGGTAGCGGCCTTGATCGCGGCCATGGACTGGCAGGCGCCCGGCACCTCGCCCCACGTGCAGGGACTGACGGCGGCGCTGAGAGAGCTCAAGCGACTCGACGCGGACTACCGGCCCGGCGAACTCGCCGCCTACGCGGAGCTGGCCCGCGCCGCCGCCCGCTTGGACCTCGATCGTGCGGCCACCTTCGACGAGGACCCGGTGGCCCTGGCCGAGCAGGCGGTCATCGTCTTCGCCCTCTCCGCTCCCGTACTCGAGCTGCTGCGGCGGCTGGCCCAGGAGGACCAGGTCCGCCGCCGCATCGCGAGTGACGACACCGGTGCCGACGCCGAATAGCCGCGGCGGCCGCCACGGCGTCCGTACGCATCTGCTCGCGTGCGGACGACGCCCCTGCGCATCCGTACGCACCCGGCGAGCGGGCCCCACGCCCACCACGTGACTGTCACGGCTTCTCGCTCGAACGTGGGAACCCTGCCCGAGTGAGCACCCCGCCACCCTCGGCCCGCACTAAGGTTCGGGAGCCCCTAAGGTTCGCGGCCCCGGCGCGGGGCCGGCACGTGCGGAAGGGAAACACTGTGTCCAGCTATCAGTACCGGTGCGCCGTGTGCGGCATCACCTGGGACGAGGTCGCCAACCGGCGCCAAGCCGAGCAGGAACGCGACCGGCACCGCCGCGAAGCCCACGACGGCGGCGTCCCGGACGGCGACGGCATCCGGGCCCAGGACTCCGAACCCTGGCCCGGCCGAGGCGTACTCCTCGCCGGGCTTCTCCTGATGCTCTTCGTCATGTACAGCAGCTGGCACGGCCAATAGCGCATGCCACGCGGGTCACGGGTTCGGCCGGCGGGCGGGAGAGCCGGGCCAGGAGCGGGCGTCGGTCCCGGCACTGGGCAGCCGGCCCGGTGCCGGACCGTCCCGGCCTGCCCGGCAGGCCCAGCAGACCCGGCAGTTCGCGCGCTGTCGCGTCGATCTCGCCGAGCACGCTCGTCGCGCGGCGCATCATGACGCAGCCGGCCGCGTTCCGGCGCGCTCCGTCACGCCACCGCTCCGGCAACTCCATGCCTGCCGCCCGCTCGATCGCGGCGATCTGCCGGACCGCGGCCGTCCCCCGTTACCCCTCGGCGCTGATCAGCTGGGCCACCCTGGCGCTGGTCAGCTCGGTGGCGAGCACGCTGCGCTCCAGCGGCAGCAGACGGTGCGCCTTGCACAACTGCGTCGGCAGCGCCGCGTACTCCTCCCCGGTGATGCGGGTCCAGGAGGGATCGAACCGTACGTGGACGATGAGATCGCGGGCCTGCTCGGAGATGATCGTCGACGCCAGCAGCCACAGCCCGGGCTCTCGCGCCGTACCCGGCGGGTCGGAGGCCAGGTGCAAGAGCGAGGCCGACCGGCCCAGCGGGCCGGCCAGCCGGTGCCAGGAGATCCGCCCGTCGGCGTCGATCCGTCCGAACGTGCCGGTTCCCGCCTGTGCAGTGCCCAGGAGCACCAGCCAGATGCCCCCGGGACCCCCGATCAGCCCGACCGGGGTACTGCCCTGCTCCGCCGGGACGGGGATCTGGGTGGTGTGCCCGGTGCGCGGGTCGATGCGCAGCAGGGAACTCGCGCCGTCCTGACTGACGTAGAAGTCCCCGCTGAGCGGATGGCGTGCGGCGAAGATGGGGTGGGGCCTCGCGTCGAAGAGGCGGTGGCGTCCGGGACGCGTATGGTCCAGGGCGAGGACCTGGTCACTCCCCTTCAGGGTCACCCACAGGACGTCGCCGTACTCGTTGACGTAGTGCGGCCCCCGGCCGCCGCCCGGAACGGGGATCTCCCGTTCGATGCGGGGGGCGGCTTCGAGGGAGTCCGCCCGCGGATCGACCAGGAGCAGCCGGTCGGCGCCCTCGTGCGTGGCCCAGATCCGACCGGGATGGTACGAGGAGACCGCCAGCCCGTGCAGCATCGCGCCGGAGGAGCCGAGCGGGAACGCCTTGACGGCCGTCACCTGCTCGGTACGGGGGTCCAGCGCGAGCTTCACCAACCGGCTGTTGGACATCTGGGACACGAGGGCCATCGGCTCGTCCGGCAGCTTGACGATCTCATGTGTCTCGTCCGCGGGCGGCAGCTCGTACTCCACCACCGTCCGCCGGGACGGACCCGCCGGCGAGGAGAGGGCTTCCCCGCGGCGCGGTCCCGCGGTCGCGGTGCCCGGCGTCCCGAGCAGCGTCCCGGCCGCAGCGAGGCTGCCCAGGGACATCAGTCGGCTGTGAAAAGTGCGGCGGTCCAAGCGGCTCTCCTGGTGGGCGCGGCCTTCGGCGAGGTGTCGCATCCATGCAAGCGGCCGGCCGGATCATCAGATGGTGGATCCGGCGGATCCCTCCTTGTGGGTGATGCGGATGTCGCCATCGGATCCGCCGGCTCCTACCCGGTCACGGGGCCCTTGCCCGGGCCGTCCTGACGCAGCGGACGAGGGTGATGGCGCCGCCGGATCCGCCTGCTGGGGGCGCACGCCGGGCCGTGGTGACGCAGTGGCATGATGGCGGCATGCACGACGAGCTTCGCGCGGCCCGGGCTGCGGTGTACGAACCGGGCGGCTTCGTCTGCTCGCAGCCGGTGCCCGAGGCGGAGAGCGCCGAGTACGGGGCGCACGCGTTCACCCTGGACGGGCTGGCCGTCAGGTTCCGGGTGGGGAAGACCACCCCGACGAAGGCGGGCCAGTTCGTCACGGTGTGGAAGAGGCCCGACGGCGGTGGCCCGATCCGGCCGTTCGGCGTCGAGGACGCCGTCGACCTCTTCGTCATCAGCAGCCGCGAGGGGAACCACCACGGGCACTTCGTCTTTCCGCGCGACGTGCTGGGCGAGCGGGGCATCCTCTCGCGCGGCGGCGCGGGTGGGAAGCGGGGCTTCCGCGTCTACCCGCCGTGGGTGACGACGACCAGCCGCCAGGCCGCCGGCACCCAGGAGTGGCAGGTGCGGTACTTCCTGCCCATCCCCGCCGACGGCCCGGCCGACCCGGTCCGTGCCCGGGTGCTCTACCACCCCTGAGGCCGGCACGGGACAACGCGCAACGCCGGCACCGGGCCATGGACGCGGTGCTGCGGTAGGCAGGCCTGTGCGTCAAAGACTCAACGACCTGCTTGAACGACCTGTTCGGAGGGTGAAGGTGGACCGGCCGCAGGCCGCTTTCCGTCTGGAGAGGGGCGCAACCGGCTTCCTCGACCGGAATGACCCGCCCGCGCCGAGCACCGACCCCAGTGCATGCCGTGCCGCCTGGTACGCCGCGGCGCGGGCCGCGGGCGGCCAGGTCGAGGACTTCACGGAACAGCAGTACCCGCAGAGCTTCCACAGCGCCACGCTCAGCGGCCGGAACGGCGCGCACACCGCGCTGTTCCACGCTCACCACCCGCTCATCGCCTTCGTCGGCGACCGCCGCTACTGGTACACCGACGAATTCCGGGAACCTCCCGCTTGGGCCACCGCCCTCAGCGACGCCGGCTTCGTCGTCCTGAGTGCGGAACAGCTCCTGTCGTCGCTGGAGGAGTCGGACACTTCCGCTCTGTCCAAGGCGGAGTGGCGCCAGATCAAGCACTGGCGGCCGCAGACCCTCGGCGCGACGCTGTTCAACTCCTGGGACTGACGGCCGCCACATGGTGAACACGACGTCGGCCTTCACGACCGCGACGGGTCGGGAAGGCCGGCGCTGTGCAGCTGTCAGGCCGCTACCAGGCCCGTCTTCTGGGCGTTGGTGTTGGTGAACTTGAAGTAGAAGTAGGCGCCGTCATTGAAGCCCGTTCCCAGAACGGTCCACCGGCCCGTCTTCACCGTCACCCAGCCCTTGCAGACTTCCTGGCCGGGGTCGTGGTTCTTCAGGTAGCACAGCTGTATCTGCGTGTCGTTGTCCGGCTTCACCTGGATGTCCGCGCAACGGTTGGTCGTCACGTAGTAGCCGCTGCCTGTGGGGGCGTAACTCCATCCGGCCGGCTTGTCGTACTTCCATGCGCCGCCGATGCAGGAGGCGGCGGCCACGTTCGCTGCTGAGTGGGACGGTGATGCGGCGGATGACGGGGAGCTCACGACGAGGGGCGCGCCGAGCAGAGCGGCGGCGGCCACTGCGGTGAACAGCTTTCTGTGTCCGGACAAGACAATCTCCCTTGCCGACTTCGAGAGGGGGTGACGCGCCGTCCGGCGCATCACCTCGGGCATGCCGTCCGCGCGGATCCGGAGGCCCGGGGCCCGTGGTGCCCGGGCCCGCTGCGCGACGCCACAACAACAGACCCTATGGACCGGCCCTTCCCGGGACATCCCGCCGGTGTTCGATGTCCGTCTCAACCCGGCACGGTAGCGCTCACGGTGCCTGCAACCCTCGTCGTACCGCCACGAGCCGGCCGGCCCCAGGCACCGCAATGGCCGTGTGCCCCCGTACGCGGTGGGTGTGCGCTCTTTGCGCCGCTGACGGTGCGGGGCGCGGCAGGCTCAATGGGGCCATGGAGACGCTCACGGCCCGTGCACCGGCATCACGGAGTACGGGCACCGGCACGGACACGTGCGAGAGGCAGCCCGGCCCGGCCACCGCGATCGGCGCCGGCGATGTGTTCACCGACCTCTGGATCGCCCCGGCCGCTTGCTCGGCTCCGGTGGCGATCTGCCTGCCGGAGGGGGCCGAGTGCCTGCCCGGCATCGATGTCTGCTGCTCGGGGTTCTGCTTCAAGGCCCCCGGCGAGGTGAAGGCGCACTGCCACGGATGAGGACGGGGCAGGCTTCCCGGCGGTGCGGGCGAGTGCCGAAACCGGCCTGCGCCTGACGCCGGGCACCGTCCTGCTCGCGACCGGCGGCGACGGAGTGCTGCTGCATTGCCGCGCGCCCGTCGCCGCCTACGTTCCCCCTGCCGCGATGCACTGGGCGGCCCGCGGCGCGGCGGTACCGGCCGAGCACGCAGCGGCGTACGCGCGGTGCCTGGAGGCGTGGCGCGCGGCCGGTCTCCTGCAGGACACCGCCCCACAGGATCCGCCTCTCCCCGGGGAGGACCTCCTCGCCGCCGAGGCGGGGTTGTGCCGTGCCCACCCGGCCGTCGACCGTCCCGTTGACCGCCCCGTGCTGGTCATCGTGTCGTCTCCCGGTTGCGGCTACTGCCTGCACCTGCGAGCCGATCTCGCAGCCAACCGCGAAGCCCTCGCGCGCCTGGACGCCTCGGTCCTCCTCGTGGGCGACGGCAGCCCCGCGGCGTGGGGCGCCCGGCCGGCCCCGGGCCGGATGGAGGAGCTGGACGGGGCCTGGGCGGACGTGGCGAGGCTGGGCACGCCTTCGGCCGTTCTGCTGGCTCCCGGCGACAACCCCAGGATCCTGCGCGGGTTCGGCGCCGTGTCCGCCGCTCTGGTCGGGCTCGGCGGGGGAGACCCCGGGCGTACGGTCCGCGAGGTGCCGACGTCCTGCTCGGCCACGGTAGGCGCCGGCCCGGTCGACGCACTGGTGACGGTGCGCGCCCGGGGGAGGACGGTGGGGGTCGCCGCGCGCGGTCCGGAACCCGTACGCCTGGTGGCCGGCCTGGCGGCCGAGGAGCCCGCCCCGGTCTGTGGCACCGGCTACGTGCCCGTCACCTTGCGGGTGGAGCGCCCGCGCAACGTGTGGCTGATCTTCCGCGGCGGTGAACTGGTGGCCCGCTCCCGCAGCGCGGAAGAGACCCTGTCCCTGCTGAGACGGATCGTCGCCGGGTTCGGCCCGCCGGAAGACCATCAGTACCGGCTGCTGTGCGGGGCACTCGTCCACGCCGACGGCCGGGCCGTGCTCGTGCCGCGGAACTGGCTCTCGTACTTCGTCGTACGTTCTTCCCCGCTGGCGACGTCCGGTTGGCGGCCGTGCCCCGACCCGTACGTGCTCCTGGAGGCCGCCCCGGGCGGGGACCCGGACGGCGCGCGGCCCGTCCTCGTCCACCCGTCGCCGCTGACCGGGGGCGTTCGGCGCACGCCCGTGACGGGCGTACTGGCCCGGCCCCCGGACCGCCCGCGGCCCGCCGCGCACACGCGGGGAAGGGCGCTCGCCGCGATCGTCAACTGGCTCGCCCGCCCCGCATCCCCGCAGCAGTTCCGTGCGGCGTACGCCTTGGTCTGCGGCCTGCCCGTCCACCTGGGCACCCGGGAGGAATCGCCGGCCTTCCTCACCGCGTAGGAGTTCGGCCCTCCTGACCGGCGGCGAGACGGGCTTCGAAGCCGTCGAGGATGGCCTGCAGGCCGAAGGCGAAGCTGCTCTCGGGCGCCGCCTGGTTTGCCGTGGGGGCGGGGGTGCCGAGCCGTTCGCGCAGCCGCGGGAACGGCTCGGCCGCTTCGGCGGCGTGCGCCAAGGCGCCGGCCATCTGCTGCTGCGGGTCGCCGCCGTTCTTGCTCAGGCGCCGGGTCAGCGAGACCTCCGCGGCGGGACCGAGGGCGTTGCCGAGGACGAAGGTGAAGACGGCCGCGGCCGCCCGGTCCGCATCGGCGGGAGCGAATCCCGCCTGCTCGTAGAGGGCGAGGAGGTGGTCGTCGTGGCGGGCCTTGCCCGGACCGTAGAGGAGATGACTGCCGAACGCCTGCCCGAGCCACGGGTGCCGGGCGAGCATCGCGTGCGTGCCGGTGGCCATGGCGGTGGCGGCCGTACGCCAGTCGGTGGTGGCGAGGTCGGGGAGTTCGACCTCGGTCCAGATCGAGTCGCCGGCGAGCCGGACCAGCTCGTCCTTGGTTTTGATGTGCCAGTAGATCGCCGTGGGGGCCGACCCGAGCCGTTTGCCCAGGCTCCGCATGTTGAGGCCGTCCAGGCCCTCCTGGTCCAGGAGCTCGATGGCGGAACGGACGATCTGGTCTGCGGTCAGCGTGTCTCGGGGCATGGCCGTCAGCCTACTTGAACTAAGTTCATCCAGGGCTTGCACTTTGTTCAAGCGTGGCCCTACGCTTCACTTGCACTTAGTTCAAGTGAAGCCCGGAGGGGGAGACGATGAAGCAGGAAACCCAGGAAACGCGGGAATCTCAGCGAACGCTGTCGGATTTCGTGGGGACGAAGGCCGAGGAGTTCGGCGTCCCAGGCGTGGCCGTCGGGGTGCTGATCGACGGTCAGGAGATCTACGCCTCCCACGGCGTCACGAACGTCGGGAACCCGCAGCCGGTCGACGAGGACACGCTGTTCCACGTGGCGTCAGTGACCAAGACCTTCACGGCGACCGCCCTGATGCGCCTGGCGGCGGAGGGGAAGGTGGACCTCGACGCGCCGGTGCGCCGGTACGTGCCCGAGCTCGAACTCGCCGACGAACGGGCCGCGGCGCAGATCACCGTGATGAACCTGCTCAACCACACCTCGGGGCTGGACTGGAACCTGATCGACAGCGGCGAGGACGACGGCAGCCTCGCCGCGTTCGTGGCGAAGATGTCCGAGCTGGGCACGATCGCACCGCCCGGCGCCCGGGCCTCGTACAGCCAGGCCGCCTACAACCTGGCCGGGCGCGTCATCGAAAAGGCCACCGGTCTCGCCTACGAGAAGGCCGTGGCCGCCCTGGTCCTGGAGCCCGCGGGCCTGTCGAACACCTTCTTCGACATCGACGAGATCATGATCCGGCGCTTCGCCGTCGGCCACAACCCCGACGGGAACGGGGAACTCCGCCCCGCGCGGCCGTGGCGGGCGAACCCGGTCGGCGCACGCGGCAACAACCCCGGCGGCGGCATCGCCTCCTCCGCGAGCGACCTGCTGCGCTGGGCCCGCTTCCACCTCGGCACCGGAGACGGCGTTCTGCCCACCGAAGCGCTGCACCGCATGCAGGAGCAGACGGTCGCGCTGCGCGGCAGCACCCTCGGCGACGCCTTCGGCATCTGCTGGTTCCTGCGCGACGTCGACGGCGTCCGGACGATCGGGCACGGCGGGTCGGGACACGGCCAGTTCGCCGAGCTGCTCATCGTGCCCGAACGGAACTTCGCCGTCGTCTCCCTCGCCAACGCCGGCCCGGACGGCTACCCCCTCAACCAGTCCGTCACCCGCTGGGCGCTCGCACACTACCTGGGCCTGACCGAGGACGACCCGGAGCCGGTCCCGTACGACGAGACGCGGGCGCAGGCGGTGACCGGACGCTACGAGATCGACGCCATGAACCTCGACATCGCCGTCGAAGAGTCCGCCGACAGCTCCGCTGGCGGGTCTGCTGACGGGTCTGCCGACGGGTCCGCCGGCGGGCCCCGGCTCACGCTCGCCGTGGGCATCAAGCCGGAGATACGAAAGGCGTCGGACACCGAGATGCCCTCGGACTACCCGGCGGCCGCCATGGGCTTCCTGCCCGGTGACGGCGACGAGTACATCATCACCGAGGGCGGCCTGAAGGGGCAGCGCGGCTTCTTCACCCGGGACGGCAACGGCACGGTCATCGGCGTCGACCTGGCGGGCAGGCTCTTCGGCCGTGTCCCGGGCGCGTCCTGAGCGACGGGGCCGGCAGAGGGAGCGTCCGGGCGACGGACGCGCTGCGCCTGCTGCAGGCGGGCGTGTCGGTCGAGCTGCACCAGTGGCCCGGAACGTTCCACAGGTCACAGGCGATCCTGACCGCCGAGGTGTCGCAGCGTGCAGATCGCCGAACTCGCCGCGGTCCTGCGCCGAGCCCTGGCCGAGTAGGCCGTCGTGGCCGGCTCCCAGGGAAGGACGTCCCGGCACGGCCGCGTCCCCGATCGATCTCTTCGCGTCCGCCTTCGCCCTTCATCTTCGCCAGGGCGGCCAGGTACGCGCCGAGCAGCAGCCCCCGGCGACATCCTGGCCGTCGCCCTGCCGCGCGGCAGCCGCCTCAAGGAGCGGACCGGAGTCCAGAGGTGCGCCTGCCCCCGTACCGGCCGACGGCTGGTTGCCGTCGGCCTGCACGGACAGCGCGGGGCGGGGCGGGGTCAGGTCAGGAGGACGCGCCGAAGTTCTGCGTCCACCAGGGGCCGTTCGACTTGAAGTTGATGCCCACGCCGATCTCCTTGAAGGAGCAGTTGAGGATGTTGGCACGGTGGCCGGAGCTCTTCATCCAGCCGTCCATCGCCGTGCGGGCGTCCTTGGGGCTCTTGAAGATGTTCTCGCCGTACGTGCTCCAGTGGTACCCGGCGGCGGTCATCCGGTCGCCGGGGCTCCTGCCCTCCGGGGTGGTGTGGTCGTAGTAGTCCCGGGCGGCCATGTCGTCGGAGTGGCCCTGCGCCGCCGCCTGCAGCTTCGCGTTGATGGTCAGCGGGGAGCAGCCGGCCTTCGCGCGCTCCGCGTTGACCATGTCGACGACCTGCTGCACGTACTTGCTGTTCGCACCGCCGGCCTGGGCGCCGCCACCGCCGGCCGAGGGCTTGCGATTGCTGCCGGAGCCGTTGCTGCTGCCGCTTCCGCTGCCGTTGCCACGGTTCGTCGACGGCGGATCTTCGGCCTTGGCGCCGGATGCCCGGTCAGCCGGCTTGTCCCCGGCCCCGGCCCCGGCCCCGGCCTCGGTCCCGGCCTCGGTCCCGGCCTCGGCCCGGTCCTTCTTCTCCTGGTTCCGGTCCTTCTCCGGGGCCTTCGAGGCGCTCGCGCCGGGGGAAGCGCTGTGCGTGCCGGGAGCCGACGGAGCGGCCTCTCCCACGGAGGAACGGTCCTTCAGCGGCTCGGTGGACTGGTTCGCGGCCGGCTCGGAAGCCGTCGGAGCGCCGGCGCGGGTCTCCCCGCCGCCCGACAGTGACTGGGCCACGCCGTATCCGCCGCCCACGACGGCTATCAGACCCACCGTCCCGCCTATGACCATCGCCCGCCGGGGCCGCCGGCCACGGTGCCGGCGCGGGCGCCGCTCACCGTCGGATGCCGGGTCGAACGACGGAGTCTGGAGTTCACGATTCACGTGGATCACTTCCGGTGTGGGGTCACTGCGTACTGGTCCAACACCTCAGGAGATGACGGGACCGGGACCCGATAACAAAAATTCGTGAACGAATTTGCCTCCCGCCGACTGAGAGGGCTTGCTCGACGGCACGGCACGGCACGGCACGGCACTGCTCCCGTCCCGGCCCGACTCGCGGGTGAGCGCTTGTCAGTGCCGTATGGCAAGGTCTTCGCACGAGCACGGAACGAACGGAACGAGGGGTGCGCGATGACGGGGGCCTGGGACGAGGCGCGCGTGGTGGAGCTGGCGCGGCGGCTGAGGAAGGCGGAGACCGGCGGCTGGAGCGGGGCGGAGCTGCGGGCAGTGGTGGAGAGCCTCGGCTGGCAGTGGCAGGACGATCCCGCCGGACCGCGGCTGGTCACGGGCCCGGAGCCGGAAGCGTCCTCGCGATGGACGCCCCGGCTGCGCCCGGTGGGCCGCTTCGAGAAGGACTACGTGCACGGCGGCCAGGAGTATGTGGGGCTGTACGTACCCGTCGCGCTGCCCGACGACGGTGCCGTGGGGAAGGCCGCGGCCTTCCGGGCGGTTGCGGATGTGCTGACGCAGGAGTTCGGCCCCGCCCCCGTCATGGGTGCGTACGGCGACCCCGGGCCGTTCTACGACTCCGCCCCGCTGTGGGGCAGTCCGTTCCTCCGCTGGCGTGAGCGGGAGAACACGCTGGAGCTGCACGCCGGGGAGCACGGTCCTGAACTGCTGCTCCAGCCGACCGACCCGGTGGAGAACTGGTTCTGGAGGCAGGGGCACGGCGAGCACTACGCCCTGGGCGGGTTCTTCGGCTCCCGCCGGGTCTCCGCCAATGCGGGCCTGGGCTACCCGGGTCGCTGGCGCACCGACGACTGGGACGTCTTCGCCGGCACCCTCGGTGACTTCCTCCACACCCTCCCGGCCGAGACCCACGCCCTCGGCATCGAACTCGACCTGGGCTTCCACGCCCTGGTCCCCGGCACCTACGGGCCCATCCTGTTCCACCTCGTCTGCGGTGAACGGCTGGAGATCGTCTACGAACCGGTACGGACCGGTGAGGGCACCGCCGATCCCAGCTCCTTCGGCTGGATACCGCACACCACCCGCCCGGCAGCCCTGGATCACTGGCTCGAAGCGCCCTACCACTCCGGGGACTTCGGCATCGGCGAGGCGGACGGCCGCCGGCTGGCCCGGATGATGGTCGACACCCTGCGCGACCTGGGTGTCTCCTCCCCGAAGGACCTCAGCCTGAGCGACCACGCGCAGCGGGTGGGGGACTATCACGTCGACTACTACGGCCTGACCTTGCAGGAGAACCCGTAACCCGCAACAGAGAACCCGTAACCCGTATCCCGTTACGGCCGGGGGACGACGAAGCCGGGGTACCTGACGGCACCCCGGCCCGACATCGAAGGCGAGGAAAGCGAACGGACTAATTCAGTGGAGTTTGAGAAGGAAGCCCGTTCATGGCCTCGCCGAGGCTCAGGTTAGCAGTCAGGCGGGGATCAGGTCGCGCAGGTTTTCCGGGGTGATCACCCGGGAGCCCGGGTGCAGCCCGTCCGGGCGTTCCAGGCCGATGTACGTGACGGGCTCGTCCGGGACGGTCTTGCCGTCCCAGAGGGTGGTGGCCGTGGCCTGGCCGGCCATCAGGTCGGTGAGGTACCGGACCGTGAGGTAGTCGCGCTCCACGACGCCACGCAGCAGCGTGGCGACCGACACGCGGTTTCCCTCGACCCGGTTGGAGCTCGGGGTGCCCCTGAGGTACAGGTGCAGCCACTTGGCTCGCCAGCTGCCGTCGCTGTCACGAAGGAACGCCAGCGGCAGCGCGACCCGGCCCGGGCCGCGCAGCTCCGACTTCATGCGCACGGTGCGTGCCTCGAAGGGGCGGCCCTGCTGCTCGCCCTCGCGCAGCATGAAGCCGAAGAACGATTCCTCGACCTCCTCGAAGCCTTCACCCGAGAAGATGTTGACCTGTGGCACGACAAACGTGCCGCGCACCGCCCCCAGCCGCAGGTTGATGAACTCCGAGGCGCCGTCGGGGGCGTTGGTGATGTCGCCGGAGTGCTCGCCTTCGAGTGCGGTGAGGTTGGTGTAGGACAGCCAGGTGATGGTGGCGTACGAGTCGTCCAGCATCAGCGCCGACAGGTCGTAGTCGGTGCTCTGACCGGTCTGCTTCCAGTAGACGAAGAACCGCAGCAGTTCACCGTCGACGGGGGACAGGGAGCCACGGGGCAGCACGCCCGGACCGGCGGCCGTCGCCTTGCCGCTGAGCGGGAGCGCGACATCGAGGACGTCGGGATCGATCAGCAGGTGCCCGGACAGAGGGAGGCGGCGGCGCGTCTCGGCGTCCAGGGCGGCGATCAGGCGCTCGCGCTCGGGCGGCAGCACGGACGGGCGGGTGTCGGCGGTGACCCAGGCCCGGCCGAGACGGTTGACGAACACGCGCCGATCGCCGGCTTCCCGCTCCGGGCGGTTGTGGAAGTGCTCGCGGACGGACAGCAGGACCCGGCCGGACACCTGCGGGGCGACCTGCTCGGCAGCGGTCACGACAACGTCCCGTTCCTCCTGGGTGCGGCACGTGCGCAGCAGGCGGTCCAGGGAGCGGAACAACTTGCCCGGGGCAGCCGTCAGAAGTCGCGCCGCGCCGGTGACGTCGTCCGCGCCGAGCAGTTCCTCGACGCGGCTGTCGAAGGACCTGGCCTGCTTCTCGCCCCGGGCCACGGCGAACACGTCGGCGGCGTGCGGCCGGCGCGGGTACTCGTGCGGGTGGAGGCGCTCGCCGAGGCGCTTGAACATCTCTCGGTGCGCGGTGACGTCGGCAAGCTTGGCGGGCGCCTGCTCGACGACCGCGTCGAGGGCGGCCAGCAGTGCGCGGCGCACCGGCCGCGACAGCGACCGGAACCGGGTCGGTTCGGTGAGGGTCACGTCGCCGTCCGACAGGGCGCAGGCCAGGCGGAGCACATCGGTGACGGTGTCCACCAGGAGGTCCGCGCCGGCGTCGAGGCGGGCGAGGTTGACGACGGCGCGGTTCTCCCGGACCGGGATCGCCTCGGGCTGGGGGCCGTCGACGCAGTGCCCGGCGAGCAGCCGGAGGTCGCGCAGTCCCTCCTCGCCCAGCGGGGTGGTACTGCCTGCAAGGGCCAGGTACAGGGTGGTGACCTCGTCCTCCAAGGTGCCGCCCAGGTGCAGGACCGTCATACGGTCTCCCGCGGCAGCGATCAGCTCGTCGTGAGCGGCCAGCATCTCGGCGTACGCGTGCTGGTAGGTGCCGTACGAGGGGAGGGTGAGCAGATCGACCACGCCGGTGCTGAGCTGGGCGAGCGTACGGTCGTGTGACGCGTCGTCGGCCAGCGCCTCGGCGATGCACCGCATCCAGAAGTCGAACGTGTCCGGCACGTTGGCCGGGAAGCCGACGAAGTACACGTTGTGCTGGACGTGGTCGCCGACCGTCTCGCGGACGGTGTCCAGCGTCCGCGCGGCGACCTGGCGGACCGTCTCCTCGGCCAGCCCCGACAGCCGCTCCAGCAGGCCGGCCGAGAGCTTGAAGCCCACGGACAACAGCGCGGCGTCGAACTGCCGCGCCACGACACCACCCTGCCCGGCAGGGCCGGAGGGCGCGGGGAGACGGTGGGCATGCCGGATGACCAGGGGTTCGAGACGGTGGACCATCCGGGAATGATCCCAGACCCGCGCGAGCCGGCGCATGCGGGTTTTCGAACACGACGTGCACCGACGGGCCATCCTTCTGCGGCACCCGCCCCTTCCGCCGCAGGGCAGAGGGGGGGATCGTGCCGGCGGAGGAGGGGTGGTGCTCGTGTGCACGGCAGGATGCGCCGGGACAGCGTGAACGTGAACGCCTCTGGCGCCCGGGCCTGCCCGTGGAGACTTTCCGCCGCACGTGACCACGGCCACTGCGCTGTGGCAGCCCGTTGTCATTCGCCGGAGCGTGGCGCGGGCGCGTGGGGCTCGATCTCGTGTCAGGGTGGCGGTCCGCCCAGCTGGTGGTCGAGAGCGTGCGGCCCGCCGCTCGCCCGCCCTGGTCGGCGACCATGAGGGTGAGGCGTCCGACGGCCCTGCCGGCCAGGATGCCACCGACGGTCGCTGCCGGCCGGCACCCGCACGGACGCCGCTGTCCGGTCCTGTGACGCCGCACGGAACCGGTCAGCGGCGAAGCCGACGAATCGCTACTGGGGGGCGAGGGGGAGCTGACGCTTGTGGTCGGTGAGGCGGTAGCGGCGGACGATCGTTTCGAAGGCCCGCTCGTCCACCGGCTTGCCCTCCAGGAAGTCGTCGATGTCGTCGTAGGTGACACCGAGCGCGTCCTCGTCGGCCTTGCCCGGGTCGAGGGTCTCCAGGTCGGCCGTCGGGGTCTTCCACACCAGCTCGGCGGGTGCGCCCAGCGCGTCCGCGACGGCGCGCACCCGGCGTTTGGTCAGGCCGGTCAGCGGGACCAGGTCGGCGGCGCCGTCGCCGAACTTGGTGAAGAAGCCGGAGACCGCCTCCGCGGCGTGGTCGGTGCCGACGACCAGGCCGTCGTGCGCGCCGGCCACCGCGTACTGCGCGATCATGCGCTGCCGGGCCTTGATGTTGCCGTGCACGAAGTCCTGGTGGTGGTCGTCGCGGAAGGCCACGCCGGCGGCCAGCGCGGCGTCGCGCGCGGCGTCGCTCGCGGGCTTGATGTCCACGGTCAGCACGTGGTCGGCCCGGATGAAGGAGAGCGCGAGCTGGGCGTCGTGCTCGTCGGCCTGGACCCCGTAGGGCAGCCGCATCGCGTAGAACCGCGCCTCGTGCCCGGCGGCCCGGGCCCGCTCGACGGCGAGCTGGCACAGCCGGCCGGCGGTGGTGGAGTCGACGCCGCCGCTGATGCCGAGCACGAGGGACCGCAGACCGGTGGAGGTCAGCCGCTCGGTGAGGAAGGCCACCCGGCGCTCGATCTCCCGCTCGGCCTCGAAGGTCTCGGCGACCTCGAGTTCCCGGGCTATCTCCTGCTGCAGGGCGATGGACGCCGGCTCGCTCACGTCTGCTCCTTGTTCCGGTTCACGATGTGCTGGCGCCCACCCTAGCCAGAGCGAGCAGGAGGCACGGCACCGGAGGCCGTCCACGGCCTGGGGCTCTTCGCCTCTCGTCACCTCTCCAGCAGGGGCCGCAGCTGCGCATGCGCCCACCCGCCGAGCGAGGTGGGCGTGGTGGTGAGCACGTCGCGCGGCTGCTCGGGCACCAGGTCGCGCGATCCGGTGGTCATCCCGACGATGCCCTCCACGGCCGACGGAGGCATCCCGGCCGCGCGCAGCGCGTCCCGCACCGCGTCGTCGCCGACGGGGTCGAGCCGGACCGGGCGGCCGATCGCCTCGCCGAGGATCTGTGCGACCTGGCTGAAGCTGAGGTCCTCCGGCCCGTGGACGGCCTGCACCACCCGGCCGCGCCACGCCTCGCTCAGCAGCCGGGCCGCGACCACGTCGCCGATGTCGCGCGGATCGACCCACGGCATCGGGAAGCCGGGATCGAACGCGGTGGTCAGGACGCCTTTGGAGAGTCCTTCGAGGTCCAGGAGCAGGTTGGTGAAGAAGTACGCACACCGTAGATGCAGCACATCCACCCCGGTGGCATCCAGCCGTTCCTCGATGCCCGCCAGTGCGTCGATGTGGCCGACCCCGTGCCGCTTCTCCGCCCCGATGCTGCTCAGCAGTACCACCCGCCCCACCTCACCTGCCCGGGCGGCCTCCACCAGGGGCGTAGCGGTGCGCAGTGAGGTCTCGACCGGATCCGCCGCCGAGTGCGGAGTGGGATCGACCCAGAAGACGGACCGCGCCCCCGCCATGGCGTCACGGACGAATCCGGCGTCCGTCAGATCGCCCCGGCGCACATCGACCCGCTCGCGGGTCGCCTCGTCCAGGCGGGCCGGGTCACGGACCAGAACGCGGGGACGGACGCCGGCCTGGAGCAGCAGCCGTACCACGCGTGATCCCACGTGGCCGGTCGGTGTGGTGACCACGATGCTCATCGAGACTCCGTTTCGTGGACTTTCTCCAGCGCTCAGAGCGCTTTTCCGAGCGCTCAGGGACCCGAGCGCTTCAGGGATCCGCGTGCCCGCGCGGGGGAGGCCCGAACCCGATGCCACGACGTAGTGGTTACTTGCGGTAATCCGCTTGAGGCGGGCCCCAGGGGACGTGGCAGGCGTACGTGGTGATCTTGGAGTGGTGCCCTCACTATCTGCGCTGGGACGAGGTGGACCCCGCCCGTCACCCCTTCGACTGCGCGTCGGCGGCGCAAGCAGTACATTCGCTCGGCCCGGCCCGGCGGGGTGCCTGGAGCCGGGGCGAGGCTCAGCTCTGGGCTGACGCCACGTCGTACGCCCCGTGGCCGGAGAGTCTCGCCGGATGGTTCGAGGCGTACCCGCTGGACCTGGCCGCTGTCGAGGACCAGCAGATTCTGTGGGAGCGCGCCGCCCGGAACCTGACCCTGCAGGTCGTCGACCGCACCGGCTGCGGCAGCGGCTGGTACGGGCATTGCCGGCAGGTGCTCACCTGGTTCCTCGGCCGCTGGGGAGTCGCCCCCGGGCGCGACGGCGCCGCCGAGGACATCCGGGCCTTCGACGGCGCCCTGGACCCCGCCCGCGCCGAGGCCCTGCTCGCCGCCCTGGAACCGGGGCGGGCCGACGCCGCGCGCGGGCGCCTCGTTCGGCTTCGAGCTGCTCCGCGGCCGGCAGCAACACGTCCTGACCACGCCCGGTCCGCCTTCCTCGCCCTCGTCTTCGTCCTCGCCCGCGAGGGCGTCGCGCTCAACAGCGTCGGCCTGCTTCGCCGCGTCACCTTCCGGGCCGACGACCCCCAGGACGTGCCGGCCCTCGTCCGGTACATCGGCATCTACCTCGCGCAGACCCGGCGCGGCGCCTCCTCATGCGTACCGGGTGCGGAGAAACCCTCCCTCAGCGGGTGAAGCGCCAGCGCGTCTGGCTGAAGCGCTCGTCCCTGCCGAACCCGAAGGCGGTACGGGGCCGCACCTCGAAGACCAGCGCGCGGCCCGCTTCCGCGGACTCCTCGGTCGGCGGTGGGGCCGCCGTCGTCGAAGCGGTGCTGAAGGCCCCGTCCCGCACGTCGAAGTGCCAGCCCGGGCCGTACTTCGCCTCCCAGGCCGCCGCCAGCTCACCCAGCCGCTTCTCGTCGCTGACGCGGACCGCCTCGCCCTCGACCACCAGGTCGCAGCCCTCGCCGTAGGCGTTGGCGCCGGTCGTGAGGACGACATGGGGGTTCGAGCCGAGGTTGAGCCCCTTGCGCTCCTGCGGACCGGTGGCGAAGTGGAGCGCCCCGTCCATCCACACCGACATCAGCGGTGTGACATGGGGACGGCCGTCCGGGCGGACCGTCGACAGCCAGAAGATCTCGGCCTTCTCCAGGCGGGCGACCGCCTCGGCCCAGGACATGGCAGCGGCGCCCGGGGAGCTGTAACGGGCGTCCAGGTCGGTCCGCGGTTCCTGCGTCTGCCCCTGTGCCGGCATGGCGGATCCCTCCTGACCTCGCGGTCTTCAATGGTCCCCCTGACGCGCGGACTCCGCCTGCCGACCGCCTGCCGGGTCCCGGACACATGCCCGGGACCCGGCCCGCCGCCGGGCCCTGGTGCCGCCGTTCAGCGGCCGCGCGCGAGCCATTCGGGCCGGCCCGCGCCGCGTGGCATCAGGACCGTACGGAAGGCGCCCGGCGTCTCGGACATGACGACCTGGTCGGTCACTCCCTGGTAGTGGCCGCACGGGGTGTCGGCCGTGAAGGTGTCCGGGTCGAGGTAGGCGTGGCGTCCACCGGTGCCGGCGAGCCGGCGGGCGTAGTCCTTGTCGAGGATGCCGAGGCTGAGGATCCACAGGGCGACCCGCGTCAGGGAGACGTGCACGCGGTAGCTGCCGCCCTCGGTGGCGCGCCGCATCAGGGCGGCGATGATGCCGGTGGTGGCCAGCCAGGGCACCAGGTAGTCGTTGACGACCTTGATCGGGGGCAGCGCCGGGTTGTCGTCGGTGCCTTCGAGGTTCATCATCCCGCTGACGCAGCCGGCGGTCTGGTCGAAGCCGACGCGGCCGGCCCACGGCCCGTGCTGTCCGTGGAGACTGACGGTGGCGTGGATGATGCCGGGCCGTATCCCGGCCGCCTCCTGCGGGGTGAGCCCCATGCGCTCCAGGTAGCCGGCGCGGTGGTTGGCGTAGAAGACGTCGGCGCCGCGGAGCAGTTCGCGCAGGGTGGCGGCGGCCTGCAGGTCGCGGGCGTGGTCGAGGGTGGCGGAGCGGACGCCGACCTGGGCGGTGTAGTAGAGGATGTCGTTCTCGAACTGGCCGGGGCGCCAGATGTTGAGCGCGTCCGCGCCGTGCTGGGCCATGGTGCGGCCGATGGCGGCGCCGGCGATGACGTGGCCCAGACCCAGGGCGCGCACGCCGTCCAGCGGCTGGCGGGCGCCGGGCGGCAGCGGCTCGGGTGCGCTGTCGCCGATCTTCTCGATCTCGATCAGGGGCATGCCGGCCAGCACGTCGCGGTACTGCCGGGTGCCGAGGAACTCCCGGGTGCCGCGCAGCATCGGCATGACGACGCCGGCGTCGGCGCCGGCCCGCTCCAGTTCCGCGCCGTCCCAGCGGGCGACGGCGTTGGCGATGGCCAGGGCGTCGTCGGGGACGCCCAGCAGTTTCAGGGTGCGGGACTTGAGCGCCGGGTAGACGTTGAGCGGCATCACCCAGCGGCCGTCGCCCGCACGGTAGAAGGAGAGCGCGAAGGGGTCGTCGGGGGCGGCGACGGGGTAGCCGTTGAGCTTCTCCCACTTGCCGTCGTAGAAGGGGCAGAGCCGGTGGGGGGCCTTCCGCAGGTCCATGGAGATGTCCTGGCCGGGACCGCCGCGGTGCTGCCACAGCTTGGCCAGGGCCACGGACTTGGCGGTCAGGCCGAGGGCGGGGGCGGCTGCCAGCCGCAGGGCGGAGGGGACGACCGGGTCGGCGCCGGTGAAGGAGACGGTGCCCCCGGCGTCCTGCTCGCTCATTCCGACGCCGCCGAGGACGTCGTTCAGCGCGGCGTGGATGTCGAAGTCGTCGCCGGACTCGTCGGTGACCGGGTTGTCCAGCGCGGCGTTGATCTTGTCGGTGAGGTTCATGCGGCTGCCTGTCCGTGCTGTGCGGGCTGTCCGTGCTGTGTGGGCTGTCCGTGCTGTGTGGGCTGTCCGTGCTGTGTGGGCTGTCCGTGCTGTGTGGGCTGTCCGTGCTGTGCGGGCTGTCCGTGCTGTGCGGGCCGTGCGTGGGCGGTCTCGGCCAGGGCGCGCATCAGGGCGATCTGCGCGTGGTCGCGGTGGGCGACGAGTTCGCCGACCGGCTGGTCCGCGAAGGCCTCCCGCGCCTGCGCGGTCAGCAGCGCGACGGTGGGCTCGTCGAACGCCGGGTTGCCCAGGCCGGGCCATGCCGCCTCCATGGCGCGGCCGAGGTGCTGGAGGAAGTGCGGCAGGCCGCCGGGTCCGCCGCCGAGGTGGAAGGTCCGGAAGGGACCGGCGACCGCCCAGCGCAGGCCGATGGAGTCGGTGACGATCTCGTCCAGCTCGGCCTCGGTCACCACGCCTTCGGCGACCAGGTACACGCATTCGCGGAACAGCGCGGACTGCAGGCGGTTGGCGACGAATCCGGGGATTTCCTTGCGCAGGACCTGCGGTTTCTTGCCGAGCGCGGTGTAGAAGGCGCGGGCCTGGCGGAGGGTCTGCGCCGAGGTCTGCTCGCCGGGGACGATTTCCACCAGCGGTACGAGGTGCGGCGGGTTGAACGGGTGGCCGACGACCAGGCGCTCCGGCTGCCGCATGGCCTCGGCGATGGCGGTGGCGGGGATGCCGGAGGTCGACGTCGCCAGCAGCGCGTGGGCGGGGGCGGCCTGCTCGACGGTCTTCCAGATCTGCTGTTTGACCGGAAGGCGCTCGGGGCCGTTCTCCTGCACGACGTCGGCGTCCGCGACCGCGCGGGCCAGGTCCGGCTCGAAGCGGAGCCGGGCGGTCAGGTTCTCGGTGGGAAGCCCGAGTTCCGCCAGGGCCGGGGTGATCTCTGCCAGGCCGGCCAGGACCTGGTCCTGTGCGTCGGGGCGCGGGTCGCTGACGACGACGTCCAGGCCGTGAGCGAGGAACAGCCCGGTCCAGGAGATGCCGATCACGCCGCCGCCGATGACGGCCGCCTGCCGGTATCCGGCGAGTGTGCCGGTGGTGCGGGAGTCGGTGGTGTGGGCGTCCGTGGTGCGGGCGTCCACCGCGGTGTGGGCGTCCGCGGCGCGGGCGTCCGCGGCGCGTGATGCGTGTGCGTTCATGGTGGGTGCACCGCCTTCTCAGTGGGCGAGGTAGTCGTGGACGACCGCAGCCGGGCTCAGGGTGAGGTCGGTGAGGATGTGGCCGGCGGCGACGACTTCGCGTACCGGCAGGTCCGCGAGCGGCGCCAGGGCGTGGGCGAAGAGTTCCAGGCGGGCCGGGCCGCGGAAGGCGCTCTTGACGGTGATGTCGGTGATCTGAGTGCGGACCAGTTCGCAGATGCGCGGCCGGCCGTCGTAGCCGGGCACCGCCTTGACCATGAACGTGGGCACGCAGATCTCCGCGCGCGCCTCTTCCGGATCCATCGGGTGGTGCTTGTAGCCCATGGTGGCGGTGGCCACCCGCAGCGAGCCGTAGTCGAGGGTGCCGACCAGGGTGTCGGAGTCGACGTAGAGCCTGGGTGAGCCGGCCTTCTTCGGGTAGGCGCTGAGCTCCCGCCCGCTGGAGATCGCCGGGACGCTGTCGAGGTACATGGCCAGGTTGTATTCGCCGCGCTCGCCCTCGTACTCGACGGGGATGACCTGGCCCGCCTCCGTGTAGTCGCCCAGGCCCGTCACGTCGGGCATCCGCATGATCTCGAACCGCACCAGCGGCTCGGGGACGGTCAGCGGCTCGGGGACGACCCGCCTCAGGGCTTCGGGGTCGGTGCGGTAGGTGATGCTCAGGTACTCGCGGTCGGTGAACCGGTACCTGGTGGGGGCGAAAGCGGGTGCGTCCAGCGGGGTGGTGAACAGCTGGGCGACGTCGTGCATGTGCATGAGTGGCTTCCGTGGCTTCCTTGGAGATGCCTGCGCCTGCCAGGGGTTCTCCGGCAGGGGTGCCTGTCAGTGCGGGGAGCGGATTCCGCCCGCTCAGCGCTGGGAACCACTGCACTCCACGGAGCCGATGTCTGTCCAATATATGTTGCAGGCCGATTCGATATCCTTGATCGTATGGAGTTCACAAAGCGCCTGCTGGAGCAGTTCCTGGTCCTCGCCGAGGAGAAGCACTTCGGCCGGGCGGCGGAGCGCCTCTCGATGAGCCAGCCGCCGCTGAGCCAGGCGATGCAGCGGCTGGAGCGCGGCCTGGGCGCGACCCTCCTGGACCGCAGGCCCGGGGGCCTGCGCCTCACCCCCGCGGGTGCGGCGTTCGCCGTGGAGGCGCGGCGGCTGCTGGACGCCCAGTCCGCGGTCGTCGAGCGCGTGCGGCGCGTCGCGCAGGGCCTGGAGGGTGACGTGCGGGTGGGGTACGTGAGCATCCTCAGCCACCGCCACCTGCCCCGGCTGCTGCGAGCCGCCGCAGAGGAACTTCCCGGCCTGCGCATCCACCTGCACCAGGACTCCACCGCCACGCTCGTCGAGATGCTCCGCGCCGCCACCCTGGACCTCGCGTTCATCCGCGACCCCCTGCCCGTGTCGGACGAACTCGCCGCCCACGACTTCGCCGTCGAGCACGTCGTCGCCGCCCTGCCGCACGAGCACCGGCTGGCCGGAGCCGGCTCCATCGGCCTGGAGGACCTCCGTGACGACGACTTCGTCCTCCTCAGCGGAACCGCCCTGCCCGGCCTCGCCCTTCAGGCCCGGCTCGCCTGCCGGGAGGCGGGGTTCACGCCGCGCTGCCGCGCCGATGCGGACGACCTCACCGGCCTGCTCGGCTACGTGGCCGCCGGGCTGTGCGTCAGCCTCATGCCGGAGGACTTGCGCGACTTCCCCGTCCCCGGAATCGCCTTCGTGCCGCTTCGAGGATCATCGGCGTACCTGCGGACGACCGTCGCCGCGGTGCGCCGCGCCGACGCGGATGCGGCCGTACACCGCCTCCTGGACCTTGTCATCCGCCATTCCCGTCCCTGAATCCCCGCCTCGGGTTTCTCGCCTCGGCCGTGTTCGCCGGCAGGTCAGGGTTCTCGAACGGAACTCCGAGGCGTCGGAGTTCCGAACTCACTGATCCGGAAGGGGCGCGCGCTGTCACACTCTCCGAGTGACGTTTCGGCCCGCGGGCCGAAATTGAGCGTTCGGACGGGGGAAGTGGCGGTATGTCATCTCGATCAACCAGATCAACTCGATCAACCAGATCAACCAGATCAACCAGATCGACTCGATCAACTCGGCCAAGGCGGAGAGCGGTTGCCTGTAGGGCATTTTTCCTGATCCGCTTCAAGCGCCTGCCGGTCGCCTGGAAGGCCGTCGTCATAGCGGCCCTCGCGGTCGCCGGATTCTATGGCGGCAAGTTCGTCCTGGCCTTCGTCCTCGACCTCCTCTTGGCGGCCTTCGCCACCAGTGCCCTCCTCTTCATGCCGGTGCTCCTGATCAAGGGCCTTGGCGGCGGCGGTGGCAGGCGACGGCGTGTCAGCTACAGGAAAGAATTCGACAGATGGTGTGAGGAAAACGACGGCCGGGGCCGCTACCACTCCGACAGCGGCGTGCCGTTCTGATGACCTTCGCGCTGGTCAGGCCCGGCTCGGCGGCGTGACGCGCAGTGCTGTGCCTTTCCTACCAGTAGTGGCGCCGGCCGCCAACCGCGTGTCCGACGGCTCCCAGGAGCCAGAGGATGAGGCCTATCACGACCAGGATGATGCCGATCGTCCACAGAATATGGATGCCGATGAGGAATCCGACGATGAGAAGGATGAGACCAAGGATGATCACGGTGATCTCCCGAGTTTCCGTATTTCTTGTTCCGTCGGACATCGTCGTTCGAGCGCCACTCAGGCGGTGTGAGACCGCGGAAGCGGCCTTACACCGCGCGAGCCGACCGTACGGTCGACAGGTGTCCTGAATTTCAGGATATCGCCGCCCGGATGCTCGGGCCAGCACCTGATTTCAGAGGGCGGCGCGGCCGCTCACGGTTTCGCCGCCGACGTGCCGGGGGCGGCGGCCTTGCCGTCCGCCGCCCCCTTCGCGTCCTTGCCGTGGCCGCCGCCGCAGGCCGTCCGGCTCACGATCGCGGCGCCGCGGACAGCCCCGGCGCGGTCACCCCAGCGCAATCTCCTCGCCGACCGACTTCTCGCGGGCAGCGGCGACGACCAGGGCCGCGGCCACGGCGTCCTGCACCGCCACGCCGACCGACTTGTACAGCGTGATCTGATCCGGCGAAGTGCGCCCCGGCTTGCTGCCGGAGACGAGCTCGCCGAGCTCGGCGTACACGTGCCCGGCCGTGATGACGCCGTCGCGGATCGGATGCAGCAAGTCGTTGCTGCCGGCGGGGAAGGGGGCGAGTGCGGCCTGCCGTGATTCGACGCAGACCAGTGCCTCGGCGACCGTGGCGTCGTCGACCTCGCGGCCGTCCGGGTTGTAGCCCACCGAGATCACGTGCGCGCCGGGCGTCAGCCAGGGGCGGCGGACCACGGGTTCGAGGGCGTGGGTGGTTGCGGCGGCGATGTCCGCGCCGTCGAGCGCCTCGGCGTAGGTGGGCGCCGGGCGGACGTCGGCGTCCAATGCGGACGACAGCTCGCCGGCCAGGGCGGCCGCCTTCGCCGGGTTCCGGCCGGCGACCCGGATCTGCCGGATCGGGCGGACGCGACAGATGGCGCGGGCGTGTGAGCGGGCCTGCACCCCGGTTCCGAGGAGCGCCAGCACCGTCGCATCCGTACGTGCCAGCAGGCGTGCCGAGAGTGCGGAGCAGGCGGCGGTTCGCGCCGAGGTGATGGCCGTGCCGTCCAGGAAGGCGACCGGCTCACCGGTGGCCGGGTCGAAGGCGACGATGACCGCCTGGTGGGTGGGCAGCGAGGTTCCGGCATTGTGCGGGAACAGGGAGACCAGCTTGCTCGCGAGCGCGCCCGCCGACGGCACGTAGCCCGGCATGGCCGCCACGAAGCCCTGCCGTTCGGGCACCGTGGCGGCGACGCGGTCGGGCGCCGAGGCGCTGCCCGCGGTGAGGTCTGCCATCGCCGGGCCCAGGGCGTCGATCAGTGCGTCCATGTCGAGCAGGGTCTCGATGTGCGAGCGTCCGAGAACCAGCATCTCTTACTCCCTCTTGTCCGCCCCGCCTGTACGGGCTGATGTGTCATGCATGCATGTTCATCGCACGCATCTGCCAACTGCCTTTGTTCGTCAGGCCGTTGCCCGCCCGCACTCGTAGGGGGTCAATGCCGGAGCCGTGATCACGGAGGAGGATGAACATACGGGCAGTTGGTAGTGCCAGCGGTTTTTCCTACGCAAGACTCGTTCTTGCCAGAGCTTTTGCACTGGCTTACTTCCCCCCTTCCACCTTTTGGAGAAGAGCTATGAGCATTCGCAACGCCGCCGCCGTGACCGCTCTCGCCGCCGCCGCCCTCGGTGCCGGCGCGACCGCCGCGAGCGCGCACCAGGCCGACGGCTGCGCGCAGAACTCCCCGGGCGTGGCCGCCGGCAACGTCCTTCAGGTCACGCCGCACGTCTCCCCGAACGTCGGCGGCAACGTGATCTCCGTGGTCGGCATCGGCAACCTCAGCCAGGGCAACACGCTGATCAACAAGTAAGCCCCGGTTCCAGCCGCCGAGGGGCCGCAGGGGCATGGGCACGGGCACCTGCGGCAGGCCGCGCGCCCTCCGACCTTCCGTCGGGCGCGCGGCCCTTTCCGTCTGCCCGTGCTGCCGCGGCGTGCACCCCCGTGCGGCTGATGCCGTGCATTTCGCGCATCAGGGGCGAATCCTCGGGGCAGTCTCCCTCACAAGACCGGCCGGAACGAGGAGGCTCCGTCGTGGTCCACGAAGTCACCCGAGCCCGTCGGACCGATGTTCTCCGCCTGATCGCCCTCGGCCTGCTGCCCAACCTCGCCCAGGGGCCCATCATCCGCCGTCCTCACGCGCTCCGGGTGGCGGCCGCGCTCGACAGCAACGCGTGGGCCTGCCGGGCCCTGGACGGGCTGCGCGAACGCTATGGCCCGGGGCCGGTGCTGGTCTCCGTGCCCGGCAGGCAGGGGCTCGTCCTCCTCTCGGTCGAGGAGGTCCGCCGGGTGCTCGGCGAGACCGGGGCGTCGTTCACGGCTGCCAACAAGGAGAAGACGGCGGCCCTCTCGCACTTCGAACCGGACGCGGTGCTGATCACCCGGGGAGCCTCCAGGAAGCCACGACGCCTGTTCAACGAGACCGCGCTCGACCACCCCGCCCCCGAACACCGGTTCCACAAAGCCTTCCGCGAAGCCGTCCGCGAAGAGGCGCGACCGCTCCTCCGCCACGACACCCTCGACTGGAAGCGGTTCCACGCCGCGTACCAGCGCATCGTGCGGCGGATCGTGTTCGGCGACGCGGCCCGCGACGACGAGCGCATCACCGAACTCCGGGACGAGCTGCGCGGCGACGGCAACTGGTTCATGCTGCACCGCAAGCGCCACCGGCTGCGCACGGAGCTCTTCGTCCGGTCGCAGGAGTACCTCGACCTGCCTGAGCCGGGCGGCCTGGCCCGTGCGGTCCGGGCCACCCCGGCCGGGGCCGGGGTCAAGCCCGTGGCCCAGATACAGCACTGGTTCTTCGCCTTCGATGCCGCCCCGATCGGCGCCTACCTCGCCCTCGGCCTCCTCGCCGGCCACCGGACCGAAGCGGCCGGAGCCCGCACCGATGACGCCTATCTCCGGGCCTGCGTCCTGGAGTCGCAACGGCTGTGGCCCACGTCCCTGGCCATCCTTCGGGACACCACCGTCGAGACGCACTGGCCGGGCGGCACCACCGTGCCCGCGGGAACGGCGGTGATCTTCTACAGCTCGTACTTCCACCGCGACGCCCGGCGCCTGCCCTACGCCGACCGGTTCGAGCCCGAGGTGTGGCTCGACGGGCGGGCCGAGGCGGACTGGGCGATCGCACCGTTCAGCCGCGGCCCCGCCGAGTGCCCCGGCAGGAACGTGGTGCTGTTCACCAGCGCCACCCTCCTCGCCGAACTCCTCCGCCGGCAGTGGCGGCTGTCCTCGCGGCACCGGCTCGGCCCCGGACGCCCGCTGCCCCGCACCGTCGACCACACATCGCTGCGACTGACGACGGCTGTCCGACCGGGGGTGACGAAGTGAACCGCCCGGGAGCGGAGCCATGACCGCCACCGGCCCGCCCCGGGCCACCTCCGCGTCCGCCCCGCCCGCCCCGTCCGCGTCGCTCTGGTACCCCGCCGACTCCCCGCCCGCCTGCACACCGCCGGAGATCCTGGCTGCGGCAGCCCGCATCAGGGAGGCCGTCCACATCGTGGCTCTCCCCTCCGGCCCCGGCCCCGTTCCCGGCTCCGGCCTCGGCATCGCCGTCGGAGGCTCGACGACCCCGGCCGGCACAGGACAACCCGGGCTGCCCCTCCTGGGCACCCTGCCCCCGCTCTACCCGGAATGGCTGGGGGACCGCTCCTTCGCCGAAGTCCACGGCGTGCGCTTCCCCTACGCCGCCGGGGAGATGGCCAACGGCATCGCGACCGTGGCCATGGTCCGCGCCATGGCAGGTGCGGGCATGCTCGGCTTCCTCGGCGCGGCGGGCCTGGACCCCGACCGCGTGGAACGGGCGGTCACCGAACTGTCCGCCACCCTCGCGGGCAGACCCAACTGGGGCATCAACCTCATCCACTCACCCGGCGCCCCCGCCCTGGAGGAACGGATCGCGGACATCGCCCTGCGCCACCGCGTACCGGCCGTCTCCGCCTCGGCGTTCATGGCCCTGACGCCCGCCGTCGTCCGGGTCGCCGCCCGCGGGCTGCACCGCGGGCCGCACGGGCGGATCCTGCGCCGCACCCGCCTGTTCGCCAAGGTGTCGCGGCCCGAGGTCGCCGGGCCCTTCATGTCCCCCGCACCGCCACCGCTCCTGCGCACCCTCGTGGAGCGGGGGCAGCTGACGGCGGCCGAGGCCGAACTGGCCGCACGCGTGCCGGTCGCGGAGGACGTCACCGTCGAGGCGGACAGCGGCGGGCACACCGACAACCGGCCGCTCGCCGTCCTCCTCCCGGTCATGCTGGCCCTGCGGGACGAACTGACCGCCGCACACGGCTACGACCGGGCCATCCGGGTCGGCGCCGCGGGCGGGCTGGGCACGCCCGCGGCCGTGGCCGCGGCCTTCGCCCTGGGCGCGGCCTACGTGGTCACCGGTTCCGTCAACCAGGCCACCCGGGAGGCGGGGCTGTCGGACGACGCGAAGCGGATGCTCGCCCAGGCCGACATCGCCGACGTGACCATGGCGCCGGCGGCCGACATGTTCGAACTCGGGGTCAAGGTCCAGGTCCTCCGCCGGGGCACCTTCTTCGCACAGCGCTCGGCCCGGCTCCACCAGCTCTACCGGGACCACGCCGGCTGGGAGGACATCCCTCCGGGACAACGGGAGAAGGTCGAACGGGACGTGCTGCAGGCCCCCTTCGAAGCCGTGTGGGCCGAGACCCGCCGGTTCTGGGAGCAGCGGGACCCCGCCCAGGCGGCGCGCGCCGAGCAGGACGCCCGCCACCGCATGGCCCTGGTCTTCCGCTGGTACATGGGCATGTCGAGCCGGTGGGCGGTCTCGGGCCACAGCGAGCGGCGCGCCGACTACCAGATCTGGTGCGGACCCGCCATGGGCGCCTTCAACCGCTGGGCCGCCCACAGCTTCCTGGCCGACCCGGAGCAGCGGGACGTCGTGCAGATCGCCCTCAACTTCCTCGAAGGCGCTGCCCTCATCACCCGTGCCCACCAACTGCGCAGCCACGGCGTCCCCGTCCCCGCGGCCGCCTTCGCCCCCCGTCCCCGACGACTCGCCTAGCCACCCGCCCGGCCAGGACTCCCGTGCCCGCCCGCTCGGCCCGTCCGGCGCAGCGGAGCCCGTCGCACACACCGGCCGCCCGATCCGCCTCGCCGCTGCGGCGGCGCCCCCACGTAAGGAATCACCCAGGTCAAGACCCCCCACCGTAGGGACGCACCCATGGCAAACCAGCCGCTACCCGGCCGTGTGCCCGTCGCGATCGTCGGCCTCGGCGCCCTGCTGCCGGACGCCCGCGACCTCGAACAGAGCTGGCGGCTGATCCTCGGCCGCCGCGACCCCATGCAGGACATCCCGCCGACCCGGTGGCTGATCGACGACTACTACCACCCCGTCCCCGGCATCCCGGGAAAGGTCTACAGCCGGCGCGGGGCATTCGTCCCCGCAGTGGACTTCGACCCCTTGGCCTACGGCATCCCGCCGCAGACCCTGGCCTCCACCGACACCGCGCAGCTCCTGGCACTGCTGGTGGCCGACCAGGTCCTGCGGGACGCCACCGGCGGCCGCGACGCCGTCGGCCCGCCCGGTGACCGGGTCGCCGTGGTCCTCGGTTCCTCCGCCCTGGGCCTGCTCACCGAGTCCAACGCCCGCACCCAGCGCCCCGTCTGGCTCAAGGCCCTGCGGGAGCACGGCCTCCCGGAGACGGAGGCGCAGGCGGTCTGCGACCGGGTCGCGGCGCACTACCCCGACTCCAACGAGGACGTGTTCCCCGGCCTGCTCAGCAACGTCATCGCCGGGAGGATCGCCGCCCACTTCGACCTGCACGGCACGAACCACACCACCGACGCGGCCTGCGCCAGCTCGCTGGCCGCCCTGTCCACGGCCCTGGACGAGCTGTCCCTGGGGCGGGCCGACCTGGTGATCAGCGGAGGCGTCGACGTCACGAACGACATCGGCATGTTCTGCTGCTTCACGGCCACCCCCGCGCTGTCACCGACGCAGGAGTGCCGGCCGTTCTCGGAAGAAGCGGACGGCACCATGCTCGGCGAGGCCGTGGTGATGTTCGCGCTCAAGAGGCTGGCCGACGCCGAGCGGGACGGAGACGGCATCTACGCGGTCGTCCGCGGCCTGGGCACCTCCTCGGACGGGCGCGGCGCCGCCATCTACAACCCGCGGGCACAGGGACAGGTCCTGGCCCTGCGCCGCGCCTACGACGAGGCGGGCTACGCTCCCGGCACCGTCGAGCTCGTCGAGGCGCACGGAACCGGCACCAAGGCGGGCGACCAGGCGGAGCTCACGGCCCTGCGCGAGGTCTACGGGGCGGCCGCAGGAGGACGGGACGGCGGGCCGTGGTGCGCCCTCGGGTCGGTCAAATCCCAGATCGGCCACGCCAAGAGCGCGGCAGGAGCGGCGGGGCTGCTCAAGGCCGTCCTCGCCCTGCACCACAAGGTGCTGCCGCCGACCCTCCACGCCGAACGCCCGCACCCCGCCCTGCGGACCGGCACCAGCCCGTTCTACCTCAACACCAGCACCCGCCCCTGGGTGCACGCGGACGGCGGAACACCGCGACGCGCGGCCGTCTCCAGCTTCGGGTTCGGCGGCAGCAACTTCCACGTCACCCTTGAGGAACACCGCCCGTCCGGCGACGTACAGGACGGCGGGGGCGTCCGGCCCCGCCTGCGGACCGCCCCCACCGAACTCTTCCTCCTCAGTGCCGGCTCCGGCGACGAACTGCGCGAGCGGATCGGGCAACTGCGGCGGGCCGCGGACGCGAACGCCGGCGACGGGGCGGGAGCGGTGCGCGGCCTCGCGGCCCTCGCCCGCAGCAGCCAGGACGGCTTCCGGCCCGGCGCGGACCAGCGCCTCGCGGTGATCGCCGCCGACGCCCCCGCACTCGCCGGGCAACTGGAGCGGGCCGCGGAGGCCCTGCGCGCGGGGGACTGTTCCTCCACGCCCCCGGCCCTGTACTTCGGAGCCGGGCCGGCCGCACCGGGCCGCGTGGGCTTCCTCTTCCCCGGCCAGGGCTCCCAGTACACCGGCATGGGGGGCGACCTGGCCGCGCACCACCCCGCGGCACTCGCGGCCTGGGACGCGCACGGCGGAGCCGGCCACGACGGTACGCCCCTGCACCGCGTGGTCTTTCCCCCTCCCGCGCCCCCGGAACAGCACGCGGCCCAGCAGGCCCTGCTCACCGCCACCGAATGGGCACAGCCCGCCGTCGCCGCGCACAGCCTCGCGCTCCTGTCCCTGCTGGAGGAGTTCGGCCTCCGGCCCGGCTGCCTCGCGGGCCACAGCCTCGGTGAGCTCACCGCCCTGCACGCGGCAGGCGCCTACGATGCGGAAACGCTCATGCACCTGGCCCGCCGCCGGGGAGAGGCGATGCGCGACGCGTCGGCGGCCACGCCGGGAGCGATGCTGGTGGTACAGGCAGGGGAGCGCGACACGCGGGCGGCGCTGGACGAGTGGGGCGTACCGGACGTGTGGATCGCCAACGTCAACGGCCCGCAGCAGACGGTCGTCTCCGGCACGGCCGAGGCCATCACGACGGTGGCCGGCCGTATGGCCGCGGCAGGAGTCGGCACCGTACGCCCGGCGACGTCCGCCGCCTTCCACTCCCCGCTCGTCGCAGCCGCCGCCGGGCCGTTCGCCGAGGCCCTGGCCGCCGCCGAGGTCACGGCACCCGGCGACGTGCAGGTGCTTGCCAACGCCGACGCCGCCCCCTACCCCGGCGATCCCGAGCGGATCCGCGCCCGCCTGGCCCGGCACCTGACCGTACCCGTGCGGTTCGCGGAGCAGGCCGAGGCCATGTACGCGGCCGGTGTGCGGACCTTCGTCGAGGTGGGACCCGGATCGGTCCTCACCGGCCTCGTGAGCCGGATCCTCGGCGACCGCCCCCACCTGGCCGTTCCCCTCGACCGCCGCGGCACACACGGAGTGACGGCACTGCAGGAGGCCCTGGCCCGCCTGTCCGTGCACGGGATCGCCGTGGACTTCGCGCCCTACTGGCGGCACTACGCCGTGCCCGAACCGGAGGTGGGGAAGCGACGGCACCGTGCGACCGTACGGATCGACGGCGGCAACCTCGGGCGCCGCTACCCGCCGCAGGCGGCGGACGCGCAGCGGGCGGCCACCCCGGCGCGGCGGGTCGCGGCCTCCGGGACTCCCGTGTCCCCAGCGGTTCCCGTGCTTTCCGCACCGGCGGCACCGGCGGCACCGGCGGCACCGGCGGCACCGGCGGCACCGGCGGCACCGGCGGCACCGGCGGCACCGGCGGCACCGGCGGCACCGGCGGCACCGGCGGCACCGGCCCTGCCGGAAGGCCGATCGCTACCGGAAGGCACATCCGCCGCCCCGGCACCACCCTGGCCACCTGCGCCGCCTGAGCCTCCCGTTTCCCCCGGTCCTTATGCATCACCCGGCACGGCAGCGAATCCGTCCGGGACGCTCATGCCTCCGGCGCCGTCCGTTCCGTCTCTTCTCCCCGGCACGCGACCGGCCGGTGCCGCTGCCGGACCGGATGGCCGGCTCGCGGAGATCGAGGAAGCCCAGCGGCAGACCGCCGACGCCCACGCCGTCTACCTGCGGTCGGTGAGCGAGGCCCACATGGCCTTCCTGCGGATGTCGGAGACGTCTTTCGCGGCGCTCGCCGGCTCTCCCGGAGCCGTGCCGCTGCTGCCGCAACCGGACGCCGATGACACCGGCTCACCGCCCGGCGCCGCGCCGCCGGTCCCGTGGCAGACGGGCGACGACTCGGCCCCGGCGCCCGCACCGCACCCACTCGTCCCAGTCCCAGTCCCAGGCCCCGGCCCTGCTCCCGCCCCGGCCGGTGAACCGGGCCCCGCACAGCCGGCCGTGGAGTTCGACCCGTCCCGGGTGGAGGAGGTCCTGCTGGAGGTGGTGGCCGAACGGACGGGCTACCCCGTCGACATGCTCGACCCGGACATGGAGCTGGAGTCCGAACTGGGCATCGACTCCATCAAGCGCGTGGAGATCCTCTCCCTGCTGCGCCGGCGCGTGGGCGAGCCGCCCGGCTTCCAGGGGGATCCGGCGGAACTGGTCTCCCTGCGCACGCTCCGGCAGGTCGTGGACCGGCTGCGGTCCGTGGCGGACGACGCGGCACCGGCCCTGCCGCAGGCCCAGGAGCCCGGCCCCGTCCGCCCCGCCCTGACGGCAGGGCCGGCCACCCCCGTGCTCGGGCGCTACGTGCCGCGCATCGTGCCCGTCCCGCCCGGTGGGCTGCGCATGCCCAGGCTGGGGGAGCACACCCTGCACGTCGTCGACGGGGGCTCCGGCCTCGCCGCCCTGGTGGCCGAGCGCCTGGAGGCGCGGGGAGTGCCCGCCGAGGCAGTCGTCGGCACGCCCCCGGAATCGAGGGCGGTCCTGCTCCTGGGCGGCCTCACCGAGGGCCTCACCCGCGATGCCATGCTGGACGTCCAGCGCGATGCCTTCGCAGCCGCGCGCCTGCTGGCCCCGCGGTTCGCGCAGGCGGGCGGGGTCTTCGTCACGGTGCAGGACACCGGCGGAGACTTCGGCGCGGGCGGGACGCACGGGGAGCGGGCCTGGCTCGGCGGTCTGGTGGCCCTCGTCCGGACACTCGCCGCGGAGTGGCCCAAGGCGGTGCTCAAAGCCGTGGACTGCGCCCGCTCCGGTCGTTCGCCGCAGGAGGTCGCGGACGCCGTCGTCGCCGAACTCCTCGACGGCGGGCCGCTGCTGGAGGCGGGCCTGCCCCCGGACGGGAGCCGGGTGACGACGGTGTTCGTCCCGGCCGCCCTCTCCGCCCTCCCCTCGGCGGCCGGAACGGACGCCGACGACGGCCCGGGCCCGGAGGACGTCCTCGTCGTCACGGGAGGCGCCCGTGGCGTGACCGCGGCCGCCGTGACCGCGCTCGCCCGCGCCCGCCGCCCGCACTTGGCCCTGCTGGGCCGCACGGCACTGGACGACGAGCCCCCGGGACTGCCGCCCGATGCGGACGAACCCGTCCTCGTACGAGCTCTCGCCGAGCGGAACCCGGACGACACCCCGGCCGCCCTGGGCCGGGAGGCCCGCCGCGTCCTCGCCGTCCGCGAGATCAGGGCGACGCTGGCCGCGATCGACGAGGCCGGCGCCCCCGTTCGCTACTTCCCGGCCGACATCCGCGACCCCGGCGCCGTACGGGCCGCCCTGGACTCCGTCCGCGCCGCGTGGGGGCCGGTGACCGGCATCGTCCACGGCGCCGGAGCGCTGGCCGACAAGCGGATCGCCGACAAGACCGACGAGCAGTTCGACGCCGTCTTCGGCACCAAGACAGCCGGCCTGTGCGTCCTCCTGGACGCCACGGCCGAGGACCCGCTGCGGACCATCTCCCTCTTCTCCTCGGTGGCGGGCTGCTTCGGCAACCCGGGACAGAGCGACTACGCGATGGCCAACGAGACGCTCGGCCACGTCGCCGCCGTCGAGGCCGCCGCCCGGCCCGGCTGCCGGGTCCAGGCGCCGGCCTGGGGCCCGTGGGAGGGCGGCATGGTCACCCCCGCGCTCGCGGACCACTTCGCGTCCGCCGGTGTGCCGTTGCTGAGCATCCCGGCCGGCGCACAGGCCTTCGTCGACGAGGTGACCGGTCCGGGCACGGACAGCCGGGTCCTCCTCACGGCCGTACCCGCCCCGGCCGGCGCACAGGAGGAACGCCCCGCCGTACTGCCGCCGGCCGGACTGCGGTACCCCCAGCCCGCCCAGGTGCGCGTCACCCCCGAGACACACCCGCAGCTGGCCGACCACGTCATCCTCGGCCGGACAGTCCTGCCCTTGGCCCTGACCCTCGAATGGCTCCTCGCCGGCGCCCGCAACTGGCATCCGGGCGCCGCCGTGGCACTGCGCGACGTCCGGGTACTGCAACCCGTCAGCTGGGACGGGCGGAAGCCGCAGGACACGGTGTTCACGCTCACCGGCGCGAGCGCTACGGGCACGCCCGGTCTGTTGGGGGCGAGCGGATCGTTGTCCATGGAGATGCGCTGGGGCGGAGACCGGTTGCACTGCACCGCGCGCGTCGAAGCCGGAACCGAGGCCGGGACGGGAGCCGGGGCAGGAGCCGGGCCCGGGACCGGAGCCGGCCTCATCCTGCCGCCCTGGGAACAGGATGAGATCTACGACGGGCACCTGCTCTTCCACGGCCCGATGCTGCACGCGCTGAGGGAGGTGGAGGGCGTGGCGCCGGCGGGCGCCCGGGGCGGCCTCGTCGGGCTGTCCGCGCTGGGCTGGCCCGGAGACACCTGGCAGACCGACCCGGCCGTTCTCGACGGCGCCCTGCAACTCGCCGCGCTCTGGGCGCGCGAAGCCGTCGGCCACGTCCCCTTCCCGATGGCCGTGGGCACGTTCCGCCTCCACCACCGGGGACCCGCCCAAGGGCCCGTGACCTGCACCGTGCTGCCGGTCCGGGCCTCGGACTTCCTACCGGTGTGCCACCTGCGGCTCGTCTGCCACGACGGCACCCCGTTCGCCGATCTCCTCGACGTAGAGCTGATCCGGCGACCGGACAGGCCGCTCATGCCCGGGAACGGGGACAACGGGAGGCGAGATGCCGGTGCCCTTTGAGCCCGTCGCCGTCGTGGGGCGCGGGTGCGTGCTGCCGGACGCCCTCGGTCCGCAGCAGTTCTGGCAGAACGTCACCACGGGCCGGGTGAGCCTCGGACCCGCCCCGCCCGATCGCTGGGATCCGTCTTCCGGAGCGGGCACGCCCGCCCCGTCCGCCCATGCGGTTACGCCCTCCGCCGTCAGCACCACCGGCGGCTTCGTCCGGGGATTCGCGGACGCCTTCGACCCCACCGGCTACGCCCTCGCGCCCGAGGAGATCCTTCGCCTGGACCCCCTCTTCCACTGGGTCCTCCACGCGGGCCGCCAGGCACTGACCGAAGCCGGACACCCCCTCCCGGGTACCGCACCCCGCAGCACGGGCCTGGTGCTCGGCAACCTGATGTACCCGCCGACAGCAGCCGTCCGCCACGCCGAGCACGTATGGCTCTCGGCCCAGGAGCCCCCGCTGCGCGACCTGCTGCGCGCGTCGCTGCCCCCTCGGCCCCACCCCTTCAACCGCTTCTCCTCCGGCCTGCCGGCCCTGCTCGCCGCCCGCGCCCTCGGACTGGACGCCGGCGCCCACGCCCTGGACGCGGCCTGCGCCTCGTCGCTGTACGCGGTGAAGCTCGCCTGCGACCGCCTCCACGACCGCACGGCCGACCTGATGCTGGCAGGCGCCGTCAACCGGTCCGACGCGCTGCTCGTCCACGGGGGCTTCCGGTCGATGGGCGTGCTCAGCCCGACCGGCCGGAGCCGCCCGTTCCACCAGGAGGCCGACGGCCTCGTCCCCGCCGAGGGCGCCGCCCTGATCGCGCTCATGCGGCTCTCCGACGCCCTGGCCCGGGGCCGGGAGGTGCTCGCGGTCGTGCGCGGCATCGGGATCGGCAACGACGGCCGCGGTTCCGGCCTGATCGCCCCCGACCAGGCGGGCCAGGAACGCGTCATGCGCCTGGCCTACGCCGCCGCGGGCGTGCCCCCGGAATCGGTGGGGCTGCTGGAGTGCCACGCGACCGGGACGACCGTGGGCGACGCGGTCGAGGCCCGCGCCACCGGCCGGGTCTTCTCCGACCGCCCCGCCCTGCCGGTCGGCGCGCTGAAGGCCAACGTCGGCCACCTGCTGACCACATCCGGAGCGGCCGCGCTGCTCAAGACGATCGGCGCGCTCCGCACCGGGATCCGCCCGGCCACACCGCACGACGGAACCCCCACCGCCCTGGCGGGCGCGCCCCTGCGCCTCGTGACGGAGAACGAGGACTGGCACGGGCCCCGCCGGGCCGCCGTCAGCGCGTTCGGGTTCGGCGGCACCAACGCCCACGTCGTCCTCGACGCGTGGGACGTCCACGCCGCGCCGTCCTCGCCCTTCCCCCTTCCTCCGGTCGGCCGGACAGGGCCCGTCCATGACGTTTCCGTGGCGGTCGTCGCCCTTGCGGCGCGCGTCGGACGCCACGGCGGAACCGAGGACTTCGTCACCGCACTGCGCACCGGACAGCCGGACCGGGCACCGCGCGACACCGTCGAACTCGACTTGGAGGGGCTGCGGTTCCCGCCCAGCGACCTGCGCGAAGCACTGCCCCAGCAAGTGCTGATCCTCGCTGCCGCCCGGGAGGCCGCCCAAGGAGTGCACCTTCCTGCCGGCCGGACGGCCGTCCTCGTCGGCACGGGCGTCGATCCGCGGATCGCCCGGCACTACGCCCGGTGGCGCATCGGCAGCCACTGGCAGCGCGCCGGCCTTCCCCTGCCCGCCGGTGCTCCGGCACAGATCGAGGACGCCTTCACGGCACCGGGCACCGCGGCAGGGGTCGTCGGAGCGATGGCCAACATCGCTGCCAACCGCATCAACAGCGGGCTCGACCTGACCGGCGCCGGCTTCACCGTCTCGGCCGAGGAGGACTCCGGCACCGTCGCCCTCGCCGTGGCGGCCCGCTGGCTACGGGCGGACGAGGCGGACGCCGTGATCGTCGGATCGGCCGACCTCTCCCACGACCCCGTGCACCGGGCGGCCCTGGAGGAACTCGGCCTCGTACGCGAACCCGGGGACGCGGCAGTGGTCCTGGTCCTCAAGCGGCTGGAGGACGCCGAGCGGGCCGGCGAACCCGTCCTCGCGGTGCTGGACGGAACCGAAGGCGTCTGCGCCGAGGGGGCCGGCACTGAGGAGGCCCGCACCGAGCAGGCAGGGGACCCCGTCCCGGCGGCTCCGGACGGCACCGCGACCACCGCACCGGACCTGTGTGTCAGCACCGGCATCTCCCTCCCGGAGGGCGAGCAAGCGGGCTGCGTCGACAACTCCGCACTGTTCGGCATCCCTCACGCCGCCTGCGGCCTGCTCGCCGTCGCCACCGCCGTCACCAGCCTCGACCAGGGCATCCGGCCGCGACCGGGCCTGCACTGCCTGCCGGCACCGCAAGCGCGGACGGCCGAGGTCGTCGTCCCGCTCCTGGACGGGCCCGCACGGCGCATCCGCCTCCACGCCGCGCCGCCGACAGTCCGCCGGACGGCGGCGCGACGTCCCCGCCGCGACGGCCAAGTGGCCTTCGTCTACACCAACGGTGCGGCCGCCTACCCGCACATGGGCCGCGAACTGTCCCTCGTCCTGCCCGACCTCGCCGAAGCCGTACGCCGCGGGTGCGGAATGGTGGACGCGCCTTGGCCGCCGGCGGACTTCGGCGGGAGCGGCGTCCTCGACAGGATCTGGACCACCACCTGTCTCGCCTTCATGCACACGATGGTCACCCGCCACCTGCTGGGGCTGCAGCCCGACGCGGCCATCGGCTACTCCTCGGGAGAGACCTCCGCGCTCATCGCGCTGGGGGCCTGGCCCGATGCCGTCGCGCTCGCCGAGGAAGCCCGGCACGGCGAGCTCTTCACCCGCGACGTGACGGGTGACTACCGGGCGATCCGCCGCGTCTGGCAGGCCAAGGGACTGACCGGCACCCGCTGGCAGAACTACCTGGTCACCGGGCCCCTGGAGCGGGTGAAGGAGGCCGTCGCCGGCGAACCCGCCGTCCACCTCATGGCGATCAACGCCCCCGGCATCTGCGTCATCGGCGGGGAGGAACGCGCCTGCGCGGCCGTGGTGCGGCGCCACTTCCCCCGCGACGCGATCCGGCTCGACTACGACATCGCCGCCCACGCCCCGGAGCTCGCATCCGTCCGCGAGGCCTGGCACCGACTGCACCGCCGGCCCACCGTGCCCGTCCCCGGAGTCCGCTTCTACCGCGGAGACACCGCCGAACCGTATCTGCCCACGGAGGAGAGCGCGGCCGACGCCCTCACCGGGCAGGCCATGCGCACCGTCGACTTCCCGGCCGTCGTCGAGCGGGCCTACGCCGACGGCGTCCGCGTCTTCATCGAGCACGGCCCCCGCTCGCTGTGCACCGACTGGATCGGCCGCATCCTCGCCGGCCGCGACCACCTGGCCGTGGCCCTCGACGAGCCCGGCGGCCGGTCCGTCCGCAGGCTGCGCCGGTCGGTGGCGCGACTGCAGGCGGCGGGGCTGTGCGAACCGGAACGCCTCCTGCGGCTGATCGGGCCTGAGGACGACGACGGCACGCGGACTCCCCGGACTCCCCGGCGGAGGCTCACCCTGCCGGCCCACCTCCCGGCAGTCCGCCTGCCCGTCCCGGACCCGCTGGTCACCGTGATGAGCCCGGCTCCCGCACTTCCTCCGGTAGGGCAGAACGCGCCGGTCATCGAGAGCTCCCGGGCCACCCGGGACGTCCCGGCGGGGCAGCCGCACGCGCCCGGCACGCCGTCCCGGAACGCGCTCCTGCCCCCACGGACGACCCGCACCGGGGCCATCGCCCGGCACCGGGCCACGGTCACCGCCCTGCACCACCAGTACCTGACCGAGCAGACCGCCCTGCACCTGCGCTACCTCCAGGGACGGCAGCTGATGTCGGGCCCCCTGCCGCCCCCCGCGCCCTTGCCCGCGCCGCCCGCCCACCAGCCCTCCGCCGTACGCCCGCCGAGGCCATCGCTCCGGGAACCGGTCCTGCCCGGCCCGAAGTTCGACCGCGCCCAGTTGGAGCAACTGGCGGACGGGCCCGTCTCCGCGCTGTTCGGGCCGCTCTTCGCCGCCCAGGACGGCCACCGGCACCAGACCAGGCTCCCCGGGCCGCCCCTGCTGCTCGTCGACCGCGTCACCGGGATCGACGCGCAGCCGGCCTCCATGGGAACGGGCACCATCTGGACCGAGACCGATCTGACGTCCGACCGGTGGTTCCTCGACTCCACCGGCCGCATCCCCGGCGCCCTCCTCATCGAGGCCGGCCAGGCCGACCTGCTCCTGATCAGCTGGCTCGGCGTCGACCTGCTCAACCGCGGCGAGCGCGTCTACCGCCTGCTCGGCTGCGAAGCCACCTACCACGGCGCCGCCCCCCGGCTCGGGCAGACCCTGCGCTACGCGATCCACATCGACGGCCACGCCGAACACCGTGGCACCCGCCTGTTCTTCTTCCACTCCGACTGCTACGCCGGTGACACCCTCGTCGCCACCATCCGCAACGGACAGGCCGGGTTCTTCACCGCCGCCGAGCTCGCGGCGGCCGAGGGCATCCGGTGGACTCCCGGCGAGGCGCTCCCCGCGGACCTGCCCTTCGAGCCGGTCCCCCCGCCCACCGCCGCGACCCGGTTCGACGCCGCCGCCGTGCGCGCCTTCGCCGACGGCCGGCCGTACGACTGCTTCGGACCCGCCTGGAACGCCACCCGCGCCCACGTGCGGACACCCCGCATCGACAGCGGCAGGCTCCTGATGATCGACGAGGTCACCGCGTTCGACCCGGCCGGAGGCGCACGCGGCCGCGGGTACCTGCGCGCGGAAGCCCGCATCCACCCCGGAGCCTGGTACTTCGAGGGCCACTTCAAGAACGACCCCGTCCTGCCCGGCACCCTGATGATCCACGGCGCCCAGCAGGCCATGGCCTTCCACCTGGCCGCCCTGGGCCTGACCATCGACCACGACGGAGCGGCCTTCGAAGCGGTGCCCGGACTCACCGCCACGGCACGCTGCCGCTCCCAGGCCACCCCGGAGAGCCGGCACGTCGTCTACGAGGTCCACGTCGGGGGCCTGCGCGCCGGCCCGCAGCCCGAGATCCACGCGGAGGTCATGGTGAGCGTGGACGGCGTCCACGCCTTCCACGGCCGCAACCTGGCGCTGCGCCTCGTACGGGACGCGCCGCTGGAGCACTGGCAGCACCTCGGGCCGCACCGCGAACAGACCACCGGCACCCGCCTCGAACCCCGGCTGCTCGGCGGCCTCGCCGGGCACCGCGAGCCCCGCCCGACGGCCACCGAGAACGGGTTCGCCTTCGGCTACCCGTCCCTCCTCGCCTGCGCGTGGGGGAGCCCCAGCCAGGCCTTCGGACCCCCGGCCGCCGCCCTGGACGGGGCAGCGACCGTCATCCGCCTGCCGGGCCCGCCCTACCACTTCATGAGCCGCATCGTGTCCCTCGACGCCGCCCCCGCCGTGCCCGGGCCCGGCAGCACGGTCGTCGCCGAGTACGACGTGCCGCAGGACGTCTGGTACTTCGAACAGAACGGCACCCCCGTGATGCCCTACGCGGTCCTGATGGAAGTGGCGCTGCAGCCCTGCGGCTGGCTCGCCGTCCGCACCGCCGACCCGGCCATTGCCACCGGCCCGCGCCTCGTCTTCCGCAACCTCGACGGCACCGCGACGCTGCACCGGCTCGTCCGGCCGGGCGTGCGCACCCTGCGCACCCGGGTAGAACTCGTCGCCTCCGCCGGACACGGCGACACCACGATCGTCTCCTTCACCGTCGAATGCACCGCCGACGGCGCACCGTTGATGAGCATCGCCTCGTCCTTCGGCTTCTTCCCGCAGACCGCGCTCGCCCGGCAGGTCGGCATTCCCCCGGAGGCAGGGGAACGCGCCGAATGGGCAGCGCCCTGCGACGAACTCACCGAGCCCGCTGACCTCACGGGGGAGCGCGCACCCGGGGGAGCGCGGCTGCCCGGCCCGATGCTGCGCATGATCGACCGCGTCACCGGCCGCTGGCCGGGCGGCGGCTCCGCGGGGCTGGGCAGGCTGCGGGCGGAGAAGCCCGTCGACCCCGGCGCGTGGTTCTTCACGTCCCACTTCTTCATGGACCCCGTCCAGCCCGGCTCCCTCGGCGTGGAGGCCATGGCCCAGCTGCTGCAGGTCCACCTCCTGGGTTCCGTGCCGCGGAACGAGGCCGCCCGCGGCACGCTCGTGCCCCTGACGGGACGGGAGTTCACCTGGCGGTACCGCGGCCAGATCGTGCCCGCGGACGGTCTGGTCAGCGTGGGCATCGACGTCGTCGAGGAGGGCGAGGACGAGGAAGGACGGTTCGCGCGGGCCGACGGCTGGCTGTGGGTGGACGACCGCCGCATCTACCGCGTGCGGGGGCTGGGCATGCGGCTCGGACGCGGGGGATCGGCGTGACGACGGGGGTGCGCGTGGCGGGACGCGCCTGGCCTGGCACCTGTGCGTCCCCGGAAGGCCCGTTTCCGGGAACCGCCGGCCGGAGAGCCTCCTGCAGCACCGCCTCTCCTGGCGGCGACACCGTCATCATCATTCGCAGGAGGCCGTCATGAGCAACATTCGTCGCGCCGTCGCCGCAGCTGCGGCGGGCATCATGCTCACCGTGTGCGGCGCGGTCGTGGCCACGCCCGCCCAAGCCGACAGCGAAGTCGCGAAGTTTGTCTGCGGGGTCCTGAGGCTCGGCTACGCCCCGGCACAACTCGAAGGGTGTGAAGACCTGGAGGATTGACCGTTCGGTCGGCATGCGTTGAGCCCTCACAACCCGTGGTCGGTGAGGGCTCAACGCGTGCCACCAGCCCAGCCGACCAGGGTGCTTGACGCCCCGTCGGGCTGTGGATCTACGGTGTCCGGCATGCTTGCCGCCCACCGAATTCCCTCACTCCTGTACTACGCGGGCTCGTACGGCCTGCTGAAGGAGGTCGCCGCACGACTGCGTCTGATCGCCCCCGGCGAGCCGGTCCCCGAGAGGCTGTGGCAGAAGAACAGCACCGTCCGCCGGTACGCGAAGGAAGCGGCCGAGGACGAGGAGAAGGAGGGCCGGCGGGGCAACTGGTTCGACGACCTGCTGTGGGACCCCCGGCAGGAATACGCCCGCAAGGCCACGCGCTTCACCCCGGGTTCCCTGGCGGGGGTCTTCACGCGCTCCGACTGGCCGGCGTTCATGACGGCCTGGCGCGACGGCGAGGCCGACTGGCCCTTCGGCGACGCCCCTTTCCCTCGTGATTTCCTCCTGGCCGGCGACCCACTGCTGCGGCTGCGTGCCCTGCTGCCCGACTGGCCCGAGCCCGGCTACGTGCGCGAACGCATCCACCTCGACGCAGGCGAGCAACTGGCGGCCGGGCTGCTGCTGGCCCGCAGCGACCGGTACGACCTGCTGGGACAGGTCGTGGAGGCCGGTGCCCGGGCGCTCCTGGACGACGTGCGTCCGGCCTTCGAGGCCTCCCTGCGCGAGCGGAGCATACGGGCCCTGCGCGAGGCCCTGGCCCATGACCGGCGCCGCCGCGACCACCTCTTCCGCACGTACGCCGCGGAGCCCGACCCGGAGCCGGACCAGCGGTGGATCACGGTCGACTGGGAGGCTGTCCGGCGTGCCGTGGACGCGGGCGGAAAGCCACTGCGCGACCGCGCTCCCGAGCTCGCGTCCCACCCGGAATGCCCCTTGGACCTGCGTGTCCTGCTGGCGGCCAAGTGGTCCGACCGGTTCCTGTGGTCCCGGCTCCTCTCGGACCGTCCCACAGGCCTTCACCTCCTGCGCACGCTGCCGATGCAGCCGGACCGCTCCCTCGCGGCGCCCTTGTCGTACGTGAGCGAGGGCGGCGTCGGCGTTGGCGACATCCTCGGCATGGCGCACCCCGCCGACCTCGTCCTGCGGGACGCGGCAGGGCTGCCCGGCATCGTGCGGCGGCATCCGATGCAGTGCGTGATCACGCGTCAGGACGAGCAGGGGCCGATGCGACTGCTCCGGGGGATCACGGAGCTGGCGGATCACCACCTGGGAGACGATCCCGGCGCCTGGACGATCGGCTGCCGCATCGTCGAGGGCCGCCTCTTCCCCGGCTCGGTGACCGAACTGCTCGAGAGGGCAGGGGCGAGAAGGCCCCGGTGAACAGCGCCCGTTCAGCCTCCGGCCCCACCGGGAGACGAGGCGGCCGCGGCGCGCAGGGCGCGGCGGGCGGCGGTGCGGAGGTGGGTGAGGACGTCGGGGTCGGCGTCGAGGGTGTAGTCGGCGTCGAGGCCGGCGAGGGCCTGGACGATGCGGGGCAGGGAGTCGTCGGAGGCGTCGACGACGCAGGTGCGGTCGTCGACGGGCTTCAGGCGGGTGGCCAGGCCCCGGGTGCGGGCACGGATCCGGTCGGCGGGCGCGTGGACGGTGGCTGTGGCGCGGTAGCGGGTGGGGGCGGCCGACAGCCGGCCGGCGACGTAGGCGGCGGGGTCGTCGCCGGGTACGGGGCGGGGCGGGACGCGTCGGCCGGTGGGTGTGAGGTCGCTGATGCGATCGAGGCGGAAGAGGCGCCAGTCGTCCTGGTCGGCGTCGTGGGCGAGGAGGTACCAGAGGCCCCCGGAGTCGACGAGGTGGCAGGGCTCCGCCCGGCGGAGGGCGGCGGTGCCGTGGCGGGTGGTGTAGCCGAAGGTGACGATCTCGTGGTCGCGGCAGGCGACGGCGAGGGCCGCCAGGAGGGCCGGGTCGGCGCATGGCCCCCGCTCCTCCCAGGTGATGCCGGCGAGGGACGCCTGAAGGGCGGTGACCTGGCCGCGCAGGCGGCGGGGAAGGACCTGTTCGAGCTTGCCCAGGGCCCGTAGGGCACTCTCCTCCATGCCGGACAGCCCGCTGCCGGTGGCGGTGCGCAGGGCGACGGCGATGGCGACGGCTTCGTCGTCGTCGAGGAGGAGGGGCGGCAGGTCGGTGCCGGGCGCCAGGCGGTAGCCGCCGGCGTGTCCACGGGTGCTGTCGACGGGGTAGCCCAGCTCGCGCAGGCGGTCGATGTCGCGGCGTACGGTGCGGACCGTGACGTCCAGGCGGTCGGCGAGGTCGGCCCCGGACCATTCCCGGCGGGTCTGCAGCAGGGACAGCAGCCGCAGCATGCGGGCGGTCATGTCGCTCGTCATGCATTCCATGATGCCGGTGTCAAAGGACACGGGCTGTCCTGAAACCGCTCTACGGTGGATCTGTCCGCACGGAGCAAAACGGGAGATTCACCATGAAAATTGCTGTTCTCGGTACCGGTGGCGGTGCCCGCGCCCACATCGCCAAGCTCGCCGAACTCGGCCACGAGGTCCACGTCGGCACCCGCGACCCGGAGGCCACGCTGGCCCGCACCGAGCCCGACATGATGGGCACCCCGCCCTTCGCCCGGTTCCTCGCCGAGCACCCCGGCATCACGCTGCACACCTTCGGGGACGCCGCGGCCGCCTCCGACGGCCTGGTGATCAACGGCATCGACGGCCACAACGCCGTGGCGGCCCTGTCCGCCATCGCCGATGAGCTCGCGGGCAAGACCCTGATCGACTACGCCGTCCCGTACGTCTACCGGCACGAGCCGGAGCACCCCTGGACCGCGCCGTGGGGGATCATGCCGAAGCTGGAGCCGGTGGACACCGACAGCCTCGGCGAGCAGATCCAGCGCGCCCTGCCCCGGACCGAGGTCGTGAAGTCCTTCGTCACCCAGGAGCAGAGCACCGTGGTCAACCCGGCGAGCGTGGGCGGCGGCGACCACACCATGTTCGTGGCCGGTGCGGACGCCGACGCCAAGCAGCAGGTCACCGAGCTGCTCAAGGCGTACGGCTGGAGCGACGTCCTCGACCTCGGCCCCCTCGTCGCCGCGCGCGGCATGGAGATGTACGCGCACATGCACTCCGCCATCGGCTTCGGACTGGGTCACCGGTTCGGCGGCCACTTCGGCATCAAGGTCGTCCGCTGACCCGCGCGACCCGCACGCGCCGTCCGCCTGCCCGTACGCAAGGGTCCTGCTCGACCCCTCCGGCCGGCCCTTCTGCATCCACGGCACCTACTGACACCCGCAGCGCGCGTGGCCCGCGCGGCGTACATCGCCGGCCTCCCCCGCGCCACCGCCGTGCGGCGCCGCGCCCGCCCCGGCCGACCGGCACCCCTTCACCCGGCGGGACGCCGTTCGTACCCTGGCGGGATGGCAGCGGACTTCGCAACATCACGGATCGCCGACGCGGTCGAGATCACCGCGCCGGACGGTGCCACCGTCCGGCCCTTGTGCTCCTTGCCCGGGACGGCGAGCTCCGCACAGTTCGAACTCGGGCCGCAGCAGGTCTCCAAGGCCGTGTCCCACGCCGGTGTCGAAGAGATCTGGTTCGTCACGGCCGGATCCGGCGAGATGTGGAGGCGACAGGGCGGCAGGGAAGAGGCCACGGTGCTGGAGCCGGGGGTCTGTCTGACCATCCCCCTCGGGACCACGTTCCAGTTCAGGGCAGGGACCGGCGGTCTGCGGGCCGTCGCGGTGACGATCCCGCCGTGGCCGGACGGGAACCAGGACGAAGCAAGGAGCGAAACGGGGCGCTGGTGACCTTCGCGGGCCGGCGTACGAGTGAGCGCACCGCTCCTCCATAGGGTGAACTCGCCTGATCTTCATCGCACTTGATCGCCCCCGCTCGGCATCATGTTGTCCGGTTATCCGGCGAGAGAGGGGCTCCCTTGGCGGCCTGGGCGCGCTCAGTCATCGGCATCGGCCCCTTCGGGGAGCCGGACGTACGACTCGCCGCCGCCGTCAGCAGAGCCGGTGGGCTCGGCGTCGTCGACCTCGGAGCGGGCCGCGCACCCGCACGGGACGCCCTCGGCCTCGCCCGGGCCTGGACTCCCGGCGCCTTCGGCGTCCGCGTGCCCGCCGGCTGCACCCTCCCGCCCGAGGAGCTGTACGCCTCCGGCGCCCCCGGCCCGCACGCCGTGCTGCTCGCCCCCGGCTCCCCGTGGGCCGCCGGCCGGTACCGGAGCGGCACGGTCATCGCCGAGGTGCGCAGCCTGCATGAGGCCCGTACGGCCGTGGACGCCGGCGCGGCGGGCGTCGTCGCCCGCGGCAGCGAGTGCGGCGGCCCGGCCGGCGAGCTGTCCACGTACGTGCTGCTCCAGCAGCTCCTCGCCGACGGCCGGGTGACCGTTCCCGTCTGGGCCTGCGGCGGCATCGGACCGCACACGGCCCCCGCCGCGGTGATCGCGGGCGCCGCCGGAGTCGTCCTCGACGTTCAGCTCGCCCTCCTCGGCGAGGCGGACACTCCGCCCGGCATCGCCGCCGCCCTGCGCATCATGGACGGCTCGGAAACCCGTACCGAGGGCGGATACCGCACCCTGGACCCCCGGCGGCCCGGCCTGCCGGCGGCCCTGCACGGCCGGCCGCTGCCGCTCGGCCAGGACGCCTTCCTCGCCCGTCGCTTCGCGCAGGAGTACCGGACGGCGGCCGCTGCCGTCCGGGCCGTCCGTGAGGGCATCGACCGGGCCGTGGCCGACCGGCGCGCCCCGGACGCGCTGCGCCCCGGCTCGCCGATGAGCCGTGTCCTCGGCACCCGGCTGCCCGTCGCCCAAGGACCGATGACCCGGGTCAGCGACCAGGCCGGGTTCGCGGCCGCCGTCGCCGACGCGGGCGGGCTGCCGTTCCTCGCCCTGGCGCTCGCCGGTGCCGAACGCACCCGGGCCCTGCTGGCAGAGACCCGCGCCGCACTGGGGGAGCGCCCCTGGGGCGTCGGCATCCTCGGCTTCGCGCCCGAGGACGTCCGCGCGGCCCAGCTCGCGGCCGTACGGGAACGCCGCCCCACCCACGCGATCATCGCCGGCGGCCGGCCCGCCCAGGCCGCGGCCCTCGAAGAACACGGCATCCGTACGTTCCTGCACGTGCCCTCGCCCGGCCTGCTGGAACAGTTCCTCACGCAAGGCGCCCGGCGCTTCGTCTTCGAAGGCGCCGAGTGCGGCGGCCACATCGGACCGCGCAACAGCTTCCCTCTCTGGGAGGCCCAGCTCGCCGTCCTGAACGACTTCCTGGACGCCCATCCGGACGGGCCGCACCCCGAAGTCCTCTTCGCCGGCGGCGTCCACGACGAGCGCTCCGCCGCCATGGTCGCCGCACTCGCCTCCGGCATCGCCGCGCGGGGCGCCGCCACCGGCGTCCTCATGGGCACCGCCTACCTCTTCACCGACGAAGCCGTCGCCCACGGCGCCATCCGCCCCGTCTACCAGCGACAGGCGCTCGCGGCCGAGCGGACCGCCGTCCTGCGCACCGGCCCCGGACAGGCGACCCGCTGCCTGCCCAGCCCCTTCTGCCGTACCCACCAAGCCGTCCAGGACGAACTGAAGCAGCGCGGCGTCCCCGACCGGCAGGCCCGGGAAGAACTGGAGCGCCTGCACCTCGGGCGGCTGCGCATCGCCGGCAAGGGCATCGAGCGCGTCGGCGACGCCCTGACCGGCGTCGACGAGCGACGACAGCTCGCCGAAGGCCTGTTCATGGCCGGCGAAGCGGCCGTACTGCGCACCGCCACCACCGGCATCGCCGCACTCCACCGGCAAGTGAGCGAGGGAGCGGCCGGGTTCTACGAGCGCCGCGCCACCGCACTGCGGCCGGATTCCACCGGGAGCGGGAGCCGGCCGGTGCCCGCGCCGCTCGGCATCGCCGTCGTCGGCATGGCCGGCATGTTCCCGAACGCGCCCGACCTGCCCGCCTTCTGGGCCGACGTGCTCGCCGGCGTCGACGCCGTCACCGAGGTCCCGCCCGAACGCTGGGACACCTCCCTCCACCACGGACAGCAGGCCGCCGCCCACGACGTGTCGGCCTCCAAATGGGGCGGCTTCCTGCCCCGGATCCCCTTCGACCCACTGCGGTACGGCATCCCCCCGGCCTCCCTGCCCGCGATCGACCCCGCCCAGCTGCTGGCACTGGAAGCCGCCGGACGGGCACTGGCCGACGCCGGCTACGACCGCCGGGACTTCCCGCGCGACCGCACCTGCGTGATCTTCGGCGCCGAGACGGGCAGCGACACCACCGACGCGGTGACCGTGCGCACCGTCCTGCCCTCCTACCTCGGCCGTCTCCCGGAAGAACTGGCCGCGCAGCTTCCCCCGCTGACCGAGGACTCCTTCCCGGGCATGCTCGCGAACGTCATCTCGGGCCGGATCGCCAACCGCTTCGGCCTCGGCGGCGCGAACTACACGGTGGACGCCGCCTGCGCCTCTTCCCTGGCAGCCGTCGACGCCGCCTGCAAGGAACTGCGGGCCGGAAACGCCGACCTCGCCCTGTGCGGCGGCGCCGACCTGCACAACGGCATCAAGGACTACCTGCTCTTCTCCTCGGTGCACGCCCTTTCGCCGACCGGCCGCTGCCGCCCCTTCGACGCGGACGCCGACGGCATCGCGCTCGGCGAGGGCATCGCCTGCGTGGTCCTCAAACGACTCGCCGACGCCGAGCGCGACGGCGACCGCGTGTACGCCGTCATCGAGGCCGTCGGCAGCTCCGGCGACGGACGCTCGCTCGGGCTGACCGCACCCCGCCGCGAGGGACAGCGGACCGCGCTGGAGCGGGCCTACACCCAGGCCCGTATCCCGCCCGCCGACGTGGGGCTCGTCGAAGCCCACGGCACGGGCACGGTGGTCGGCGACCGCACCGAACTGACCGCGCTCACCGACGTGTTCGCAGCGGCGGGCGCGGCTCCGGGCGCATGCGTCCTGGGCTCGGTCAAATCCCAGATCGGGCACACCAAGTGCGCCGCCGGCCTGGCCGGTCTCATCAAGGCGGCCCTCGCCGTGTACACGGGCGTACGGCCGCCGACCCTGCACCTGAACCGGCCCAACCCCGTCTGGCAGCCGGACGAGAGCCCGTTCGTCTTCCACGACAAGGCTCTGCCGTGGGCCGCCGGGCGGCGGGTCGCGGGCGTCAGCGCGTTCGGCTTCGGCGGCACGAACTTCCACGTGGTGCTGCGAAACCGTGCGGAAGCCCCGCCACCGCGGTGGGGCCACGACGCCTGGCCTGCGGAACTCCTCGTCCTGCGGTCCGCGGACGACGCCCGCGAGCTGCTGCGGCTGACCGGGATCAACGACCGGGCCGGGCGCCCGTGGCGGCTGCGCGACTTCGCCCTGACCGCCGCGCGGCGCACCGGCGCGGGCCGGGCCGGCGCGGCCGTGGTGGCGCCGTCGCTCGACGCACTGCCGCAGCTGCTGCAGGCGGTCGTGGCGGGGGAGGCGGGGCCGGGAGTGTTCCTCGCGGAAGGCGGCCCCGCTCCGGCCGAACGGTACGGGACGGTGGACGCGCCGCCGGGCGACGAAGGCGACCAGGGCGTCGAGGGCGGCGCGGCCGGTCGCACCGCCGCCCCGGGCGCCGTTCCCGCCCCGGGCGGCAAGGTTGCCGTCCTCTTCCCCGGCCAGGGCAGCCAGCGGCCCGGCATGCTCGGCGAGCTCTTCACCGCGTTCCCCGGAACGCAGCGCCGTCTGCGCCCGGCCCCGGCCGACGTGATGTTCCCGCCCGCCGCCTTCGACGCCGGGACCCGGCAGGCGCAGCGGGCCCGGCTCGCCGACACCCGGCACGCCCAGCCCGCCCTCGCGGCGGTCTCCTCGGCCGCCTACGACGTGCTCAGCTCGCTCGGCGTACGCGCCGACATGACGGCCGGCCACTCCTACGGTGAGCTGGTCGCCCTCGGCGCAGCGGGCGCCCTCCCCCCGGACGCCGTGGCGGAGCTCAGCGCCGCCCGCGCCGAGGCCGTCGCCGAGGCGGCGGAGGGCGAACCCGGCGCCATGGCCGCCCTCGCCGCGGCACCGGACAAGGCCGAGGTGCTGCTCTCCTCGGCCGGGCTGGCCGGCCGGGTGGTCGTCGCCTGCCACAACGCCCCCGCGCAGAGCGTCGTCTCGGGGCCCGAGGCGGATGTCGAACGGGCCCTCGCCGCCGCGGCGGACGCCGGCATCGACGCGTGGCGCCTCCCCGCCCCGTGCGCGTTCCACAGCCCGCTCGTCGCGGGGGCCGCCGAACGGTTCGCCGAGGCGCTGGCCGGCTGCCCGGTCCGTACACCCGACGTCCCGGTGTGGTCCAACACGACGGCGGACCGCTACGGCCCCGACCCCGCGGACGTTCGGGAGCTGCTCGCCGCGCAGATCGCCGCGCCCGTGCGGTTCTGCGAGCAGATCGAGGCGATGTACGCGGCCGGGGCGCGCGTCTTCGTGGAGGCCGGTCCCGGCACCGTGCTCACCGGACTGGTCCGGAGCATCCTCGGGGACCGGCCGCACATCGCCGTCCCCTTCGAACCGTCCCCGGACGCCGGGCTGGCCGGGCACCTGCAGGCGCTGGCCCGGCTCGCCGTGGCCGGCGTGCCGGTGGAGGCGGAGCGGCTGTTCGCCGGGCGCGACGCGGCCGTCGCCGACCCGGAGGCGGTCCCGGCCGCGCCGGGCTGGACGGTCGACGGCCGGCTCGTCCGCACCGCCGACGGGGAACCACCGGCCTGCGGGCTGGGACCGGCCCGCAGGATCGGGCCTCTCGCACTGCCCGGCGCACGAGCGGACGGCAGCGGCGACCGGCCCGACCTGCTGGTCGAATTCCTCCGCAGCAGCCGCGAGATGGTGGCGGCACAGCGGGACGTCCTGCTGGCGTACTTCGGCACCGGGAGCGCTCCCACGGCGCCGGCGAACGTGCCGGAGCCGCGGCCCGCCTCCGGCCCGGGACATGCGGGCCCCCTTACCGGGCCGAGGGCCGGGGACCCCGCCGCCGTGCCGGACGTGCTGGGCACGGTGCGGGCGGTGATCAGCGAACGCACGGGCTACCCCGTGGACCTGGTCGAGCCCGACCTCGACCTGGAGGCCGACCTGAGCATCGACTCGATCAAACGGACCGAGATCGTCGGGGAGCTCGGTCGGCGGCTCGCCGGAGTGGCGGGACAGACTCCGGGAGCGTGGGCGGACACCAGGCTGGAAGAGCTCCTCCAGGCCCGCACGGCCGCGGCACTCGCGGAGCGGCTGACGGCCCCCGATCCCCGCGAGGCCACGGGGCCCACGCCCCAGCGGGCTCCGCTGCGCGAGGGCTTCCCGGAGGGGAGCCTGCCGCGCGACGTCGCTGCGGAGGGTTCGCTGGGTGGTGTCTCTGCGGAGGGCCTGCTGCGCGACGCCTTTCTGGACGAGAACCCGTTGCGCGAGGTTCCTCGGGAGTGTGCGCAGCATGGGGTTCCTTCGGAGGACCGGCTGGGTGGTGTCTCTGCGGAGGGCCGGTTGGGCGACGTCTTCCTGGACGAGAACCCGCTGCGCGACGTCCCTTCGGAGTGCTCGCAGCGCGACGTTCCTTCGGAGGGCCCGCGAGGTGGTGTCTCTGCGGAGGGCCCGCTGCGCGACGCCTTCCCGGACGAGAAGCTACTGCGCGACGTCCCATCGGAGGGCCCGCCGGGTGGTGTCCCCGCCGAGGGCCCGCTGCGCGACGTCGTCCCGGGACAGGGCCCGAGCCGCATCGCCCTTGCGGAGGGGCGCGCCCACGGCGTCCCCGCGGCCGCCGCCCCCGAGCGCTACCTGCTGCGGGAAGTGCCGCTCGCCCCCGCCCCCGCCCCTTCGCCGGGCGACACGGCCCTGCACGGTCGGCGCTTCCTCGTCGTCGGAGAGGACACGCCCCTCGTCCGGGCCGTCGTCGACCGTCTCGGTGCTCTCGGGGCCGTCTCCGTTCGGGCCGACGACGGCACGGACGTTCCCCCCGGCCCTCTCGACGGTGCTGTCCACCTCGCCGCGCTCGCCCAGGACGGGGGGCCGTTGCTCCCCGCCGGATTCCCCTGGTTCCAGGCCGTGCTGCGGCGCGCCCCGAAGTGGTTGCTGTGCGCCCGGCCGGACGAGGAGCACAGTGACACGGCAGGGCTGGGCGGGTTCTTCCGGACCGTCGCCCGCGAATACCCCGGCACCCTCGCCCGCGTGGTCTCCCTGGCCTCCGACCGCCCGGCCGCCGTCCTCGCCGACGGCATCGTGGGTGAGCTCCTCGCCCCGGACCGGGCCCCGGTGGTCCGGCACGCCGCCGACGGGACCCGATGGGGCGGCGAGCCGTACCGGGCCCCGCTCGTGCCGTGCGACGGCGCCGACGCGCTCGCCGCCGGGCTCGGGCCCGGGACCGTCGCCGTCCTCGCCGGCGGCGCCCGGGGCATCACGGCCCGCATCGCGGTGGCCCTGGCCGGGGCCGGCTGCCGCGTCGAGCTCCTCGGCCGTACGGAACCGCCCGGCGCCCCCGAACCGCCCGACCTCGCGGGCGCCGTGGACAAGGCGGCCCTGTGCGCCGCGCTCGCCGCGCGCGGCCGGCGCGCGCTCGGCGACATCGAACGCGAGGCCCACCGCATGCTCGCCCGGCGCGAAGTCGCCGCCACCCTCGCGGAGATCGAAGCCGTCGGCGGACGGGCGCGCTACCACCGCCTCGACCTGCGTGACGCGGAGGCCGTGCGCCGCGTCGTCGAGGACGTTCGCATCGACGCCGGCCGCATCGACGCCGTCGTGCACGCGGCGGGCGTCGTCGAGGACCGGCTGCTCGCGGACAAGGAGCCCGGCTCCTTCGACCGCGTCCACGGCACCAAGGTGGACGGCGCCCGCGCCCTGCTCGCCGCACTGCGCGGCCTGCCCGGACCCCCGCCGCTGACCGTGCTCTTCGGCTCGGTCGCCGCCGTCCTCGGCAACCGCGGCCAGAGCGACTACAGCGCCGCCAACGACGCCCTCGCCACCCTCGGCCGGCAGTGGCGCCGGACCACGGGAAGCCGCACCCTGACCGTCCACTGGGGCCCATGGGCGCCCGGCCCGCGCCACCCCGGCATGGTCGGCCCGGAGCTCGCCCGCGAACTCGCCCGGCGAGGCCTCGCCCTGATCGACCCGGAGGAAGGCGTACGGGCGCTGTTCCGCGAACTCGCCCACGGCGACCCGGACACCGACGAGGTCGTGCTCACCGCGGGGCGGCTGCCGTGACGGCGGGGCGCGAGCCCGTCGCCATCGTCGGCATGGCCGTCACCCTGCCCGGCGCAGCCGACCTGGACACGTACTGGCGCAACATCACCGGCGGCGTCGACGCCATCACCGACGTCCCGCCCGGACGCCTGGACCCCGAATGCCACCGGCCCGACGCCGTCTACTGCCGCCGCGGCGGCTTCGTCGACGGCCTCGCCGACTTCGACCCGGCCGCCTTCGGCATCATGCCGGCGGCGGTCCGCACCACCGAACCCGACCAGCTGATCGCCCTGCGCACCGCCGCCGCGGCCGTCGCCGACGCGGGCGGGGCCCTGCCCGCGGACCGCTCCCGCATCGGCGTCGTCCTCGGCCGCGGCGGCTACCTCACCGCCGGACTGGCCCGCCTGGACCAGCGGGTGCGCACCTCGTCCCAGCTGATCCGCACGGTGCGGGAAGTGCTGCCCGAACTGGACGGGGAACGGCTCGACCGGCTGCGCGCGGCCTTCCTCGACGCGCTCGGCCCGCACAGCCCCGAGTCCGTGATCGGCCTCGTCCCCAACTTCGCGGCCTCCCGCGTCGCCAACCGCCTCGACCTGCGCGGCCCCGCCTACACCGTCGACGCGGCCTGCGCCTCCTCCCTGGTCGCCGTGGATCACGCCGTGAAGGAGCTGGAGGGCGGCCGGTGTGACGTGATGCTGGCGGGCGGCGTGCACCACTGCCACGACATCACGCTGTGGAGCGTCTTCGCGGAGCTGCGCGCCCTGTCGCCGACCCAGCGCATCCGGCCCTTCCACCGGGACGCGGACGGCGTGCTCCTCGGGGAGGGCACGGGCGTCCTGGTGCTCAAGCGGCTCGCCGACGCGCGGCGGGACGGGGACCGGGTCTACGCGCTCGTCCGCGCAGTGGGGGTCGCGGCCGACGGGCGCGCCGCCTCCCTGGTCACCCCCGACCCCGCGGGCCAGGCGCGCGCGGTGCGGCTCGCCTGGGCGGCGGCCGGCCTGGACCCCGCCGCCCCGGACGCGCTCGGACTCCTGGAGGCCCACGGCACGGGCACGCCCCGCGGTGACCGGGCCGAGATGGCCGTGCTGGCCGAGGTGTTCGGCCGGGGCACCGGGCCGGACGCCGTCGTCGGCTCGGTGAAGTCGATGATCGGGCACGCGATGCCCGCGGCGGGCGCGGCGGGCTTGATCAAGGCGGCCCTGGCGATCCACCACGGTGTCCTGCCCCCGACCCTGCACTGCGACGTGCCGCACCCCGCGCTCCTGGACACCCGCTTCCGCCCGGCGCGCACCGCCCGCCCCTGGGAGGCCGACGTACGGCGGGCCGCGGTCAATGCGTTCGGCTTCGGCGGCATCAACGCCCATGCGGTGCTGGAGGGACTGCCGCCCGTGCCGACTGCGGTCCGTGCCACGCGCGTGCCCGCGGTCCGTCCGACGCCCAGGCCGCGGGCCGAAGTCACCGAACACGAACCGCTGCTGCGCCTCGCGGCCCCCGGTCCCGAGGGCCTGGCCGAGCTGCTCGACGCCGACGACACGGACCTGCGCGGCGCGGGGGAGCGCGGGCGGGGACCGGCCAGGCTGGCGATCGCCGGTCCGGACGCCCGGAAACTCGCCCTGGCCCGCAAGGCAGTCGCCCGGGGGCGGCTGTGGGGCGGGCGCGGCGACGTGTGGTTCGCGCCGGCCCCGCTCCTCGGGAGCGGCGGCGGACGCACCGCGTTCCTGTTCCCCGGCCTGGAGGCCGGATCCGCTCCCCGGGGGGACGACGTCGCCGCCCCCTCCGGGCCGGAGCCGCTCCCGGAGCGGCGGGCGCGGGCCGGGGACCTCGCCGGTCGCACCGTCGCCCTCATCAGCACCGGCAGACTGCTCGCGACCGCCCTGGACCGCATCGCCGTCCGGCCGGACGCGCTCGCGGGCCACAGTGCGGGCGAATGGACCGCGATGGCCGTGGCCGGGATGTTCGGGTCGGGCGATCCGGGGGAATCGCTGGCCGAGGCCGTCGTGCGGCGGATGCGGCTGCCCCCGCTGGCCTTCCTGGTCCTGGGAACCTCCGCCGCACGGGCCGGGCAGGTGCTGACCGGCCATCCCGGTGTCGCCCTCTCCCACGACGACGCCCCGCACCAGTGCGTCGTCTGCGGTCCGAGGGAACAGATCGAAGCACTCGCGGCCCGCCTGCGCGGCGAAGGCGTCCTCGGCCGCGTCCTGCCCTTCGAATCGGGCTTCCACACTCCCATGCTGGCCCCGCACCTCAACCCCCTCCGGGAGCTGGTGCGCCACGCCGTCGTGCGCGCCGCGAGGACACCGGTGTGGTCGGGCACGGTGGCGGCCCCCTTCCCGGACGACGAGGCCGGCATCCGGGAGCTGTTCTTCCGCCACCTCCTCGAACCGGTCCGCTTCCGGCAGCTGACCGAGTCGCTGTACGGGGCGGGCTTCCGGGCCTTCGTCCAGCTCGGCGCCGGCCAGCTCCCCGCACTGGTCGGCGACACCCTGGGGAGCCGCCCGCACATGGCCGTCACCGCCGACTCGCCGCGCCGCGACGGCCCGTCCCAGCTCGGCCGGGTCGCCCTGGGCCTCTGGGCGCTCGGCGCAGAGCCGGACTTCACGGCACTCGGAGCACCCCGGACGACGATGAGCATCGACCTCGGCGCGGGGCCGGTCTCGCTGGAGCCGGCCGCCCGCGAACGGCTGCGCGCCCTGCTGAGCAGTCAGCGTCCGCCCGGCGAGAACCGGAAGGGGCAGGACCCGGGCGGGCGGGAGGCAACCGACGCGGCCCCGCTGCGTGCCCTCGCCCGCCGCATCCCGGCCGCCGCCGAACTGGACGCGCTGATCACCGAGACGGCCGCTGCAGCGGCCACCCTCTTCGCCGCCGCCGAGTCCTCCGCCCGGCCCGTTCACCGAACCGCCGTGACGGCCTCCCGGACCCTCGTGAAGACCGTGGAGGTCGGCGTGGCCCGCATGCCGTACCTCCTCGACCACTGCTTCTACCGGCAGCGCCCCGGCTGGCCCGACCTCGCCGACCGCCGGCCCGTCGTCCCCGCCACCACGATCGTCCAGCACATGATGGACGCCGCCGGCGCCGCCGGCACACCCGTCGCCGTACGGGACGCCCGCTTCCTCGCATGGGCCGTCGCCGCGCCGCCGGTCACCGTGCAGCTCACGCTGACCGGTGGGCGGGACCGCAGACACCGGGTCGAGTTCGGCCGGTACGCGCGCGCCTACGTGCAGGTCGCCGGCGACTATCCCGCACCGCCGGCTCCTTGGGCCTGCGACCGGCCCGAGAGACCGCCCGCGGTCTCCGCCCGGGAGATGTACGAGAAACGGTGGATGTTCCACGGTCCGCGCTTCCAAGGGGTCACCGCCATCACCGCGCTCGGCGAGCGGCACGTCCGGGGAGTGCTCACGGCCCCCGGCACCCCCGGCGCTCTCCTCGACAGCGCCGGGCAACTGCTCGGCTACTGGCTGATGGCGACCCGTACCGAACGCCTCGTGATGCTCCCCGTGAGCATCCGGCAGGCCGACTTCTACGGTCCGCCCCCCGCCCCCGGTTCCCGCGTCGGGTGCCACATCCGGATCACCGGGCTCGACGCGACCACCTTGGAGGGTGACGTCCAGCTCACGCACGACGGCCGCGTGTGGGCCGAGATCCGCGGCTGGCGGGACCGCCGGTTCGACGCGGCACCCGAGTCGGTCGCGGCCGATCGCCACCCGGAGCGGTGCCCCCTCTCCGCCCGGCAGCCGGGCGGCTGGCAGCTCCTCTTCGACCACTGGCCCGACCCGGCCTCCTGGGACCTGATGATGCACGGCCAGCTCGCCGGGGAGGAGCGGGCCGAGTACGCGCGGCGTCCGCCGCGCGGCAGGCGGGCATGGCTGCTCGGCCGGATCGCCGCCAAGGACGCGGTGCGCCGCCATCTCTGGGACCGGGGCGCGGGGCCGGTCTTCCCCGGCGAGGTCCGGGTGCGCAACGAGCCCGGCGGCCGCCCCCGCCCGGAAGGCGTGCACGGACGCGAGCTGCCCCCGCTGGAACTGTCCCTCGCGCACTGCCGGGAGGCGGCCGTCGCACTCGTCCGGCCCGGCGGCACACCCGCCGGCATCGACGTCGAGGAGATCACCGACCGGCCGGACACCACCGTCGCGATGGTGCTGGACACCGGCGAGCACGCCCTCTTCGAGCGGCTCGGCGCCGGGCCGGAGACATTGACCCGGTTCTGGGCGGCCAAGGAGGCGGCGGCCAAGGCCGAGGGGACGGGACTGCGCGGCAATCCCCGCGGCTTCGTCGTGACGACGGCCGCGGGCCCGGGGGACGCGGACGCCTTCGACGTCCGTACGCCGTCGGGCCGTTCCCACCCCGTCCGCCTCACGCGAATCAGTAACCCGCCCGGACTGCCGCCGCGGGACTACATCGTCGCCTGGACCGGCGAAGACAGCGGACACGTCAGCCGGGACCCGGCATCCGAGAAAGGGCAGCAGCCATGACCAATTGCGTGGAAGAAGCCGGTGAGGCCACCGTACTGGCCCGGATCACGGAGGCCCTGGGCACCGTTCTCGGTGACGGTGTGCTGGACCCCGGAGCCGTCACGATGGAGACCCGCTTCGTAGAGGATCTGGACCTGGAGTCCATCGACCTGGTCGTCCTCACCGGCGAGCTGCGCGCAGCCTACGGGGACCGCGTGGACTTCCCGGGCTACTTCGCCTCCCTCGACCTCTCCGAGATCATCGGTCTCACGGTCGGACACCTGGTGCGCCATGTCGTGAAGTCCCTGCGGTGACGTCACTCCAGGCCGGGCGGGTCCGGCTGAACGCCGAGCGGCTGGGCGACCCCTGTGACCCGGGGCGGGCGCCCGTAGTGCTCGTCCACGGCCTGGGCCCCGACAGTCTGGCCGGCTACTACTTCACCGTCGCCGCCGGGATCGCGGCCGCCGGACACGGCGTCGTGATGTACGACCAGCGGGGTCACGGGCGCAGCGAAAGGCCGGCCACCGGCTACCGCTTGGAGGACTTCACCGCTGATCTCCGCAACCTCCTCGACGTCCTCGGCATCCACCGTCCCGTCGACCTCGTCGGGAACAGCTTCGGCGGAGCGGTCGCGCTCGACTTCGCCGTACGCCACCCGCACCGCGTCTCCAGGATCGTCCTGATCGAGTCCGCACCGCCCACCGGGGACTGGCCGCAGCGCATGAGCGGGTTCCTCTCCCGCTGCGCGGAGACGTTCCGCGACGCGCGGGCAACCGACCGGATGGAGAAGGACCACGGGTGGTTCGCGGCCCGGCTGGCCCGGCGCGTCCGCCCCTTGCTGGACGAGACCACCCTGATCGAGGACGTCGCTGCCGGCCGCATCCCCGGCGAGGACGGTCTGCGCTCCCTCGCGGTACCGGTCCTCGCCCTCTACGGCGCGGACTCCTCCCTCGCCGCATCGGCCCCGGCTCTGGAGGACCTGCTGCCGCACTGCCGCACCGTCGTCGTTCCCGGTCAGGGACACACCCTGCTCGTCGACGCGCCCCGGACGGTCGGCGCCCTGCTGCTCGACTGGCTGCGCGAGGACGTCAGCCGGCCCGAGCAGCCCTGTATGCGTGCGTCATGAGCCGGTTCCTCTTCGTCGTCCCGCCGCTGACCGGCCACACCAACCCGGCGGCCGCGGTCGCCGCCGAGCTGACCGCGCGCGGCCACCGCGTCGCCTGGGCCGGAGTCCCCGGCCTCGTACGGGAAGCGGCCGGGCCCGGCGCCGACGTGTACCCCTGCGCGCTCCCGGAGGAGCTGCGGCGGCCGCCCGAACTGCGCGGGGCCGCGGCACTGCGCTTCCTGTGGCAGGACGTCCTCGTCCCGCTGGCCGAGGCGATGGCCCCCGGCACGCAGAACGCGGTCCGTGACTTCCGCCCGGATGCCGTCGTCGCCGATCAGCAGGCTCTCGCGGGAGCCCTGGCCGCCGAGCGGCTCGGCGTGTGCTGGGCGACCTCGGCCACCACCCCGGCCGAGGTCGGCGGAGCCCTCGCCGCACTGCCCAAGGCCGAAGAGTGGATCCGTGCCCTGCTGGGGCGGTTGCGCGAGCGGTACGGCGACCCCGGGGCGGCCCACGACCTCCGCTTCTCTCCCGATCTCGTGCTCGCCTACACCGTCGCGGAGCTGGCCGCCGGGCACGCCCCGCGCCCGCAGTTGCGGTGGGTGGGCCCCGCCGTTCCCGCCCGGACCCCGGCCGCGGATCTCCCCCGGGGCTGGCGCGACCGTGCCCGGGCCGCGGTCCTGGTCTCGCTCGGCACCGTCAACACCGACGTCGGCGCCCGCTTCCTCGCCGAGTGCGCCGCGGCCGTACGGGAACGGGCGCATCGCCTGCAGGCCGTGGTCGCGGACCCCGGCGGGTTCCTGGCCGGGACCTCGGACGACACCGTCCTCGCCCTGCCGCGCATCCCTCAACTCGCCCTCCTGCCCGAGGCCTCGGCGATGATCTGCCACGCGGGCCACAACACCGTCGCCGAATCGCTGTGGCACGGCGTCCCGCTCGTCGTCGCCCCCATCCGCGACGACCAGCCCTTCGTAGCCGCCCAGGTCGCGGCGGCCGGGGCGGCGGTACGCGTACGCTTCGGCCGCGCCGACCGCACCGGGCTGGGCGAGGCGCTCGACGCCGTCCTCGGTGAACCGGCGTACCGCGCCGCCGCCCGGCGGCTGCAGGTCCGCCTGCATGCCGCCGGAGGCGCCGGCGCGGCCGCGGATCACCTCGAAGCGCTCGCGGAACGGGCGTGCCCTCGCGGTCGCTCAGTCGCGGCGCGCGAGCAACCGGTAGGCGTTGGAGAATCCGATGCGTCGGACGAGCGGGCTCAGGAGCAGATCGAGACCGTACACCGCGACCACAGCCGGCAGAGCGACCTTCCACATCGCCTCCCGGACGAACCGGGCGGAGGCGGACGGCGGCTGTGGATGCCAAGGGGCGTCGCCTCGGGGCATCAGACGGGAGAGCAGGTACAGGAGAGCGGCCCATAGGTCCACGGGCCGGTGCGCCGCGGAGCGTTCGGTCGCCACGATCGTGAAGCCGCACTCCTCCAGCGCCCGCCGCATGTTGTGCGCGGGCGTCATGTGCAGGTGCTGGGGCTGGAACCACGGCATCCACCAGCGGCCCAGCAGCCTCGCGTACGCCGATTCGGGGTCGGGCACTTCGATGTGGAGTAGCCCCCCGGGACGCAACGCCGTGTGAGCCGCGCGCAGTTGGGCACGGGGGTCAGGGGTGTGCTCCAGGTAGTGGTGCATGGTCACCACGTCGTACGCCTCTGCCAGGGTGGGAGCGAGCTCGGTGAACGACCCGCGCAGGGCCCGCTCGATCCGGCCTTCACGTACGGCGTTCTCCACCCCCTCGCCCTGGTCCAGGCCCTCGAAGACGGTGTCCGGGAAGACCTCCCCGGCCATCTGCGGGAAGTGCCCGTGCCCGGTGCCCACGTCCAGCCAGCGTTCGGGAGAAGCGAACGGCCGCAGTGACCGGGCGACGGCCCGGTGGCGCTTCAGGCTGCGGGAAGCGCCGAGGAGGCTCTGCGCGGTCTCCGCGCCGAGACCGTCGTAACAGTCACGGTAGTAGAACTCCAGTCCCTCGTCGTTGAGTCGCGGGTTCTGGAAGTGGTGGCCGCACGCGCGGCACCGGTCGATGACGAAGGTGCCGGGCTTGTGCTGGAGGAGGTCGGTGGTGCGCACCCGCTCGCGCAAGCGGTCCGACGCGCACCAGGGACAGGTCGTCCGGCGCGGCGCGAAGAACCGCTCCACGCCGGAGGCCAGGTCCTTCTGATAGAGGGGACGGAGGGCAGCGATCTTCTCGGCCGTCTCGGCCTTCTCGGCTCGCGTGGTCACCCTTGGTTTCGTACCGCACCCGAGGCCGCATCGGGTCACTACGGCCCGGCGCCACCCCAAGGAGGGACGGGGCACCGGACTTCACCTCGTCCCCGGGCCGAACCGCTGCCGGTACGCCGAGGGCGTGAGGCCTCGCTCGCGGCGCATCAGCGCGCGCAGGTTGGCGGCCGTGCCCAGCCCGCTGCGCCGTGCGACGGCATCCACCTGGGTGGCGCCGCGCTCGATGAGGCGGCACGCCAGAGCGAGGCGTTCCCGGGTGAGCCAGGCCAGGGGGGTGGTGCCGAGCTGGGCCCGGAAACGGCGGTGCAGGGTCGCCGGGCTGACCGCGGCGCGCGCCGCCAGGTCGGACACCGTCAGGGGCATCTCCAGGTGCTCCTGGGCCCAGGCCAGGACGGGTGCGAGGGACTCGTCGGGGAGGTCGGGGACGGGGCGTTCGATGAACTGCTGCTGCCCGCCGTCCCGGTGGGCGGCGAAGACCAGCCGCCGGCTGACCGCGTTGGCGGCATCGGCCCCGTGGTCGCGGTGGACGATGTGCAGCCCGAGGTCGAGCGCGGCCGCGCTGCCCGCGGCGGTGAGGATGTCCCCGTCGTCGACGAAGAGCACGTTCTCCTCCAGGCGGACGGCGGGGAAACGGGCCCGGAAGGAGTCGGCCCACTGCCAGTGCGCCGTGGCCCGGCGCCCGTCGAGGACCCCGGCCTCGGCGAGGGTGAAGGCGCCGCTGCACAGGCCGACCAGCCGCGCACCGCGCGCGTGCGCCCGCCGGATCGAGTCGAGGACGGCCGGTCGGCGGGGCACGTCGACGTCGGGACGGTTGGGAACGATCAGGGTGTCCGACGCGTCGGCCGCCTCCAGGCCGGCGACTCCGGTGAGGGTGAAGAACCCGTCCCGCATCAGGGTGCTCGGCTCGGGCGAGCAGAGGCGGAAGTCGTACAGCGCGCGGCCGATCTCGGGCCTGCGCAGGCCGAAGACCTCCGTCGTGCAGCCGAGCTCGAAGGGGTTGGAGTTCTCGTCCACGATCACGACGACCCGGTGCGGTCCCGTCTCCCGTGCGGGGCGCGGCTGCTGGGACGGAGGCGGGGAGCGGTGGTGCGAGGAATCTTGCGGCATGTGCGATTCCTAGCACTCACGCAGGGCGGGCTCAACCGGCGACGATGCCTGCATGAGCAACGAACCCATCGCCCTCGGCAAGGCCCTCGCATCCTTCGACGCCTTCTGGAGCCCCCGCATCGTCACCCGTGTCAACGACTACGACGTCCGCGTCGCCAAGGTCCGCGGCGAGCACCTCTGGCACGTGCACGACGAGACCGACGAGTTCTTCCTGGTCCTGGAGGGCGAACTGAACATCTCCTTGCGGGAACCGGCCGGGGAGCGCACGGTCCGCCTGCCGCAGGGCACCGTCTTCACCGTCCCGCGGGGTACGGAGCACAAGCCGTCCTCCGCCACCGGCGCCGAGATCCTCATGTTCGAGCCCACCGGGACGCCGACGGTCGGCGACCGCCACGACGGGATCCCCGACCATGTCGACGCGACGACCGGCCACCTCCTCGACTGCTGACGGGCGACCCTGCCGGTCGTAGCCGAATCCGCAACGCCCGAGCACCGGGCCGGGCACGTCGTTCCAGGCGTGCCGGGGCGTCCGAGGGGTGGTGCGGGAGCGTCTTCCGGGCCGGGGCGAAACCCTGGGCCGGGGCGCACGTTGTGCCGGGCATGACCACACCGAGCTACAAGCACAGCGCGCGACGCGCCGCCGTCTCCGCGTCTGTCCTGACCGCCGCCCTGGCCGCCGCCGCCCTGCTCGTTGCCGTGCCGCCCGTGCACGCGGCCGTGCCCGGGCCCCGGGCCGGGACGGCGGCCGTGGACCGGGCGCCTTCCGGACCCGCGCGGCAGGCCTACTACCCGAACGTGGACCGGATCGTCTGCGAGATGAACAAGGAACGCGCTAACCGGGGGCTGGCCGCGCTGCTGATCTCGGAGCCCGTTTCCAACGCGGCGCGCAGCCACGCCCGCGACATGGCCCGGATGGGGCGGCTCACCCCGACCGGCAGTGACGGACAGGACCTGCGCGCCCGGCTGAACGACGCGAACGTGTTCTCCTCCCACATCCTCGAGTACCTGTTCTACGGCTACAGCCACGACGGCTACTTCGCGGACATGGCCACCGATCCGGACCCCGGCAACGACTTGTACAAAGGCTTGATGAACCGCGACACGGTGGCGGTCGGCGTGGGCTACGAGAACCGGTACTGGGACGTGGTCCTCGTCGGCAAGCACCGGAAGCTGGTGACCCGCCCGTCGTCGTGCGGCGGCGCCTGACCGGCCGTCCGGACGGACCCCGCCCCCACGGCCGGCCGTAGCCGGGGCGACACGCCACCGGCAGGCCCGGTTTCGGTGGCCGTGGGGGAGGACCGTTCCTCGATCGTCTGCTGCCCTAGTGCGGATTGAAGATGACGCTGGCGAAGCGCGCGCGACTCGGCGCGGCCTGACCCGACGCCAGCCGCGTGGCGGTCCCCTTGCACCTCTTGCGGGAGTAGACGACGACCGGCTGCCTCGTGGCGTTGTGCGCGCCGCGCGCTTCCTGCCCGAGGTCGTAGCACTTGTTGTCCGGCGGGTTCTGGATCGAGTACGGCCGGCCCTGGGGCCCCACCCAGGCGAACGTCCCGTTCGCGGCGCCCGCGGAGCCCGTGCCGGCCATGGCGAGGCCGAGCCCGGCGAGTGCGACGGCGAACGGACGGAGAATGCGCATCATGGTGTCCTTCGTGAGCTGCGGAAAATACGGCAGAAAGCGCCGATACCCGAACCAACGGTTCAGCTGAACCGAAGGAAACGGTCTGATTCCGGACCCGGCCACCGCTCAGCTGTCGCGGAAGACGGTCGTGCAGAGCAGCACTTCGTCGTCGTTCACCAGCCAGGCCCAGTACCGCGTCCGGTCGTACGCACCCTGGCGGCAGTTGCCGGCGTTGGCGCCCGAGGGGGCCCGGTAGACGCCGCTGATGTGCATGACCTGGTTGTACGCGGCGGGCACGCGCTGCGCCCGGCAGTCCACGGCCGTCATGGGGCCGATCGTGATGCTGTCGCCGGACTGCTTGCCGAGCAGACAGTAGTTCTTGAGGTAGATCCGGGTCACGCAGAGCTTCGTGGTCCTCCCGGAGCCGGAGGAGGCGTACGTCCACGAGGCCTTGCCCACGCCGCTGGGGCAGACGCTGCCCGCCGTGCTGGTCACCCGGACGAGGCCGGCCCACTGGCTGCTGCAGGACACCGGCTTCGGGGGGACATCGGCGCTCCAGGCGATGGCACCGCCGCCGCGGCCGGTGTCGTACACGGGCAGGCAGTCACCGGCGGAGACGGCCTTGAACGCCTCTTCCTTACGGTCGGGAGCAGTGTCGCGAGGGCGGTCGGACGTTCCCGGTTCGGGATCGTCGCGCTCCTTGCTGCCGCTGCCGCTGCCGGTCGCGGTCCCGGTGTTCGACTGCCTGTCGGTGTCCGGCCGCCCCGGCGACCGTGACGGGCTGCCGCCGAGGCCCAGGGTGGTGCCCGAAGAAGTGCTTCCGCCGCCGCTGCTGCGGAACGGGCTGTCCGACGCGCGGTGCGACGCGTCGCTCGCGCGGTCGGACGCGGCGTCGCTGTTCTTCCACGGCTGCCAGATCGCGAACGCCACGACGAGCAGCGCGACGAGCGCCCAGACGCCGGCGTTCGAAGCGTTCTTCCGGTTCTGGTTCCGGTTCCGTTCCTCCTCGGCCCGGCGCCTCGCCTCCTCGGCCCGGCGCCTCTCCTTTTCCCTGCGCTGCCTTTCGGCCTCCTGCGCCCTGGCACGTCTGGTGGCCTCAGCCAGGTCGCGCAGTTCCCGCTCCCTGCGCTCACGGGCTTCGCGCGCCTCCCGCTCCCGCTCCCGGCGCGCCTCCCGCTCCGAGGTGTCGAGGAGGGTGGGCGGCGCCGGCGGCGAGGGGCAGGTGTGGTCGTCGGCCATCGCCGTCGTGCCGCCCCGGTCCGCGCTCAACGCCCGTCCGTGGGCCTCGTAGGCGGTGATCAGCGCCGTCCACCGCGCCGGCAACCGGTGCTCGGCTCGCCGGCGTGCGGAGGCGGAGGTCTGATCGGCCATCTCCAGCAGCTTCACCAGGAGGTCGTCGAGCTTCGGGCGGCGGCCGGGCTCGGCTCTCAGGCACGGGCGGATCAGCGGGGCGAGTTCCGCGGGCAGGCCTTCCAGAGCGATCCGGTTGGACTGTACGCGGGCCAGCCGCTGCAGGGGTCCGTCGTCGGTCCGGGGGTAGGGCGGGTGGCCCACGGCGAGATGGAAGAGCGTGGCGCCGAGCGAGAAGACGTCGGACGCCTTGGTGGATCGCTGACCGAGAGCCTGTTCCGGCGAGGTGTAGTCGATGGTGCCGAGCGTCAGCGACGTGCTCGTCCTGTCGCTGGCGTGCGAGATACCGAAGTCGATGACGAGGGGGCCGGTCAGGGGCAGCAGGATGTTCTGGGGCTTGATGTCGCGGTGGACGACCTCCTTGCCGTGCAGGGCGATGAGGGCCTGCACCGTCCCGGCCGCGACCCGGGTCAGCGCCGCCGGCGGCAGCGGCCCCGCCTCGCGGACCAGATCCCCGAGCGACGGCGCGGGGACGTATTCGATGGCCATCCAGGGGCGGTCCGCGCGCGGGTCCGCGTCGAGCACGCGGGCCGTGTACTCGCTGTCGATCCGCCGGGCCAGGTCCACTTCGCGGGCGAACCGCTTCCGGTCGATGTCGCTGACGAACCCTTCGGCAAGCAGCGTCTTGACCGCGACGAGCGGCCCGTCGGCCGCGGACCGCGCCAGGTAGAGCCGTCCCATGCCACCTGTGGTGAGCCGCCACAGGAGCCGGTACGGCCCGAGTCTCTTCGGATCGTCCGCACCGAGTGGCCTGATGCCGATGCCTGCCATCCCCCGTCCCCTCTGCTCGCCCTCTCGGGCCCCGCACAGACGCTTCGTTTCACTCTCGCTGGTTGATCAACTCTCCTGTCCCTCAAGCCGGTTGGCCGCTACTGTAGAAAAGCTAAGGAGCAACTATCAATAGATAAGGAAACTTCGGCATGGGGCGCAGCTACGACCAGTTCTGTCCCGCGGCCCGCGCCCTGGACGTGGTCGGTGGCCGCTGGACCCTGCTGATCGTGCGCGAGCTCCTCCTGGGGCCGAGGCGGTACACCGACCTCGCCGACGGGCTCCCCGGCATCGGCCCGAACGTCCTCGCCGAGCGGCTGCGCGCGCTCCGCGAGGCCGGTGTCGTCACCCAGGCCAAGCTCCCGCCCCCGGCCGCGACGACGGTCTACGAGCTGACGGAACTGGGCGCGGCCATGCGCCCCGTCGTCGACGAGCTCACGCGCTGGGGGCTGCGCTTCCTCGACGTCCCGCCGCGCCCCGGGGAGCGCTTCCGGATCGGATGGCTCCTCGGCTGCGTACGGGCCGGCTTCCGTCCTGAACTCGCCCGTGGGGTCAGCGAGACGTACGAGGTCGACGTGGACGGGGACGTCTTCCACCTCCGTGTCGAGGACGGCACGCTCGACGTGCGCCACGGCCCGGCCGCAGGGCCCGCCGCGGCCTGCGTCCTCACCACGGATCTCGCCACGTTCATGGCGCTGGGCGCCCGGCTCCTGGACGTCCCGGACGCGCTGCGGCGGGGCCTCGCCCGCATCGAAGGAGGGCCCGGCGCCGTCGACGCCGTCCGCCGGGCCGTCAGCATCGTCGGGTCCCACCTGGACGACACGGGAGGCCGGCACGGCATCATCGGCGCCGTCGGCGCCACCTTCCGGCCGGAGGCGGCGCGGGGCGTCCACGAGACGTACGGGTTCCTCCTCGGCGAGTTCGCCTTCCACGCCCGGGTGGAAGACGGCACGCTGCAGATGTGCCCGGGCCCCGCCGACGACGCGGACGCCACGTTGAGCACCGACTTGGCCACGTTCCTCAAGCTGGGAGCAGGCACGCTGTCTCTGGAGAGCGCTTTCGCCACGGGGGCCGCCACGGGCATGGGGGATCCGGGCGCGGGACTGCGCATGGCGAGGGTCTTCGGAGTGCCGCTCACCGCTGCCGATACGGCTGCGGAGGCCTGAACCACCCTCCGCCCTCTATGTCCTGACTGTGACACAAGAGTGTGGTGTGAGTTATAACAGGGCATGGTCCAGACCTGTTCCACTCACTCCGTGCGCAGTATCTTCCGCGTCTTCCGCGCTCTTCCCGTTGCCCTGTCCGGTGCCTTGCTCCTCACAGCGTGCGGATCGCAACCGGCCGGTTCACGGCAGGACGGCCGGTCACCGGCCGGGGCCTCCGGCTCGGCCGGTCCTTCCGGCGCGTTCTCCTGCGGATCGCAGCCTTCCGGTGCCGCCACCGCGTCCGCCGCTGCCGCCCCGTCCGGAAGCGGCGGCAGCGAGCCCGGAAAGGACGGTGTGAGGATCACCGGTGTCGGCCGCGGCCCGCATTCCTGCTTCGGGTTCGAGGTCACCAACGAGGAGAAGGAAGCCCTCAGCTACACCGTCACCTTCACTCTCCTGTCGGGTGCCGGGGCCGCGTTGAAGACGACGAAACAGACAGTGCCGGCGGTGAAGCCCGGCGAAACCACACAGCGCATCGTCGACATGAGCGAACTCCTTCCGAGCACGCAGGACGGCGCGCGTGTGCGGATCACGACGGTGAGGAGCGTCCCCGCCGGCGAAGCCCCGTCCACGGGCGGCCCCTGCCCCTCTTCGGGAGTGCGCGTGTACGCGGACGAGGACGGCGATGCCGCCATGGGGTTGCGCGTCCTGGCACTCCACCTGGAGAACTGTGGCACCCAGCCCTACCGGCTCAACGGCTACCCGCAGTTGCAAGTCCTCGACGAGAAGCATCACGTCGTCAGCGGTGTGGAAACCGTCCGGGGCAGCGACGTCGCGCAGAGCACCGGGGCCGACGGGGTGCCTCGGCCCATGGCCCTGAAGCAGGGCGAGCGGGCCTACGCCGTCCTGGTCTGGCGCAATACGACCGGAGGCGGCGCCGCCGTGAACGCCCCTTACGCCCGGGTGCGGGCGCAGTCCGGCGCCGCCCCCGTGATGGTGACCCCGGAACTCGACCTGGGCACGACGGGGAAACTCGGTGTCGGACCCTGGAAGAAGGACGACACGCGCGCGCCGGGTGCCGAAGGTACGTCCGGAGCGGCGGGCGGCCGACCCGCCCCGTAGGGGGTGGATCAGGGGTCGTTCCAGGGTCTTCCCCGGGGCGGCCGGGGCAGGTGCCTCTCTACGCTTGTGTCCATGACAGCAGGGTTCTCAGAGGTCGCTCCCCGGAGCGAGCAGCGCGCGTCCCACACCGACCGCGAGATGGTCGTCCGGCGCCTTCAGCAGGCGGCCGTCGAGGGCCGCATCGACTTCCATGAGCTGGACGGACGGCTCGAACAGGCGCTCAATGCGAAGACCTACGGCGACCTGGCGTCCCTGACGGCCGATCTGCCGGGCACGGAGGGGGAGGGCAGGGGAAGTGCGCAGGGCCGCCCCCTGGTTCTCAAGGGCGGCCTGCACGGTGTCGTCCGGAAGGGCCGCTGGACGGTCCCGCCCCGCTTGACCGCTCACGGAGGCATGGGAGGCGTCGTCCTCGACTTCACCCGGGTCGAGTGCTCCCTGCACGTCGTCGACATCGAGGTCCACGGCCAGATGGCGGGCGTCACGATCGTCATACCGGACAGCTGGTCCGCCGAGACCGACGACATCGACCCCGGGCTCGGCGGCGTCAAGGACAGGACCACTCCCGACCGCGTCCTGGATTCCCCTTTCGTTCGTGTCACCGGCACGGGCGGCATGGCGGGCGTCGTCGTCCGCCATCCGAAGGGGCGGGAGCGGCGTCAGCTGGAGCGCGAGGTGAAGGCGATCGCATGACGGGGAGCACAGCAGGCGTCACCGCGGGCATCACACCGGGCATCCGCGTCCGGCCCGGGGCGGAAGGCGATCTCGCCGAGCTCACCGGGATCTACAACCACTACGTGGTCCACACCCCGGTCACCTTCGACATCGATCCGGTCACCGTCGAGGAGCGCCGCGCCTGGCTGGAGTCCCACCCCGCCACCGGCCGCCACCGCCTGCTCGTGGCGGAGGAGGCGGGCCGGGTCCTGGGTTACGCCACCAGCAGCCCGTTTCGCGCCAAGCGTGCGTACGAGACCTCGGTGGAGACCAGCGTCTACCTGGGACCCGGCCACACAGGGCGTGGCCTGGGCGGCCTGCTGTACCGCGGCCTCCTCGAAACCCTGGCGCACGAGGATGTCCACCGTGCGTACGCCGGCATCACGCAGCCGAACGCGGCGTCGATGCGACTGCACGAACGCTTCGGCTTCCGCCCGGTGGGCCTGCTCGGGGAGGTGGGCCGCAAGTTCGGCACCTTCTGGGACGTGGCCTGGCTGGAGAAGCGGATCTCCTAGAGAACATGTCCCCTCCTCCCCCTCGCCCAAGGGGGGCAGGGTGGCCGCCCCGTCGGCCCTACTGCGGTGCCGGCTCCGGACGCAGCCGGACGGGAAGGATCTCCGTGCTGTTGCCCACGAAGCCCGGGTGCCGGGGCAGGTCATCGTCGGGTACGGCGAGGGCGAGGTCCGGGTAGCGGTCGAAGAGGGCCGCCAAGGCGGTCGTCGCTTCCAGCCGGGCCAGCGCCGCGCCCAGGCAGTAGTGCGGGCCGTGCCCGAAGGAGAGGTGCCGGACCGGGGGCCGGCGGGTGACGTCGAAGCGGGAGGCGCCGGGGCCGTATGCCCGCTCGTCGCGACCGGCGGAGGTGTACGAGGCGAGCACCGGGGTGCCCCGGGGAATGACCGTGTCACCGACCTTGAGGTCACGGACGGGGTAGCGGAAGGGAAAGAGGCTCACGGGACTGTCGTAGCGGAGGGTCTCCTCGACCACATCACTCCAGTCGGCCTTTCCGGCGCGTACGAGCGCGAGCTGTTCCGGGTGCGTGCACAGTGCCCGTACCGCGTTGGTGATGAGGTTGAGGGTGGTCTCGTGCCCGGCGATGACCATCAGCAGCAGGGTGCCGGTCAGTTCACCGTCGGTGAGCCGGTCGCCGGCCTCGGCCTGCGCGGCCAGGAGGGCGCTGGTGAGGTCGTCACCCGGGGCGGCGCGGCGCCGCGCGACGACGATGCCGAGGACGTCGGACATGGCTCCACGCGTGGCCGTAACCCCTCGATGCGGCGAGGCGTGAAGACCTGGGTGACCAGTCCGCGCAACCGCCGGTGGTCGTTCCCGTCCGCGGTGGTCATGCTCTCGACGGTGGCGACGGTGGTGAGCGGCCACCCCGGCGGTACGGCTCCCTCGCGCAGTGCCGTGAAGTGGCGGGCGTTCTTGGCGACGTCGGGGTGGGTGAGGAACTCCTTCAGCTCCTCGTACCGGGTGACCGCAAAGGCGGCGACTTCGCCGGGCAGGACGACGGGAACGGCGGGGCCCTGCGCACGTAATCGCTCGTTGGCCGCGTGCTGGCCGGCTCCTGCGGGATCGAGGCGGTGCGGTGCGTCGGACGGGTCCGGCATCGGGGGCTCCTCGTGGGTGCGGACGGTGGTTGACGACGAGGTCTGCAGCAGACGGAGGGGGCTCTGTCAGCCCCCGCAGCCGCCGCACCCTCCTCCACATCCGCCGCAACTGTGGCCCCCGCAACTGCTATGGCCTCCGGCCGGCTCGCTGCTGCCACCGCATCCGCCCCGGCTCGATGGCGTGAACCCGCTTGCATAGCCGGCGGCAGCCGCACTCGCCGCGGCGGTGGCGGTGGCTGCGGTGGCTGCCGACCGCCGACTGCTGACGGATGCGGCAGTCCTGAACTCGTCGAGAAGCGTTTGCACCTCGTCGTCCGCCATACCCGGAACGTGGCTGGTACTGCCCAGCGCAAAGGGTTTGATCGTCGCGGTGGTCTCCGTGGCGAGCCCCGCATCGGCCGGCTGCCAGGCAGCGTCGCCCTGCAGCGACGCGAGCTGTTGCCGGTGGCCGTTGCCGATCCTGAAGGGGTCCGGAATCCGATAGCGAACAACCGGTACGGAGCCCAGCGCCAGAAGGAGAAGGAAAGCGAGCAGGGAGGGCAGGCCTCCATTTCCGGTCGCCGTGGCGAGCGGTACGGTCACGACCCCGACGACAAGCGCCGCGACGAGCATCCAGCCGTGGAATGCCCGGGACTTGGCCAGTTTGCGGAACCGGTCCACCCCGACGGGCTGCGGCATAACTCCTTCACGGGTCAGCCGTAGGCCGATCGCCCGGATTGCCTCGCTGGTGCGCACGCCACGGGCCAGTTCACGCAGCGCCCTTTGCCGGGTGGGACCGGCCGCGTCGACGATCGCGGCTTCGACGCCATTGCGCGGGGCGGGATCCGTCACCGTGGCCGTGCCGGAGCGGGAAAGGATCAGCCTGCCTTCGAGGCGCATGGCCAGGAAGGCGGTCACTGCTGCGTGCGCCGTACCGCCGTGGAGGTAGGCGGCGTCGTACAGAGAGAGCTCCTGCGCCGGGAGTCCACCCGGGGCGGAGGAGCGCTGCAGGGACAAGAACGTTTTACGGAGGTGCCATGTGCCCGCAACCACGAGTGCGGTACAGATGAGGAAGGGTATGGTCCACATGAATTCCCCTCGGTTCTCCGGGCGATTGACGCCGAATGAGCCGGGCAATCGAGATGATACGGCCCGCGGTGCGGGTCTGCTCCGTCATCTTCTCCTGCTTGTTGCGGTCCCCGGTCACTTGGAGGCGGGGAGCGCGGGCAGTGCGGGCGGCCGGGGGCGTTCCGCCGCATTTCCCTGCAGCACCTTGCGGATCATCTCCAGTTCACCCGCCAGTTCGCGAGGCGGGGGGTAGTTGCCGTCCCGCTCCAGCAGCACTCCGGGAGGCTTCATGCGCCCGCACAGTTCCGCCAACAGTTCAAGTACGGGATGGGAGAGGGGGTGTTCGTGCGTGTCGTACCACACCCCGTCGATCAGCCGGCCGCCCGCCACGTGGACGTACGAGATCATCTCCGTCGGCAGCGCGGCGATCTCGGCCGCGGCGTCCAGCCCCAGATTGACCTGCCTGGTGTAGAGGTTGGCGACGTCGACGAGCAGCCCCACGCCCGTCCGATCGGCGAGTTCGGCAAGGAACTGCGCTTCGGACAGCTCATCCTCGGGCCAGGCGAAATGAGGGGCGATGTTCTCCAGCGCCAGCGGTACGGGCAGCTCCTGCTGTGCGATCCGGACGTTCTCCGCGATCACCTCCAGCGCCTCGCGGGTGCGCGGTACCGGAAGCAGGTGCCCCGCCTCCATCCCTCCGCTCCTCACGAAGGCCACGTGTTCCGTCACCAGCGGAGCGTCCAAAGCCGTCGCGACCCGGGCGAGCCTTTCCAGTCGCGCCGTGTCGGGAGTGTCGGCGCCGCCCAGGCCGAGGGCAACGCCGTGCGGAATGACGGGGACTTGACGCTCACGCAGGAGCCGGATCGATGTCGGCAGGTGCTCCGGACAGATGTTCTCGGCGACGACCTCGATCCATTCGACGCCCGGGAGGTGCTCCACGACGATGTCGATCTCGTCCCGCCAGCCGATGCCCACCCCGAGCGCAGGCCAGGTTCCATACGGTTCGTCCATGACCATCCCCCTTTTGTGCCCGTCGGCCGCCCCCGAACACGGCTTCGTTCCGACGGTACGCCAACGACGGCATGCGTGAGGGAACCGGGCAGGTGGGCACCGCGCTGAACCGTGCGCCGAGCGCCGGCCGTCCGCGACGACGTCGCCGGCGTCGGCGACAGTGCCGACGGCAGGGGCGGGGCCGGCGGGCGGGCCTGGTGGATGCTCCCTAGGTCGCGAGGACCGCGCGTACCCAGATGCGGTCCTCCGTCAGGTACGCGTCCACCTTCAGGCCGGCCTCCGCCAGGGCGGCCTCGAACTGTTCTGCCGTCAGAGGCCGGGCCAGGAACGTCTGCGTCCACGTGGCGTCCGGGAACTCGTACTCCACGCGGAGCGAGTTCACCCCGTCACCGGCCGGCTCCACCGAGGCGACCCGCGTGGTGAAACCGCTGGGGTCGGTGCGCTCGCGCGGCACGTTCGTGTGGTAATCCTCGCCCTCGCGCTGGATCAGTACGCAGCCGCCCGGCGCGAGATGCCGGGCACAGGTGCGCAGCAGTGCCCGCCGCAGTCCGGCGTCTCCGGTGTGCACGAGGAAGGAGGCGAGCAGCACCACGTCGTACGTCTCGCCCAGGTCGAGGTTCTCGATGGGGCTGCACACCGTGCGTGCCCCGCGCACACGGTCGAGCATCTGCGGCGACTCGTCCACGGCCGTGACCGTGAAGCCCCGCTCCAGCAGGGGCCGGGTCACACGCCCCACCCCGCACCCCAGCTCCAGGATGCGCGCACGCGCCGGTACGGCGGCCGCGATGATGTCGGGTTCTTCCCCGACGGGCAGACGCGCGTAGAACTCGACGGCACAGCCGTCCGGAGTGATCTCCCCGGGCCCGGTGCCGTGATGTCCCGGTCTCATGGTCGTCCCCATGCCCCGCCAACGAAGCACGTGTTGCCGCAGTTCCCCATGCCACCGGCTTCTCGCGTCGCTTCTCGCGCGTACGAGGCCACGGCCGGCCGGGACGCCCGGACAGTTGCACGCCGTCAACCGCGCCAATGCGGAAGCCCTCTTTCCGCGGCTTGCCGGAGGCCGGTAGCAGCCCCGCCCCGGGGTCGGGGGTGTGGAGTCCATGAACGGCGATCCGTGAAAGCCTCCGGACAGGAGTTGACCTTGCCCTTGAGGGCAAGGTTTAGCGTTCGTGGAGATGAACGGTGAGCGGCATGAAGATAGGTGAGCTGGCCGGACGCGCCGGCGTGACGATCAAAGCGGTGCGGTACTACGAATCGCTGGGATTGGTCGCCCCACGCCGTCTGGCCAACGGGTACAGGGACTACACCGAGGACGACGCGCGTCTGGTGCGCGAGATCAGGACTCTCAGCAGTCTCGGCATCCCGGTCGAGCGGACGCGGCCGTTCCTGGCGTGCCTGGCGGCCGGACGGCAGCATGCCGACGACTGCCCGGAGTCGCTGGCCGGCTATCGCGAGGCCGTTGACGAGCTGACCGAACGGATCGAGGCCCTGACCGCCCGCCGCGCGATCCTCATGCACCACCTGAGGCAGGCCGCCTATCGGAACAGCAGCATCCCATTCCCCGACGACGGAGAGCACGGAGAACACCCCATGAGCGACCTGCACCGGCTGCCTGAGAATCTGCCTGTTCCGGAAGACGACGGGGCGGCCGACCACCTTCCGGGCCTGGTGGTGCCCCGCATCGAGCTGGCCAGCACCACAGGCGAGAAGGTCTGCATTCATGCACTGGGCACCGGCCGCACGATCGTGTACGTCTACCCGCTCACGGGCCGCCCCGACGCCGACATCTCGCACGGCTGGGAGGCCATTCCCGGAGCACGGGGCTGCACCGCGGAAGCATGCGACTTCCGCGACCACCACCATGAGCTTCTCGCGGCCGGAGCGCAGGGAGTCTTCGGCCTGTCCAGCCAGGACACCGGCTATCAGCGCGAGGTCGTCGAGCGGCTCCGGCTGCCGTTCGCGATGCTCTCCGATCCTCGGCTGAGCCTGGCCGCAGCGCTCGGCCTCCCCACGTTCGCCTTCGACGGGGTGACGCTGTTCAAGCGGCTCACTCTCGTCATCCGTGACGGGGCGATCGAGCACGTCTTCTACCCGGTCTTCCCTCCCGACGCCCATGCCCAGCAGGTCTTGGCATGGCTGCGCGACAACCCTGCGGAGTAGCGCTCCTGCCAACCGCGGCCGTGGCCCGGGGATACAGTGCCGTTCATGCGGCTGCTCCTGACGTCCGACACCCACGTGCCCGCCCGGGCCCGGGCACTGCCGCAGCCGCTTCTCGACGCGATCGACGATGCGGATGCCGTCTTCCATGCCGGTGACTGGACCGATACGGCCACTCTGGAACTGTTCACCGCCCGTGCGCGCCTCCTTGTCGCCGTCTACGGCAACAACGACGGTCCCTGCCTGCGCGCCCGCCTGCCCGAGATCGCTCATGCCGAGCTCGGCGGAGTGCGCTTCGCGGTCGTCCATGAGACCGGCCCGGCGCAGGGCCGGGAGAAACGCTGTGCCGAACGCTTCCCCCGCACAGACGTCCTGGTCTTCGGCCACAGCCACATTCCCTGGGACACCACTGCACCCGGTGGCCTGCGCTTGCTGAATCCCGGCTCTCCCACCGACCGGCGCCGCCAGCCTTACCGTACGTACATGACGGCTTGTGCGGTGGACGGGACACTCACAGAGGTGACCTTGCACCGCATCGAGGCGGCAGAGGCCCGATAGGCCGATCGGGTCGTCGTCTCCGCGGGCGGCGTCGGTCCTGCATGTGCTGACGGCCTCCGGGTACCCGGGTGACGTCCCACCGCGTCCGTGCGGAGGGGAGAACGCTCGTGATCACGGAGGTGGCCGAGATGGCCCGGCACCAGCCCAAGGACGCACGCCACGAGCCTCGCGAACGGGCTCGTGGGGCACGGGAGCCGGGGGCGCGCTCCGGCCACGGCAGGAGGACTCGGCCATGAGCGGCCGGCGCGACGAGAAACCAGCGGGACGCGGCAAGGCCGTGCCCCGCGACATGCAGGACCAGCAGGCGAGGGTGGCTCCGGAGCGCGGCACGGCGGGCCCGCCTGCCCGCCGGGGCCGGAAGAACGCCAACGCTGAGGCCCCTGGCGAGCGAACCGGCAGGAAGGGCGGCACCGGGGAAGCAGCGGAGGACGAACCCCCGGACTGAAGCTCGTCCCAGCTCACCAGCTCACCAGCTCACCGGCTCACCGGGCCGGATCACCGGGTCACTGGGTCACTGGGTCACTGGGCAGTGTCCGCCGCAGTCGGCTTCGGACGGGCCACCGGGGACCGGGCGACGGTGATGGTGCGCGATGCCTGGTGGCGTGTTGACCGGGGCTCGGCCAGCCAGACCAGGACCAGGGCCGCCGAGAGCGCTGCGCCCAGCACGCAGACTCCGGCCCAGTGGTACGCGCTCCACACGGCCGAGGTGAGCGCGGAGCCCAGGGCGCCGCCGACGAAGTAGGAGGTCATGTAGGCGGAGTTGAGCCGGTTGCGGGCTTCGGGGCGGAGCGCGTAGACGAGGTTCTGATTGCTGATGTGCACGCCTTGGACGGCGGCGTCCAGCACGATCACTCCGGCCAGCAGGGCGATCAGGGACCAGGCTCCGCCGAAGCCCCCGAGCCCGAGCAGTCCCCAGGAGGCGAGCAGGAGGACGGCGCCGATGCCGGTGACGCGGTGGACCAGGCCGCGGTCGGCCAGCCGCCCGGTCACCGAGGCCGAGAGGGATCCGGCGGCGCCGACGAGGCCGAGCAGTCCGATGGCGGAAGCGGACCAGTCGTAGGAGGGACCGGAGAGCAGGAAGGTCATGGCGGTCCAGAGCACGCTGAAGGCGGCGAAGGACAGCCCGCCCATCAGAGCGCGGCGCCGCAGCACCGGTTCGTGTGCGAAGAGCGCGAAGGTGGAGCCCAGCAGCCGGGGGTAGGACAGGCCGACGGGGGTGCGCAGCCGGGGGAGGGCGCGGTACAGGAGGACGGCCATGACGGCCATGAGGACGGCGTTGACCCAGTAGACCGTGCGCCAGCCGCCGAGACCGGACAGCAGACCGGCCGCGGTGCGGGCGAGCAGGATGCCCAGCAGCAGGCCGGTCATCACCGTGCCCACGGTGCTCCCGCGCTTCTCCGGCGAGGCCAGGGTCGCCGCGTAGGGGACGACCACCTGCGCGGCCACCGAGGTGAGCCCGGTCAGTGCGATGCCGGTCAGCAGCACGGCGGCGTTGGGCGCGCTCGCTGTCACGACCAGGAAGGCGGCCGTTGCGGCGCACAGGCCCGTGGCCAGCCCGCGGCGTTCGGCGAGGTCGCCGAGCGGCACGAGCAGGATGAGGCCGAGCGCGTAGCCGACCTGTCCGACCGTGACCACCAGGGCCAGAGCTCCGGCGCTCATGTGCAGATCGCGACCGATGATCTCCAGCAGGGGCTGTGCGAAGTAGTTGCCCGCGACGGACAGGCCGCAGGCCACGGCCATCAGGAGCAGGGTGCCGCGCCCCAGGCCCTGTCGGCCGACCGGTGTGTCAGGTATTCGTGCAGATGGCATGTAAGGAGTTTCCGTCGCGACGATCGATGAGTCCAACACATTGTTTTCATGCAAACCATCTCGATTTACGATGGATGGATGGAGCTCCAGCAGATGCGCTACGTGATCGCGGTGGCCGAGACCGGCGGCTTCACGCGTGCCGCGGAGCGCTGCCACGTCGTGCAGTCCGCCCTCAGCCACCAGATCGCCCGCCTGGAGAAGGACCTCGGAACCCGCCTGTTCGACCGCACCAGCCGCAGCGTGCGCCTCACCGCGGCCGGAGAGGCCTTCGTGCCGGTGGCCCGGCAGGCCGTGGAAGCGGCCGACCGGGCCCGAGCCGAGGTCGAGGCGGCGACCGGAGTGGTCCGGGGCCGGCTGGCCGTCGGCGCCATCTCCACCGTCGCCGCCGTCGACCTCGCCGACGTCCTCGGTCGCTTCCGGGCCGGCTATCCGGAGGTGCGCATCAGCCTGCGCATGGGGATGAGCGAGGAACTGATCGAAGGAGTACGGCAGGGTGCGCTCGACGTGGCCTTCATCGGGCTGGTGCCGGGCACGCGTCCCAAGGGCGTCCGCGTCAAGAAGATGGCGCACGGCGAACTGGTCGCCGTAGTGGCGCCGGAACACCCGCTCGCCGGTACGAAGCGGACGGACCTGCAACGGCTGGCCCAGGAGTCGTTCGTCGACTTCCCCACCGGATCGGCGGCACGGCGCCAGCGCGACGCCGCCTTCGAAGCCGCGGGCCTCACGGCCGAAGCCCCTTTCGAGATCACCTCCGTCGAATCCCTCGCCAAGCTCGTCCGGGCCAATCTCGGCATCGGCATGGTCCCCGAGGCCGTCGCCGGCGAACTGCGCGGCCTGCACGTCCTCCGTGTCCGCAACGCCCCCACCCGCGAGGAACTCCTGGTCTGGAACAACCTCGGGCCCTCCCCGGCGGCCGCGGCATTCCTCTCCGGCCTCGGCATCGACCCGTCCGAACGGTCTGCGTGATCACCTGTTCGTCCGCCGGGCTTGCAGCGGGCGATCAACGCAATCAGTGATCAAGCAGTGCAAGGGGAATATTCCCGCCTAACAGTCGCCTTCCGGGTGAGGTGCCCATCATGGACAGGACATTCACGGGAGAAGAGTTCTTCCAAGCGCTCAGCACCGACACCGTCACGGTTCCCCTCACCCTGACCGGCATGGCCAAGACGGCCGATGCGGCGGGTGCGATCCGGTTCGCCCTGGGGACGGCGTGCAAGGACTGGATCACCATCCCCGTCCCGCTCATCGATCATGTCGAACCCCTCCAGCACGTACCGTGTGACGATCACGCACATCCGCTCGTGCGGCTCACGCTCAAGGACACCGGCACACCGGAGTTCACGGTTCTCACCTCGTTGCTGCGACTCGTGCGGCAGCAGGCGCCGCCGTGCGGAACCTCGCCTCGGCGCGCAGGAGTCGCCGCACCCGCGCCTCGGCAACCCGCCCGTGTCGACCTCTTCCCACCGGGACGGCACGTGCCGGGCGGCGTGACGGAGCCCGCCGGAGCCGCTGCTGCCGACACCGGGGCTGCGTGTCTCGACGGCGACACGAAGTGCGACGCCGCCGGAGTCTGCTGGGGATGCTGTGCAGGCGACTGGTTCAACCTCGGGCCGTGCGTCTTCGGCCTGACCTACGGCTGCAATGGAACCCACTACAAGGCGGTCAGCTGCTGGCCGATCGGCTGAACCGCCCGAAGCCAGGGTCAGAGACAGGACCAGGTTTAGAGACAGGACCAGGACCAGGACCAGGGGCAGAGACAGGGCCAGGGGCAGGGCCAGAGGAGGCGCCGGCCTCAATGGGCCTCACGGGCCTGACCGACCTCGCCTACCCCGCCCGGCGCTTGGCGTATTCGGCGAAGCCCTGCCAGTCGATCACCACGCACGGCTCGTCACCGATGACCCACGCGTCATGCCCGGGCGGGCAGAACATGCAGTCGCCGGGGCCGAACTCGTCGTCCTGCCCGTCGTCCATGACGACCTTCATCCGGCCCGAGACGACATACGCCAGATGGGGAGCCTGGCAGCTGTCGGTCCCGGCGATCGGCTTGACGTGCTGGGACCACCGCCAGCCGGGTTCGAACGTCGCCCGGCCCACCGGCCCGGCGCCCACGTCCACCAACTCCAGCTGCCCCTTGCCGTCCTCGAAGGGGCGCACTTCCTCCGGCGAAGCGAAGTTCTTGCGTACGAGTCCGGCCACGAGCACTCTCCTCCGGCGAATCGGCTGTCCAGAACATCTAGCCACGGGCGCCGGCGCACGGCGAGCGCTGCGGTCCGGGCGGGTGGCCCGGCAGGGGCGGGCACCCGGAACAGGGGCGGTACCCGCTCAGCGCAATCACTGAAGCGCCCGGCGCAGATGGTTCCGGGCGAGCTCGGCCATGACCGTCTGGGTCTTCGACGCCTGTTGCGGGGCGCAGTTGAGGCCCCGTTCCAGGGCGGTGCGCCGCAGCAGGTCCTGGGCGTGCGGGGCGTCGGCCGACCGGGCGCGCAGAGAGAGTTCGAGGAAGTGCAGCCCGTCGTCGCCGATCCGCCAGAACTCGGCGGTGAGCGGGTGGGGCAGGCCCTGAAGGGGGAGCTTCCATTTGATGGCCCGGACGGGCCCGAGAGCGACGGTGTCCTGCAGATGGCCGTCGAGGACCCCGGCGCTCGCCAGCAGGTCGCGTTGGTCCGGGGTGAGCCGGAGCGCGGCGGCGGCTCCGTTCTCGTCGACGGGATGCTCGAAGGGCCCGTCCGCCTTGAGCGAGGCCGACCAGACGCGGTCGGAGCCGTTCCAGTCCTCCTCGATCTTGAATTTCCATCCCTTCCCGTTGCGGTTCTCGCGCCACCTCGCGGGCAGGGCGGCCGGGTCGCACGGGCGCAGCTTCGTCGTGAGGTCGCTCTTGTCGTCCCCGGCCGGCTTGCGCAGCCGGATGATGGCCCCGGCCTCCGCGAGGGGGAGGCGGATGCCGCTGCCTTCCGCCTGCGGGGCGTCCCAGAAGTAGACGTTGAGGTGCTTCCCGTCCTCGGGCGCGAGAGCCAGCGAACGGCAGGCGTCCACCGCTGCCTCACCGACAAAGATGATCTTGATTTCAGCTTTGGCGTTCCTGAACGTGTCCCCCATGTCGCCCTTTATGGCATAGGGGGAGTGTGCGCGCCAATAGGTGGGCGTACCCCGTGCGACAACCATCCGTTGTCGGCCGGGCGGATGTGTTGTTGGCCGAGCCGCCACCCCGCCTTGTCAGATGGTCCCCGGACGCCCGCGTCCTCCGCACGACCGGGAAGCAGCAACCACCGAAGGAGCACGACCATGACCAGCACCGACCCCAGGGCCGTCGTCATCCGCTACGTCGAGGCCGTCCGTGACGGCGACGCCGGCGTCATCCGCGACAGCTTCGCCGAGGACGCGACCTGGCACTACCCGGGCGACCTGCCCATCTCCAAGGTGTGGCGCGGCCGCGACGCGATCATCAACGACTTCCTCGGCGGCATGGGGCCGATCCTCGTCCCCGGCACCATGGAGGTCGAACTGGTCAGCACGATCGCCGAAGGAGAGCGCGTGGTCGCCGAATGGACCTCCCGGGCCGAGACCGTCCACGGCGGCACCTACGACAACCGCTGCATCGGCATCTACACCGTCCGCGAGGGAAAGATCGCCTCCGTCATCGAATACGCCGACACCCGGCACGTCGCCGCGACCCTCTTCCCGGACTTCGACGCCCGCCGGCCCGCCGGCGACGAGTGAGCCACGCCCGGCCGGCCCAGCCCGCCGGCATCGCCTTGTGATCGCAATCACACCCCTTCGGTGTCACGGTCGCCGCTCGGACGGTGTCCCAGAGGCGTGACCGATCCCCGGGCGGAGTTCGCCGAACGTATCCAGCAGCGGGAATCGTGGAAGCGAAAGGAGCCTCATCATGAAGGCCGTCATCGTGTGCACCTCCGTGTCTCACGGCAACACGAAGAGGATCGCCGACGCCATGGGCCAGGTGCTGGAGGCCTCGGTGGTCAGCCCCGAACAGGCCGATGTGGCAGAGCTTTCCGCCTGCCACCTCGTGGGATTCGGTTCGGGAATCTTCCTGGGGAAGTTCCATCCGCGGCTGCGCGAGTTCGTCCGATCGCTCCCGCAGGTGGAACGACGCAGGGCGTTCGTCTTCGCCACCAGCGGACTGCCCGAACCGCGGTTCCGGCCCTTCGCCCGGCCCCTCGTGCGGGTTCTCGAACAGAAGGGATGGGAAGTGAACGACACCTTCTCGTGCCGCGGATTCGACACCTGGCTTCCGTTCCGGCTCGTCGGCGGCATCAACAAGGGACGGCCCGGCGCCACCGACCTGGAGGCGGCGCGCACCTTCGCCGAAGGGCTGCGAGCTCGGATCGGTGCGGTGTCCTGACCGGTCCGGCGGGGCTCGCCGGGTTCCGTCCCTTCGCTGCTCTCACGCGCGGCCGATGCGCTCCACCTGCTGGATGTTCTCCCGATCGACCGGGTCCTCGCTCGGTGCGGTCTCGAACCAGGCGTCGAGGATCTCACCGAGCACCGAGGAGGAGGTCAGCCGCAGGCTCAGAGCCAGCACGTTGGCGTCGTTCCAGCGGCGGGCCCCGCCGGCCGTGTAGGCGTCCGTGCACAGGGCGGCGCGCACGCCGGGGACCTTGTTGGCCGCGATGCTGGCGCCGGTGCCGGTCCAGCAGCACACGATGGCCTGGTCGGCCCGTCCCTGCACCACGTCCCGGGCGGCGGCCTCGCTGCAGAACGCCCAGTCGTCCTTCTCGCCGGGCTTGAGCACGCCGTGGGGAATCACCTCGTGACCGCGGCGCTCCAGCTCCTCGGTGAGCTGCCGAGCCACGCCCTTGTCCCAGTCGGCGGAAACGGAGATCCGCAGACTCGCCATGACCGCACCTCCTGTTCTCGTCGCGATACTTCCAGTACACCACTGCCGCGACTGCGGCCTGCGCAGGCCCGGCCGGGGCCGGGAGGCCCCCGCCCGGTCGGTTGTCAGCCTTCGGCGGCAGGCCCCGTGCGCGCCCGTGCGCCGAGGACTTCCGCGGTGAAGTCCGCCAGTTTCCTGCGGAGTTCTTCCCGGGGCGTGCGCCGCTCTCCCGCCAGGTATTCGACGAGGTCGGCCCGGGTGGCGGCGAGCAGGGCGTGGGCGGTGAAGTCGCTGTCCGCCGGACCGGGAATCCGCTCGAGCAGGTCCCGGAGCAGGGAGTGCCAACGCCCGTAGTGCTCCGCGCGGTAGGGGCTGTCCGCGCCGGTCTGCTCCAGGGCCAGTGCGAGGTGGCGGTTGTCGAGCTTGAAGCACAGGACCGCGTCGAGCAGGGCCGGTACGCGCTGGAGCGGTGGGGTTGCGGGCCCCAGTGGTGACGGGCCCTCTTCGACGGCGTTCCTGACCGGTTCGAGCCGTGCTTCGTACAGCGCGCGGATCAGCCCGGTGCGATCGCCGAAGGCACGGAAGAGCGTTCCCTTGCCCACGCCCGCCGCCGCGGCGATGTCGGCCATCGTGACCTCTTCGGGGTGCTCGCACCGGGCGAAGAGGGCGTCGGCGGCTGCGAGCACGGCTGCGCGGTTACGGGTGGCGTCCTTGCGCGGCCTGCGTTCGGTCATGCGGTGCCTCTCATTGAAATCCGGACCGGCGGTCCGTATTGTTCCTGGAAGCGGACTGCTGGTCCGCATCGTACGGGATGGAGACACTTGTGCCCGCAACCGGAACCTCCAGCACTTCCACGGACGTCACTTCACCGGACGTCACTTCCACGGATGCCACTTCACCGGCGGATCTCTACCGTCACAGCCTGCGCCTGCTGCTGGGCAAGGACATTCCCGCCTGGCTCGGCCTGTGGGCCGAGGACGGCGTCATGGAGTTCCCCTTCGCCCCACCGGGTTGGCCCGCGCGCCTTGAGGGCAGGACGGCCGTCGCCGCGTACATGCGCGGCTATCCCGACCACATCGATCTGCACGACTTCCCCGGCGTGCGGATCCACGAGACCACCGACCCCGGGACCATCGTGGTCGAGATGCGCGGCGTGGGCCGCATGGTGAAGACCGGCGGTCCCTTCGACATGACCTACATCGCCGTCGTATCCGTTCAGGACGGCCGCTTCACCTCCTACCGCGACTACTGGAACCCCCTCGCCGTCCACGAACCCGGCATGGACTTCACCCGGAGCAGCGCCCGATGACCGCCACCGCCACCAGTACCGCTACCGGAACCACCCTGGTCATCGGCGCCACCGGCACCACAGGCGGCCGTACCGCCGCGCAGCTCGTCGCCGCCGGCCACCGCGTCAAGGCCGCCGGCCGCCGTGCCACCCCGGTCACGGGTGCGGAACCCGTCCGCTTCGACTGGTACGACCCCTCCACTTTCGGCGACGCCCTCGCCGGAGCCGACCGGATCTACCTCGTCCCGCCCGTGGGCGAACCGGACCCGGCGCCCGTCATGCTGCCCTTCCTCCAGCAGGCCCGTACTGCCGACGTGCGCCGCGCGGTCCTGCTCAGCGCCTCGGCCATCGCCGAAGGGGGGCCGGCGGTGGGACAGGTGCACCGGGCCCTGCCGGACCTGTTCGACCAGTGGGCGGTGCTGCGGCCCTCCTGGTTCATGCAGAACTTCACCGGCGCACACACCCACGCCCGCAGCATCCGCGACGACGGCGTCATCCTCACCGCCACGGGAACCGGTCGCGTCGGATTCGTCGACGCCGACGACATCGCCGCCGTCGCCGTGCGTGCCCTGACCGACGACCGCGCACCCGGCACCGACCTGGTGCTGACCGGGCCGGAAGCGCTCAGCCACGACGACATCGCCACCATCCTCACGGAGGTCACCGGCCGCCCCGTGGCCCATCGCTCCCTGACCCGCGAACAGCTGTGTGACCGCCTGGCCGCACAGATACCGCCGGCGTTCGCCGCGATGCTCGCCGACATGGACCGCGCCATCGCCGCCGGGGCCGAGGACCGGACCACCGACACCGTCCAGCGCCTCACCGGCCGCCCGCCGAACAGCTTCCGGGCGGTCGCCGAACGGGAGCTGCTCCGTACGCCCCGCCTGTGAGGGCTTGGCTCGGCACGCCGGCGAAGACCCGCCTGACCGGTCAGTGCGGAGCGAGGGTGAGGCGCAGGAATCGCGGCCGGTAGATGCCGGCGCGGTGGATGACATCGGCCGGGGCGAGGCTGTTGACGTTGTAGGAGAGCACGATGTCACGGGGGCCGTGTTCGAGTTCGGGGTGCTCGTGGGGGTTGTAGGCGATGACGTTCGGGTTGCGGTAGGTGCCTGCCGGTCCGGCTTCCGGCGCGGTGTACACCGTCCGGGGCCGGGTGAAGGGGCCGCCGGGGGAGCGCGACCAGGCGATCTGCGTCTCGGCGCTGAACGGGACATCCGCGCGCTGGGTCACCAGCGCGTACCAGGAGCCGTGCCGCACCACGCTGAGTTCGTCCGAGGTGAACAGCGCGCCTCCGGGGCCGCCCAGCCGGGCGGCGTCCGCCTCCCGGCCGGACCAGACGCCGCGCGTCGTCCAGTACTGCCAGGAGCGGCTCAGATCACGGCCGGTCACCCGGGCGAGGCGCAAGTGGCTACGGCCTTCGCGGGTGCGCTCGGTTCCGTAGATGTACGTGTACTTGCCCTGAGGCTCCAGCCACGCACCCCACGCGATGCGCGCGGAGGACGGCAGCGGGGTGACGGACGCCGGTCTGCTGTAGGCGTTCGTGCGATACCTGGCCAGCGCGTTGCCTTGCCAGGCGATGTCCAGGGAGCCGCTGCCCGTTCGCGTGTAGCGGGCGTAGACGACGCTCACGCCATGACCGTCCGGGATGCCCGCGCGTGCCCAGTACCAGGACGCGCGGTCGGGGTCGGCCATCGGAGGTGCGGGCTGACCGGCCTGGTCGCGGCCGGTCGCAGTGCGCAGACCGCGTGTGGTCGACAGGACGAAGCTGTTGTGCAGAAAGGGGGTCGTCCCGCCCTCGGCGGCGATGGGGGAGCGGGAGCCGTCGGGTCGTACGGTGCCGAGGAACGTGTCGGAGAACACCCACAGTTCACCGGCCGGGGTCGGTACGGAGTACGTGCTGTCCCCGCCGGTCCAATGCTGCGGTGAACGGTCACGGTCGGCGTATGTGCCGAAGGCCGCGTTGAGGGCGTCAGCGGTGTGGACGTCCACGACGCGGGGCGGTTCCGCGGCCGGGGCGGACCCCGGAGGAAGGAAAGCGCACAGTACGGCGAATACGGCGGCTGCGGCGCATTTCCTCAGGGCGAAGATCTGCATGGCGCAGGGTTCAACGAGCAGCCCGGCTCGGAGTGTCCCTGGCTGCTGGTCCGCGGTCTTGATGGAGGCGACGTCGGCGCAGCACAGTGGCCCGTGTGCAGCGCTCCCTCGACGAGGCTCCGCGCGGGGCGGCACACCCTGCACGGACATGGCCACGCGCACGGACTGCCGGGGTTCGGCCTCCCCCGGGCGGCGTCCCGCCCCCTCTCCTCACGCCGCGTGAGGTTCGAACCCGCCCGCGCGGGAGTGGTGGGGACCCCCGCCTCCGCACGCCCGGGACACCGGCTTCCGACGGCGGGGTTCCGAGCCCACCATCAGGGCGAAGGCCGAAAAACGAGAGAGGGAAACCCGTGAACTCGAGGAACTTCCGCCTCGCCCCGGCGATGGCGGTGGCCACTGCGGGACTGCTGTTCGCCGGCACGGCGGGGACGGCCGTCGCGGCTCCGTCGGACGAGTCCCCGACCCCGACGAGCAGTGCCGTGAGCGAGGAGGCGCAGGGGAACTGGAAGCCTGGCGGCTGGTACGACGATGAGGCGTCCTGCAAGAAGGCGGGCGAGCAGGGCAAGCAGGACCACAAATGGCGTGAGTACCAGTGCAAGCGCGAGGAGAGGCACCCCGGCCGCTACGACTACCAGTGGCATCTGTACTACCACTAGCAGAGCCGCGACCCGGCCGGCCGCGAGCACGCGAAGCGGCAGCGGACGGCCACCGGCGCTGCCGCGGTCCTCCGGGCACGGCGGCGCTCGACTCTGCGTCTGCGCCGTCAGCCGGCTACTTCAGCCGAGCTCCTCAGGTGAGTTCTTCAGGCGTGCTCGACTTGGCGAGCCGCACGGTCAGCGCGGCGACGGCGGTGTCGGCTACCGCGTCGAGCACGTAGTGGTAGCGGCAGTAGACGACCGCGACGGTCACGACGGCGGCCGCGGTTGTCATGACGCGCGCGGCCGCTCCCGGCACGTCACTCCTCCGCAGGGCGAGGGCGCCGGCCCAGGCGCCCGCCACGTGGGACGAGGGGAAGCACGTGCCCGGCGGGTCGGCGTTCTCCATGAGCCATGCCTGGAGCGGCTGCGCGAGGTAGCCGTGGAGCTGCGGGGGCGAGAAGGCGCCGGCGAGAGAGGCGATGGGGCCGGCGAGGGGCAGCGCGATGAACCCGAGGAAGCACAGGTAGGAAGCCAGGCACAGGCAGAGGACGTAGCGGTCCAGGCCGCGGAGCATCAAGTAGGCCGGCGCGCCTGCTGACCGGCCACCGCGAAGAGGGGGCCGACGAACACGAGCGGGTGAAGTGTGCGCACCCGTCGTACGGCACGCGAGCCCATCCGCCGCTCCGCCGCGGCGCAGCCGAGCACGAAGAGCGCAAGTGCTGCGTAGACGATGAGGATCGGCCGCACCCCGGAGAGGTGATGGCGGCCGAGCAGGACCACCGCGGTGGCGATGCCCAGGTGTCCGAGCATCGCCTTCTCTGACGCCGTGAGCCGGAGCCGTCGAGGGGCCTTCGGTCCCGGCCGGCTCGTACGGAAGGTCCCGTGCCTGCTCCCTCGTCGAACGCTCCTCATGCGCCGGACGCCCCCCCCCCGCATCCTCAAGGTGCAGTCCCGGGCTGACATGACGGAGTTCCTTCGCGTTCCCTACGCGCTGTACGAGGACCATCCGCAGTGGGTGCCCCCGCTCGAATGGGAGCGGCGCCGGTTCCTCGACCCGCGCCACAACCCCTTCCTGCAACGCACCGAGGCAGCCTGCTTCCTGGCGCGCCGTGGTGGCACCGCGCTCGGCCGGATCGCTGCCGTCGTCAACCCCGACAGCCCTGCGGACGAGCGCCAGGGCTATGTGGGCTTCTTCGAGTGCACCGCCGACCGGGTCCCGCACGCGACGACGGCGGCTTCGTCCCGACCGGGGACATGGGCGCCATGATGGACGGCGAGCTGTACGTCATCGGGCGTTCCAAGGAAACACTGTCCTATGCGGGCCGCACGATCTCTCCCGTCGACGTGGAGCAGACCGTCCTGGCAGCCGTGCCCGGGCAGCTGAGTGCCGCCGCCGCGGTCTCCCTGCCCCTGCGGGACTCCAGCGAGGACCTCGTCCCCTTCCTGGAGCTGTCCCGCGGAGTGGACGAGGAGGCCACGGCCCGGCTCGCGGACGCCGTGAGGCTCGCGGTGCTGCGGGACTTCCGGATCCCCGTCCCGGAGGTGTACCTGGGGCGGCGCGGCTCGCTGACCAGGACGACCAGCGGCAAAGTCCGCCGGCTCGGCCTTGCCGCGGCGCACCGCGAGGGCACCCTGGGCAGAGGCTTCCGTCCGGTGGTCCGGACGAGTGCTCAGCCCGGGCCGGTCCGGCCGGGCGCAGCCGGCCTTGCCGCACATGCCGATGCCGGGCCTGCCGGCTGAGTTCCAGGAGCAGTCCTCTCATGAGGACCAGCCCATGAGGATCAGCCCATGGAAGGCAAGCCCATGAAGATCGGCTCATGAAAGTCAGCTCATGAAAGTCAGCTTGTGAAGATCAGTGAAGCCCGTGTCCTGCTCACCGGCGCCGGCGGCGGCATCGGGCACGCCCTCGCGCATGCTCTGGCCTCCCGCGGAGCCCGGCTCGTCCTCACCGGCCGTCGCGCGGACGCGCTGACCGCACTCGCCTCGGCACTGGGCGCACCGACACCGAGACGGTGGTCGCGGACCTCAGCGACCGGCAGGGCGTCGAACGGCTCGTCCGGGCCGCCGGGCCGGTCGACATCCTCGTCGCCAACGCGGCACTGCCGGCCAGCGGCCAGGTGCTGGGCTATTGCCCCGAGCGGATCGACCGGGCCCTCGACGTCAATCTGCGGGCCCCGGTCCTCCTGGCCCGGCTGCTTGCGCCGCGGATGGTCGCAGCCGGACGGGGCCACCTCGCCATGATCGGTTCGATCTCCGGCCGCGCCGCATCCCCCAGCGTCTCGCTCTACAACGCCGCCAGGTCCGGCCTGCGCGGCTTCGCCCTCGGCCTGCGCCAGGACCTGCACCCTTCCGGCATGGGCGTCTCCCTCATCCAGCCCGGCTTCGTCCGCGACGCCGGGATGTTCGCGGACACCGGAGCCGCCGCACCGCGCGGGACGGGAACCGTCAGTCCTGAACGCGTGGCCATGAAGACGCTGCACGCCATCGAGCGCAACCGGGCCGAGGTGAACGTCGCCCCGCTGTCCCTCAGGCTGGGCAGCGCCGTGGGCGGGCTGTTCCCCGCCCCGGCCGAGAACGTCCAGCGCCGGGCGGTCAGCCCGGAGACGCTGCAACACATCGCCGATGCGCAGCGTCACAAGCGCTGAGCCCCGTGCGGATGAAGCGAACGGATGACTGTTCGCACGTAATCGCTCCTTGGACACCTTTTGTGCTTGGGGATGATCCGTGTACTGGGTAGGAAAGTTGGCTCCTGAGCAACGAGAGTCTGCGGCTGCTGAATCCGGCTGTCCAGGCGGGCCGCTGCGTCGGGGACAAGATCGTTCCGGCGGGAGGGACGGTCGTCACCCCGGCGCCCGCGACACGCCCTCCACGGCCGGGCGACACCAGGAGCAATGACCACATGACCAGGCAAGCAGGAGCTGGAACTGGAACCGGAACAGGCAATGCGGCCTGTGCGCACGGCGGCGGCACCCGGCATCGAAGCAGCACAGGGGGAAGGCGTACGGGGCGAGGTCAAGCGGCTCCTCGCCGCCCGGCTGTGCGTCTCCGCCGCGGCGCTGGACGAGCAGGCCACCCTGGAGTCCCTGGGCCTGGACTCGCTCCTGCTGACCGAGACGGTGGTCGCGCTGCAGGACCGGTACGACGTCCACCCGGACCTGGCGCTCCTCGGGGACAGGCTCACGCCCACGCTGCCGCTGGCCGTCCTCGTCGACGAACTCACCAGGAGCGTACGCACCCCATGACGACCACCGACTTCGGCGCGGTCCACAACAGCGTGCTCGAACTGACCGACCGGCTGCGGAAAGCGGACCGCTACCCGCTGTTTCCCGTGGTGGCCCAGGCCGGGCCGACCCGCGCCCGGGTCCGCGCCGCGGGCTGCGCGGCCGAACGGGACGTCACCGTCCTCGCCTCGGCCGACTACCTGGGTCCGGCCCACCATCCCGAGGTGCGCGAGCGCGCCGCGGACGCGCCGCGCCGGTTCGGCACCGGCACCTACGGCAGTCAGGCGGTGGGCGGGTTCACGGAACTGCACGAGGAGCTGGAGCGCACCGTCGCCGCGTGGTTCGACCGGCCCGCCGCACTGCTCTTCCCCTCCGGGCCGCAGGCCGACCTGGGGGTGCTCGGCGCGCTGGCCGGGCCGGGAGACATGGTGTTCCTGGACCGCTTCGACCACGGTTCGATCACCATGGGGGCCCGGCTGTCCGGGGCCGGCGTGCGGATGTTCCGCCACAACGACACCGCCCATCTGGAGGAACTGCTGAACTCCGGCGAAGCGCAGGAAGCGCGCCGCCGGCTCATCGTCGTGGCCGGACTGTTCAGCGCCGACGGCGACCTGCCGCCGTTGCGGGAGATCGCCGGCCTCGCGCAGCGCCATCAGTCTCTGCTGATCGTGGACGAGGCGCACAGCGCGGGCGCCCTCGGCGCTCGGGGGCGCGGCGCGGCCGAGCTCCTGGGAGTGCTGGACCGGGTCGACGTGATCACCGGTACGTTCAGCAAGTCCTTCGCTTCCACCGGCGGATGCGTCTGCGCGAACGAACGCGTGGCGGATCTGCTGCGGCACGCAGCGGGCGCCTATCTCCTCACGCTCGGCCTGTCACCGGCGACCGTCGGCGCGGTCTTCGGAGCCTTCGGTGTCGTGGCCCGGGAGGGAGCCGAGCGGCGGCGTCGTCCGGTGGAGCTCTCCGCGGCCCTGCACGAGATGCTGCGGGCGGCCGGAGTGGGCATCGGGGCATCGCAGGCGCACGTCGTCGTGCCCACCGGGACGGTCGACCGTACGGCGCGGATCGCCCGCCGACTGGTCGGGGAGGGCCTGCTCGTCGGCCCTCTCTTCCCGCCTGCGGTGCCCATCGGAGGCGCGCGGCTGCGGCTCGGCGTCACGGCGGCACACTCCGAAGCCGAGCTGCAACGAGCCGCTCAGCTGATCGCCACAGCAGTGGCCGAGGAGCAGTGAACCGTGAGTGAGTTCCCCGGCGTCTCCGGCACCCCTGGTATCCCCGGTACCCCTGGTATCCCCGGCGTCGACCCCGTCGACCGCGCCGCCTTCCGCAGGAGTTCACCGCTAGTGGTGCGGTGGCGCTCGCTGGACCGGCTGACGCGCCAGCACCCTTCCGGGCCGCTCGTCGTCTTCACGTCGTTCATCACCCTCCTGCTTCCGGCCGGGCTCACCGCCTCGGGGCCGGTGGCCGGGGTGGCGCTGGTGCTCGTCGGCTACGCGGCGTGGACGCTCACCGAGTACTGGGTTCATCGCGGACTCTTCCACTGGGTGGCGGCACCGGGGACGGCGATGGCCCGGCTGCACTGGACACTTCACGGGCACCACCACGATCACCCCGACGACCGCCGGCGACTGGTCATGCCCCTCGCCGTCACCATGCCGATGGCCCTGCTCCTCTGCGGCCTCTCCAGGCTCGCCCTCGGAGCGCACTGGATGGGGTTCATGGCGGGCTACGCCGTGGGCTACCTGCTGTACGACATGATCCACTACCACGTGCACCATCCCCGCCCGCGTTCCAGGGCGGGGAGAGCCCTGCGCAGGTGGCACATGCTGCACCACTTCGCCGACGACAGCCGGCGCTTCGGCGTCAGCGCGCCGTGGTGGGACCTCGTCTTCGGAACAGCGGGTGGCCGCCGGGCCGCCGGCTCCCGCCGCCGGCCCGGGGACGGGATTCCCGCCGAGTGACACTGCGCACTGGCACAGGAGGTCCCTGCCGGTGTTCCTGTAGGTGTCCTCTTCCGGGATGACGCGGACTGCCCCCTTCGGACGACCGGACGATCAGCTCCCGGTTGGATGCTCCGCACTGCCGCCGTGCCGGAGAATGACGGCTCATCAGAGCTGTCCCGGCAGGGGGAACAGTAGGGCTGCTCCTGTCCCGGGCAGAGGAGACAGCCACGCGAGGGACGTCAGGGGGCAGGCCGATGGCAGGCAGGGGCAGGAGCCGGGCTCTGAGGAGGGCGATCGCCGGGTGGGCAACGATCGCAGGAGTGCTGGCAGCGGCGACGCCGGCGGCAGCCGCACTCCCCGTCCCGATCCCGCACGCGCTACCGGCGGCGGACCGGTCCGGTACGGACACCCACGTCCAGGTGCAGCAGGCACTGGACGCCATGGTGAAAGCAGGAGCCCCCGGGGCGCTGGCCCGGGTCGACGACACCACCGGTTCTTGGACCCTCACCAGCGGAACAGCCGACCTCACCACGCGCCGGGACATCCCGCACGACGCCCGGTTCCGCATAGCCAGCCTCACCAAGGGCGTCGTGGCCACCACGATCCTGCGCCTGGCCGAGACCGGACGACTGGAACTCGACCGGCCCGTCGCCACCTGGCTGCCCGGTGCGATCCACGACGCCGACCGCATCACCGTGCGCCGGCTCCTCAACCACACCAGCGGGCTCGCCGACTATCTCGACCACCCCTCCTTCCGCGACCCCCAGTCCTACACCCGGCGCACCTGGCAGCCGCAGCAACTGGTGGCACTCGCGGACGGCCTTCCCCGCGCGCACCCACCAGGAGAACGGTTCACCTACGCCAACGCCGGATACATCCTGCTCGGCCTGCTCATCGAAAAGGTGACGGGAAACCGGCTCGGCGACGAGATCGAGCACCGTGTGCTCCGGCCCGCCGGGATGACCCGCACCCGCCTGCCGCTCACCGACCCCCACCTGCACGGCCCGCACGCCACCGGGTACCTCCTGCCCGAAGGAGCGGACGCAACGGATCCCGGCGCGCTCGAGCCGTTCACCAAGATCAACCCGTCGTTCGCCTGGGCCGCGTACGGGCTCGTCTCCGACGCACGGGACGTCAACCGCTTCTACCAAGCCTTGTTCAGCGGGCGGCTGATCGGGCCGGCGTCCCTGGAACAGATGCGCACCGCGGTGGACACCCGGCAGGCGCCGGTCTTCCCCCACTACGGACTCGGCCTGGCAACGGCCGGACTGACCTGCGGCGAGAAGTGGGGCGGGACCGGCTCGATCCCCGGTTACGTGACGTTCGCCTTCGCCGACCGCGACGGGAAGAGGCGCATGACCATTTCGGTCAACGTGCAGCGCAACGACCCGAAGGCGGGGGAGATGCTGATCCACGGGGTCGACGCGCTCAACCGGTACTTCTGCGGGACGCCCTACCCGGCCGGGCCCGTCGCGGGCAGCATGCCGGCACCGGCACCGGTACCGCACGGGCGTCGCACACCATGAGCCGCTTGGTCGAACACGGCCATGTTCACTCCGGCACACGAGTCCGGTACACCGGTTCTTCGTCACGCATGTCCTACCGTGACGACTGTGCCGCGTCACCGCGTCCACCGGTCCGAGAAAGGGAGCACCCCCGTGTCCGTGCCCACCGCGATCGACCACAAGGCCCGTACGTACAGCCTCGCGCACGCCTACTGGCTCGCGCGGGCCGCAGACCTCTCCTACAAGGACAACGCCACCATCGAGAAGCAGGCGCGCGACTGGGGTTTCGACCGGGTGCGCCACCACGAGACGCGGTTCACTCCGCCCTTCCCGCTGGAAGACACCCAGGCCTTCACGATGGCCGGCGACGACATGATCATCACCGCCTTCCGGGGCACGGAACCCGCGCAGATCCGCGACTGGCTCTCCGACGCCACCACCCCGCCCTGGCCCGGCCCGGCGAAGACGGGATACATCCACTACGGCTTCGGCGAGGCCCTGGAATCCATCTTCCCCGACGTGAAGGACACCCTCAAGGAGTACCGGACGAACGGGCAGACCGTGTGGTTCACCGGTCACAGCCTGGGCGGCGCGCTCGCCATGCTCGCCGGAGCCCGGCTGTACCTGGAGGAACCGAAGCTGCTGGCCGACGGCGTCTACACGTACGGCCAACCCCGTACGTGCGACCGACTGCTGGCGGCAGCGTGCAACAAGGGCTTCAAGCAACGCCTCTTCCGGTTCGTCAACAACAACGACATCGTGCCGCAGTTGCCGCCCGAGCCCGCGTACACCCACGTCGAGACCCTGCGGTACATCGACTCCGCCGGCAAGGTCCACGAGACCATGTCGCTCCTCGGCGGCCTCGCCGACCGGGCGAAGGGCCTGACGGCCGACGCGTTCGCGCCCGCGAGCGACGGCGTGCGCGACCACTCGATCCTGAAGTACATCGCGGCGCTGGAGAAGAACCTGGCCTGACCGGCCGTGCCGCACTGCGGACGTCCGTCCTCGCCGGGGGAGTGAGGGAGCCGACGCAGGGCGAGGAGGCCGCCGATGCCGGGGGCGACGACACTCACCCTGGTTGGCCGTCGAGGCCTGGTCGAGACCCCACGTCGCCCCGATCGCGAAGAGGTACGCACATCCGTGAGCGGGGCCCATCAGGGACGAGACGGGCCATAGGCGAGCAGTGACGAGGCCGGCCGGCATGACGACGAGCGAGGCGAGTTCGGCGTTCGCGGCGATGCGGAGAGGGCGGAGGCGCACGGTCACGCTCCGGTGGTGGAGCCGGGGCGGACGACCACCAGGACAGTGACCGCCGCTCACAGAAGGTTGAAGACGCCGGTGAGCACGGCCGGCCGACGGTCCGCGCCGCGGGCGCCCGGACCGGACCCCGCGCCCTGGTGGGAGGCGAGCTCGCGTTCCTGCGCGGGCAGGATCGGCAGGGCCGGACGTCGGCGGCCGCGGCGGTCAGGACGATCGCGGTGACCAGCCATCCGCATCCACCGGGCCCAGCACCTCCTGGAAACCACGCAGCACTCCGTCGAACGCATCGGCGCCCAGGCCGGATTCGGCTCCCTGACCGCCTTCCGCGACCGCTTCAATCGAACGACCGGCGTCACCCCCCACGCCTACCCGCGGACCTTCGGCTGACGGCTCTCCCCGCGGGAAAATCCGTTGTCCTGCCCCACGGGGTCGGAGACGCTTACCCCGTGATCAACATCAGAACGCTGTCTCCCGACGACTGGCCGCTGTGGCGCGAACTCCGTCTCGCCGCACTCGCGGAGGCGCCGTACGCATTCAGTTCGCGCCTCGCCGACTGGCAGGGCGACGGCGACCGGGAGGAGCGCTGGCGGGCCCGGCTGGAACTTCGGGGTTCCCTCAACCTGATCGCCGAACTCGACGGGAAGCCCGTCGGCATGGTCAGCGGAATTCCCGGCCCGGACGCCGGCACCGCCGAGCTGATCTCCTTGTGGGTCGCGGCCGACGCGCGGGGCCGCGCAGTGGGCGAGTCCCTGGTGCAGGCAGTGGAGCAGTGGGCGGCGGGCGCGGGCGCCGAACGCCTCCACCTCGCCGTCATGCCCGGCAACGCGCATGCCTTTGCGCTCTACCGCCGCGTCGGCCTGCGCGACACCGGCCCGCACGGCGACCCTCTGCCCGACGGCCGCAAGGAACACGTCATGGTCAAACACCTGTCCACGGACCGGGACGCCCACCGGGCCGACGTCCGGCGCGCCGCCGCCGAGCAGGCGGCGATATGGCACGAGCTTCTGGAGCGACTGAAATGACCCCCCGCTACCTGGACGTCCAGGACGTACTGATCGTCGCCGAGCCGGCCTGCGGCGAAACCGAACTCGTCGTCCGCGACGCCCGTTCGCTCGACTCCGCGGCCCACCGCCCGTCGGCCGAGATGTACGGGCAGGAGATCCACCCCGGCCTCCTCGACAAGGCGGCCGCCCTGCTGCAAGCCGTCGCGATCAACCACCCGCTCTTCGACGGCAACAAGCGCACGGCCTGGCTCTCCTGCGTGACGTTCCTGGCGCTCAACGGCGTCCGGTTGCGCCCGGACATCGATGCGGCGGAGCGCCTGGTGATCGGCGTGACGACCGGCGAGATCCGAGAGGTGTCCGACATCGCAAGCGCGCTGTGGAACCTGTCGGAGTGAGCGACTGCCGGCTTGCAGACGTGCGTGACCACCGTGGCCTTGAGATGCTGACGCCCGGAACACCCCCGGAGCACGACGCAGAAAGAGGCCATGGTGGCTCAGCTGTTCCCGCCGATCGAGCCGTACGCCCACGGGCTCCTCGACGTCGGTGACGGAAACCAGGTGTACTGGGAGACGAGCGGCAACGCGAGTGGAAAGGCGGCTCTGTGCGTCCACGGCGGCCCCGGCAGCGGATGCCGCCCCGGCAACCGCAGGCTGTTCGATCCTGCGGTCTACCGGATCGTCCTCTTCGACCAGCGTGGCTGCGGGCGCAGCCTGCCCCACGCCTCGGACCCGGCTGTCGGCCTCGACCACAACACCACCGGTCACCTCGTCGCCGACATGGAGCGCCTCCGCGAGCACCTGGGCATCGAGCGCTGGCTGCTCTACGGCGGATCCTGGGGCTCGACGCTGATCCTCGCCTACGCCGAGCGCTACCCCGAACGGGTCTCGGAGATCGTCATCGCCGGCGTCACCATGACCCGCCCCGAGGAGACCGACTGGCTCTACCACGGTGTCGGGCGCCTGCTGCCCGGGCCCTGGGAGCGGTTCCGCGACGCGCTGCCGGAGGACAGCCGGCACGGCAATCTCGTCGCCGCCTACAACCAGCTGCTCAACAGCCCGGACGCCGCGGTCCGGGCCGCGGCGGCCAAGGCCTGGTGCGCCTGGGAGGACGCGGTCATCGCCCATGAGGCCCTGGGCAGCCCCGGGCAGTACAGCGGCAAGCCCGACCAGGCGATGATGGCCTTCGTCCGGATCTGCGCCCACTACTTCGCGAACAACGCGTGGCTCGAGGACGGGCAACTCCTTCGTGACGCCCATCGTTTGGCCGGGATCCCGGCTGCGCTCATCCACGGCCGGCTCGACTTGGCGAGCCCGCTCCGGTCCGCGTGGGAACTGGCCCGGGAATGGCCCGATGCGGAACTGAAAGTGATCACCGATGCGGGCCACACGGGAAGTCCTGCCGTGCAAGACGCGATCTTGGATGCGATCGCCCGCTGTCGGAGGGCGCCCCGGGCCTGCATCGTAGAGCGCGATGGCGCTCAGCGCTCGCGGAAGCCTCCGAGGAAGCGGCGGAAGACGCCGCCCTCCGGGGGCAGCGGGGCGGACGGCGGAGGAGCGGTGGGCCGCTCGCGGGCGATCGGCCGGTCATAGTCGGCCCGGGCGATCGCGTCGACGGTCTGGCCGAGGTCGAAGCTCCCGGAGCCCTCGATGGCAGGAACGAAGCCGACCAGGATCCCGTCCCGCATGACCTGCGCTTCGAGACCGGCGGTGTCGTCGGTGTCCCAGACGGCCTCGCGACCGTCGCGCAGCACCACGCGTACGCCGATCTGGTAGACGCCTTCGCGAGCCAGGTGAGCGTTGACGCCGCGCTGCCGCAACGCGTCTACGACGTGAAGCGCTCGGTTCTCCTCCATAAGGCCAAGATACGCCGAGATGGTTCTCACTTATTGCGTTGGCGCTCTATGCGCGCATAAATGCATGCTTATCCTGATACTGATCATCAGGCCGCTGGTGCGGAATGTGTGCTGCCCGGATCGGTCGGAATCCGGAATCGAGGAACGGTCGCGGAACGAGTCCAGTACGGTATCGGCTTCGTTCCGGGGCATGCCGCTGCGCAGCGCGCCGATGCCGATGCCGCTGGGAGGGGCGAGGCGGAAGTCCGTACCGGCATGATGCCAAGGGGCACTGTCAACGGCGGCACTGCACGAGGTGCCGTCGCGTCAGCCCCGGTAGGCGTTCTCCAACCCCTGGATGTCGATCTTGTGCATGCCCATCATGGCCTGCATGACCCGTTCGGCCGCGGCCTGGTCCGGGTCGCCCAGCAGCTCGATGAGCCGGCGTGGTGTCACCTGCCAGGACAGGCCGAACTTGTCCTTGAGCCAGCCGCAGGGCCCCTCTTCGCCGCCCTCGCCCAAGCGGGACCAGAGACGGTCGACCTCCTCCTGATCCGCGCAGTCCACGCTGAAGGAGACGGCCTCGGTGAAATGGAATTGCGGTCCGCCGTTGAGGGCGACGAAGCGCTGGCCCGCGAGCTCGAACTCGACGGTCATGACGGACCCCGGCGCGCCCGGGCCCGCCTCGCCGTAGCGCTGCACCGCGACGACGCGCGAGCCGTCGAAGATCGAAACGTAGTGGGCGGCGGCCTCCTCGGCTTGCCCGTCGAACCAGAGGAACGGCTTGATCTTCTGATTGATGTGCACGTTGACGAGTAGACCCGACTCAAGGCCGGAAAGCTCGTCCATCGGGCGCGCATGTCTGCATCGAGAGTGAACATGTCCGCATCGAGAGTGAACAGGTGGTCGGCCGAGGCGTGGACAGCTGGGCGGCCGTCGCGAACGGTGCGTCGGCGGCCGTCGGAGCGCTGTTGCTCGCCGCCACCGGTCACTCCGGCCACAGCCCGGCCCGACGGGCGCGTCCTCGTGCCGGGTGGCGGCCTCCACGGCACGGCCTCCACGGCCTCCATGGCCTCCACGGCCTTCTGGACCCCTACGTCAGCTGCACTGCCACGTGAACATCGCACGGTCGAAGCGGCGCGCTGCCAGGTCCTCCGGGCGTATGAGCCAATAGAGGGCCCCGGCGTCGCCCCACATCATGTCGGCGTCGTCGTCCGTGTCGAACTGGGCGAGCAGGACCCAGCGCAGCGCCTCCTCCTTGATGCGGGGGTCCGTCCACGGCGGATTGCCCAGAGCGCCGCGGGCGACTTCGGACTCCACCTCGTCCTGCACCGGGTTCGCGTGACCGCCGATACGGTGCTCGGTGCCCTCGGAGAGGTCCCACAGGGCCTCCTGGAATTCGTCGTTCCACAGCGGGTGGTCGTCGGGCATCGGAGCGAACTCCCGGTAGACCGCGGGGTGCCACAGGTACGGTGCCGTCGTCTCCACGCGCGCCGTCAGTATCACCTCGGGATACGGCTGGATGCCCTCGGGCGCCGTCCGTCGCGTGACGGGGACTCCTGCCGGCACGTACAGCACACGTGCCCCTGCCCAGGTGCCGGGCTCGTCGGGCGAAACCACCGCACAGCCGTCGTTGACCTGCCCGTCGAAATAGAAGAAGGCCAGCGTGCCGTCCGGGGGCAGCGTGATGTCGAGGGCGGAGGAGGGGAGGGCGGCACAGTCGATCGAGGCGATGAAGGAGAGCGGTCCGTGCGCCTCCCATACGGGCCATTCTTCACTCTCGGGAAGCTCCGGCAGGCCTCCGAGCCGACCGGCGACCGGTTCAGCACCCGTACCGGTGCTCGTGGCCTTTTCCAGGCGCAGGCCCGGTCGCATCAGGCCGATCCACCGGTCGGCGATCTCGGCGGGCAGGTGCTCGTGGGCGAGCGTGTGCAGGGTGTCGGTGGGGCTCTGTGTCATGCCGCCGATGATGCATGACGCCACTGACAACGGACCGCTCCCGATGGGCCGGAGGCCATGACAGCCGGCTCCTTCCGATGGGGCGTCTGCAGCCGCGCCCGGACATGCGGGACCCGGCCCGGGGTCGCATGATCCTGGGCCGGGCCGGTTGCCTATGCCGTCAGTCGAGCGCGGCGGCGAACATGCCGGGCTCGTAGGAGCCGCCCCGCTGGTGCACGATCACGGCGAGCCGGTTGGCCGCGTTGATCAGGGCGACCAGGGAGACCAGGGCGGCGGTCTGGTCGTCGTCGTAGTGCTTGCGCACCTCGGCCCAGGTCTCGTCGGAGACGCCCTGGTGGGCGTCGGCGAGGCGGGTGCCTTCCTCGGTGAGGGCCAGCGCGGCCCGCTCGGCGTCGGTGAAGACGGTGGACTCGCGCCAGGCGGCGACCAGGTGGAGCCGGACCGCGGTCTCACCGGCAGCGGCGGCCTCCTTGGTGTGCATGTCGATGCACCAGCCGCAGCCGTTGATCTGGCTGGCGCGCAGCGACACCAGCTCCTGGGTGGACCGCGGCAGCGGCGACTGGTGGATCACCATGCCGGCGTTGGCGAACCGCTTGGCGAACTTGGTGGCGAGCTCGTTCTCGAACAGGTTGAAACGGGCGTCCATGACTGCGTCCTCACTCGTGGTGTTGTTGCGCTGGCGAACAAGAGATGCCGGCCGCCCGCTCCTTGTGACGGGACGGCAGTGTGAGGTGAGCCACCGCTCACGGGTGTCACAAAGCCGCGGTGACCGGCGTCTTGTGCGCGTGACACCTTCGAAGGCGGACAGGCAGGAGCAGTCGGTGAACGGCAAGTACAACGAGGACGGCGGGCGCACGGGGGCCACGACGGGGGAGGTCGCCGGCGGTGGACGCACGGACCCCGCCACCGAGACGTTCGTCGCCCACCGCAACCTGCTGTTCACCGTCGCCTACGAGATGCTCGGCTCGGCCGCCGACGCGGAGGACGTCCTGCAGGAGACCTGGCTGCGCTGGGCGGGTGTCGACCTCGGCACGGTGCGGGACCGGCGCGCGTACCTGGTCCGGATCACCACGCGCCAGGCGCTGGGCCGGCTGCGTGCGCTCGGCCGCCGCAAGGAGTCCTACGTCGGTACCTGGCTGCCCGAGCCGTTGCTGACCGCCCCGGACGTGGCCGAGGACGTCGAGCTGGCCGACAGCGTCTCGATGGCGATGATGCTGGTGCTGGAGACGCTCGCGCCGACCGAGCGGGCGGTGTTCGTGCTGCGTGAGGTGTTCGACTTCGGGTACGACGAGATCGCCGAAGCCGTCGGCAAGAGCCCGGCCGCGGTGCGCCAGATCGCGCACCGGGCACGGGCCCACGTCGCGGCGCGCCGGCCGCGCGGGATCGTTTCCCCCACCGAGACGCGGGACGCGCTCGACGCCTTCCAGCGGGCGATCGAAACGGGCGATCTCCAGAGCCTGTTCGGCATCCTCGCGCCGGACGTCGTCCTCCTGGGCGACGGTGGCGGAGTCAAGCAGGCCGTCCCGCGTCCCATCCTGGGGGCCGACAAGGTGGGCCGTCTGCTGCTCGGCGGGCTGGGCAAGGTCGCCGCGGTGGCGTCGCTGCGGCCGACGCAGGTCAACGGCCACCCGGCGCTGATGCTCCGGCTCGACGGCGAGATCGACACTGTCCTGGCGGTACGCATCGACGAGGGCCTCATCACCGGGCTCTACGCCGTGCGCAATCCCGAGAAGCTGTCGCACATGCGGCGGGAGACCACCCTGCACCGCTGATCCGGTGCCCGCCTGCCTGTCGGACGTATCGGGTATCCGGCACCGGGTACCCGGTACCCGATCACTGCCCGCCGGATCGTGGCAGTCTCCGGGGCGGTGTCGGTCAGTGGCCGGTGGGGCGGGCCGGTACGTAGGCGAAGCCGTGGGGGCCGCTGTCGCCGTCGCCGCCGCTGCCGATGGTGATCTCGCCGGTGACCTTGCGGTGGGTCAGGCTGATGACGGTGACGGTGGAGCCGCCGCCGTTGGACACGTAGGCGACCGCGGCGTCGGGAGAGGACCCGATGGTCAGTGGCATGGGCCCGACATCGACGCTGCCGAGGGGTTCGAAGGTCCCGGCGGCGAAGATGTGCACGCGCCCCGGCAGGAACCGCGGCGCGCCCGCGTCGTCTTGGGCGGGAACGAAGCGGACCTCGCCCACCAGGAGCGTCCCGTCGGAGGCGATGTGGACCGGGACCGCCGGGCCGGGGAGCGCAATGGTGTGCTGGAGTGTGTCTGCGGCGGTGTCGAACACGCTCAGGCGCGGCGGTTCGGCGGGAGTGCCGCGGAGGGCGAGCATCGGCGTCGCGGCGACGACGTACCGGCCGTCGGGGGTGACCGCGACCCCCTCGCTGCCGCCGACCGGGACGGTGCCCGCGAGTTGCCGGGTCTTGAGGTCGACGACCGAGATGAAGGGCGCCTCCTTGTTCGTGGCGTAACCCTTGGTGCCGTCAGGGGTGATGGCGAACCAGTGTGGGCCGGGGGCGCGGGTGCCGATGCGTTCGACCACGGCGCGCCGGTCCACGTCCACGACCAGGATGCCGCCCTCGCCGGCGGGCCCGGCCTCGACGCTGACGTAGAGGAGGCCGCGCGCGCTGTCCAGCGCCAGCCCGTGAGGGGCGTGCTCCGGAGACACGTCGATGGTGTCGAGGACGTGGTGCGTGCGGGCGTCCACCACGACGAGTTCGTGCGCGCGCGGCCCGTGCTGCCCGTAGAAGCCGCTGCGGTAGGTGCTCACGCAGTACAGGACCTGACGGCCGGCGTCGTAGAGCACCTCGTGCGGCGTCGGCGGGAGCTCCACAGCGGCGATTTCCCGGTGACCGGCCGCGTCGAAGAAGTGGATCCGGTGGCTGTTCTGGCCGATGACAGCGAGTGCGTCGTTCATCGTTCTCCCTGGTGAGGCTTCTGATGAAGCCCCTGGTGAGGCCTGCTCGGTGATGTCTCCGACGTTAGGGCCCACCCATGGATTGCCACCAGTGAAAGTATGGTCAGCAGTCATTCCACTCCGGATAATCCGCGCATGACCCGAATCGATCTCAATCTGCTGGTGGCCCTCGACGCGTTGCTGGAAGAGGGCAGCGTCACCGGGGCGGCCGAGCGCCTGCACACGTCGCCTCCCGCGATGAGCCGCACCCTCGCCCGGCTGCGCCGGACCCTGCAGGACCCCGTCCTCGTCCGCGCCGGCCGCGGCCTGGTCCCCACTCCGCGCGCGCTCGAACTGCGCGCCGAAGTCAACGCCTTCGTCAATCACGGGCGCACCCTGCTGGCACCGCACGGCACCGCGGACCCCGGCGACCTGCGCGCCACCGTGGCGATCCAGGCCAACGACGTGCAGCTCACCTCGATAGCCGCACCGTTGATCGCCCGGGTACGCAGCCGGGCGCCCGGTATGACCCTGCGTTTCGTGCCCGAGAGCCACGAGGGCACCTCGGCCATGCGCGACGGCATCGTCGACCTCGAACTGGGCGTCCTCGACCACCTCGACCCCGAGACCCGCACCCGGCCCCTGGCCGACACGGAGCTCGTCGGAGTCGTGCGCGACGGCCATCCGTTCGCCGCCGATCCGCCGGACCCGCGCCGGTACGCCGCCGCCGACCACATCGGCGTCTCCCGGCGCGGCCGCGTCACCGGCCCCATCGACGACCGGCTGCGGGAGCTCGGCCTCCAGCGGCGCGTGCCGGTCACCGTACCCGGCTACGCCGCTGCGCTGTTCATCGTCCGTGACACCGACTTGGTCGCCCTCGCCCCTGCCGGACCGGGCAGGCGCGCACCGCAGCTGCTGGGCCTTTCCACCTTCCCCGTTCCGCTGGACCTTCCGCCGGTGAGCATCGGCATGGCATGGCACCCCCGGAACGACCGTGATCCGGCGCACCGCTGGCTGCGCCGGCAGATTCAGGAGACCGTCCGGGAAGTCGCCGGCGACCAGGGCTGACCATGGAGGCCGTCGCGGAGCGGGCCTGGGTGAACAAGACGACGATCTACCGGTGGTGGCCGTCCAAGGAGCCGCTGCTGCGGTCGGCGCTGCTCCACTCCCAGGTGCCGGACGTGGAGATCGCCGACACCGGCAGCCTCCGCGGAGACCTCGTCGCGCCGGCCGGACAGATGGTGCGGCTGGTCAGCGATCAGCGGACCAGCGCGGTCGCCCGCGCCATGCTGAGCGATGGGGGGGGAGGCGAACTCGCTCTCGTCGCCCGGGACTTCTTCGCCGACCGCCTCGAACGCGAAAGCCCGCTGTTCGCCCGCGGTGAGCTCGCCGCGGACGCTGACCCCGTATTGCTCATCGATCTGATCGCGGGAGCCGTGTGGATGCGGGCACTGCTACGGCGACTGCCGGTCGAAGAGGGCTTCGTGGAGTCGGTGGTGGACGCGGTGGTGCCTCGGCTGCAGGTCTCTGGTCCCCCGGGCCCGAGGCCTTGACCGATCCTCCGGACCGGGTGGGGATGAGCCGGCCCCGGGCCTCGCGCGTGGTCGTGCTCGGCCGCCATTTGACCTTGAGCGCGCTCTAACGCCTAGCGTCTTGGACAGATGGTTCGAGATCAGGAGGCGGCAATATGAGTGACGTTCCCACCCGGCACCTGGGCGGTCTGGCGGTTTCCGCGCAGGGCCTGGGGTGCATGGGCATGAGCCACGGCTACGGTGCCACGGACGATGCGCAGTCGATCGCGACACTGCACCATGCTCTCGATATCGGGGTGACGTTCTGGGACACCTCCGACTTCTACGGCGCCGGGCACAACGAAGAGCTGATCGGGCGGGCCGTCGCCGGCCGCCGCGACGAGGTGGTGCTGGCCACGAAGTTCGGCTTCGCCAACCGCCTGGGCGAGCCCACCCGGGTCCGCGGCGACGCCGCCTACGTACGGCAGGCCTGCGAGGCGTCCCTGCGCAGGCTCGGGGTCGATCACATCGACCTCTACTACCAGCACCGGGTCGATCCGCAGGTACCGATCGAGGAGACCGTCGGCGCCATGGCCGAGCTGGTGCAGGCCGGGAAGGTCCGCCACCTCGGGCTGTCCGAGGCCGGCGCGGGCACCATCCGGCGGGCGCACGCGGTGCACCCGATCGCCGCTCTGCAGAGCGAGTGGTCGCTGTGGACCCGCGACCTGGAGACGGAGATCGCCCCGGTCTGCCGTGAGCTCGGCATCGGACTGGTCCCCTTCTCCCCGCTCGGACGTGGCTTCCTGACCGGACGGTACAGCTCGGTCGAAGGGCTGGCCGAGAACGACGTGCGACGCAGCCAGCCACGCTTCGCCGACGGCAACCTCGAGCGGAACCTGGCGATCGTCGCGCAGCTGGACGAACTGGCTGCGGCCAAGGGAGTCACCGCCGGCCAGCTGGCCCTGGCCTGGGTGCAGCACCGGGGCGAGGACGTGGTGCCCATCCCCGGCACCCGGCGCCGGCGGTACCTGGAGGAGAACCTCGCGGCCCTTGCCGTCGAGCTGTCCCCCGAGGAGCTTCATGCCATCGAGTCCGCTGCCCCGCCCGAGCAGATCGCGGGCACCCGCTACGACGCGACCAGCCTCACGTTCGTCGGCCACTGAGACGTACGCGCCTGCCCCTCACTGCCCACAGGGGCAGGCCCTCGCCGGTGGCGATCATCCGGCTGAGAGCCGTAGGGGCGACCGTGGGCAGCGTGTCAGCCGGGGATGGTGTCTCCGGGGCCTCCGTGCCCTGCGCGTGGACCTTGAGGTCCGGTCCGGTAGGCGTAGAAGTTCCCCTTCGGGCTCACCCCGGTGAAGCGGAACCCGCACTGCTGCAGAAGACCGTTCCCGCGGGATTCGGACAGGACCCGGAAGACGCACTGCTGGTGAGCCACCACACGCCCGTCCTGTCGAAGGTAGTAGTCCTTGACCAGCCGGTCACCCGAGAGGGTCTTGACTCTCTGCTCGTACACCAGCCCGTTGGGCAGCACGTGCTCGTAGTCGTCGTGGGGGCGCTGGACGGCGATGAGCAGGACTGCACCGGGCCGCAGCGAGGCGTGCAGGCGGCGCAGTGCGCTGACGTTGCTGTCGTGGTCGGGGAGGTGGCTGCCCAGCGCTGCCTCGGTGCCGGTCCGGTAGTGAGCCCAGACTCCGCCTACGGAGAATGCGCCGTCGAATGAGGCGGGCAGATCGAGTTGCCGGATGTCCTGGTTCAGCAGCTGCACGCGTTCGCCCAGGCGGGCACGGGCTTGCGCCAGCATGCTTTCGGTGTGGTCCAACCCGGTCAGCCGCAGCCCGTCGATGCTGTGCCGGAGGAGCCGTTCGCACACCAGCCCTGTCCCCACGCCGAGCTCCAGGACATCCCGGCAGCCTTGCAGGAGTTCGGCCAGCTCGGCCGCATATGCGGCGTAGTCGTAGTAGCCCGACGTCATGATCAGGTCGTAGTAGTCCGACAACTCTGTGTATGTGTTGACCACGCCGTGACGCTAACAATCCGCCTCCGGACAGCACCAGGTGCCACGCCCGCCTCGACGGGGCGCACTGGCGCCGACGGTCTGCCCGCCTGCCTCACCAGGGGTGAAGGGGAGGGTGAAGAGCTGTTCGGCGACGAAAGGTGGTGGGGCGCCGGTGGGCTTGAGAAGTGCGTGTCCTCACGCGCGGTCAGGTACGCGTACAGCTCCGGCCGACAGCGTGACGACAGCGTGAACGGCTCCAGCCGGACGCCTGTCGTGCGGCAGACTCACTCCACGGCCTTCGCCGGCCCGGTGTCTCTGTGGCGGAGCGCATGACCGGCCGAAGGCCGCCTTCACGTCCGCCGAACCGGGAAAGCCGGCCCGAGTCCGGATCATTTCCGACCGGGCCGGGGTATCCACTCGAACACCCATCAAGGAGGTTGACATGGCCGGATTCCTCGACCGGGCCAAGGCACAGGCCCAGGACGCCCTCGCCCAGGGCAAACAGAAGGTGGATGAAGTGCAAGCCCAGCGGGCCGGGGGTGAGCTGCTGAAGAAGCTCGGCGCGGCCTACTACGCGGAGAAGCGCGGATCAGGCACGCTTGAGGCCACCCAGAGCGCACTCAGCGCCCTGGAAGCCCACATCGCCACGCACGGGGACGGCTTCCTGCGCGGGTAACCCAGCAGATTCCGGGCGTTTCCCTGTCGGCCGGCCCTGAGCCGGGGCCGGCCGACGCCGTACCGGCAGTCGCACAGGGTCACGAGACGCCTTAAAGTCAGGGTCAACCCCGGTTGTCGAGGGGTGGCCGGCGGGTGGCACGAAGCGGACCTCACTCCCTCCGTCCTACGTGCGGCTACGTCGGCTTCCGGGCGCCTTCGGGCAGCGTCACTCGCCTGCGCGAGGGGAGACGCACCGTCCCGTACCCCGACTGCTGACACCCGAATGGGTCGCGGCGGTTCGTGGCACTGCCGTGGCCGGAATCATGGGCTCCATCACGGCTGTGGCGGTCTCCTCCTCGGCACCCTCGGCCGGACCGGCCTGCGTCGTGCCGGTCGCCGATCATTGCTGCGAAGCAGCGCCGCCCTCCTGGGGGCCATGGCGGTCGCTGCGGACGGGCCCGACGGGCCGGGCGAGTCGCCGTTGACGGCCTGCCAGTGCCGGCGGCATGCCGGCGGGCGCGGCCCGGCAGGCAGAAGGACCGGCATTCACGGCCCAGTTGAACATGAACCAGCCCAGCCCCTCGCATAGCTCCCGTCCCCCGGCAGCCCCTCCGACGGGTGGTTTGACCCCGGCTCCCGCAGGCCGTTCCGGAGGCGCCGTCAGACTGGCGGAACTGGGACCTGGGCAGCGTGGCATCGGCTGCGAATGCGGCGGTTGCGGTGAGGGGGCGGAATGGCCGGCGGAACGGTTCTGTTCGCGGTGGGGGAGCATCCGGGAGAAGGGGCGCACGGCGGTCAACTGCGCAGGATCGGACGGGAGACCGAAGCCCAGGGACTGGAGGTGCGCTGGGCCGCCACCGAGCCCGAAGCGCGCGCCGTGCTCCGGACCGAGGCGGGCCTCGCGGCCGCCGTCGTGGCCTGGGAGCTCCCACCGGGCCCCCACGGCGGCGGCGAACCGGGCGGTGCCGCCGTGCTCCGCCGGATCGGCCGCCGCTTCAAGGACCTCCCCGTGCTCCTCGTCATGGAAGAGGACGCCGACCAGGACCTGGAGCGGCTTCCCCTGTGGGTCGCCGAGACCGTCGTCGGCTACGTATGGCCCCTGGAGGACACCCCGGCCTTCATCGCCGGCCGGATCGCCGGAGCGGCGCGCACCTACCGCGAAGCCGTGCTCCCGCCGTTCTTCAAAGCGCTGCGCCGCTTCGACGACGCCCACGAGTACTCGTGGCACACACCCGCCCACGCCGGCGGCGTCGCCTTCCTCAAATCGCCCGTGGGCCGGGCCTTCTTCGACCACTACGGGGAGCAGCTCCTGCGCAGCGACCTGTCGATCTCGGTCGAGGAGCTGGGTTCGCTGTTCGAGCACACCGGGCCGATCGGCGACGCGGAGCGCAACGCCGCCCGCGTCTTCGGCGCGGACCGCACGTACTTCGTGCTGCACGGCAACTCCACGGCCGACCGCATGGTGGGACACTTCTGCGTCTCCCGGGACGAGATCGCCCTCGTGGACCGCAACTGCCACAAGTCGGTGCTGCACGGGCTGGTGATCTCCGGGGCCCGGCCCGTCTACCTGATCCCGACCCGCAACGGCTACGGGCTCGCCGGACCGTTGCCGCCCGCCGCGACAGAAGCCGCGGCCGTACGCGCCCGCATCGCCGGCAACCCCTTGGCAGGCGGCGCCGTGTCACTGCAGCCGGAGTACGCGATCGTCACCAACTCGACCTACGACGGCCTGTGCTACGACGCCGTCCAGGTCGCCCGCGACCTGGCGGCCAGTTCCCCGCGGGTGCACTTCGACGAGGCGTGGTTCGCGTACGCGCGCTTCCACCCGCTCTACGAGGGCCGCTACGGCACGGCCGTCGGCCCCGACACGTTCCCGGGGCCGGAGCGGCCCACTGTCTTCGCCACCCAGTCCACGCACAAGCTCCTGGCCGCGCTGAGCCAGACCGCGATGGTCCACGTGAAGTCGGCGCCGCGAGCGCCCGTGGAGCACGACCGGTTCAACGATGCGTTCATGATGCACGGAACCACGTCGCCGCTGTACCCCGCCCTGGCTTCCCTCGACGTGGCCACCGGGATGATGGACGGGCCGCAGGGCCGGTGGCTCATCGACGAGGCGGTCACCGAGGCGGTCCGCTTCCGCCAGACCATCGCCCGTACCGGCCGGCGCATCGCCGCGGCCGGAGACCGGCCCGCGTGGTTCTTCGGCGTCTGGCAGCCCGACACGGTCCACGACCCCGGTACCGGCGAGCGGCACGCGTTCGCCGACGCCCCGCTGGACCTGGTGCGCTCCCACCCTTCCTGCTGGCACCTGGAGCCCGGCGCCGCCTGGCACGGGTTCCCCGGCCTCACCGAGGGCTACTGCATGCTCGACCCGGTCAAGGTGACCCTCACCTGCCCGGGCATCGACGCCACGGGCACCTGGGCCGACCACGGCATCCCCGCGCGGATCCTGACGGCCTACCTGGCCACCCGCAACATCGTCGTGGAGAAGACCGACAGCTACACCACGCTCATCCTGTTCTCCATGGGCATCACCAAGGGCAAGTGGGGCACACTGCTCGACGCCCTGATGGACTTCAAGGCGCTTCACGACGACGGGGCCCTCCTCGACCACGTCCTGCCGGGCACCGTCGCCGCGCACCCCCGGCGCTACGCCGGTACGAGCCTGCGCGAGCTGTGCGCCGCCATGCACGACCACCTGCGAGGGGCCGACCTCGTCACCCTCCTGGACCGTGCCTTCCAGGAGCTCCCCGAGCCCGTCGCCCCGCCGCAGTGGTGCTACCAGCAGCTGATCCGCTCCGGCACCGAGCGGGTCCGGATCGCCGACGCCGCGGGGCGCACGGCCGCCGCGATGATCACGGTGACGCCGCCGGGCATCCCCGTCCTCATGCCCGGAGAGTCCGTCGGCCCCGACGACGGGCCGCTCCTGTGCTACCTGCGCGCGCTGGAGTCCTTCGACCGCGCCTTTCCCGGTTTCCGCAGCGAGACCCACGGGGTCACGGTGGACGACGAGACCGGCGACTACCGGATCGAATGCGTCCTGCCGGACCGGACACCGGGGGCGCCGGACTGAACTGCGCGGGGACGCGACCGTAGCCGCGTCCCCGCACAGGGCCGCGCCCGGCCGACGGGCCGGTGTCAGTGGGCAGGGATATGGTCCTCTTCCAGGTCCCGTACATCGAGATTTTCCAGGGGGAGAGCCGTCATGAGCAGCGCCGAAAGCAGTGCGTACGAGGGGTTCACGGCCGAGGAGCGGGCCGCGATGAAGGACCACGCCCGGGAGCTGAAGACGGCTGCGCGCCGCCGCTCGCGGGCGGACAAGGCGGCGGAGGAGGAGCGGGACGTTCTCGCGAAGATCGCCGAGATGCAGGACGCGGACCGGATCATGGCCGAGCGCGTCCACGCCATCGTCACCGCCAACGCCCCCGTCCTCGCTCCGAAGCTCTGGTACGGGATGCCCGCCTACGCGCTGGACGGCAAGGTCGTCTGCTTCTTCCAGAGCGCGGAGAAGTTCAAGGCGCGGTACGCGACGCTCGGGTTCAGTGACCAGGCGAAGCTCGACGAGGGCCCGATGTGGGCGGCCGCTTTCGCCCTGACCGAGGTGACGGCGGAGGTGGAGGCGCGGATCGGTGAGCTCGTGAAGCGCGCGGTGAGCTGAGGCGGATGCCCGTCCCCGCAGGAGGACGGCACCGTATCGGGGTGGCGCGTCCTGCCTGCTGGCGGGCAGGATCAGCGAATGCCTCATCTCGGACTGGTGACCGTCGTCGTGCGCGACTACGACGAAGCCATCACCTTCTATCGCGACGCCCTCGGCTTCCAACTCCTGGAAGACACCCGGATCGACAGCGAGAAGCGGTGGGTGGTCATGGCTCCGCCCGGAGCGCGGGAGACGGCGGTCCTCCTGGCCAGGGCCGTAACCGGCGATCAGGAGGCCCGTATCGGGGACCAGACCGGTGGCCGCGTCGGCTGGTTCCTGAACACGGACGCGTTCGAGCGCGACCACGAGCGAATGCGTGCGGCCGGGGTCGTATTCGAAGAAGCGCCGCGGCGCGAGCCCTACGGCACGGTAGCCGTCTTCCGGGACCTGTACGGAAACCGCTGGGACTTGATCCAGCTGAAGGCGGCGGGCACGTCCGACGACGGTTGTGAGTGATCGGAAGCCGGGGAGCCCTCGGCAGGGGCTTCCGTCCTCGAAGCGAGGGCCAGGGCCCGGCAGGACGGAATACTCCGAGCCGGGCCCGGGCTGAGCCGATCATGAATGAGATTCTTGTGACGGGCGCGACCGGCAATGTCGGCCGACAAGTTGTGGCTCGGCTCCTGGCCACGGGCACCGTTCCTTACGACCGAGGGCGCGTCCGCCGTACTGGAGTCGATTGCGCGGCATGCCCGCCGCATCGTCCATCTCTCCTCGTCAGGGGTGGACGAGGACGCCGAACGGCAGACCGACCCGATCAGCCGCTCCATGCTGACATGGAGCGGCTGATCGAGGAGTCCGGTCCGGAATGGACCGTCCTGCGGGTGGCCACCATCGCCTCCAACGCGCGGGGCTGGCCAACTCCTTGCGGCGCCACAAGGTGTCGCGTGGCGCCATCCGGCGCCATCTCGTGATACTGGATGTGCATGAGCACGCCTGACGCTGCGAACTCGCGCAATCGTCCGTCGCCGTCGCCGCCATCGGTCTGCGCAAGTCGTACGGCGCCTGCGCCGGCCTTCAGGTCCCGGTACCGGCGGTGGCACGAGGCGTGGACGTCAGACCGCTCCCAGGAAGCCCGGGTCGCACCCGTCGAACTGCTGGGACGTGTCGCGGGCGATCCCCAGGAGCTCCGCCATGGGGACCGGTCGGCGGCTGGTTGCCGGCAGGTCGTTCCTGCCTTCGGCGGACCACAGCGGAGGATGGAGCGACAGGCCCTCCGTGCCGCGCAGCGCCTTCACTTCCTCACGCCACCCCGGCCAGCGCAGCGCTTCGTAGAACTGGTCGAGCGCTCCCGAGAGGATCCAGGACAGCCATGCGCTGTGGCCCGCGCCCAGCGCTTCCCAGCGCAGGGAATCCGGTGCGAAGTAGACGACTTCTCCCGGAGATCCAGGACGCCCCGCCTGCTCGGGGTCCGCTCCGTTGACCGCGAAGACGCCGCCCAGCACGTCCTGGGCGACGACCAGCCCGGCCCCGGGCCGCCAGGCGGGATCGGACTCCGGCGGGAAGCCGTTGACGTGCGCCAGGCCGGGCAGCCCCCAGGGATCGCCGGAGGCCGGGCTGCCGAAGACGCGCAGCCAGCCCTGATCGAGGACGAGGCCGCCGCAGTGCAGTACGAATGCGCCGAGGTAGGACTTCGCCGTGACCTGCAATTGGTGGAGCGTGGCACGTCCCAGACCGGCATCGGCCGGGGACGCGTCCACCGGCACTGCGGCGGCTTCGAGCTCCTGCCGCAGCGCGGGCCAGGCGGGGTCTTCTACATCGATCAACTGAGACGGGTCACGCATCCCCGCATGATCTCATCGCCCTCCGGGACTTTCCCGGGCAGGGTGCTGACACCTTGCCCGCGGTACCGGTGAGCCGGTCAGCGGCCTTCGCCGGGCGGTGTGCCGCAGCTCGGGCCGCCCGGGCCGTCGAACTGGACCGAGCTGAAGAAGTCCCGGTACGTGGGGAAGAAGTTGCCCTTACCGGTCGGGCCGGAGGAAGTGACGGCCGTGCAGCCGGAGTAGTGCGCATCGGACCAGAGGCGAATGGTCGAAGAGGTCCGGTTCCAGTCCGACTTGGCCCTGTTGTTCATGCCGAGCGGTGCCAGGTCCGGCGTGCTCCCCGTCAGCTTGATCATGTCACCGGTGCCGTCGAGGCCGGAGAACATGCAGTAGGAGCCGGCGGGGCAACGGTCGTACCCGTCGGCGGCGTGTGCCGTGGAGACCGGCAGCGCGGTGGCAGCCGCGACGGCCACCGGCACGAGCAGGGCACGCAACGTGTTCCTCATCTACGGACGCTCCTTGGGTGACGGAAGGGGATGACCTGGCGGACGGTGATCCAGGGCATGGGCCCGGACTACCCGGTCTCCTCCCAGAGCGCAATCCCATGACCGTCTGTCCGTCCGAACGAGTTACGTACGTACTGCTGGGCCCTCGTGCCGGGCGCCCGGTGCACGGCCGTCACGCCCGGCGCGCCATGAGGAGCGGAGGGAAGGGGATCGCGCCCCATACGGAAAAGCGAATCTCCATACTTTCTTGTGAATCGGAACGTCATGGGGGTCGGTGCGTGCCGCTCGGGCAGGCGCGTGGTGAGGCCGTTCGCCGCTCAGGCTTGCGGCTGCGGCCTGGAAGGCCATCGGCATGCACCACGCGCTGCGGGCGACGTGGTCTCTCAAGAGGAGATGAAGGGATATGGCGACGGATCCCTCGACAGGGCTGCAAGGCATCGATCCCGGCGTCTGGGAACAGCTGGCCCAGGCCATCAACGAGTACCAGCGAGGCGGCGGACCCGGCACGACGGCCGAGGAGCTGAGGCAGCAGTACATCGCCGAGGCGCAGCGCTTCGAGGACCAGGGGGTGGCACCTCCCGAAGTCACGCAGCGTCTGTCCGGCCGGGCGGACAAGTGGGACCCCTGGGAGATCAGGATCATCGGCCCCGTCAGTGTCTACGGGGGGATCGAATTCCACGGTGGCGAGAACTGGGTCGCGCGCGCCGAGGTGGGAATCAAGCTCTCCGGCAGGGTGATCTGGTCCGAGGGCTTCAACCTCAACTCCAAGATGAGCAGCATCACCTGGCAGAAGAGCCTCGGAGTGGTCTTGGGCAAGCTCACCGTGGGCATCCACGGCGACAACAAGTGCCTGACCGTGAGTGGCGAGGGCTGCTACTGGTGGGGGAAGTGGCGCTGTGCCGGGTTCGACGAGACCGTCGGCTGTTTCGGCTGACAGCGCGCGTTGGGCCGGCGGGCCGGACGCTTGGCGGCCGGAGAGCTGTCCGGACCGGTCCGACCCGCCGGAACCGCTGTCCGGAACTGCTTCTCCGGAGCCTTGCGGGCCTTGTGGCAGGCAGAAGGGCGGCAGCCGGGCCGCTCAGGGGGAGGATGGATTCGCGGCCCCGCGCGCCGCCGCCCTCGTCAGTGCCGGAGGGCGTTCCTCGCGTGCTCCCCGGCCAGCTTCGCGTCCGCCTTGGCCTGCTCCGCCTTGCCGCGGGCCCGCTTGGCGTCGTCGTCCGTGGCGGCGCCGGCCGCTTCCTGGGCCTTGCCCTTGATCTTCTCGGCTGCGTGCTTCGCCTTCTTCTCGGCACTCATGGATGCCTCCTGAGATGCGCTGGGCGTTCGGACACCATCGCGCCTTCCACCTATGGGCTCCGGTAAACGCGCCTTTGGCTGTTTCAGGCGGAATTCGCCCGGCGGGGTGGACGGCGATTCGGGTGCGGCACGGAGGGGCTGACGCACAGTTGGCGCCCACGCCTGCCACCCGCTTGGTGGACGTCAACCTGGATCCGCCGTTTCCCGGCGCGCCCGGATTCCGGGCCGTGGACCTGCCGGCCCATTCCGGGTTCGTCGAGCGGTACCGGCCGCGGGTTGTGTCCACGACGTCGGCGTTGGCCTGGGTCGCGGCCGGCAAGCGCGCCGCGTACGTCACCGACGGCGGCGACCTTTCCGCGAGTGTGCATTTCGCCGCCGGCATCGCTCTGTGCCGGGCCGCCGGCTGTCCTCTCACCGGGATCGACGGCGGCCCGATCGGTCAGGGAGGCCGCGGGCTCGTGGTGGCTGCCGATGCCGAGACCCACGGTCTGCTCATGTCGGTGATCTGCGGCCGAAGCCGGCGGCGCCGGGACCGTACCGGCTTTGCGGGTACCGCGGCCCGGCGATGACCGGGCCTTCCCTGCCGGTCCGCCGGCCTTCCCTGCCGGTCCGCCGGTCCGGCCCGTCCTGCCCGGGCCGGGGACCGGCGGAGCGGGTCAGCCGACGTGGATGCGGGGGCGGCGGGCGGGGTCGGGTTCCGCGCGGCGGAGCACTTCGCGGGTGACCGGGGCGACCTCGCCGTCGCCGAAGACGAGGAACCGCAGGAGGTGGCTGAGCGGGTGGCCCTCGGTCCAGTTGAAGTAGGCGTGGGGGACGTGGCCGGTCCGGTCGCGCAGCTGGACCAGTACCGCGGCGATGGTGTTGGGCACTCCGGAGCCCTGCACCCGCAGGATGCGGGCCCCGTAGCGCTCCTCGCCGGTGACGGAGACCTCGGTGGCGAAGTCGGAGGAGTCGCGCACGGTCACTTCGAGGAAGAGGACGGGACCACCGCTGGGGATGTGGGTCTCCTCGCGCTGCGTGTACTCCTTGGTGCGGTACTCGGCCGCGTCCCGTTCGTCCGGCTCGTTGGCGATGACGCGCAGGGGCCCGGAGCGGGCCGCGTCGTCGATGAGGCGGATGGCGGCTTCGTCGAAGGTGACGTCGGCGGCGCGGAGTTCGAAGGCGCGGTGGATCCTGGAGGCCAATGAGGTGAGCAGGATGCCCACGATGAACAGCGAGGCGATCTTCAGGCCGTCGGGCCGTTCGATGACGTTGGTGACCAGGGTGTAGGCGAAGACGAGGGTGATGACGCCGAAGCCGGCAGCGGCGGCGCGGTGGCCTCGGTGGTGGGCGGCGATGGTGGCGGCGAAGGAGGCGGACAGCATCAGCACGAGCACGCCGGTGGCGTAAGCACCGCCCTGTGCGTCGACGTCGGCGTCGAAGAGGACGGTGACGGTGAAGGCGGTCGCCATGAAGAGCAGCACCAGCGGCCGGACCGCACGCGTCCACTCGGGAGCCATGCCGTAGCGGGGGAGGTACCGGGGGACCAGGTTGAGCAGGCCTGCCAGGGCGGAGGCCCCGGCGAACCACAGGATGGCGATGGTCGACACGTCGTACACCGTGCCGAAGCCCTCGCCCAGGTACTGGTGGGCGAGGAAGGCGAGGGCGCGGCCGTTGGCCTCGCCGCCCTTGTCGAACTCCTTCGCCGGTATGAGGAAGGTGGTGGCGAGGCTGCTGACCAGCAGGAATCCGCTCATCATGAGGGCAGCGGTGGTCAGCAGCCTGCGGGTGTCGCGGATCCGTCCGGCCGGCTTCGCGTACGTGTCGCCGGCATCGCCCCGGACCTGCGGCATGACGGCGACGCCGGTCTCGAAGCCCGACATGCCCAGCGCGAGACGGGGGAAGACGAGCAGGGCCACGCCGATCATGGCCAGGGGAGAGGAGTGCTCGGCGGTCGCGGCGTGCCACCAGTCGTCGACGACGACCGGTTCGGCGGCGACCTTCCACACGGCCGTGGCCAGCACGATGACGTTCAGGACGAGGTACACCGCCACCAGCACCACAGCCACGTCGATCGCCTCGCGGAAGCCCTTGAGGAAGACCGCGCCCAGTGCGGCGATGAGGATCAGGGTGATCCACATGTTGCCGCCGTGCACCCACTCCGGGGCGAAAGGATTCTCCACGGCGTGGGCCGAGGCGTCCGCCGCCGACAGGGTGATGGTGATCATGAAGTCGGTGGCCGCGAAGCCGAGCAGCACCAGCACGAACAGCTTCCCCGCCCACCACGGCAGCAGCCGCTCCAGCATGGCGATCGAGCCCTCGCCGTGCGGGCTCTCCGCCGCGACCCGCCGGTAGACGGGGAGCGCCCCGAGGAGGGTGAGCGCGATCAGCACGAGGGTCGCCAGCGGGGAGAGCGTTCCCGCGGCGAGCGCGGCGATCCCGGGCTGGTAGCCCAGCGTGGAGAAGTAGTCGACTCCGGTCAGGCACATCACCCGCCACCACCGGTGGCCCTTGTGCTCGGCCGGTGGGGTGCCGTGCGGGCCCGGATGGCGTGCCGACTGTTCGCTCAGGCCCTCCAGGAGCCAGGCTCGCCAAGGGCGGGCGACTGGTTCCGGTTCAGGCGATTTGTCGACCTGTGTCGTGGTCATGCGGTGATCCTCGGTTGAGCAGTGGGGAAGAAAGAGCGAGTATCCATCAGACCCCCGCTTGCCCGTCCGGCCGGGTTCCCAGTGGAGGCCGTGCGCTCCTTCCCCCTCGCTCGGCCCCGGACCCGGGGGCTCTGCGCACCTGAGGACCAGGTGCGCAGAGCAGAGGCCGTCCTACGGCCGGTTCATGCCGCGCATGGACCTGTGGATGATCTTCCAGGCACGGTTCTTCTCCGCCCTCAACCGGGCGTCGGTGCGTGAGGCCGTCCAGACGGCCTCACGCTGGAGCTTGCGCCAGGAGGCGAGGCGTCGTTCGGACAGCTCGCCCTCCTCGGCGGCCGCCAGCACCGCACAGCCCGGCTCCGCCTCGTGGGCGCAGTCGTGGAAGCGGCACCGGCCGGCGAGCTCTTCGATGTCCGAGAACGCCTGGGACAGGCCCTCCTCGGCGTCGTAGAGACCGATGCTGCGCAGCCCGGGAGTGTCGATGATCAGGCCGCCGTCCGGCAGGATCAGCAGCTCGCGGTGGACCGTGGTGTGCCTGCCGCGCCCGTCGGCGGCCCGGATCTCCCGGGTGGCCATCCGGTCCGCCCCGGCGAGGGCGTTGACGAGGGTCGACTTCCCGGCGCCGGACTTGCCGAGCAGGACGGCCGTGCGGCCGCCCCGGAGCCGAACCTCCTCCAGGCCTTCACCGGTGAGCGAGGAGACGGCCCGGACCGTTGCGCCGGGCGCGGCGGCCTCCACCTCGGTGAGGTCCACCGGGGCGAGGTCCGCCTTGGTGATCAGGACCACCGGCCGGGCCCCGCTCTCCCAGGCCAGGGCCAGGAACCGTTCGATCCGCCCGAGGTCGACGCGGGGGACGGCCGGCTCCGCGATGTAGACGACGTCCACGTTGGCGGCCAGCACCTGGCCCTGCGCGACGCCCGGAGCGACGCCGGCTCGTACGATCGAGGACCGGCGGGGGAGAACCTCCTGGATCTGGAACCGGATCGGGCTGTCGCCGTCGATCGCCACCCAGTCACCCACGCAGGGCAGGGCGACCGGATCGGTGGCAGCGGCGCGCTTGAGCGCGGCGCTGTGGGCCGCGCGCCGTTCGCCGTCGGCGGTGAGCACGTCGCACGTGCCACGGTCGACGCGCGTGACGCGCGCGGGAATGCGCCCCGGCTTCAGGGAGGCGGCGAAGCCGTCGTCCCAGCCGAGAGCGGGAAGGTTGCAGTAGACAGAAGCCAACGGAGTGGCGCCCTTCGAGGAAGCGGGCGGCCACCGGAGCCTCAGCTCGGACGGACACCCGGAGAGAACAGGACCGCGGGGAGGCCTGTCACAGCGACGCTCATCATTTGGCCCTCCAGGGATGCCAGTGGCTGGGACTTCTGTCCATGCATGTCGCATACGTCATGCATGCCGTGCATGTCGTGTACGACGGATCGGCCAGCAGGCTATCGGGCCGGCCCGAGGGTGGCGACTGAATTATCAGGCGCTGTCAGGCGTAGATCACTTTCGGCCAGCGGTAGTACCGACTCGGCCAAGCCCGGGAGTAGCCCGGTCGGCATCTTCTTGGCGTGCACCTGCTGGGGCAAAATGTGCGATGTCACGATGTCATTGGCAATTGCGGGTCGCGTGGCTCCGAACCCACCTCGTTCCGCGCGGGACGGCTCTGGGATCCCTGGAGCCACCGTTACGGGGGAGGTGCGGTCTTGGCGGTGCTGTCCTTGCCGGTACGGCGCATACGGGCACTGCGAAGGGCGACCGGGACGACCGCGGTGGGGTCGGGACTGCAGCGCGCGCAGTCCTTCATGATCGTGGCCACCCTGCTCTACCGCGCAAGCCATCTGACGGTCGGCGTCCTTGCCCTGACCCAGCACCGGCCGCACCTTCCCCTGCAGTACGCAGGGCTCGCCGCGGCCCTGGCCGTGAGCGCGCTGGTCTACGGCGCGGCCTGGCGGCGCGGCTGGTTCGACCGGCGCAGCGTCTGGGGGGACCTCCTCGTGACCGGATGCGTGCTGCCCCTGGCCCTCTGTGCCTGGGGTGGCGCGCGCGAGCCCGCCACGATCGGGTGGGCGATGCTCCTCGGCGGCTCGGCGAGCGCCGTCGCCTCCATCGCCCTCGACCGGTTCCACGCCCTCGCCGTGATCGGGCTCCTCGTGGTGACCCACTTCATCGGCTACCAGGCGGTGGGCGCGAGCCCCGCCGTGATCGTCGGCCATCTCAACTCGCTGGTGGCCTCGGCCGCGATGACCTGGGTGTTCAAGTGGTACCTGTGCCGCCAAGGACGCCTTCTCGACGAGGCCAACGCCCGCGCGCTGGACGCCGAAGCGCACAAGGCCCGTTACGCCGAGCGGCTGGAACACCACCGGGCGCTGCACGACACCGTCCTCGCCACGCTGACCACCCTGGCGGCCGGCGGGGTCGACGCCAACGCCCCCGAGGTGAGGGAGCGCTGTGCCCGCGAGGCCGCGTACCTGCGCCGGCTGATCCAGCGGACCGCCGACGAGGTCCACCACCGGGAGATCGGCGCGGCCCTGGAGGAGGCGGTCGGCTCCGTCGAGGGCCTCCAGCTGCGGGTCACCGCCCAGTACCACGATCTGCCGCAGGTGCCGCCCGAGGCCGCCGCCGCGCTGGGCGACGCCGTGCGGGAGGCCCTGAACAACGTCCGGCGGCACGCGGGCACGGGACACGCCTACCTCACCGCGACCGGAGACCCGGACGCGCGCGGGGGAGTCGTCGTCACCGTCGTCGACCGGGGGCCCGGTTTCGACCCCGACCGGTACGAACCCGGCCTGGGACTGCGTCTTTCGGTCCGCGACCGGATGGCGGAGGCGGGCGGCCGGGCGAGCGTGGACACCGCCCCCGGCGAGGGCGTACGGGTGGAGCTGAGATGGCCCGGGTGATCACCGTCGCGGTCGTCGACGACGACAGGATGCTGCTCGACGGCCTGCAGGCCTGGCTGGGCAGGGTGCCGGAGCTGCGGCTCGTGGCAACCGCGGCCACCGTGGCGGAGCTCCTCGGCGCGCCACCGGACGGGCACCTTCCGTACGGTTCCGGCGGGAGCGGTCCGGGATACGTGCCGGCCGACGTCGTCCTCCTCGACCTCGTGCTGCGGGACGGTTCCGCACCCGCCGACAACATCCGGCGGCTCCTGCGTACGGGAAGCCGGGTCCTGATGATCAGTACGGTGCCGGACCGCTCCCGGATCATCGAAGCGATCCGGGCGGGCGCCGACGGCTACCTGACCAAGGACCACGACCTGCCGACGCTGGTCGACGCCGTCAAGGAGCTCGCGGCGGGCCGGAGCGCCCACTCCGTGGAACTCGCCTTCGCCTGCGCGCACGACAACAGCCCCGCCCGCCCGCAGCTCTCGCCCCGGGAGCGGCAGATCCTGCTCGACTACGCCTCCGGGCTGACCCTCAAGTCCGCTGCCCGGCGCGCGGGCATCACGGTGCACACGGCCAAGGACTACCTGGACCGGGTCAAGGCCAAGTACCAGCAGGCGGGCCGCCCCACGTACACGAAGCTCGACCTGGCACGGCGGGTGCGGGAGGACAGCCTCGACGGGGGCTGACCCTCGACGGCACCGGCACCTCGACGGGTGCTCACGCTACGACCCGGGCCGGCCACCCTGCGCAAGCCCCCCAAACGGACGGCTTCAGGGGGCGCTCGCGCCGTTCGTATCGTCGGCCCAGGCGGTGCCTCGGAAGGCCCGCGGGGGAGGGGACGATCCGGTGTTTGCATGCTGGCCGGCGCTGCCGGACGACGACGGTGCCATCTATGACGAATGTGGCGCCGGTGACGGCTGTGCTGCCTGTGCCGCCGGCGGCCCGGACCGTGGGGGCCACGGCCGGGGGCGCGGGGAACTCATCGGCCGCGAGCGCGAGATGGGGCAGGTCGTGACCGCGCTGGCCGCTGCCCGGTCCGGGCGGGGCGGGGCGCTCGTCGTCACCGGCGAGCCCGGTGTCGGCAAGTCCCGGCTCGCCGCCGAGGCCCTCGGCGCGGCCGCCGCGGCGGGCATGGTCACGATGCGCGGGCGGGCCGGTACGGTCGGGCCGCCCGTCCCGTACCGGCCCATGATCGAAGCACTGCTCCTGCCGGCCCGCGCCGGCCTCCTGCCGGACCCGGACGAACTGGGCCACTACGGGCCGGTCCTGACCCGCTTGCTGAGCGGCACCCAGGACCCGGGCTCCGGCGCCGCCTCGCACATCATGGTCGCCGAAACGATGCTGCGCGTGCTCGCCGCCGTCGGAGGACAGCCGGCCGGGCCGCCGGGACATCCAGGTCAACAGGCGCAACGGGGCCAACAGGCGCAACAGGGGGATCGGGGCTGCCTGCTCGTCCTCGACGATCTGCACGACTCCGACGCCGGGACGCTGGCGGTCGTCGAGTACCTCCTGGACAACATCGGGCAGCAGCAGTCGGCTGTCCTCCTGCTCATCGCGGGGTGCGCCCCCTGCACGGTGACCGGGCTGGCCGCGCGGGCGCGTCAGTACGGGGCCGCGGAGGTGCTCGACCTGCCGCCCCTCGGACGCTCCGACGTGCACCCGCTGGTCGCGGACGAGCTGGGCGTCGCCCCGGAAGGGGTCTGCCCCGGGCTCGTCGAGCGCGTGGTGGCCGGCAGCGCCGGGATCCCGTTCGTGGTCAAGGAGCTCGCCCGTGATCCCGCCGCCCTCCACGGCGACCCGGCGCTGTCCGTTCCCACCGCCGTCGCGGACCGCGTCAGACGCCAGGCCGAGCGGCTCGGCCCGCTCGGCCTGGAGTTCCTGAGCATGGCGGCCCTGTTCGGCCGGCGCTTCCCCCTGCCGGTGCTGGAGCACGCGCTCGGCCGTGACCACGGCGAACTGTCCGCGATCCTGCGTGCCGCGATCGCGTCGTACCTGATCGCGCCGGACGGCTCGGGCACGCAGTGGTACGCCTTCCGCTACGGGCTGGCGGCCGAGGCTCTGGCGGCGGGCCTCGGGCCGGGTGAGCGCGCCGGGCACGCGCGGCGGCTGGTGCGCGCACTGACCGGACTCCATCCAGGACTGCCCGGAGCGTGGTGCGCACACGCCGCCCGGCTGCGCGAGCACGCCGGTGACGACCAGGAGGCCGTCCGCCTGTACTGCGAAGCGGCGGCGCGGTCGATGAGCGAGGGCGGCGAAGGCATGGCGGTACGGGCGACGGCCCTGCTGACCCGGGCCCACCGTCTCCTCGGACCCACGACGACGCCCGAACTGCACGCCACGGTGCTGGAGCAGCTGCTGGACACGGCCGCCTGCTCGGCACGGTTCGACCGGCTGCCCGCACCGGGCACCGTCCCGGACAGCGATGGCACCACGCACGGGATGCCCGCCCGGCGGCAGGCCGGGATCCACGCACGCCTGAGCGGCATCGCCACGCTGGCGGGCCGTCCCGCGGAAGCCCTGCGACACGCCGACGCCGCCCGCCGACTGCTCGGAGTCCACCACCCGTTCGATGACCACGCCACCTTCGTGGAGATCGCTGCGGCGCACGCGGAGCTCCACCGGCCGGCCCCCGACCGGTTGCGCACCGCCGCCCGGTTCGCCCGCCGGGCGCTGGACGCCGCCCGGCGTGACGGCCTGCCGGACGTGGCGTGCAAGGCTCTGCTGCTGCTCGGGCAGCTCGCCCGGGAACAGGACGAGCCCACGGCGACCGCCCACTTCGAGCAGGCCCGTGCGGTCGCCCGCACGCGCCGGCTCCCCGTACTCCGCGTGACCGCCGAGGTGTACCTGGCCGCCGTCGCGGCGAGCCACGACGGACGGCCTGTCCGGGTCGAGCAGGCCCGGCAGGAGGCCTTGCGCATGGGCCTGCTGCCACCCGCGTACGAAGCCGCCTTCGCCCTCGCGCTGGACCGGATCCGGCGCTGCGAATTCGCGGAAGCCCAGGACCTGATCCGCGAGGGGGCGGCCGGCGCGGAACGCCGGGGACTGGGCCGCCACCTGGCCATGCTGCGGCTCGCCGAGGCCGTCTGCCACGCCCACCAGGGCCGGCGCGCCGCGATGGAGGAGGCGCTGGAGCGACTGGCCCCGCTCATCGACGCCGCACCGGGCCTGCGGGCGATGTCGTACGGGCTGGCGCGGGCGTTCTGCTCGCTGCTGGAGGAGCGGCACGAGGCGGCCGGACACGAGTTCGCGCAGGCGCTCGCCTACGACGCGGAGAACCCCGCGACCGGCGAGTTCGGCAAACACGGCATCATCCTGCTGCTCGGCGTCCTGGCCGGGCGCATGGGCCGGCAGCACTACGCCGCTGCCGTGCAGGCGAGCATCAGCGGCACCCGCTGGAACCGCCAGTTCGCAGGCCTGGCGCACGCCGTCCTGCTCGGCCGCGAGGGCCGCCCCGGCGAGGCGACGGCCGCCGCGGGCCGGGCACTGGAAGCGTCCGGGCTCTATCCCACGGCGCGCCGGCTGTGTCTGCGTCTGGTGGCGCGGAGCGCGTACGAGGACGGCTGGGGCGCGCCGGTCGAGTGGCTGCGCGAGGCGGAGGAGTACTTCCACAACACCGGCCTCCAAGTGGTCGCCGGCGCCGGCCGGGCCCTGCTGCGAGAGATGGGCGCACCGGTCCGGCAACGGCGTACGGGCACGGAGCAGGTGCCGCCGGAGCTGCGCCGGTGCGGCATCACCGTCCGCGAGTTCGAGGTGGCCCGGCTGGTCGCCGAGCGGATCGCCAACAAGGACATCGCCGGGCGGCTGCACATCTCGCCGCGCACCGTCGAGAAGCACGTGGCGAGCCTCCTCCAGAAGACCGGCCACCCGGACCGGAGGGCTTTCGCCACCGCCGCCCGCGACCTGGTCCCCTGAGGATCCGGTCCCCTGAGACGTGGTCCGCTAGGAGAGCGCGGCGGCTCCGGACAGGGTCACCACCCTGTCGAAGCGGCCGTCGAGCTCCTCGTCCCCGTGGTGGACGACGAGCAGGGCACGTCCCCCGGTCCGCTCGCGCAGCATCCGGAGCACCAGCTCCTTTCCGTGTTCGTCGAGGTTGGCGAACGGCTCGTCGGCGAGGTACGCGTCGGCGTCCTCGCACAGGAGGGCCGCGACCCCGGTCCGCTGGCGCTGGCCGGACGACAGTTCCGAGGGCAGCTGGTCGGCCAGCCCGTCCAGGTCCATCGCCGCGCGCAGCCGCTCGTCGGGGACCAGGTCGCGCACCGGCAGCGGGGGCAGGTTCACCGGAGTGGTCAGGCTCGCCACCCGGGGCGGCAGGGTGACCGATCCGGCGTCGGGGGCGAGCGTTCCGGAGATGATGTGCAGGAGCGTGGTCTTTCCGCAGCCGTTGGGGCCGCGGAGCAGGACGTGCTCGCCGGCGCGCAGCTCGAACGCGTCGATCACCACCTCGGCCCCGCCGCCGCGGCTGCCGGTGTCACCGCCGTCGCCGCTCCCGTACCCGACCCGGGCTCCACGGACCCGCACCAGCGGCCCTTCGTCGTGGTACGGATCCTCCCGGGAGCCGCGCAGGGACTCGATCCGCATGAGGACGGCGGTGCCCCGGCGGGCCTGCGGAATCATGTTGACGAGGTCGAACACCCCGGTCACCGCCCGCCACAGCGAGTTCACGAAGGCGAGGAAGCTGCCGAACGACATCCGCCCGGAGAAGACGAAGAACGCTCCGATGATCATCGAGGCGGTGTCCGACAGGTTCATGACCAGGTCGCTCAGGGTCCGCTGGCGCTGCGACAGACGGAAGTTGACGAAGGTGATGCCGAGGTACCCGCGCAACGCCTCCCGGTTCGCCGTGCGGGTGCCCGGCAGCAGCGACGGCAGACCGCGCAGCGCGGGGAAGGACTCCAGCGTCCGGGTCAGCACGTTGACGTACCGCGCCTCCGCCTCGCGCTCGGGCCCGGTGTTCTTCGCGATCCGCTTGCCCAGCCGGTTGCTCACCAGCACCAGCGGCGGCACGATCACCAGCAGGATGAGGCTGGCCTGCCAGGACAGGTACAGCAGCACGCCCAGGAAGACGACCGAGGTGACCGCCTGCCGCGCGATGCGGATGGAGACGTCGATCGCCGGCAGGACGCCCTGGGAGACGTCGTTGTGGATGCGGCTGACGTACGAGGCGTTCCCCGCCTCCGCCACCCTCCGGCCGTCCAGACCGAGCGCACGGCCCAGCAGCTCGGTCTCCAGCACCAGCACGAAGGCGTTCTCGAACCGCTTGCGCCGGCAGGCGATCGCGTACGCCGAGACGTTGAGGGCGAGCCCGAGCAGGAGATAGCCGAGCCCGAGGAAGAGGAACCGGCGGAGGTCGGCGGCCGGGATCGCCTGGTCGAACAGGGCCTTCAGCAGCAGCGGGTGCACCAGGGCCTCGATCCCGCTCGTGCCGGCCTCGGCGACGAGGATCAGCACGTACGGGGCCCGGTGACCCCGCAGGGTGCGCCACAGCTGCTTCACCGGCCGGCCTCGTCCAGCAGGAAGTCGGCCGTGCCCCCGGTGTTCACGCGGTGGAGCACCCGCAGCACGCCCGCCGAGCCGGTCAGGTAGTCCGTGGAGCAGCGCAGCAGCCCCTCGCCGGGGAGGCCCAGCAGGGTCCGGCCGTCCTCGCGCGGCAGCGCGAAGCGTTCGGCGGGCTCGAAGAGGAAGACCCTCCGGACGAAGTCGAGCTGCCGCAGCGCCGTGTCGCGGTACGCACGGTCGCCGGTGAACTCCGCCGCGTCCAGCAGGGCGTCGGCTATCCCGCTCATGCCGAAGGAGTACCCCGGCAGCACCGAGTACCGGACGTCCAGCCCGCGCAGCACGGTGCGCGCCGCGTCCAGGTCCCCGTAGCGCAGCAGCACCTGCGCCACGCCCGCGGACCCCACCTCGACGTACGGCTCCATGGTCCCTTCGTGCTCGAACATGATGGGGCCGCCGTCGTGGACGGGCTTGGCGTGGGCCATCTCCCAGGCGAGCGCCTCCCGCCCGAGGCGCAGGTAGTGTTCCTCTCCCGTGACCTGGTGCATGCGCAGCAGGAACATCGCCACGCCGGCCTGTCCGAAGCCCAGGCCGGTCAGCGGCCCCTTGGCGGCGAACTCGTTGAGCCAGTGGGCCCGCCCGCCGTCGCGCCGCGCCGTCTCGCACAGGACGCGCGCGCAGTCCCGCGCCGCGTCCAGGTCGCGCGGGTCGCGGCTGCGGAGGTAGAAGCGCAGGTTGGTCATGCCCACGCCGGAGAGGCCGTAATAGAAGGTGTAGTCGCCCTTCTCCACCGCACGCCGGTTGGCCTGCGTCAGCAGTTCCCTGGCCTGTGTCCCGAGGCCGAGCGCGTCGGCGGCCCAGGCGATGCCGGACAGGCCGTTCATGAGGCCGTCCGGGTACTGCGCCACGTCGATGTGCTCCAGCTTGCCGGCCAGCCAGGTGCGCCACTCGGGCCGGACCGGGATGCCGGAGGAGTGCAGCGCCCACAGGACGCCGCTCGCGCCGAAGCCGAGGCTCAGCGGGTTGGTGACGTGCGCGAAGGGGTCCACGGGGAAGAGCGTGTCCCGGCCGGTGTCGGCGACGGCCTCGACGAACGCGGCCACGCCGGCCTCCGTTTCCACCAGGCCGAGCCGCTCCTCGGCGACCGGGCGCGCCGGTGGCGCTCCGACCTGGCGGAGCAGGTCCGCCTCGTCCTCCAGGGCCCACAGCACGTCGGCGAGGCCGATCCGGTTCCGGGCCAGGTCGGTGATCAGCCGGTGCACCTGCTCCGGCCAGCCCAGGCCCTCGGTGATGAAGATCCGGTACAGGTCGAGGACGTCCTCGCGCAGGTACGACATCGCCGCGATCGGGAAGACGAAGTAGGCCATGGTGGAGGCGAGCGCGTACCGGTCGCCTTCCGGCCCGTACGCCTTGAACTGGTTGCGGGAGAGACTGAACCCCGGTGTGTACAGCTCGACGGGCGTGCTCAGGTCGGCTTCCCGGGCATCGGCGCCGGCATCGGCGTCGGCCAGCCGGCAGGCCTCCAGATCGACGATGGTCACCTCGTAGGTGTCCGGGTCGATGAGCAGGTTCGCGGCGGTGAAGTCGGCGAGGACCACACCGCGGTCGTGCGCGGCCTGGATCGCGCGCGCCAGTCCGCGGAAGACCGCGAGGAAGATCCGCAGGTACTCCCGCGACTGCTCGACGTCGAACCCCGGCCGCGCGAGGGGATTGCGTTCGAGCAGCACCGAGCGCATGTCGGTGCGGTCGATGAACTCCTCGGCGATGTAGTGGTGCTCCCAGTGGCGGAACTTCGCGACCGGAGCGGGGAACGCACCGATGTCGGCCAGCCGGTTCAGGAACATCCACTCACGGTCGAGGATGTCCACGGCGTCGTGGTCCTGGCGGGGATTGAGGTTGGTGTACGGGCGGGCTTCCTTGAGCACCACCGGCCGGTCGTCGTCCCCCGTGTCCTCGGCGGTGTACACGCCACCGCTGTTGGAGAACTGGAGCGCTCCGGTCACCCGGAAGCGGCCGCCGAGAAGGACGTCGCCGTCCTCCTCGTCCGCGGGCTTCCAGTCGTCGAACGGCCAGGGCACCCAGTCGGGCTGCGCGTACCCCGGGCGCCGGTCGTCAGGGACGGGACCGTCCGGCCCGAGGATTCGCGGCAGGCGCCGACCGAGGACGTCGACGGTGTGGGTGTCGAGGAACTGGCCGTAGCGGAAATAGAGCGCCTTGCTGTCCCGGTAGCGCAGGTCCGACAGGACGTAGGCCCCCTCCACGCCCTCCAGGAGGCCGGCCAGACCGGCCAGGCACGCCCTGAACTCGTCGTCATCGTGCGGGTAGACGGTGATGAACTTGCCGCCGCTGCCCCGGGAGGCGGACTTGGAGTTGAGCATCTCGAAGACGTTGGGATCGAGGGCGATCTTGAAGTCGATCTCGTGTTCCGTCAGGTACCCGATCACCGAGGCGGCGACCTCGCGCACGTGCCGGTGGCCGGCCGACACATGGATCTTCCAGCCCTGCGCCGGGAGCTCCCGGTTGTGCCGGTGACTCCACCAGATGCCGCTGCGGACGAACCGTGCCCGCACCTTCTCGTCGAGCCCGGCGAGGAAATGGTCGGCGCTCGGCTCGTAGAAGACATCGAGCGGGTCGAAGAACAGCGTGTCGTCCCACGCGAAGAGGAAGCGGTAGACCCATCGTTCGTTGCGCATGTCAGCCTCTGCGATCGTGCGGATCCTGCGAGGGGCCGCCGGTGGCAGCGGCCGGTGGGAACGGCGGGATCTGTGCGGGGGGCACACCGCGCCCCCCGCACAGATCCGTCAGGTCACTCCGGGTTGCCCGGGCGCTCCTCCTCGCCCTTGCAGCAGCGGTTGCCGCTGCTCGTCAGGCTGACGACGGCGGCAGCGCTCTGCGTGGTGCGGGCCTCCATGCTCTGAAGCTTGAGGATGCTGCTCATGCGGATTACCTCCTGGGAGGGTCGGGTGCGCGGGACGCGCGGCTGAAGTGGGACGTACCGGCCGATCGGCCATGCCTCACTCAACGCCATCCGCGGCGCCCGCACATGGGCGTCGGCCCCGCATAATTCCCCCTCACCCACCAAGGGCGAATGGTGGTGGTCACCACGCCCGGGCCCGCGGCGCGTGGTGTGGTAGGAGGCACCGGCGAGGGGAATCCGGCGACGCGCTGGTCGCGCCGAGCGTGACGCGCCGTCTGATCGCGGGCTTCGCCCGGCGCCCCGAGGCGGCCCGCTCCCCGGAGCGCTCCCCACGGCCGGCCGAGGGCACCACCGAGCGGGAACGCGAAGTGCTGACCCTGGCCGGACGAGGCCGCTCGGGCACCGAGATCGCGGAAGGCCTCTTCATCGCCGTGGCCACGGCCAAGTCGCACGGTCACGCCTGCTCACCGAGCTGGGTGCGCGGGACCGTGTCCAGCACGTGATCGCCGCCTACGAGATGGGGCTGGTGACGGTGCCTCGCTGGTGGTGCCCTCCACCGGGCACGGGCTCTCATCCGTCGGGCGTCCTGGACCGGGGTGTCCTAGACCGCGGCGTCCTCGATGTCCGAGATGAGCTTGGTGCTCAGGTCGCTCCGGACCGCCAGCCGGGTGTGCCCGGCGTCCGGGCCGGTGCCCCAGGTGAGCGTGACCGTGGTGAACAGGTGTCCGGCGCCGGAGTCGTGATAGCGGACCTCCCAGTGGGTGGGAACGTCCTGGGCGCGGAGGACGCCGTCGGCGTGGTTGGCCTCCTCCCAGGCGGCCAGACGCTGACGGAAGTCCTCTGTGAGGTAGTGGGCGCGAAGCTCCGTGCCCAGGTCATCGGTTCCGTCGTCGACGGCGTCGATGTAGGCACCGTAGAAGTCGGCCACCCGGTCGACCGCGGAGTCCGGGCTCCCCCCGCGGACCGCGTCGCCCGCCTGATCTTCCGGCATGAATTCCCCCTTGAAGACAGCGGTGTTCACTCCATGCTCTTGGTCGGAATCTGCCCGTGTTCCCCGAGAAGTACTCCTTTCAGGAGGAATCACTCCTGAGGGGTGATTCCTCAACAGCCCGGGAATGTCCGGCAACCACCGTGGATACGGATCGTGGCCCGGCGGTGTCGTCGCCGCCCCGTCACGTCACGTCGAAGTTGGCCATCATCGCCATGTCCTCGTGTTCGAGGTTGTGGCAGTGCAGCATGTAGCGGCCTTTGTAGCCCGCGAACCTGACGAGCACGTCGACCACTTCGTAGGGGCGGACGTCCACGGTGTCCTTCCAGCCCCCGTCAGTGGCCCTCGGGCGCCTGCCGCCGCGGGCGATGACCTGGAACCGGGCCAGGTGCGCATGGACCGGATGGTGGAAGTCGCTGCTGAAGCGCCAGCGTTCCACGCTGCCCAGGCGCGGGGAAGCCAGCACCGTGCCGGCGCTGAACGGCCGCCCGTTGATCGTCCACATCTGCCGCTCGTCCGAGCCGTGCGTACGGCGGAAGTCGAAACGGCGCACCGGTACCGATCCGCCCGGGACCGGGGAAAGCGCCTCGAACGAGGCCGACAGACGGGACGGCACGCGGCTGTCGTCCTTCTCCTTGCGTACGACGCGGAAGCGCATGACGTCACGCATGCCGCCCTCGGCCGCGGAGTTGCGCAAGGTCACCTCGCTGCCGACGGGGAAGGCGGAGAAGTCGACGATGACGTCGAAGCGTTCGCCGGGTGCCATGTCGACGGCGTCCAGCGGCTGTGGCGCGGCCAGGAGCCCGCCGTCGCTGCCGATCTGGACGAACCGCCCCGGCTTGCCGTCACCGGCTGTGAGGCGTAGGCCGTAGCGGCGGGCGTTGGAGGCGTTCAGCAGACGGAAGCGGTAGCGGGTGGCGGAGACGTCCAGGACGGGCCAGGGCGCGCCGTTGACGAGCTGGACGTCGCCGAGCACGCCGTCCGGGAACGCGTCGTGCTCGCTGTGCGCGGGGTAGCGGAAGGAGCCGTCCTCGGCGAAGGAGCGGTCGCACAGCATCAGCGGTACGTCACGGCCTCCGCGCGGCAGTGGCAGCCTGTCTTCCTCCCGGTCGCTGATGAGGAAGAAGCCCGCCAGTCCGCGCCAGACCTGCGGGGCGCTGAAGTCCATGCGGTGGTCGTGGTACCAGAGGGTCGCGGCCGGCTGCGGCAGCGGGTACTCGTACGTGCGGTATCCCGCGGCCGTCCGCCCCGGGTGGGCGCCGGTCATGCCGTCGTGCCTCCGGCCGGGTGCGCAGCGGATGGGCAGCAGCAGGTCGGTGGGGTAGCCGTCGGACTCCGGTGGGGTGACCCCTCCGTGCAGGTGGGTGACGGTCGGCACGGTGAGGCTGTTGCGCACCCGGACCACGGTCCGGCGCCCGGAGCGCGCGGCGAAGGTCGGGCCGGGGAAGATCCCGTCGTACCCCCACACCGTCGTCTTCCGGCCCGGAAGGATCTCCACCGTCCCTTCCCGCTGCTCGACCTCGTAGAAGTCGGTGCCGTGCTCGCTGCGCACCGGCCGCGCCACCGGCGGCACCGGCAGCGGTACGCGGAACGGGCGGGGCCGCGGACCCGCGCTGGCGAGCACCCGGCCGGTGGATGCCCCGGCGTGGCGGGCCCAGCCCGCCGCGCCGACCGTGATCGCCGCTCCGGCTCCGGCCGTCAGTCCGAGGAGCCCGCGCCGGCTCATCAGCCCGGGAATCACTCGGCCACCCCGTGCCGGGACCGGACCGCCGGCGGCGAGGCGCTGGGGCGATGGGTGAACGCCCAGTACACCAGGGCTGTCGCACAGCCGAAGACGGCCATGCCCAGGGGCATGTGACCGGCCAGGAGGCGCGCTTCGCCCAGCCCCTGCTGCGCGCTCACCAGCACGACCAGCACCCCGCTCGCCACGGCCGGCCACAGCGGCCCGCGCGCGGCGCGCCGGACCACCAGCGCCACCGCCGTCTGGACGACGGTCAACGCGCTGAGCACACCCGCGTTGGCCGCGTGCCAGGCCAGCAGGCCGAGATCTCCGGTGACGAACAGACCGGCCAGCGCCGCCTGCGCCAGTGTGTCGAGGAGCACCAGCACGGCCACCACCCGCAGTACGTGCCACGGCCACCGGTGGCTCTTGCCGCGCCCGGTCACCGGTGCCGCTCGCTGTTCGCTGCGGTGAGGGCCCGCTCGTAGGCGTGGAAGCCGTCTTCGACGCCCAGGAAGACGTCGTTGAAGGCCAGGTAGCCCTCGGCGATGACCGGAGTGTCGCGCAGGGCCTCGATGAGGAAGTAGTAGGCGCCCAGGTCGTCGGTCTCCAGCACGGCGAAGTCCGAGATGCGTCCGTTGAAGGCTTCCGCGTCGAAGAAGCGGGCCTTGACCCGGTCCGCATGGGCGGCGAAGACCGGTTCGAGGTGCTGGGCGCGCATCGCGTTGCGCTGCTCGCGCGACAGGGCGAGCCAGCGCGGCGTGACCGTGTACGTCAGGACGATGCCGTACGTCATGAGATCCCCCGAAGAGATTTGTTAACACCGTTCACTTTCGGCGCAAGCTAAAGTGATAGGCGTTAACTTTGTCAAGGGAAGGTGGGTGCGCGGCCGTGCCGAGCACATCGGGAACCGGGTCCACCGGCCGGCGCCACCGCGTCCGCGAAGAGGCGCTGGCTGAGATCCTGCGCACCGGGCGCAGGCTGCTGGTCGAGGAAGGACCGTCCGCGGTCACCCTGCGGGCCATCGCCCGGGAGATGGGCATGACCGCACCTGCCCTCTACCGCTACTACGCCGGTCACCGCGACCTGATCCAGGCCCTGACCTCGCACCTGTACGACGAGCTGGCCGTCGCGCTGACCGAGGCGCGCGAGCGTCATCCCGCCGACGAGCCGGGTCGGCGGCTGCGGGAGGCGTGCCGCGAACTGCGCCGCTGGGCCCTGACCCACCCCCGCGAGTTCGGGCTGCTGTTCGCCAAACCCGTCACGGACGCCGACACCGCGCCCGGCTCGGCCGCCCACGACCCCAGCTGGCGCTTCGGCGCCGTCCTCCTCGGCCTGATGGTCGAACTCTGGCGCCGCGGCGGCATCCAGCCGCCCAACGATCTCGACTCTTCGTGGACCGCCCAGCTGGAGGAGGTGCGCGAGCACCTGGCGGGCGAGCCCGTACCGCTGGAAGTCATCTACGTCTTCGTCGCCTGCTGGGCGCGGCTGTACGGGGCGGTGGCCGTGGAGGTCTTCGGCCACCTCGACTTCGCCCTCACCGATCCCGGGCCCCTCTTCGAGCGCACGCTCGACGACATCATGGGCGCGTTGGGGGAGCCGCCGGCCCCGCGTGGGCGGTGAGCGGCGGGTAGGGCGGCGGGGGATTGCCGCACGCTCAGCCGGCGTGGTCGGCGATGCCGGTCACTCCGGCCTCGCTGTCATGGCCCGCGGTGTGCCGCAACTGCCGGCGCGAGCGGCGGTGGGCAGGGGCAGGCGTGGTGAGGACGGCGAGGCAGGCGATGACGAGGGCGACGCCCGTCCAGCCGGTCGCGGGGAGGCGTTCGCCGACGACCAGGACGGCGAGGACGGCCGCGACGGCCGGTTCGAGCAACGAGAGGGTCGTGGCGGTGCTGGCGGGCACGCGGGCGAGGCCCCATCCGAACAGGACGTACCCGGCGAACATGGGGACCAGCGCCATGTAGACGCCCACGGCGGCGTTGGACCATGAAGTGACGAGCGGGGCACCGGTGGCCAGGAGGACGGGCAGGAGGAGCAGTGCGCCGGTCCCGAAGACGGCGCCCATCGCGGCGCGGGAGGGGATCGCGCGCGTGATGAGCCGGTGCGCGGCCCAGGAGTAGAGGGCGTACGTCGCGGCGGCGACCAGGCCGAGGCCGATGCCGGGCAGCGTGGTCGCCAGGGACGCCTGCCCCGTGCCGTCGGCGGCATGGGCGGTCTCGGCGGCGCACAGCAGTACGGTGCCGAGCAGGCCGAGCGCGGCCGCGAGCATCCAGCGGCGGGTGAGCCGGCGGCCGTCCACGACGCGTTCGATCAAGGCCGAGGCGAGCGGGGCGGTGCCGATCGACACCACGGTGCCGACGGCGACTCCGGCCAGGTGCATGGAGCTGTAGAACGCCAGGGGGTAGACAGCTACCGAGGTGGCGCCGAGCAGGACGGTGCCGCGCCGGCCGCGCAGCCGGGCTGCGCGGCGACCGATCTGCGGGGCGGCCACGAGGGCCTGGAGCAGTCCGCCCAGGCCCATGGCGACGGCGCCGATGGCGAGTGGGCCCACGCCGGAGGCGAAGGTGGCGGCCGTGCCCGTCGTCCCCCACAGGACGGAGGCGGCGAGCACGCACAGGGCCCCGATTCCCGCGGACCGGTCGCGATGGGTGGCCTTCAAGGCCGGCTTCACAGCCGGTCCAGCAGGGCGGCCGCCATCGAGCGGGCGTGCCGGACACGCTCACCGTCGCCCTCCAGGCCGGCACGGGCCATCGCGCCCTCCAGGAGGAAGGACAGGTGCTCGGCCGTCGCGCCGGCCGCGCCGGGCCGGTCGGACAGCAGCTGCTCCAGGTGCCCGGCGATCAGCCGCTCCACCTCCTCCTTGTGGGCGCGGACCACCGCCCGTCCCTCGTCGCCGGCCGGGAGCTCGGCGGCGGCGTTGAGGAGGCCGCAGCCGCGGAAGCCGTGCTCGTAGGCGAAGGCGGCGTGATCGGCGTACGCGTCGAAGACGGCCAGGACCCCCTCGCGCGGGCCGTCGGCGTGCTCCAGCCGGGCCCGGTAGAGGCCGAGCCACTCCTCGTGCCGGGCGTCCAGGTAGGCGCGGACCAGGTCCGCTTTGGAGGAGAAGTTGTTGTAGAGGCTCATCTTCGCCACGCCGGCCTCGGCCGTGATCGTGTCGATCCCGGTCGCGGCCACGCCGTCGGCGTAGAAGCGGCGGGCCGCCGCCTCCAGCAGCCGCCGGCGGGCGGGCCGCCGCCGTCCGCTCCCTGCTGTGCTCGCGTCGGTCTCGCTCATCACAATCCAAACTAGGTAGGTCGGTCTACCTATATTAGCTTGGGGGTGGGAGTCGCGGAAGCCGAGCAGGTGACACCGGGCGGCGCCGCCGGACTATGCGAGCGTGGAATTCCGCGAACGCATCTCGTTCTTGCGCATGATCAGGTGGCCCCGGCGGTACCGCTCCCCGTCGAGCGGCTCGCGCAGCATCCGGCCGACTTCGGTGAACCCGGCGTCCTCGGCCAGCCCCGCAAGGTCGCCGATCGGCCAGCGGTAGGCGGTCGTCACCTTGTGGTCGAACGCCGTGACCGGCCCGTCCTCCGACTCGAAGAAGGCGAGCAGGAGGTGGCCGCCGGGCGCGAGCACCCGCCCGAACTCGGCGAAGCACGGCGGCAAATCCTGCGGCGGGATGTGGATGACCGAGTACCAGGACACGATGCCGCTCAGCTTGCCGTCGGCCACGCCCAAGGAGTCCAGCGAGTCCATGGAGCCGACCTCGAAGCGCAAGTCCGGGTAGCTCTCGCGCGCGATATCGATCATTGCCGGCGACAGGTCGACCCCGAAGGCGTCCAGGCCGAGGTCCCGCAGATGCGCAGTCACCTGCCCGGGGCCGCATCCCAGTTCGGCGACGGGCCCGGCGCCGCCGGCCCGCGCGAGCTCGGCGAACGCTGCGATCACCGCGCGGTCCAGAGGGAGGGGGGCAAGTGCATCGCGGGCGAGCTCGGCGTATCGGGTCGCCATGGCGTCGTAGGCATCTGCTGTCGTGCGGAGGTGCGAGGAAGGTTCAGTCACAAGCGAGGACATTAGGGGGTTGCCCTGGCGCACCGGCCCTCGGCCCAGGGGAGGGGGCCGGGTGCTGCCTATCCTGGCCGTATGACGGAAACGCACACCTATGATGTGGCAGTTGAATGGACCGGCAACCTCGGTTCAGGTACCGACGGTTACCGTTCCTTCAGCCGGGCCCATGAAGTCCTGGCGACGGGGAAGACGCCCATCGCCGCCTCCTCCGATCCGGCCTTTCGCGGCGATCCGGCACGCTGGAACCCCGAGGAGCTGCTGGTGGCCTCGGTCGCCCAGTGCCACATGCTCTGGTACCTCCACCTCTGCGCTGTCGGCGGAGTGACCGTTGTCGACTACGAAGACCGCGCTCGCGGGACCATGACGATGGACGCGAGCGGCGGGGGAGGCCGGATCACCGAGGTCGTGCTGCGCCCCGAGGTGACCGTCGCCCAGGAGTCGATGGTGGACAAGGCCCGCGCCCTGCACGGTGAGGTGCACGCGGTGTGTTTCATCGCCCGCTCGGTGAACTTCCCCATCCGGCATGAGCCGCTGATCCACGTCCAGTAAGGACGGCCGGCAGCTGTACGCACTCTGTTTTCCAGAGTTCTTGCTTGGAAAAACCAAGTAGCAGCACTATGCTGCCTGAGCATGATCACAAGCAGGAAGGACGGCTACGAGCGGTGCCGTTCGCGATCGCCTTGCCGCCTACGGGCTCAAGCGCGTCCTGCTCTCCACGCGCGACGCCCACGGGGTCTGCGCGAAGGCCGGCTTCGTGCCCTTCCCGGCCCCCGGAAACGTGATGGTTCTGAGCCCGAACCCGTGAGTGGGCATGCCGCGGGGCAAGGCCGGCTGCTCGTGACATCAAGCGGACGAACGAATCGACGGACGACGGGAATCAGCATGCGTGTTGTGGTCTTGTGCGGTGGAGAGAGCTCGGAACGCGACGTCTCCTTGGCGTCGGGCCGGTCGGTGGCCGGGGCGTTGCTGGAGCGGGGCCACGAGGTGGTGCTGGCCGACCCGGCCGCCGCGGTGCCGGTCCTGGCGGGGCCGCTGCGCCCCGGCGAGGCGGTCGACGGCGTTGCGGTGGGGAAGGAGCCGCCGTCCCTCTCGGACCGGGATCGGTTGCGGCGGCGCATGCACGCCGCCTTGACCGGTGGGCCGGTGCGGGAGCTGCTGCGCGGCGCGGAGCTGGTGTTCGTTGCCCTTCACGGCGGCTGGGGCGAGGACGGGCACGTGCAGGCGCTCCTGGAGATGGCCGGTGTGCGGTTCACCGGTGCGGGGAGCGCGGCCTGCGGGGCGGCATGGCACAAGGGCAGGGCGCAAGCGGTGCTGGGCGCGGCGGGTGTGCCGGTGGCCGAGCGGGTGCTGTGGCGGCCCGGAGCGGATGAGGTGCCCCACGACGTGAAGCGGCTGGTGGCGGCCGGGCCGGTGGTGGTCAAGCCGGTCGCGGACGGTTCGAGCGTGTCGGTCCACCGTGTGGACTCGCTCTCGCAGCTGGCGCAGGTTGCCGCTGAGGAGTCCTCCGGCGACGCCGAGCTGATGGTGGAGCCGTTTCTCGCGGGGCGGGAGTTCACCGTGGCCGTGGTCGGCGACGAGGTGCTTCCCGTCGTCGAGATCGAGCTGACGACCCCGCTGTTCGACTACACGGCCAAGTACCAGTCCGGGGCGGTCGGCGAAGTGTGTCCGGCACGGGTCCCGGACGCCTTCGCGTCCCGGTTGCAGGAGCTGGCCCTCCGCGCCCACCAGGCGCTCGGGTTCGGCGGCGACGCGTACTCGCGGACCGACTTCCGCTGCGACGCCGCCGGTGAACCGGTCTGCCTCGAAGTGAACGCGCTCCCCGGCCTGACGGCGACGAGCCTGCTGCCGCTCGCGGCGACCGGAACGGGCTGGGCCTACCCCGAGCTCATTCAGCGCATCGTGGACCTGGCGACCCGCTGACCGCCGGGCGCGGCGCCGGCCGCCGGATCAGGCGGCTGGGCAGCCGTAGCGGCCGGGCGGTCCGGCGGTCACGGGCTGGGTGTTGCGCCGCGCAGCGCAGTGGCGACCGTCCCGTCGCCGAGCACCTCGATCCGGCCCGCCTTGACGCCCTGCTCCACGCTGAGCATCCCGTCGCAGAGCTCTCGGCACGTATCGGCGTCGAGTGCGAGGCGGGCGTCCGGCGCCTCGGCGGGCCCGTCGCCGTACGCCGGCCCCTCGCCCCCGAGGCGTACGTGGAAGACGCCCTCGTCCAGCGCCACTTCGACGACGGCCGGGGCCCCGGTGGCCGGGAGGCGGCGTAGGAGGGGCAGCGCGAACCAGTGCGCACGCACCGCATCGGTGGGCCGTCGTTCGGCGAGATCGGGCGCGCCCCACTCGGCGAGCGCGGTCAGTACGGGCAGCAGGCCGGTGCCGCGTGCGGTGAGTTCGTACACCGTGGCGGCTCCCGGCGGCGGAAGCTTGCGACGTGTCGCGAGTCCCTGGGCCTCCATGTCCTTGAGCCGTGTGGCGAGCATGTCCGTGGAGACGCCGGGCAGGTCGGCATGGAGGTCGGTGTACCGGCGCGGCCCGGCCAGGAGCTCCCGGACGATCAGCAGGGTCCAGCGGTCCCCGACCGTGTCCAGGGCGCGGGCCGAGGCGCAGTACTGGTCGTAGCTTCGACGGCGGGGCTGACGAGGTGACATGATGCCCAGTCTAGACAAGTTGTTGGACTTTCCAAGCTCCAGCTTGGTAAAACCAAGTAACAAGCAATGCGGTTGAGGTGCGAACGAGGCCAGTGGGATCCCGGCACCCGGGGTTCCGGCCACCAGGGAGGTCACGGCATGGAGTTCCGGCAGTCGAGCAAACTCAGCGAGGTCTGCTACGAGATCCGGGGCCCGGTGATCGAGCACGCCAACGCGCTGGAGGAGGCGGGCCACAGCGTGCTGCGCCTCAACACCGGGAACCCGGCCCTGTTCGGCTTCGAGGCGCCCGAGGAGATCGTCCAGGACATGATCCGGATGCTGCCCCGGGCGCACGGCTACACCGACTCGCGCGGTGTGCTCTCCGCCCGCCGGGCCGTCGCCCAGCGCTACCAGGCGATCGGCCTGACCGAGGTCACGGTGGACGACGTCTTCCTCGGCAACGGCGTCTCCGAACTGGTCTCCATGGCCGTACAGGCCCTCCTCGAGGACGGCGACGAAGTCCTGATCCCCGCCCCCGACTTCCCGCTCTGGACCGCCGTCACCACCCTCGCCGGCGGCAAGGCCGTGCACTACATCTGCGACGAGTCGGCCGACTGGTACCCGGACCTCGACGACATGGCATCCAAGATCACGGACCGTACCAGGGCCGTGGTCATCATCAACCCCAACAACCCGACGGGCGCGGTCTACCCCAAGGAAGTCGTCGAGGGCATCCTCGACCTCGCCCGCCGCCACCAGCTGATGGTCTTCGCGGACGAGATCTACGACCAGATCCTGTACGACGACGCCGTGCACCACTCCGCCGCGGCCCTCGCCCCCGACCTGGTCGTGCTCACGTTCTGCGGCCTGTCGAAGACGTACCGGGTGGCGGGGTTCCGCTCCGGCTGGCTCGTGGTGACCGGGCCCAAGCAGCACGCGGCCGGCTACCTGGAGGGGCTGACCATGCTCGCCTCCATGCGGCTGTGCGCCAACGCCCCGGCCCAGTACGCCATCCAGGCCGCGCTCGGCGGCCGCCAGTCCATCAAGGAGCTGACCGCACCGGGCGGGCGCCTCCTCGAACAGCGGGACCGCGCCTGGGAGAAGCTGAACGAGATCCCCGGCGTGTCGTGTGTGAAGCCGAAGGGCGCGCTGTACGCGTTCCCGCGCATCGACCCGAAGGTGCATCCGATCCACGACGACGAGAAGTTCGTCCTCGACCTGCTGCTCCGCGAGAAGATCCAGGTCGTCCAGGGCACGGGCTTCAACTGGCCCCGCCCCGACCACTTCCGGATCCTGACCCTGCCGTACGCCGACGACCTGGACGCGGCGATCAGCCGGATCGGGCGGTTCCTGAGCGGGTACCGGCAGTGATGGCCGCGTGAGGTCCGGGCAGGAGGCGGGCGCGGTCCGAAGGCCGGGCACAGCGGCCGGTGACGTGCTCCTCGACGCCGTGTGGAGCGCGTTCCGTCCGCTGGTGCGTGCTTCCGCGCTCCTCCGCCGACGGCGCCGGTCAGACCAGGCGGTCCAGAATTCCCGCCACCTCCGCCGGGCGCAGGAGGTAACCCACGTGGCTGGTGTCCAAGGTGTGCACGTCATACGGGTTGTCAGGCGTCAGCGCGTCCGCCTCGGCGATCAACCGGTCCTGCATCGCCACCGGAAGTGAACGGTCGCCGGTGAGCCGGATGTACGTGCGGGGGATCGTGCCCCAGGTGCCGGCGTGTCCGCGGGCATCGGCCGTGATCACGGCAAGGGACTCGTCGGGCTGCAGAATGTTGAGAAAAGCGCGGAATTGCCCGTCGGTGCCCTCGGCCATGACCGCTGCCTTGAGGGCGGCGAGCAACTCGGGGTCAGCCGTGCGGTAGTTGGCCCGTCCGACGCCGAGCCCGACCGGATCGCCCACGTTCAACGCGGCCAGCGGGCCCAGCAGGTTGTCGGCGAACTCGGGCTCCTGCATGTATTCAACCGGGCTGGACCGCTGGACGCACGACCACGCGGACACGTACACGAGCCTGTCCACCAGCTCGGGCACGGCGTTGCCCACTCCCGTGATGGTGGTTCCGCCGAGGCTGGCGCCCACCAGCACCACAGGCCCGTACCGGGCCACTCGGCGGACGACATCGACCACCACGTCAACGTTGTCCTGCAGGGTGACCCCGGCCAACGCCGAAGGCTCGGCCGCCCACGCGTCGAGATCCTGCGGGGCCTGGTAGGACACCGAGTACTGCGCGTCGAAGCCATGGCCCGGCAGATCGACGGCGAAGCTGCGGTGGCCGAGCAACGCGAGCTCCCGTTGGACGGGAGTCCACATGAAAGAGCTGGAGCAGGACCCGTGGACCAGCACAAACGTGGGGCCGCCGGCATGGTGAGTACTCATGGTCCGGATCGTAACGATCGGGCCGCGACCCAGCCTCTGGTTTTCGGCGGCGACCCGGCCGGGCGACGTCAGGGCTGCCCCCCACGACCCATCAGTCTTCCCGCTCCGGTTCCCACCGTCAGGGCGGCGTCAGAGATATGGCGTACCGCTTGTGCCCGGGCGCGGGGATTTCTTGAATGGTGCTCGTGAACAGCCACCTGCGACACGACGACCGGCCGCCTCATACGGCGCTGCCCGGTTCCGTGCGCTGATCGCACACGGTGCGCCGAGCGCGCCGACTGTTCACTGACGTCCCGGCTGCGCCCGATCACGGCAGCCCCTATCGCGCGGCGCAGCGGGCTCCGGCTTTCGCCGGCCCCTGTCGCTGACGCCGCTTCACGCTCGCACGGCAGCTCCGCCCCACAGCGCTCGCTGCCGCTCTGTCTTTCCCGGAGTGGATTCCCATGACATTTGCCGTCTCGCCCGCCTCCAGGACCGTTCTGGTCACCGGTGCCACCTCCGGCATCGGCTGGGAGACCGCCCGGCTGCTCGCCGAACGGGGCGACACGGTCATCGTCCACGCCCCCGACCAGGCGTCCGGCGATGACGCCATCGCCCGCCTGGTGGCATCCGGCGTCGACACCCTGTGCCTGCGTCTGGCCGTCGCCGACTTCTCCCGCCTGGACGAGGTACGGGCCATGGCCGCGCGTGTCACCGAGGAGCACCCCGTCCTCGACGTCCTGGTCAACAACGCCGCCGTCGCCGCGCCCGAGCAGCGCACCATGACCGCCGACGGCAACGAACTCTCCCTCCAGGTCAACTTCCTGGCCGCCTACCTCCTCACCCACGAGCTCTCCGGCCCGCTCAGCGCCCGCCCCGGCAGCCGCGTCGTCAACGTCTCGTCCTCCATGCACCGCACGGCGTCCATCGCCTGGAACGACCCCCACCGCGCCAAGCGCTACTCCCGCCTCGCCGCGTACGCCCAGTCCCAGCTGGCACTGACCGTCTTCGCCCGCGAGGAGGCGCCGTGGACCTCGGTCAGCGTGCACCCGGGCGTGTGTGACACCGGTCTGCTGCCGCTGTACGCCCACGAGGGCGACTCCGCGCTGCAGGGCGCCGAGCGGGTCGTCCGGCTCTGCGACCCCGCCACCGAGCTCGTCCCCGGCGCCTACTACGACCGCAGGGCCCTCTCCCCGGCGGCCCCGGTCGCGATGGAGGACCGCACGGTGCGCCGTCTGTGCAAGCTCGCGGACCGGCTGGTCGCCGCCAAGTCCGCCTGAACTGCGCCACCACGCCGATTGACATGCGGCGGACTCTGCCGAGCCGGGTCAGGGACGGTCGGTGAGGAGTTCGTCCAGCAGGGCACGGACGCGCCGTTCGATCTCGTCGCGGATGGGGCGTACGGCGTCGATGCCCCGGCCCGCGGGGTCGGCGAGCTTCCAGTCGAGGTACTGCTTGCCGGGGAAGACGGGGCAGGCGTCGCCGCAGCCCATGGTGATGACGACGTCGGACGCCTGAACGGCCTCGGTGGTGAGCAGCTTCGGCGTCTGATGCGAGAGGTCGATGCCGGCCTCTCGCATCGCCTCGACCGCGGCCGGGTTGACCGCTTCGGCCGGGGCGGACCCGGCGGAGCGGACCTCGACGCGGTCGCCACCGAGGTGGGCCAGGAACGCGGCGCCCATCTGGGAACGCCCGGCGTTGTGGACGCACACGAACAGCACCGACGGCTTGGACTCAGGCACGGGCGGAACCTTCCGGGACGGCCGGCAGGTCGCCGGCGGGTGAGGGGAAGCAACGCCGCGCGGCGAGCGCGACGTAGACGAGGCCGATCAGGACGGGGACCTCGATGAGGGGGCCCACGACGCCGGCGAGGGCCTGGCCGGAGGACGCGCCGAAGGTGGCGATGGCGACCGCGATGGCCAGCTCGAAGTTGTTGCCCGCCGCGGTGAACGCCAGCGTCGTCGCGCGCGGGTAGTCCAGGCCGGCGGCGCGGCCGAGCGCCATGGATCCGGTCCACAACACGGCGAAGTAGACCAGCAGCGGCAGCGCGATCCGGGCGGCGTCCCACGGGCGGGAGGTGATGGCGTCGCCTTGGAGGGCGAAGAGCACGACGATCGTGAACAGCAGGCCGTACAGGGCGAAGGGGCCGATCCGGGGGATCAGCTTCGTCTCGTACCAGGTGCGGCCTTTGGCCTTCTCGCCGAGGCGGCGGGTGAGGTATCCGGCCGCGAGCGGGATCCCGAGGAAGATCAGCACGCTGCGGGCGATCTCCCACACCGACACGTCGAGCACCGCGGTCTGCAGTCCGAGCAGGCCGGGCAGGACGGAGAGGTAGAACCAGCCGAGCCCGGCGAAGGCGATCACCTGGAACACCGAGTTCAAGGCCACGAGCACGGCGGCGGCTTCCCGGTCGCCGCAGGCGAGGTCGTTCCAGATGATGACCATGGCGATGCAGCGGGCGAGCCCGACGATGATCAGACCGGTGCGGTACTCGGGCAGGTCCGGCAGGAACAGCCAGGCCAGGGCGAACATCACCGCCGGGCCGAGCACCCAGTTCAGCACCAGCGACGGGATCAGGAGCCGCCGGTCGCGGGTGACGGTGCCGAGGCGGTCGTAGCGGACCTTGGCCAGCACCGGGTACATCATCACCAGCAGTCCCAGCGCGATCGGCAGCGAGACGCCGGTGACGGTCACCTTCGCCAGTGCGCCTCCCAGCCCGGGGACGAGACGGCCCAGCCCGAGGCCGGCGCCCATCGCGGCGAGGATCCACACGGCCAGGTAGCGGTCGAGGAAGGACAGCCGGGCCGCCACCGGGGACGTGGCCGGGCCGGTCACGAGGAAACCCCTGTGGGCTCGGGCAGCGGCTCCCCGGCGGGGCGGGTGAGGACCCCGGCGAGCCGGTCGGTCATCTCCGGCAGCAGCCGGTAGTACACCCACGTCCCGCGCCGCTCGGAAGCGATCAGACCCGCCTGCTTCAGCAGCTTGAGGTGGTGGGAGATCGTCGGCTGCGACAGGTCGAAGGCCGGGGTCAGGTCGCACACGCACACCTCGCCGCCGGCCCGTGAGGCGATCATCGACAGCAGTCGCAGCCGTACCGGGTCGCCCAGGGCCTTGAAGACCTTCGCCAGCTCCACGGCCTGGTCCTCGGCGAGCGGGGCGGTGAGCAGGCCGGGGCAGCAGCCGTCGGGGCCTTCCTGCCCGAGCACCACGAATTCCTGATTCGACATGCTTCTATGTTGACGTTTTTCGATCCAGGGCGCAACCTTGCATTGAAATCGATCGATGCAGTGAATCGAGGAGATCAACGTGTCCCGCGTCCAGCTCGCCCTCAACGTCGCCGACCTCGACGCGTCGGTGACCTTCTACTCCAAGCTCTTCGGCGTCGAGCCCGTGAAGCGCCGCCCCGGATACGCCAACTTCGCCATTGCCGAGCCCCCGCTCAAGCTCGTCCTCATCGAAGGTGAGCCCGGCCGGGACACCCGCCTGGACCACCTGGGCGTCGAAGTCGGGACCGCCGACCAGGTCACCGCCGCCACCGAACGCCTCAAGGACGCCGGCCTGGCCACCTTCGAGGAGAACGACACCTCCTGCTGCTACGCCCTCCAGGACAAGGTCTGGGTCCACGGCCCCGGGCGCGAACCCTGGGAGGTCTACGTCGTCAAAGCCGACGCCGACGTCTTCGCAGAGAGCCCCGCTCAGAGCCCCGTCCAGAGCGGCGGCAGTTGTACCTGCGGCGGCTGATCAACAAGATCCTTCGGTCAGTCCTTCGGCCGGCCCTTCGGGCGCATGCACACGGGTCCCGCCCTCCTGCCGAGGGCGGGACCCGCATCCTGCTCACCCGTGCACAGGCACCGCTACCGGATGACCGCTCCGAACGCCTTGCCGCCCGACGGGATGCCGTCCTTGCCCGGCTGGTACATCGTCACCGGCTGGTCGGTGCCGGCAGCGTCGTACGAGGTGACGTTCTGCCACGGCACCGCGTAGGCCGCGCCCTGGGCGTTCGGACCGGTCGGCATGCCCACGTAGATGTGGGTCGGGGAGGCGCCGACGGCCTGGCCCATCCGCTGGTTCGCGCCCGGCGTTCCGGGGACGCCGTTGTGCCCGGCGTACAGGACGTCGTTGTGCGGGCCGGGAGCGCCGATGAGGGTCATCGTCTGCACGGCGCCCGCGGCGGTCACGGAACCCTGGGATTCGCCCGGAACGCCCACGAGGAGCTGGAGCGTCTGCCAGGTGGGGGCGGTCTTGGGGGAGAGGCTGACCGCCTGGACGGTCTCGCCGAACCGGTCGCCCGTCTCGATGCCGCCGATGACGTCCGGCTGGTCCTGGTGGATCACCTGGTACTGCGTCCAGGCGCCGGAGGCGGGGATCTTGAAGGTGGTCACGCTGCCGGCGTTCTTCACGTCCGTCCCGGCGGCGTTGGTGATCGACTCGCCCGGGGCGCCCGCGGCGAGGAGGGAGTCGCCGTTCGTGCCGTTCTCCACCAAGGCGACGGAGGTGCCCAGCGCGTCACCGGTCTCGGAGCCGCCGGAGACCTTGTCGCTGTTCTGGTTGATGTTCGCCCGCTCGGTGGGCTTGTGGTCGGCGTTGAGCTTGTGCGACAGCACCCACACGCACCCGGCGTCGGTGGCCTTGTCGATGTCCTCGCCCGGTGCGCCGATGGCGATGTTGTTCGCGTCGGCGGACACGGACCAGCCGGCCTTGTCGCCGGCCTCCAGACCGCCGGACAGGCCGGCACCCTGCGTCAGGGACACGTTGGTGCCGCCGCGCACGTAGATGACGGAGCCCGCCTCCTTCTTGTCGCCGATGGCTTCGCCCGGGTCGCCGATGACGATGAACGGATCCCCCTCCCGGGTCTGCCCGGCCGCCACGGAGTAGCCGAGCATGTCGCCCTTCTCGTTGGCGGACGCCTTCAGGGCGCCGTTGCCCTCGCCCTGCACGTAGTTGTCGGAGGCGCGGCCCTTGCCCAGCCCGTCGGCGGAGCCGTAGACGACGGTCACCATGCCGACGTCCGCGATCGACCCGGCGTCCTCATAGGGCACGCCGACGACGAGGTCGGTACAGCCGTCCTGGTTGTAGTCCACCGTGGCCAGCGAGTGGCCGAAGCGGTCCCCGGCCTCCGCCTCGCCCGGCACGAACGACAGGCTCTGGTCGAGCTGGGTGCTGCCCTTGCCGCCGCCGTAGACGACGCGCACGGCACCGGCCTCGGCGTTGCCGCCGACGGTCGCCTTGGGGTCGCCGATGGCGATGTCCTCGATGCCGTCCCCGTTGAAGTCGACGACCGGGGCGGCCTTGACGGTGGCATCCACCCAGGCGGCGAGGTCGTCGGTGCGGGCCGCGACGCCCTTGGCAGACGTCTGCGCGGCGTCGATGCCGAAGCAGCCGCCCTGGTCGGAGCGAGAGGCCACGGACACGATCCGGGCGGTGTCGCCGGCCGTGCGGAACACCGGCGCGCCGCCGTCACCCGGACATATCGCGGCGTCGTCGCCCGTGACCTCCAGGTCGTTGCCGCCGGGCGCGGCCGCGGTGAAGGTCCCGTGGTGCGCCTTGACGGGGGCCCACTCGTCCTTCGTGCGCCCGTAGCCGGTCAGCGTCAGCTTCTCGCCGGCCTGCGGGGGAGTGGTGGCGATCTCGGCGGGGCGGACACCTGGGACCGGAGCGGACAGCTTGGCCAGGACCACGTCCCGGTCCTCGCGGGGGACGAGTTTGACGACGGTGCGCTCCGCGCCGGCGTTCGTGGTGAGGTCGGTGCGGCCGACGACGGCCTTGGTGGCGAGCTTGGGGGCTCCGGCCGGGATCCTGATCGACTCGCCGGGGTTGTCGGCGAAGCAGGAGGCGGCGGTGATCAGCCACTCCGTGTCGATCAGGGCGGCGCTGCAGGCCTTGGTTCCGTTGCCGATGTCGAGGCGCGCGGTGAAGCCGCGCGTGTTGTCCGTCTCGGCGGGCCCGGTCACGGCGTGGGCGGAGGCGGCGGGAGCGGTGAGCGCGGCGGCGACGAGGACGGCCGCGAGCGCGGTGCTCCGCTTGTGGGTTCTAGGCGTGGTTCCGTGCATGGTTCGACGCATGGTGAATGGTCTCCGGGTACGTGCCGTTACTTGCCGGTGCGGATCTCGACGAGGACGAAGTCCCGGCCCTGCGGGTCCGCGGACTCGCCGACCGGCGTCCAGTTGCCCTTGCCGACCTCGACCTGCTGCGGGGTGGCGCCCGGCGCGGTGAGGGTGACGTCGGCGGTGTGGTCGGCCGCGCCCTTGACCGCGAACACCGAGGGGATCTCAAGGGTGAGGTAGCCGGAGGTGCCGGTGGTGCGGAAGCAGATCTTGTCGTTCTTCCGCGACCAGACCTCCATCAGCCCGGTGCCGGAGGAGCAGTCGGCGAGGGTGACGTGGCCGTCGCCGCGCTTGAGGGTGATCCCCTTCTCGGCCTTGATCTTGTCGGCGCCCGGGTAGGTGAAGTCCTCGACCACGTAGCCGGGCCGGCTGTCGGCCACCGTCGCCGGGGTGGGCGATGGGCCGTCCTGGGAGGAGGAGGTGGCGGCGAGGAGTGCGGCAGCGCAGGCTGCGGCGGCCGCACCGGTGGCGATGATCCGCCGTGCGAGCTTCATACAAGTCCTTTGTGTCAAAGGTTCGTTAATCCGTGTCGCGCGAAGCCGGGCAGGAACGGAAGCGGTGCCTCGGCGCGCAAGAGGTGGGGCTCGGTCACGGAGACGGCGGAATTCAAACACGCGTCCACGGCCCGCGCCAGACCGTTGACGGGTTATTGATCGACAAAGCGCCACACACGGGGCTTGTGATCCTTCTTGGCGTTTCCCAGCGCCCTCAGAGGTGGTCAACGGCCCGTTCCTGCGCATATGGTCTCGAACGCGCATCCGCCGTGTCCCTGTTGAACTCCCGTGCCACTCGGGGGACATGCGCGCGGCCGACACACCTCCTTGTCCGGAAGCGCGCCACGTCACCGCACGTACGCCGCCGCTTGCCGGGCACCGATCCGAAGGACCGCTTTGGACACCACGTTTTGGAGCAGACGGCGCGTTCTCGGCGCCATAGCAGCCACTACGGCCGTCGCCGCCACTTCGAGCCTCGTCCTCAATCCCGTAGCCGCCCTGGCCGACACCCCTCCGGCCGACGACGACGGCGACCCGTTCGGCCTGCCCGACACCGACCGGGCCAAGGCCGTCAAGGCGTGGCTGCTGGGCGGCAAGGCCGTCCGCGCCGCCGCCCAGGCCGCGCTCTCCGGCACCGACGCCGACATCCAGGCCTTCCTGACCGACGAACTGCCCAAGGCCACGGCGGAGGACAACCGCGTCGCCGTCGTCACCTCCCTCGCCGGAGGCGGCAAGGGCACGCGGCGCGAGGCCGCCGCGGCGATCGACGGCGGCGACGCCTCCATCGCCGACTACCTCAAGGGCGGCTTCAAGGCCGCGATCCTCGAAGACCTGCGCGTGGCCACCACGACCGTGATGGCCACCGGCGACAAGGCCGTACGCCGCGACGGCGGCGCCGCCCTGGACGCGGGCACCCGGGCGGCCCTGGAGGAGTTCCTCACCGAGGGCCAGTACGCCGCCCGCCTGGAGGACATGCGCGTCGAGGCCTCCAAGCTCATGGTCGAGGCGGGCCCGGAAGTGCGGAAGTACGCCTCCCGCGCCCTGTCCGGCTCCGCCGACGACGTCGAATGGTTCCTGGAGACGGGCCAGCACATCGCCCGGGCCCGCGACCAGGAGGCCGCGACGATCGAGGAACTCGTCGCGGTCGTCGAGCGCGAGGGCAAGAAGGCCGACGCGAAGACGAAGCAGGCCGAAGAGGCCGCCGCCCGCGCCGTGGAGGCCGCCGCGAAGGCCAAGGAAGCGGCGGAGAAGGCCGCGGCCGAGGCCCAGGCCGCCCAGAACGACGTGGTCAAGTCCGGCAGGGCGGCCCGCAAGGCCGCCGAGTCCGCCAAGGGCGCGGCCGACTCGGCCCGGGTCGCCATCCGCGCCTCCCACGCCGCCGTCCAGGCCTCCCGCCGCGCCGCCTACGCCGCCACCGCCGCGAGCCAGGCCGCGGCCACCGCCGGTTCCGCCGCCGCCCGGGCGTACGGCGCCGCCATCGCCGCCTCGAAGGACGCCGCCAAGACCGCGGCCGCCAAGGACGCCGCCGTCGCCGCCCGCAACGCCGCCGCGAAGGCGCGCAGCGCGGCCAGGGCCGCCGACTACGCCGCCACTGCCTCGGCCCAGGCCGCGAGCGCCGGATCGTCCGCCGCCTCGGCGGCCCGCAATGCCGCGGCCGCCGCGAACGCCTCCGCCACGGCCGCCTCCGCCGCGGGCAAGGCGCAGGCCGAGGCCGCGGAGGCCCGGCGGCAGGCGCAGATCGCCAACGCCAACGCCGCGATCGCGACCAGCGCCGCCGGCACGGCGCAGTCCCTGGCGAACGCGGCGGCGACGGCCGCCCGCACCGCGCGCGACGCCGCGAACAGCGCGGCCGACCACGCGGAGAAGGCCGCGGAAGCCGCCGAGTGGGCCGTGAAGTACGCCGGCAAGGCCGTCGAATACGCGAAGAAGTCCACCGAGTTCGCCAACGAGGCCACCAAGGCCGCGAACACCGCCACCGACGCCGTCAACCGGGCGGTCGAGGTGGAGAAGAAGGCGCGCGAGGCCGAGTGGCAGCGCCTGGACCAGGACGTGCAGCAGGCGCTCGAAGAGGCCCGGCTGCTCGCGCAGATCGAAGAGCAGGAGAAAGCCGAACTCGCCAAGAGACGTACGCAGTCCGACCAGGCCGACCAGGCCACGAAGGACCTCCTCTCCCGGGCCGAGTCGGCACTGAAGGCGGGTGACACGGGTCTTGCCGCCACGCTCGGCCGCAAGGCGGCCATCGCCCTGATGGACTCCCGCGGCGGCTGGTCCCGTGAGGCCGCGCGGTTCGCCCTGTGCGGTGCGGACGCCGACGTCCACGCCTGGATCGACGCCGACCGGCGGATCGCCCAGAAGCAGGACGACCGCGAGACCGTCCTCTACATCGCCCAGACCTCCGCCCCGGACGTCGCCGACGCCGCGACCAAGGCACTGGAGAGCGACGACCTCGACGCCGCCACCAAGTTCCTCGGCACCGACGTCGTCGGGGCCGCCGCCATGGACAACCGCGTCGCGGTCTCCCGCGTCCTGGCCAACAACCCCGGCAGCGCGGTGACGAAGGCCGCGAACGACGCGCTGAACGCGGGCACCGCCCAGGCCCTGTACGAGTTCCTCAGCGGTGCGTACGAGGCGGCGCAGCGGGAGGACGACGCGGTCGCCACCGCCGCCGTCATCGGCAAGGCCGGCCCGTACACCAAGGCCCACGCCCAGGCCGCGATGGAGGGCCCGGCGTGGATGCGCCGCAACTTCCTCGCCTCGGTCCAGTACAAGACCGCGCAGCTCGACCACGACTCCGCCACCCACATCGCCGCGATGCAGGGGGCGATCGCCGCCGCCGCGAAGATCGCGCACAAGGCGCAGGAAGACGCCGCCCGTGCGCAGGAGGCGGCGGCGAAGGCCAGGGACGCCGCCGACGAGGCGCTGAAGTGGGCGGACAAGGCCAAGAAGTCCGCCGAGAAGGCCGCCGACTACGCGAAGCAGGCCGACGCGAACGCGGACGCCGCCGAGAAGTCGGCCAAGGAGGCGCAGGCTTCGGCCGACAAGGCGAAGCAGGCCGCCGCCACCGCGCGTACGGCCGCACGCTCGGCGAACTACTCCGCGAACCGCGCCGTGGACGCCGCCCGCCGCGCCGTGGCCTCCGCCAACTCCGCCCAGGCGTCGGCGGCTTCGGCCCGTGCCTCCGCCGTCCAGGCGGGCAAGGACGCCCGGACGGCCGCTGCGGCCGCGAGCCAGGCGCACCAGATCGCCGCGGCCAAGCGGAAGGCCGAGGTCGCGGAGGCGGCCAGGAAGGCCGCCGAAGAAGCGCGCAGGGCCAAGGAGGCCGGGAAGAACCCGGCGGACTCGCCCGACAACGACAACGTCAAGGGCGGCCTTCCCTGGTGGAAGGAAGGCGCGCGGTGGGCGGCCAACGCCACCAACTGGCTCAGCATCGGCACCGGCTTCGCCTCCGCCCTCCTCGGCATCGGCGGCCTGGCGGTCGGCATGTTCTTCCCGCCCGCCGTGCCGTTCGTGGAAGCCGCCGCCTCCGGGTTCGCCTACGCCTCCCTCGCGTTCGCCGGGCTCAACACCCTGTTCACGGGCATCGGCTACGGGTGGACGAGCAGCGAGTTCAAGTCGTCCCTCGCCGGCACCGCTCTGGGCGTGCTCACCTTCGGCCAGTCCAAGTGGATCGGTGCGCTCGGCGGCACCAAGGTCGTCACCAAGGTCACGCAGTTCGGCCACGACCTCGTCTCGCCGGTGACCGGACTGCTGGGATCCCTCGGCTTCTGACGGGCGGGTGGATCGCAGGAACAGCCGTACGTACGAAGGGCCGGCGGCACGCGCGTGTGCCACCGGCTCTTCGTGCGCTGCATTCCCGAAAGGACCCCGGAATCGGCCAGGACCTCCAGCTCGGCCTGCCGGTAGTGGCCGGCCGGGTGCCGTGCATCACGAGCTCGTACGCGTCGCCTTCGAGCCGGCAGGCACCGGCCGGGACGGGCGCCGGCCCGACCGGTTTCCGCACCCGGTGCGGTGCCTCAGGGAATGTCGAGTACCGCCTTGCCGTGGAGGCGGCGGCCGAGCAGGGCGTCCATGGCGTCCGCGGCGTTCTCCCAGTCGCCGCGCCAGGAGATCTGCGGGTCGAGGTCGCCGGAAGCGACCCGGCTCGCGAGCCACGACAGATCCGGAGCGAGGCCTGTGCAGGCGAGCAGGAAGAAGGTGGTGATCGAGCGGTCGTGCCGGCCCTGGTCGCCGAAGAGGGCACCGTACGGGAAGGTTTCGGCTTCGTGCGCGGAGTGCCCGACGGCGACGAGGGTGCCGCCTTCGCGCAGCATGCTGTAGGCGTCGACGAGTTGTTGCCCGCCCACCAGATCCACCACCCCGTCGATTGGCCCTTCGGCTTCGAGCGGCCCTGCCACCACTTCGTGCGCCCCCGATCCGCGCAGGCTGTCGCCGTGCTGTGCCGGGGATCCGGTGGAGGCCACGACGTGCGCTCCGCCGCGCCGGGCCAACTGCACCACGTACCGGCCCGTACCGCCTGTCGCGCCGGTGACGAGCACGCGCCGTCCCAGGATCGGCCCGAGGCGGTGGAGGGCGCGCAGGGCGGTGGCTCCCGCCACGGGGATGGTGCTGAGGGCTCCGAAGTCGGCTCCTGCCGGGGCCACGCCGATCAGGTCGGTGTCCACGGCGCGGAGTTCGCCCCACGCGCCGTCGGGGCCGAGTGTGACCACCGGGGTGCCGGCCGCCGGGCCGGATCCGTCGGCGGCTGCTCGCACCACCACCCCGGCCGCGTCCCATCCGAGGACAGTGCCCTCGGGCGCTTCCTGGAGGGCGAACCGGACCTCGCCGTAGTTGAGGGAGGCCGCTTTCACCCGGACCAGAGCCTGGTGAGGGGCGGGTTCGGGGTCGGGGACCGTGGCGAGCCGGAGTCCGGCAGGTGAGGAGCGGTCGACGAGCAAGGCGCGCATGGCGGTGAATCCTTCGGTAGTCGTGGCGCAGGACCACAGTTATGCCACTGAGTGGCGCATGCCTGCAAGTGGCAATTACCCCTCGGGTACGCTGTCCGTCATGGGGAATGTGCTCACACCACGCGAACACGGCGACCGGCTCCCACTGCGCGAGCGCAAGAAGCGACGTACGCGGGAAGCCCTGATCGACACCGCTCTGGAGCTGTTCACCGAGCGGGGCTTCCACGGCGTGACCCTCGACGAGCTCTGCGACGAGGTGGAGACGTCCAAGCGCACGTTCTTCCGGCACTTCAGCAGCAAGGAGGACGTGGCCATGGCGCCGACGCAGGATCTGTGGCGGGCCTTCCTCGACGACCTCGAAACCCGCGAGCCCGGCCGCCGCCCACTGCTGGAGATGCTCCGGACGGCGCTGTGCGCCGCCCTGGAGCGCATGACTGCTGACGACTGGGCGCACCGCGTCCTGCTCAGCCGTCAGCTGGCCGCCCGCGCTCCGTCGATGGATGCGCATGGCCTGCGGTTCTGCAACGACACCAGCCGCGCCGCGCTCGGCATCCTTCACCGCCGGTTCGACTTCGGGAGCGAGGACGATCTGCGCCCACGGCTCGCCCTGGACATGCTCGTCGCCGCGTTCCACTGTGCACTGGACACATGGGTGTCCTCCCCGGGCACACCGACGCGCGGTGACCTGGCCGCCCACTTCCGGGAAGCGTGTGCGGCCCTTCCCGGAAGCCTCACCCTGACCGCGAGCCCGCGAGCGTAGCGGCGACGAGCGCGCCGCGGGACGATCCGCGGTCAGGCCCGGACGGGGAGCAGGTCCTGCTGGATCTCCTCGAAGGAGCGGTTCTTCGTCTCCGGGACGGTGCGGTGGACGAAGACGATCGCCGCCAGCGACACCGCGGCGAAGAACCAGAAGACGGCACCGTCGCCGGTGAGGTCGGCGACGGGCAGGAACATCTGGCCCACGGCGAAGTTGGCGGCCCAGTTGACGACGGCGCAGACGCCGGCGCCGCGGGCGCGCGCCTCGGGCGGGAAGAGTTCGCAGATGAGGATCCAGAAGACGGGGCCGAGGCCGACGGCGAAGGCGGCGACGTAGGCGACCATGCAGACGACGGCGACGACCGCGCCGCCGGATCCGCCCGCGGCGAGGGCGAAGCCGAGCGGGACGAGGGAGACGAGCATGCCCGCGAGGGAGAGGAGGAGCAGGGGGCGGCGGCCGAGGCGGTCGATGAGGGGCACGGAGAGGGCGGTTGCGGCGACGTTGACGGCGCCGATGACGACCGAGTAGGTGATCGAGTTCCCGGCGGTGAGCCCGGCCCGGTGGAAGAGGCTCGGCGCGTAGTAGATGACGGAGTTGATGCCGCCGAACTGCTGGACGGCTCCGAGGGTGACGCCGATGACGAGGGCGGGCCGTGCCGACCGCGCCAGGAGCATGCGGCGGGTCCCGGCGCCGGCGCCCGGCGGGCGGGGTGCGGGCGGGCGGCGCCGGGCGGGGCTCTCGGGGATGGTGAGCGTGCCGAGGAGCATGGCGACGGAGGGCACCAGGCCCACCGCGAACATGGCGCGCCAGTTCGCGGTGCCGGAGAAACCGAGGTTGATCAGGTACGAGACGAGGATGCCGGTGGTGAGCAGGACCTGGTTGGCGGTGACGAGTCTGCCGCGCAGCCGGGGCGGGGCGATCTCGGAGAGGTAGAGCGGGACGACGGCGGAGGCGGCTCCGACGGCGAGTCCCAGGACGGTCCGGGCGGCTATCAGCATCCAGAAGCCGGTGGCGAGGGCGGCGAGGAGCAGGCCGATCGTGAAGGTGGCCGCCACGGCGACGAGCACGGGCTTGCGGCCCCAGCGGTCGGCGGGCCGGCCGCTGAGCAGCGCTCCGGCCGCCGCGCCGATGAGGAGGGTGGAGACCACCGCTCCCTCTTCGAAGGAGTCGAGTGCGAGGTCTTCCTTGAGGAAGAGCAGGGCACCGGAGATCACTCCGGTGTCGAACCCGAAGAGCAGTCCTCCGAGTGCGACCACGGCGGTGCACCGGCCGAGGCGGGCCGGGGGGTCCGCCGGGGTCGTGGCGGGAGGGGCTGGTGCTTCGGCGCCAGGAACCCCGGCGCCGGTCGCTCCGGCGCCGCGGATGGGCGTGGACGGGGGTGGTTGCCGGTCGGGGGCGGTGGTACCGGGTCTCATGGCGTCCTCACCTCCTCATCTCCTCTCCTCAACCCGTCCGTTCGGCTATCACGCGCGAGACCGTCTTCAGGAGGGAGGAGGCCCGCTTGTCGTCGGGGCCGAGGGCGATGAGCCGGTTCATGACGTAGGAGATGCCGACGCCGACCCGGGGCCAGGCCTGGTTGGCGGAGCCGCCGGCGCCGTCGTGCCCGAAGGAGTTCCCGTCCGGACCGGGGCGGGGGTGGGAGCGGAGGCGGTAGCCCCCACCGCCGTAGACCATGGGCACGTCGATGAGCTGGTCGGTCTTCTGCACGTGCACCCGGCGGGCGTCGTCGAGGAGGCGGCGCGAGAGCAGGCGGGGGGTGTCGTCGGGGTCGCGGACGGCGTCGGCCGCGAGGATGCCGAAGAGGCGGGCGAAGGAGCGGGCGGTGCCGTAGGCGTTGGCGGCGGGGATGAGGGTGAAGCGGCGTCCGGGGCGGTTCCAGGTCTCCTCGTCCTCGGGGAAGGGCAGGGGGTTCTGCCAGACGCGCTGGGTGAGCGGGTCGGTGCTGGTGACGAACCCGGTGAACTGGTCGAGGAAGCCGGGGCCGTACTCGGTGCGGGCGACGCGGTGCTCCTCGGCGGGCGTGATGCCGAAGGAGATGTCGAGGCCGTGGGGCCGGGCGATCTCCTCGGCGAAGTAGCGGTCGAGGCGCCGGCCGTCGACACGGCGGATGACCTCGGCGACGATCCAGCCCGTGGCGAAGGGGCCGTAGAGGATGCCGTCGGCGCGGGGGTCGGACTCCGGTTCCTGGGCGGCGAGCAGCCGGGCCGCGGCCTCGGGGTCGCCGAGGTCCTCTTGGGACACGGGGGCGGCCACGGTGGGCATCCGGGCGGTGAAGGTGACCACCTCGCGCAGGGTGATGCGCTCCTTGCCGGCCGCGGCGAACTCGGGCCAGTAGCGGGCGACGGGGACGTCGAGGTCGATGGCGCCGCGGTCCACCAGCTGCAGCAGGGTGGTGACGAGGATCCCCTTGCTGCCGGAGAAGATGAGCTGCTTGGTGTCGTGCCTCCACGGGCGTGCCGCCGGGGTGTCGGCGGTGCCGCCCCACAGGTCGACGACCAGGGAGCCCTTCCACTCGACGGCGAGGGCGGCTCCGCCGTCGTCGCGCTCGGCGAAGTTCCGCTCGAACTCGCCCCGCACCGGCTCGAAGCCGGGGGCGACGCGGCCGCTGATGCGGACGGCGGGTGCGGTGGTCATGGGCTGGTCACGTCCTCTCGGAGAAGGGTTGCGGCGTGCAGCGTCAGCTCGATGCGCCCGTCGTCCCGCAGGCCGGCGCGTACGGGACGCAGGTCCGGGACGCGTGACAGGCCGCGGGCGGCGGTGCCGGAGTACGGGCCGACGACGACGGGTCGCGCTCCGGCGGCCCTGGCGGCGTCCAGGCCTGCCGGGGCGTCCTCGAAGACGACCGTGCCGGCGGCGGGCACCCCGAGCAGGCGTGCGGCGGTGAGGTATCCCTCGGGGTCGGGCTTGCCCGCGGCGACGTCGTCGGCGGTCACGGTCACGGGGGGCGGGGTGAGCCCGGCGGCGGCCATCCGGCGGGCGGCGAGTTCGCGGCCGGCCGAGGTCACCAGGGCCCAGCGGTCCGGGGGCAGCGTGGCGAGCAGCTCCGCGGCGCCGGGCACGGCCACCACGCCGGTCGTGTCGGCGACGTCCTGGGCGACGAGCCACGCGGTCTCCGCGTCCACGTCGGCCCCGGAGGGAGCGTGCCGGGCCACGGTCTCGGCGGTGCGGTGACCGTGGGAGGTCCGCAGGATCTCCTCCGCGTCGAGACCGTGCCGCCGGGCGAACCGCCGCCAGGTGCGGGCGACGGCGGTGGTGGAGTCGACGAGCGTGCCGTCCATGTCGAACAGCAGGGCCTGGACGGTGAACGTGTGCGGCGTCTTCATGGGTGTTCCCTCGTGGGTGCGGCATCCGGGACGAGGCGCGCGGCCAGGGTCCGGGCACGGGCGACGTCCTGACGGGCCCGTACGAGGTCGCCGTCGCGGTAGTCGTTCTCCAGGACCAGGGCGCGGAGGGGGAGGCGGTGCCGGGCCACGGCCGCCAGCGTGGCGGCGACCTGTCCGTCGCCGTCGCCCAGCAGCGGTGCGGAACCGGAACCGGCCGCGCCGTCCTTGAGGTGGATCTGGTCGGCCCAGTGCGGCGCTGCCGCGGCGACCAGCGCCGGCACGTCCAGGCCCGCCAGGCGAGGGTTGTACGTGTCGAGCAGCAGCCTGAAGCGCGGGTGGGCCACGCCCTCGGCCAGGGCGGCCGCCCCGGCCGGATCCAGGACGTTCTCGCTGGCGAGGAGCAGGCCGCGGGCCGCTGCCTCGGTCACGGCCCAGCGCAGGACGGTGACGGTGCGGCGGAGGGCTTCGGGGCCGTCGACGGCGCTGCGGCGGAAGCTCGGGACGAAGACCATCGGCATCCCGAGCCGGTGCGCGGCGTCCAGGGCCCGGATCAGGGTCCGGCGGACGTCCAGGGCGCGGCGGGAGCCGGGTGGTGCGGTCAGGCCGATGTCGTTGAGCACGTTGACCGCGAGCCCGAGCAGTGCCACTCCGGTGTGCCGGGAGCGTGCGCGCAGCGCTTCGACGGTTGCGGGGGCGTCGATCCATTCCCCGCGTCCGGGTCCTCCGAGGTCGAACTGGACGCCGTCCGCCCGGAGCGCGACGGCGGTGTCGAGCGCGGAGGGCCCGGTGCGCGGGAGGCGCCAGGCGGCGAGTCCGACGGCGGGGGGCCGGGCGTTCATGCCGCGGTCCGTCCCGCCGAGGCGCCGTCGTCGACGGGGCCGAGCCGTACGGCCAGTTTGATCAGGCGGCGGCCTTCGACGGTCCGGTCCCGGGTGCCCGCCAGGTGCCGCATGATCCCGGCGGCCTCCTCCAGGCCGGCCACGTGGGTGACGAGTTCGCGGTAGTGGCCGGGGTTCCGGTTCAGTTCGCGGGAGGCGTCCAGGAGGTGGTCGTTGGCGACGCCCCGGTGACCGAAGAGGCTGATGCTTCCGCCGGCCGCGGTCTCCACGGGGACCACACGGGGCGGGAAGGGCAGGCCCGCGAGGTTCTCCGCCCTGATCGCCGGGAGGTCGGCGCCGGGCAGCAGGGGGGTACGGGCGCCGGGAGGCAGGCCGCCGAGGAGGTCCACGGCGACGCCCCGGGCGGTCTCGCCGGCAAGGCTTCCGAGGACGGTCTCCAGGCAGGTGAGGGTGGCGTCCCGGGGGGTGGCCAGGACGACGGCGACGGGTCCGGGGCCCACGGCGTCCGCCAGGCCGGAGATGCCCGCGAGGTCGTGGCGGAGCAGGTGGTCGGCGGGGTGCCGGCTCGCCGCGCTCCAGGCCCGGCCTTCCTCGGTGTGGTGGACGTGCACCGTGCGCACGCCCTCGCCCAGCCAGCGCCGGGCGGCCCTGACGGCCAGGTGACCGACGGTGCCGTCACCGAAGACGAGCAGGGTCCTCGGCCGCAGGCTCTGCAGGATCTGGAAGGAGTAGCGGACGACCGCCAGGGGTTCGAGCAGGGCGGCGAGTTCCGCCTCGGGCGGCTCGGCCAGCGGGACGACCAGGCCGCCGCGCACGGCGGTGGCGGGGACGAGCGTGCGTTGCTGGAGGAGGCCGTCGACGGTGTGGCCGAGGAGGAAGGCCGCGTCGGTGTGGTGGGTGGGGTTGATGACGACCGTGGTGCCCGGCGCGAGCGAGGGGCCGACGCCCTCGCCCACCGCCGTGACCCGTGCCACGCCTTCGTGGCCGAGCACCGGCGCGCCGTCGTCGCGCAGGCCGCGCAGCATCTGCAGGTCGGTGCCGCACAAGCCGGCCAGCTGGGGCGCGACCACCAGCTCTCCCGGGCCCGGCCGGGGGGTGGGCATCCGGCGGACGCCCAGGCCGGTTTCGTCACAGACGATGGCGCAGTGGGTGCCGGGAGGCGTGCCGGGGCCGGTGTCGTGCGCGCTGCCGCCCCGTACGGTGGTTCGCCGCCCCTCGTCGTGCCCCTCGTCGTGCTTCTTGTCCCCTGCTGCGCCGCCCATGCTCAGCAGGGCGTGGATGCCGGCGCCGACGAGTCCGTTGACCTCGTCCGGCCCGGGTACCACCAGGCGTTCACTGACCCACTCCGGGGCGCTCTCGCTGGTCAGGTACAGGCCCTCGCGCGTGAGGTGCCACAACAGGATCGCCCGGCGGTAGTGCCCGGCCAGCGCCTGGGCGACGCCGCCCGTCAGGGCGAGCTGGTCGATCTCCGGGTCCAGGCACAGGGCGGTGCGCAGGACGGCGGCCACCGGCTCGGTCACCGCGGTCAGCAGCTCGTGGGCCACCGGGTCGTAGGCGTCCAGAGCCGTCCCGAAGGCCTCCTCGAAGTCCTGCCCCGAGGCGAGTTCACGGGCCAGCCGCGAGCGCTTCCAGCGCACCGGCACGCGTTCTTCGAGGACCTCCGCCATGCGCCGGATCCCCGGTCCCGACGCGTACGCGGCGAGGTGCCCGGTCGTCCCGCACGCGCAGGGCAGTTCGACGGGCTCGCCGGCGAGGCGCGCGGTGGCCGGCAGGTGGCCGACCTCGCCCTGCAGGCCCCAGCCGTCGGTCGGGATGACCGCGCGGCGGCAGTCGATGGTCCGGCAGGCGATGCCGGAACTGATGGTCATCAGCAGCATCTTGCGGCGGCCGGCGCTTTGCGGGGACCACGCCAGGTGCAGCAGCGCGGCCGTGACGTCGTTGACGACGTGCCACTCGACGTCGGGCCGCCGGGCCAGGAGTTCCTCCTTGAGCTCGAACGGGCGGCTGTGATCGCCCCACAGGGGTGCGGAGGCGTACACCAGTCCCCGGCGGTGGCACAGGGCCGCGCCGAAGGACACGCCCGCGACGGCTCCGGGTCCGGCCGGCACGGCGTCGCACAGGACACCGACCATGCGGCGCTGGAGCTCGGCGACGGATGCGGCGGGGTTGAGCAGCCGGCTGGGGGAGGGCTGGTCGGTGACGTCGGACAGCCCGCCGTCCGGGGACCACCGGGCCGTGCGCACGTGGGTGCCGCCCACGTCCATCACCGTGAGCGTCCCGCTCCCGCGGCTGTGCAGCCGGCCGGCCAGCCGGGCGAAGTCGAGGCTCATGGCGCACCGCTGAGGGTGGACAGGGCGGCGGCGCCGGGGGCCGCCGCGCGTTCGGCGTAGGAGTGGACGTAGGACAGCGCACGCCCGAGCTCGTCGCGGGTGATGTCGTTGACGAACACCACGGAGCCGATGGCGTCGGTGAGCGGCACCCGCTGCAGCCCGTCGCGGTGCTTGACCGCGTCGCGCAGCGCGCTCTCCAGAAGGTCGGCGGTGAACACCGGGTCGGTGACGGGCAGGCCCGTGGCGCGCAGCAGGGCCAGTCCGCGGTCGGCGTCGGCCCGGGTGAGAAGCCCGCGGTTGTGCGCCAGGGCCAGGCAGACGGCCATGTCGACGGCGACCGCCTCGCCGTGCAGCAGCGGCGGGTCCGCGCGCAGCTCCAGCGAAGGGCTGAAGGTGTGCCCGTAGTCCACCGACCGTTCGAGGACGGACTCCCACAGGTTGGGTTCGAGTTCGTCCAGCATGCCGGCGATGGCCCGGGAGATCATCTCGCCGACGGCGGGTGCGCAGTCGGCCAGCACGTCCGGGGTCAGGCCGGCGGCGGTCCGTTCGAGCAGGCCGAACAGCACGGCGTCCTTGACGAGGGCCATCTTGATGATCTCGGCGAGGCCGTTGGCGACGTGCCGCGGATCGATCGTGCGCAGGAACGCGGTGTCGATGAGGGCGGTCTGCGGGGCGAAGTAGGTGCCGAGCCGGTTCTTGTGCCGGTCCTGGTTGACACCCGTCTTGACGCCCACGCCCGCGTCGACCTGGCCCAGCAGGGTGGTGGGCACCCGGATGTAGGGGACGCCGCGGCGGTAGAGGCTGGCGGCCATGCCGACGACGTCGAGGAGCACGCCCCCGCCGACGGCGACGACCTTCTCCGTGCGCCGCAGGATCCCCATGTCGGTCATGGCCTCGGTGACCCGCACCACGTGGTCGAGGTCCTTGGAGTCCTCGTCGCCGGGGACGGTCAGCCAGTGGGGCTCGATGCCCTTGGCGGCGAAGTAGTCCCGCAGCCGCGCGCCGTACAGGCCGTCGACGGTGCTGTCGACGACGACCAGGCAGCGGGTGCCGGGCCGGCCGTCGCCGCCGCAGGCGCGGGCGAGGGTGGGGTTGGAGGGCGACAGGAGGTTGCGGGTGATGTTGACCTCGTATCCCACGTGGTGGTGTGCCTGTACGTACCAGCTGAGGCCGGGGGGACGAGGCATGTCGAAGGGGGCGGAGGGGATGGCCGCGGTGGCAGCGGCTTCGCTGGACATACGTCTCCTCCAGTGAGACGTCGGGACAGGGGCGCAGGCGCAGGACACACACGAGACGGGGCGAGGGGGCGGCGCGGCCGTGCTCCGCCCGCGCGGCAGGCGGACGGAGCACGACGACGGGGACACGGCCGGGTTCAGGCCTCGGGCGCGCCCACCGGGGCGGGCAGCGCGTCCAGCTCGGCGACCTCTTCCGCCGTCAGCGTCAGGTCCGCGCCGCCGGCGTTCTGCTCCAGGTAGCGCAGGCTCTTGGTGCCGGGGATCGGGATGACGTGCTCGCCCTTGGCCAGCAGCCAGGCCAGGGCGACCTGTGCGGGGGTGGCCCGGTGCCGGTCGGCGATGGCGCGTACGGAGTCGACGATGGCCTTGTTGGCGGCCATGGCCTCTTCGGTGAAGCGGGGCTGGGTGCTGCGCCAGTCGTCCTTCGGCAGGTCGGAGGGCTTGGTGAAGGCGCCGGTCAGCAGTCCGCGGCCGAGCGGCGAGAAGGGCAGGAAGGCGATGCCGTGCGCGGTGCAGTACGGCAGCACCTCGTCGAACGCGTCCCGCGTGAACAGCGACGCCTCCGACTCGACGGCGGCGACGGGGTGCACTTCCTGTGCGCGCCGGACCTGCTCCAGGGAGACCGCCGAGAGCCCGAGGGCCCGGATCTTGCCCTGGGCCACGGCCTCGCCGAGCGCCCCCCAGCTCTCCTCCAGCGGCACCTGCGGGTCGACGCGGTGCAGGAAGTACAGGTCGACGTGGTCGGTGCCCAGGCGGGCGAGGCTCGCGTCGACGGCGGCCCTCAGGTACTCCGGACGGCCGTTGAGGCCGAGCCCGTTCTCGTCGACGACCAGGCCGCCCTTGGTGGAGAGCACCACGTCGTCGCGCCGTCCGGCCAGCGCGCGGCCGACCAGCTCCTCATTCGTGAACGGCCCGTACGCGTCGGCCGTGTCGATGAGGTTGACCCCGAGGTCGAGGGCGCGGCGGATGACCCGGGTGGAGGCCTCGTCGTCCCAGCCGTGCGGGTCGTAGCCGAAGGACATGCCCATCGTGCCGAGGCCGATCCGGCCGACGACCGGGCCGTTCTTCCCCAAAGTGGTGGTGCGCATACGCGGTTCTCCTGTCTGTCTCAGTCTGAGCTGTCCGTTGTCTGTCTCGGCTGTCCGTCTCGCCCGGCCGGCGGTCGTCGTCCGACGGTTCGTCCGACGATCGCCGGCCGGGCGCCGCCCCTGCGATCAGGGCTGGACCGACTGGCGGTGGTGGAAGACGTTCCTCGGGTCCCAGGCCCGCTTGACTTCCTGCAGGCGCTTGTAGTTGCCCTTGTAGTAGAGGTCGTGCCAGGGCGTCGTGGAGCGGTTGTACCGAGGGTCGTTGAGGTCGGCGTCGGGGTAGTTGATGTAGCACCCGTCCGTGACGGAGTTGGGCACGGGAACGCCGCCGGTGTCCGCGTAGACCGCGGAGTAGGTCTTCCTGAGCCACGCGACGTTCTTGTCGTCGTCCCGCTGGTCGTGCCAGTAGGTCTCGAACTCGAGCTTGATGATCGAATCGCGCTGGGCGACGGCGGTGGCCGTGGGCGACACCGAGCCGATCTTCCCCCCCTCCGGCGAGAGGTTCACGCCCGCGTACGGGCCCGGGCTCGGCACACCGGTCAGGTGCTCGTAGATGGCGTCCACGTGGGCCTGGGGCATCGGCTTCTTCAGGTGCGCCGACTTGTGCTTGCCCCGCATCGTCGGGTCCGTCTGCGTGGGCGAGAGCGAACCGATCCACCGGGTGGCCCGCAGCCAGGGGAGCCGCTGGGTCACCGAGTACTCGGAGTCGACCACGCCCGCGCGCTTGACCGGCGACCAGCCCACCCCCAGCGCGTCGTTGAGGCCCGCCAGGTAGTCGGACAGGACCTGCGCCGCGCCGGGCAGGGTCGCGTCGAGCTGGATGATGACGCCCATGCTCCCCGACTCGCGGTGGTTGAGCAGCATCCAGGGGAACAGCGCGGACCGGGTGGTGCCCGGGGTGTTCGTCCGCTCCAGCCACTGCGCGTAGTACGCGAGGAGCTTCGAGAAGCCGTCCTTGGTGACCTTCGACCAGGGCCAGCTGACGTTCGTGGCGAAGACCTCGGCCGGAGGGTTCGGCAGCAGTCCGCGCGGATCGCCGCCGCTCGCGCCCGGGGTGCGGAACCAGCACTTGGTGACGACTCCGAAGTTCCCGCCACCGCCGCCCGCGTGCGCCCAGAACAGGTCGTGGTTCGGGTCCTTGGGGTGGCGGGTCGCCACGACGCTGCGGGCGCTGCCCTGCGCGTCGACGACCACGACCTCCACCGCGTGCAGGTGGTCGATCACCAGGCCGTGCTGCCGGGAGAGCAGACCGAAACCGCCGCCGGTGACGTGTCCGCCGACGCCGACGGAGTGGCAGATGCCGGCGGGTATGACGACGCCCCACCCGGAGTAGAGGGCCTCGTAGACGTCCAGGAGCGCGGCGCCGGCCTCGACGCAGAACGCCTGCATCTTCCGGTCGAACGTCACGGAGTTCATCAGGGAGAGGTTGAGGATGACCGCGACGTCGGGATTGAAGACGAAGTCCTCGAAGCAGTGGCCTCCGCTGGTCACGGTGATGCGCTTGCCCTTGGCGACCGCCTCGTGGACCGCGGCGACGACGTCCGCCGTCCTCCTGGGCAGCACGATGTACTCGGGGCTGGCGGCCCAGCGCTGGTTCATCCCGGACCGCAGGTCCTTGTACCGCGGGTCCTTCGCGGTGACCGTGACACCCCCGAGGGCGGCGGTGTCCTCGCCGCCCTCGGCGCGGGCCGGTACGGCGGTCCCGAGCGTCGCGCCCGCGGCCGCGGCCAGGGCCGCACCGGCTCCCGCGCCGAGGACGCTGCGCCTCCGGATCATCTCAGTAGCCAACAGAAACCCCCGTGGTGTGTCGTCGTTCATGTGGTTCGTAGTTCGTGGTTCATCGTTCGTGGTTCGTGGTTCGTGGGTCGCCGTCGGAGCGGATCCGGTCCGGCGGACCCTCGTAGCGCAGCACGGACCGGGCCGGCGGACCCACGGCCGCGGCGGGAATGTGTCAGGTGATCGGCCCTTTCCGGGCCGGCTCCGGGCCGACGTGACGGACTGCCCGGTACGGCCTCGCCCCGGCCCCGCCGCGTGCGCTGCGCTGAACCCCCACCTCTACCCGTCGCACGAGAATGCGTTGAGGACCATGAGCGGAATCCCCGGCGCCCGCGCCGTTCACCACATCGCGTACACCGTCCCCGACCTCCAGCAGGCCGTCGACTTCTTCGTCGACGTGATCGGGGCCGAACTCGTCTACCGGCTGGGCCCGGTGGAGGACCCGGACGGCGACTGGATGCGCCGGAAGCTCGGCGTCCACCCCGGGGCCTCGGCGCACATCGCGATGCTCCGGCTCGGCCCGGTCACCAACCTCGAACTCTTCGCCTACACGGCACCGGACCAGAACCGTTCGCTGCCCCGCAACAGCGACTGGGGCGGGCACCACTTCGCCGTCTACGTCGAGGACGTGGACAAGGCCGTCGCATACCTGCGGGAACAGCCCGGCGTCACGATCCTCGGCGAGCCGGAGACCATCGAGGACGGCCCCATCGCGGGCGACCGCTGGGTGTACTTCACGACGCCCTGGGGCCTGCACATGGAGCTGATCAACATGCCCGCGGGCATGCCGTACGAGACCACGACGGACGCGCGGCTCTACCTGCCCCGGATTCCGTGGCGCACCACCTGACAGCACCGGCCGAACGACAACCGGAACGAACAGAGGGCACACGGACATGACCGACGCCATCAACAGCAACCCCTTCAACCTGCGCGTCATCGAGGAGTTCCGGGCGACCGGCGGCCGGGTAGCGGACTTCGGGGACATCCCCCTGCTCCTGCTCACGACCGTGGGCGTGCGCAGCGGCCTGGAGCGCACGACACCCCTGGTCTACCTCGCCGACGGGGAGCGCCTGGTGGTCTTCGCGGCCAACGGCGGCGCCCCGGCCGCGCCCGCCTGGTACCGCAACCTCATGGCGGCGGGGAAGGCCGTCGTCGAGGTCGGTACGGCCGCGGGTACGGCCGCGGTCACGGATCGTTTCGCCGTGCGGCCCGTACCGGCCGAGGAGAGCGAGCACGAGGAGCTCTGGCGGCGCCAGACGGCCCAGGACCCCGGCTTCGCCCACTACCGCGAGCGGACGACGCGGGCCATCCCCGTCATCGGGCTGGTGCGATCATCATGACCCAGGACAGCGCGACCACGAACAGCGCGAGCGCGAACACCGTGACTCCGGACACCGTGACTCCGGACACCGTGACTCCGGACACCGCGGCTACGGACGCCGTCAGGACAGGTGGCGGCGCTGCGGGCGGCACGGCCGGGACCCGGCGGAGCCGCGCTGCCCTCGCCGTGCTGGCCCTGGGCGCCTTCGCCGTGGGCACGGCTGAACTCGTCATCGTCGGCGTGCTGAACGTCGTGGCCGACGACCTGGGAGTTTCCGCAGGCAGGGCCGGACTGCTCGTCACCGCCTACGCCCTGGGCATCTGTGCCGGAGGCCCCCTGCTGACCTTGGCGACGATCCGCCTGCGCCGGCGGCCAATGCTGTGCGCCTCGCTGGCCGCCTACGTCGCGGGCAACGTCATCGCCGTCCTCGCGCAGGGCATGGGCCTCCTCGTGGCCGCCCGGCTGCTCACCGGTTCCGTGCACGGCCTGTACGTGGGCGTGGCGTCCGCCGTGGCCACCGGCCTGGTGCCGCCCGAGCGGCGCGGCCGGGCCGTCTCCATGATCTTCGGCGGCATCGCCGCCTCCACGGTCGTGGGCGTGCCGCTGGGCACGCTGCTGGGCCAGGCCTACGGCTGGCGCGCGACGTTCACGGCGGTCGCCGTGCTCGCCGCCGCCGTCCTGGTGGCGGTGCTCGCCGTCGTGCGGCCGGCCGAGGGGGCGGCCTCCGGCGACACCCGTGCCCAGGTGCGCTTCGCGCTGGCGCCCCGGGTGCTCGCCCTGCTCGCGGTGGAACTCGTCGTGCTGAGCGGACAGTTCACGGCCTTCACCTACCTCGCCCCGTACCTGGAGGACGTCACCGGAATCTCCGGCGGCATGCTCAGCTTCTTCCTGCTGGTCTTCGGCGCGGCCAGCGTCGTCGGCACGTTCGGCGGCGGCTGGTTCGCGGACCGCGCCGCGGCGACCACGCTCCTGGTGGGCAACGTGGTGCTGGTGCCGGCCCTGGGACTGCTGAGCGTCGCCGGCGGCGCACCCGTGGCCGCGGCAGTGGCGCTGACGGTCTGGGGAGTGGTGGGCTTCGGCCTGGTGCCCCCGCTGCAGCTGCGGATCATCACCCTCGCGGGACCGGGCGGGAACCTCGCGGCGACACTCGGCGCGTCGGCGGGCAACGCGGGGATCGCGGCGGGCGCTGCGATCGGCGGAAGCGTCATGGCGAGCCACGGCGCGGGGGCCGTACCCGTCGTCGCCCTGGTGATCTGCGCGCTCGCCGTCCCCGCGTCCTGGGCCACCCGCTTCCTGCGGCCCGCACCGCCGGCCGGGCTTCGAGAGTGAAATCGCGGATGCCGCGCGAGCACGCCGGTCAGACGGCCGGAGGGCGCGGGGCGGCGTCGTGGACGCGCACGAGCAGTTCGCGGGTGCGGGGGCCGTCGAACTCGGCGAGCATCACTGCTTGCCAGCGGCCGAGGTAGAGGGCTCCCGCCGTGATGGGGATGTTGAGTTCGGGGTGGGTGGCGAGCTGGGCGCGGGCGTGGGAGTGGCCGTTGTCCCGTTCGCTGCCGTGGAGCTGCCGCTCGCCGGGAGTGCGGTGTTTGTCGTGGGCGTAGCAGTGGGTGCTGCTGTGCGGGGCCAGCCGCTCCAGCAGGGCCTGGACGTCCTGGTGCAGGCCGGGGTCGTTCTCGTTGATGACCAGGCCGCACGTCGTGTGCCCGCAGTACACCTGCAGGGTGCCCTCGCGCACGCCGGGTTCCGCGACCAGATCGTGCAGTCGGCCGGTGAGATCGACGACGCTCTCCGCTTCGTCGATCGTGACCCGCAGCCTGGCCGACAGCGCGATCGAACTGCCCGCCGGCAGCACCTCGCGGTCATGGACCTTGACGCACGGTTGCGCGGCAGTCGTCATGAGCTCCTCCAGCACTCGGGGCGGACGGTCGGACGGTGCTCCTACGAGCTACCGTGGCAGCCCGTCCGGGTTGGGAGCAGAGCTCGATCCGGCCATGCGTCAGAGCCCGTGCCGCTTCGGGCGCGTCCGGGCCGGCAAGAACACGTCCGGGCCGGTAGAAGGGCCAAAAGCCGCCGTGGCGGGGGGCGGGCCAGCCACAAAAACCAGGCGCCGGCCCCCCCCCGCGCGGCCG